>JBPYFK010000011.1:0-61293 GCA_051984675.1 Pseudonocardiaceae bacterium | reverse complement strand
GCCACCCACACTGGGTTGAGCACGTCCTCCCTGCGGCGCAGCACTGCAGTCGTCACCGCGAGAACGACGGTGGCGACGCCGAAAACCACGGCCTCACCCCTGTCCAAGCCGCGCTGGGCCATGGGATGGGCGGCGTACATGGCGAGCATGCCCAGGGCCATGACGGTATGGGCGACGTGCCACCAACGAGGCTGTCCCGACATTGAGCGGGCATGCCAGAGGTGCACCAGTGTGACGCCGGCGAGCACGATGACCCAGACCAGGCGCAGCCAGGCCGGCAGCAGCGCCATGCTCATCGCCATGTGCCCGTCCATTGCTCCCATGTCGCTGTTGGCCCCCGCTTCCTGGTCCGCGAATGGGTGTCACTCGAAGGAGTCGTCGCGGGTGCGGGCGCTGGTTCCCGGCACGACCCGCATCACCCACATCTCACTCGAATGGCCTCCCGCGCTGGGCCGGCGTGCGCTCGGCGCGGCCGCCCACTGGCGCGGTAGGTCGTGGGCAGGACTGCGGTGGTCCTGGCCGCGGGCCTACGAATGTGGCCAACTCTTCGAAGTCCGAGGTCCTCAGCTTCGTTCGCGTCCGAGACGCAGTGCCAGGACCAAGCCCACCGCGACCAGTACGACCGCGCCGGCGATCCAAGGCCAGACCGGCATGCCGGAGGCACTCTGCGCGCCCGGTTGCGTGTCGTTGCCCTGGGGCGGCGGCGCCGGCGTGCCATGGCCGGGTTGGGTCAGCGTGAAGGTGACCTTGCCGGTGACGGGATGCCCGTCGTTGGACAGGATGCGGTAGCCGATCACGTACTGCCCGGCCGGGCCGAGTTCGCCCAGCGGCGCGGTGACGGTGTTGTCTCGCACGGATACGGGCCCGGTGGTCCAGTGCGTGTTGCCTGGACCCGACACCGTGACTGTGTTGTAGCCGCCGTGCACCGGCTGGTCGAAGACCAGCCGCACCTGGGCGGGGCCGGCGGCGAGCTGCGCGCCGTCCGCCGGGTCGGTGTTCACCAGCGTGTCGTGGGCCAGCGCGGTCCCGGTGACGGTGGCCATCCCGAGGAAGGCCAGCAGCACGATGCTTAGCAGACGTTGTCTCATCGGCTCCGCCTGCCTCGGCTGAGGGCGCCGGCTCCGACACCGAGCCCCAGCGCGCCGACGACCAGACCGGCGCCGCCGAGCAGTCGGGCGGTGTTGTCCGTGCCGCTGGGGTGGTCGGCATCGGAGTGGTGGCTTGATGCGGTCATGCCTGCGTGGTCGGCATCAGGGTGATCGGAGCCCTGTCCGCCGGCGACCAGCTTCACGGTTGGGGCGGGGTGCTCTGGCTCCGGCGCGCCCGGGGCCTGCGGCGGGGCGTCCCAGCGGACGATCTGGCCGTTGTCGTAGGTCTGCTCGGCCGGCAGGACCAGTTTGTCGGTGTCCTTCGGCAGCGGGCCCGTGCTGACGTCGAACTCCTCGAACTGCTCCGGCGCGATTCGCACACCGGGGTCGGCGGTCCAGGTGACGCTGCGCACGGCTTCGGTGACCTGCGCACCTTCCACGGTCACGGGCTTGTCGAGCTTGACCTTGTCGACCTGCGCGGTCCATCCGGGCATCGGCTTGGTGCGCACCGAGGTCAGGGGGTGGTCGGTCGGGAAGGTCACGGTGAGCTTGATGGTGCCCGCGTTCGGCTGCTCGTCCGGTACCCGGAAGCTGATTTTGGCGTACCCACCCTGGGCGGCCTGCCCCGAGTTGGCTGTGACGTGCGCCGAGGCGGTGCCTGCGGCGGTGAGGCACACGATCCCGAGCGTCGCCGTCACGGCCGCGGTCCGGGTCGCAACGCGGTGAATGCGCATGGGGACCAAAGCTCCTCAGAACAACCGGCTAGAGCCCCTGATCGAGCAGGGGGGATACTACGGGCAGTAACGACGGAGTCTAGATGTCTGATGTGTCAACTCCGGGAAGAGGTTGGTCCGGGCGGTGCTTGCCCCGGTGGCGCCGGCCGGTTCCGGCCGCCGCCGGATGCTCCACGCCCAGGTGGTCGAGCAGGCCGTCGTCGATCCGGTCCAGTTCGGCGGCCACCGCGTGGTGCGCGGCCCGGCGCCGCGGGGCCGGCATCCGCTCGGCCGCGCGGACCACGCTGGTCAGCTCGGTGAGGCGCTGCCGTGCGGTGTCGGCGAACCTCTCCGCCGCGATGCTGTCCTGGTCGGTCTTGCCGTGGGCGCGTTCGCGCAGCTCACCGAGCACGTCGGCGATGCCGGCGATCCTGGCGTGCAGCGCGGCGCCTCTGCCGGAGAACCGTGCGAGGTCACCCACAGGGATGCCGAGCCGGCGTGCGCGCATCTCGTCGAGTCGGGCGCGGAGCCACCCGAGCGCTTTCAACACGAACGGGGTCGCCAGCGGTACGGCGATCTTGGCGATGGCGATCATCCTCTTGACGTCTCGTACCGTGACCGGCCGGTCCTGCTGCTTCTCCCGCCGGCGCGCTGGCCGGTTGGTCTTCGCGTCCTCCGCCGTGTCGGCCGTGGTCTGCGTCGGGACTTCGGCGGGCATGCGGGCTCGGCGCGCCCGGACTCCGCCCGCGCGTGCCCGGTGGTTGTGCTTGCGCAGAGTGCGAACCATCGCCGTCAACCCCCCGAGGTCGGCATCTCCCCGTCGCCGCGTGGCGATCATTCTACGTCGGTTCGGCGCAGGTCACGAGTTCGCGAGCGGGGCGTGTGCACGTTCCGCGTGTTCCATGTCACCGGGACGATGGGCGCGATTGTCCGGGTGACGTCATACCCTGCGTAGCGTGGATTCACAGGTGCTGCTCGACGCCAGCGTCGTGACTCGCTGTCGCCGTCGCGTTCACCTGGAACACGATCCAGCGATGCGGGACGCACCGAAGTCCCCGATGGACCCCGGCGTTGAGCAGCGCATCGCCGACGCGGCGCTGCACCGCAGGAAGGTCGCGAGGCATCTGGCCGGGCTGCTCGGGGACGGCTGGACCGAGGTCCCGGCGGACGCCAGCGCGGCCGAACGGCAGCGCGCCACCCTCGCGGCGATGCGCGCGGGCGCGCGGTTCGTCGCCGGGGCACAGCTGCCCTCGGACCCGACCGCCGGCCGGCGGGGCGGCATCGACCTGCTGGTCCGTACTGGCGACGGCTACCTGCCGATCCTGGTCGTGCGGCACAAGATCACCGATCCGGGGCGCGGAGCCCGCACGTCGCCGCTGGGCCACCCCTGGCCAGACAAGGCGGGTGAGGATCCACACCGCAAGGTCCGGTCGCAGCCGCGCGACCAGTTGCGGCTGGCACACGCCGTACGGCTCCTGCAGGCGTCCGAGATGAGCACCTCCGGCCGGCTGTACGGCGGGGTGATCGGGCTGGACGCGGACGCGGTGCTGTGGCACGACCTGGAAGCCCCCACCTGGCCGGGAGGTCGGACCGCGCTGGCGGAGTACGATGCCCGGTTCGCCGACCGGCTCGGCGTGGCGTCAGCCGCCGCTGCCGGTGAGGAACCGCTGGCGCAGCCGTCCCGGGTCCTGGAGTGTCGGGGTTGCCAGTGGTGGCCGACCTGCGAGGCGACGTTGCACGCCTCCCGGGACGTCAGCCTGGTCGTGCGCGGTGAGGACGCGACCGTGCTCCGCTCCGCCGGCGCATCCACTGTGGACGATCTGGCGAGGATGTCCCCGGAGGTCGGGCAATCCCTGACGCTGATGGGGACCACGGTCGACGACGCGGTGCTGATGGCGAAGGCGTGGTTGCGGGACGTGCCGCTGGTGCGCCGGGTCGGGCGGGTCACGGTGCCCCGAGCCGACGTGGAACTCGACGTCGACATGGAGAGCTTCGGCGACTCCGGGGCGTACCTGTGGGGTTGCTGGTTGTCCGGTGTGGACATCGGCGTGCGTCCCGGATACCACCCGTTCGTCACCTGGGACCCGTTGCCCTCCGACGAGGAGGCCAGGTCGTTCGCCGCGTTCTGGTCCTGGTTCACGACGGTCCGCCGAACCGCACGCGAGCGCGGCCTGAGCTTCCGCGCGTACTGCTACAACGAGATGGCGGAGAACCGCTGGCTGCTGCGCTCCGCGGAACGGTTCGCGGGCATGCCGGGCATCCCGACGGTGGGCGAGATCCGCGCGTTCATCGGTTCCGACCAGTGGGTGGACCTGTTCGCGCAGGTCCGGGACCAGTTCCTGTCCCCGCACGGCAAGGGGCTGAAGGTGATCGCGCCGTCGGCTGGTTTCCTGTGGCGTGATCCGCAGGCCAGTGGCGAGAACTCCATGCGCTGGTACCGGGACGCGGTCGGGTTGCACGGCCAGCGGCCGGACTTCGTCCAGCGCCGCCGCCTTCTGGCGTACAACGAGGACGACGTCCAGGCCACCTTCGCGATCCGCCGCTGGATGGACTCGGCCGCCGTCAACGACGTCCCGTACGCGGCGGACCTGTAGTCTCCCCAGCCCTGTAACCACCCAGCCCTGTAACCACCCAACCCGGTAGCCGCCTCAGCGCGGAGGCATGCGCAGGGCGCCGTCCATGCGGATGACCTCGCCGTTGAGGTAGTCGTGCTCGATGATGTTGACCGCGAGCTTCGCGTAGTCGTCCGGCACGCCCAGGCGCTTCGGGAACGGCACGTTCTCCGCGAGCGCGGCCCGGTAATCCTCCTGCACGGTGGCCAGCATCGGCGTGTCCACGATGCCGGGCGCGATCGTCATCACCCGGATGCCACGAGAGGAGAGGTCCCGCGCGGCCGGCAGCGTCAGGCTCGCGACGCCCCCTTTCGACGCAGCGTAGGCGGCCTGGCCGATCTGCCCGTCGTAGGCGGCCACGGACGCGGTGTTGACGACGACACCGCGCTGGCCGTCCGCGTCCGGTTCGGTCTGGCCGATTGCCTCGGCGGCCAGCCGCAGCACGTTGAAGGTGCCGACCAGGTTGATCTCGATGACCTTGCGGAACAGGTCGAAGTCGTGCGGACCCTCGCGACCGACGACCCGTGCGGACGGCCCGATCCCCGCGCAGTTGACCACGATCCGCAACGGCACCCCGGCGCCGGTCGCCTGGTCGACCGCGGTTCGCACCTGGTCGGCGTTGGTCACGTCCGCCGCCGTGTACGTGACGCCGTCGACGACCGGCGCTTGGGAAACCGCGTCCGGCAGGTCCAGTGCGAACACGCGCGCTCCGCGTGCGGCCAACGCCTTCGCCGTGGCCGCCCCCAGACCGGAAGCCCCACCGGTCACGATCGCGGCGGTGTCCGTGATCTGCATCTGCACTCCTTGCCGGGTCGACGACGATGTCCACCTGGAGTATGGCCGGAGATCACCGGCGTCCGGCGAGCGGGCGTGACCGGAATCACCGGCCGCCGGGCGGGCAGATCGCGTCGATCGCGCGCAGATCCTCCGTGCTGGGTCGCCACCTGCCGGCGGCGGCGTTCGCCGCGACCTGGTCCGGTGTGGTCCCGCCGGCGATCACCGAGCCGACCGGCCGCTGCGCGATCAGCCACCCGACCGCCACCGCCGTCATCGGAACCCCGCGTTGCTGCGCGAACGAGCGCAACTGCTCGATGCGGTCCCACGGTGCCTCGGCAAGCACCCGTTCCCGGCTGGAAAGGCGGCTGCCGGGCGGCGGTTGCTGGCCTTTCCGGTACTTGCCGGTGAGCAACCCGTTGGCCAGCGGGAAGTACGGGAGCAGTCCCGCGCCGAAGCGCTGGCAGGCCGGGACCACCTCGCGCTCGGCCTCGCGTTCCAGCAGTGAGTAGTGGTTCTGCGCGGACACCGGCGCGGTGAAGCTTCCCGAACGCGCGGTCCAGGCCGCGTCCGCGATCTGCCACCCCGCGAGGTTGCAGTGGCCGATGTAGCGGACCTTGCCTTCGTGCACCAGGTCGTCGAGCACGGACAGGGTCTCCTCCAGCGGTGTCATCGGGTCTGGCCGGTGCAGCTGGTAGAGGTCGATCCAGTCCGTGCCCAACCGGCGCAGCGAATCCTCCACCGCGCGGCGGACGTAGCGGCGCGAGCCGCGTGCGGCGAAGTCCGGGCCGCTGGAGCCCTGCATGTCCATACCGAACTTGGTGGCGATCACGGCGTGCTCCCGGCGCCCGGACAGCGCCTGGCCGAGCAGCTCCTCGCTGCGCCCGCGCGGTGCGCCGTAGACGTCGGCCACGTCGAAGAAGGTGATACCCGACTCCAGCGCTTTGTCGACCACGGCACGGGTGCCGGCGAGCGACTCGGTCGGTGTTCCCGGGCGGCCGAGGTTGTTGCAGCCGAGCCCGACCACGCTGACCGCGAGGCCGGATTCGCCCAGACGTCGCTGTTCCACGCCTGCGAGCCTAGATCCGGTTTACCGCGAAGTCATATCGGTGATCCGGCAACTGAATACGTCGTGAATTGCTTCTGACGAGCACAGACCTGCGTGCCTCGCTGTGCAACTATGCCTGGGAAAAGCTCTTGACCTGGCATTTCCCGTCCAGTCGAGGTGGTGCGTTGTGTTCGCCCGTCGCATTGTCGTTGTCGGAACCGGATATGTCGGATTGACGACTGGCGCATGCCTGGCTTCGCTCGGCCACCGCGTGGTGTGCGCGGATATCGACGCCGACAAGGTGCGGCGGCTCGAACGCGGTGAGGTCGACATCCTCGAACCGGGCTTGGAAGAGCTGGTACGGGAAGGGATCGCCGCCGGACGGCTGGAGTTCGCGGTCGGCTCGGGCGACGCGGTGCGTGACGCCGAGGTCGTGTTCCTCTGCGTGCCCACGCCGATGGGCGCCGGCGGCGCGGCGGATCTGGCGGCGGTGGAGGCCGTCAGCCGGGAAGCCCGCGACCGGTTGCCGCACGGGTGCGTGCTGGTCACGAAGTCCACGGTGCCGGTGGGAACGTCCGCGCGGATCGCCGAGATCGTCAACCGCCCGGATGTCGCGGTCGTCAGCAACCCGGAGTTCCTGCGCGAAGGCTCCGCGGTGCACGACTTCCTCAACCCGGACCGGATCGTGGTCGGGTCGGATGCCCAGGACGCGGCGGAACGGGTGGCTTCGCTCTACGCCCGGCTGGGTGCTCCGACGGTGCTGACGGACGCGGCGAGCGCGGAAATGGTCAAGTACGCGGCGAACTGCTTCCTGGCCACCAAATTGTCGTACGTGAACGCGGTCGCGGAGCTGTGCGAACGGCTCGGTGCGAACATCACCGACGTCACCGAAGGCATGGGCTACGACCGGCGGATCGGGCAGTCGTTCCTGCAGCCGGGCCCGGGTTGGGGAGGTTCGTGCCTGCCGAAGGACACCCAGGCGCTGATGCGGGTGGCGGACTCGGTGGATTTCGACTTCTCCCTGCTCCACGCCGCGATCGCGGGCAACACGCGGCAGCGCCAGCGGATGGTGGAGAAGGTCGCCGTCGCGTGCGGGATCGGCGAGCAGCGGTCGCTGCATGGGGTCCGGCTCGGGTTGCTGGGGCTGACGTTCAAGGCCGGTACCGACGATCTGCGGGACTCACCGGCGGTGGCGGTGGCGCGGCTGCTGGCCGAGGAGGGCGCGGAGCTGACCGCGTACGACCCCGGGCTGTCCGGCGAACTGGCACTCGAAGGTGTCGTGCCGGACGCGGGGATCACCTTGGTCGATGATCCCTATCAGGCGGCTAAGGGCGCGGCCGGGTTGGTGTTGCTGACCGAGTGGCAGCAGTTCCGCACGCTGGACTGGGCGCGGCTGGCGTCGGCGATGGACGAGCCGGTCGTGGTCGACACCCGCAACCACCTCGACCCGGACGCGCTGCGCCGAGCGGGGTTCGTCTGGAGCGGCGTCGGCCGCTGCGCCGTCGCGTGAGCTAGCCGCAAGGTCAGCTCGGCGTCGGCGGCGATCTCGACGAACGCTCCTTCCGCCCCGAACCCTTCGGTGAGCTCCCGAAGTCTGACTACGGGTTGACCCTGACGCCCGCGTTCAGCTCCCGGGCCAGAGCCAGCAGTTCGTGCGTATCCGCGTCCATGCCGCGGGCTTCCGGGGCCGCGATCACCGATGCCGCCGACGCCCCGTCGACCGGCGTCTCCCGCGTGAGCGCGTCCCGCACAAGCTCGGCTTGGCGCGCCCGTGATTCGGTCGAGTGGACCGGTTCAGCGAGGTACGGTCTGAGGCACACCAGACCGTCACGGCACTCAATGACTCGCCGGTAGTAGCGCAGCCGCATACCGCGCACCCGAAACCGCTCCCGGGAGGCAGGCACCGGCGGGAACAGCGCGATGTGCGGGAACCGCTGGTACAGCTGCGTCCACAATGGACGTAGTTGGCGGTAGTGCCGGCGCACTTCGCACCACAGACGCGCTTTGATGATGCCGGTCCGCGCGCCTGGATATCCGATCCCGAGAAAGAACGGGTACGGCACGAGACTGATGGGACGGCCACGGTGCTGCCCCAAGCGCTCGCAGAGCACGCGGACGTCCAGTGGGGTCTCCAGATCCAGTTCGCGGAGCAGCTGTTTCACGCCCCTCCGCAGTTGCAGGTCGTTCCGCCAGCCCCTGCCGTCGCGCGTCATCCGCTTGCTTCCGTGAACAGGCGTCTGAGTTCGGTCGCGGTCGTGCGCGGATGGCTGACCAGCACGTTGTGCCCGCCGGGCAGCTCGATCAGCTCGCGACCCAACTCCCGGGCAAGCCGCTGGGCACAGCGGTATTCCCATTCGCCCCGAGAGGCGGTGCCGCCGGTCGGGACGACCGTCGTGGACGCCGGGAGTTCCGCGATCCGCGACGGGTCCAATGTGGACTGTCGAGCTGCGGGGAAGTCGTGCGTGAAGAACCACCGCAGATTCGCGTCCATGTCGCCGGCTGGCGGTGCCGGCGCGGCCCCCGGTTCCGTTTCCACGTCACCACCGGTCAGCGCGGCCATTTCCTGGATGGCCACCCTGACGTCGTCGCGTGCGAGCGCGGCGATCCTGTCCAGGGCGGCCTCGCGCTCGGGATCGACGACCAGCGGCGCCATCGGCGGCTCGTGGGTCACCAGCGTCGCCACACGTTCGGGATGCCGTACCGCCAGGTGCAGGCCGATCAGCCCGCCGATGCTCGGCCCGACCACGTGCGCGGGCCGCGTTGTCACGGCGGCCAGCAGCGCGGCCGCGTCGTCGGCATGGTGGTCCATCGTGATGGGCGGGCAGTCACCGGGAACGGAGCTGCGGGACAGGCCGCGCCGGTCGTAGCTGATCACCTGGAAGTGCCGCGCCAGCACATCCGCGAGCTGCCCGGTGGCGCCCGCTTCACTCAGGCCGCCCTGGACGATGAGGACTGGCGGACCTTCGCCCCGCGTCTCGCAGTAGAGGTCCGCCCCGTCCACCGCGACGCTCATCTGACGTATCGGCACCCGCCATCCCCACTTCCGGTCGAGCTCGGGACCACGTTAAGCCAATCGTGGAGCCCGGCTAACCCGCCCCCGGGGCAACATCACTGCTGGTCATCCCGAACGCGATCACCCTATGGTGGGACGCGTGTTCACGACGAGACCAGAGCTGACCGGAACGCACGGCATGGTGGCCTCCACGCACTGGCTCGCCTCCGCCGCAGGCATGGCCGTACTCGAAGACGGCGGCAACGCCTTCGACGCCGCCGTCGCAGCCGGGTTCGTGCTGCAGGTCGTGGAACCGCACCTCAACGGTCCGGGCGGGGAGTTACCAGCGCTGTTCGCGTCCGCAGCGGACCAGCGCCCGCGCGCCCTGTGCGCGCAGGGACCGGCGCCGGCCGGCGCGACCATCACGCACTACCGCGACGAACTCGGGCTCGACCTGGTCCCGGGAACGGGACTGCTCCCCGCGACCGTGCCCGGTGCCTGGGACGGCTGGCTCCTGCTCCTGCGGGACTACGGCACCAAGTCGTTGCGCGACGTCCTGCGTTACGCCCTCGGCTATGCCCGCGACGGCTTTCCCGTGGTGCGCGGGATGACGGCCGCAGTCGAGACGGTGCGCCGCCATCTCGTCGAGCATTGGCCGTCGTCCGCGCGGTTGTGGCTGGTGGACGGCCAGGTCCCGCGACCGGGCAGCCGCTTCACGAACATCACCCTGGCGGGCACCTGGGAACGGCTGCTCGCGGAGGCTGAGGCCGCTGGCGGCAGCCGAGAGGCGCAGATCGACGCCGCCCGTCGTGCGTGGTCCCAGGGATTCGTGGCCGAGACAGTGGACACCTTCACCCGGACACCGGTGCGGGACAGCTCGGGCCGTGACCACGCGGGCGTGCTCAACGGACAGGACATGGCGACGTTCTCGGCCACCTACGAAGATCCGGTCACAGTAGACCTTGAAGGCGGGTGGACACTCGCGAAGCTGGGCATCTGGTCGCAGGGGCCGGTGCTGGCGCAGCAACTTCGGTTGCTGGAAGGCGTCGCCGACCGGATCAACTACATCGACGGTGTTCCCGAAGCCGACACCGTCCATGTCGCGGTCGAAGCAGCGAAGCTCGCCTTCGCGGACCGTGAGGCATGGTACGGCGACTCCGCCGATCCGGCCGTGCTCGACGACCTGCTCTCGCGCTCTTACGCGGAGAGCCGGCGCGGGCTGATCGCAGCGCAGGCGTCGTGGGAGCTGCGCCCCGGAGGCCCGGGCGGGCGTGCGCCGAAGCTTCCCGAGTTCGTCGTCGACGAGCGGGGCGCGAGTGCGCACGACTCAGCGGGTACCGGCGAGCCGACCGTGTCACCGGTCGGGGAGGCCCGGGGCGACACCGTGCACGTCGACGTCGTCGACCGGTGGGGCAACATCGTGTCGGCGACACCGTCCGGTGGGTGGTTGCAGTCCTCACCGGTCATCCTGGAGCTCGGGTTCTGCCTGGGCACTCGCGCACAGATGTTCTGGTTGGACGAGGGCTTGCCGAACTCGCTGACCCCGGGCCGCCGTCCCCGGATCACGCTCAGCCCGTCGCTGGCCCTGGCCGGCGGCGAGCCGGTGCTGGCCTTCGGCACGCCCGGCGGCGACCAGCAGGACCAGTGGCAGCTGTGCTTCTGGTTGGCCCATGTCCACAGTGGACTCGATCTGCAGGTGGCGATCGACGCGCCGGCCTGGCACAGCCGCGCTTTCCCCACCTCGTTCTACCCGCGCAGCTGGGAGCCCGGCGAAATGGTCGTGGAGTCCCGCCTGGGCACGGACCGGATCGCTGAGCTCCGCCGTCGCGGCCACCGGGTGACCGACGCCGGCCCGTGGTCGCTGGGGCGCCTGTCGGCCGTCTCGCGAGACCCCGCGACCGGCGTGCTGCGCGCCGCCGCGAACGCTCGCGGGGCCCAGGGGTACGCGGTCGGGCGGTGAGCCCGGGCGACGACCTTGTGGAGAACTCGGGCCGTATCCCCACTGGCGAGGCCCGTTTCCCCGCGCCGTCACCAGGTGGATGCCGGGTAGTTGAGAGATCAGTGAACAGTTGATGTCGTCGCCACGAACACCGTTCAGGCCGGGCGGGACCTGCCCACACCTGCGCAGATCCTGTCCACAAGTCTGTGGATAAACCCCTACCCCCGGCGGTGGACTTGTGGATAACTCGGCGCATGATGGGGATTTGTGCACAGCTGTGGAGGGAGTTATCCACAGCTGTGCACAACTTAGGTGTCAGTCGTCACCGGCGGGGGATGCCCGTCTCCGCGCGCTCACCAGGACCAGACCCGCCCCGATCAACGCCATCCCCGCCCAGGAGCGCGTGCCCAGGTTCTCGCCGACCACGACAACGCTGAGAAGCGCCGCCACCGCGGGTTCGAGCAGACTCAACGTCGTGGCCACGGTCGTGGGGGTGTGCCGCAGTCCCGCGCCGAACAGCATGTAGGCCAGCCCCATCGGGATGATGGCGAGGTAGCAGGCGACCGCGATGCCGGGGAGCGAGCCGAGCAGCGGACCGCCGGTCATGGCCAAGATCGGCAGGAGCAGCATCGAACCGGCGCCGAAGAGGGCACCGACCACAGCGCGGGACCCGTGACCTCGGCGCATCATGCGTCCAGCGATCCACGAGTACGCCGCGTAGGCCGCACCAGCCAGCAGCCCGAGCAGGACACCCCACTCCGAGTGCCGTGCCTGCTCACCCGGCGCCGTGTCCGTGACCAGCAAGAACACGCCAGTAACGGAGATCGTCGCAGCGCACGCCCAGCCCATGTCCAAGCGGACGCGATCGACGGCGCACTCGATCAGTGCCGCGAACATGGGCGCGGAACCGAGTGTCAGCACGGTCCCGGCGGCGACTCCGGTCGCCCACATCGACGTGTAGAACGACAGCGGGTACACGGCGACCGCGACCGCGCCAGCAGGTAGGAGTGCCAGCTCGGCGCGCAGCACCGGTACAACCGCCCGACCAGCCAGGATGAGCAGCAAGAGCCCGCCGACCCCCATGGTGGCCGCGCCGATCGCGAGCGGGCTGGCGTGCGCGAAACTCGCCGCCGTCCCGGTAGTCCCCCACAGTGCTGCCGCGCCCAGAACCGGCAGCGGACCTCGCGCGATACGGGCAGAACGCGCACGCGCACCAGAACACGACAAGGGAGTACTCGATAAGTCAGACAAGGGTGAATTCTTTCCGTTCGCGGACGTTCAGGAAGCTCGTGGACGGGAGCGCCCGTCAGAGCGCGAACGGAGGCGGCAGAACGACACGCGAGTACGAATTCACGAGTGCGACGGTAAGCCACGCGATCCGCCGACACCACACCTTATGGCTCACATCGCCCTGGCGTGGCGCACGCGCTGTCCGCATAATCAGCGCGACCGAGCGACCCGCGGACGGCGCGGAAAGGACGTGCGGCCCCAGTGACGACCGGCACTCCGTGCACCGAAGCGATCGACCCGGAAACCCCACACCCGGCCCAGAAACCGGGTGCTCGCGCGGAGTTGCGGCGGTTCATGCGGCAGGGTGGCCTGTTCACCGTCGTCGGCGGCATCACCACCCTCGCCTGCGGCCTGCTGTACGTCGCGATCCAGCCGTGGATGGGCACGTACTGGGCCAACATCGTTTCCGTCGCCGTCACGACCATGGCCAGCACGGAGGCCCTGCGCAGGTCCGCGTTCCACGATGGTGCGGACTCCCGCTTCCGCCAGCGCGTTCAGGACCTGCTGGCCACGGCCTTCTACTGCACCTACACCAGCGCCACGCTGTACGTCCTGCACTGGCTCGCGCCGCACGCGTCGGCGACCGTCGAAGCCGTGGCGGTCGCCGTGTCCAGCGTGCTCAGCGGGATCGCCCGGTTCCTGATCATGCGGTACTGGGTGTTCGCGGTGCGACGACGGCCTCTGGCCACCCCCTCACGACAGCCGCGTCCTCAGGACGGGAGGCCGGGTTCACCCGCCACGTAGTCTGGAGGCATGGCGCTGTTCGGTGACGCATTCGGCAAGACCCGCATGATCGACCCGGCTCGGGCGCTTCCCGGGCGCACCACACCCCTTCGCGTTCCCGAGCGGCATGCAGTCCACCGCGACCGCCGAATCGTGCCGCCGTTCCCGGACGGCTTCCAGCGAGCGATCGTGGGCATGGGCTGCTTCTGGGGTGCCGAGCGCACCTTCTGGCGTACGAACGGCGTGTGGACCACGGCCGTGGGCTACGCCGGCGGTTACACGCCGAACCCGACGTACGAGGAGGTGTGCACCGGCATGACCGGGCACGCCGAAGTCGTCCTCGCCGTGTTCGACCCGTCCGTGATCACGTATGCCGGGATCTTGCGGGTGTTCTGGGAGAACCACGACCCTACCCAAGGCATGCGGCAGGGCAACGATGTCGGCACCCAGTACCGCTCGGCGATCTACTACGTGGACGAGCAGCAGCGGGCCGTCGCCGAACGCAGCCGCGACGAGTACCGGTCCGCCCTGGCCAACGCCGGGTTCGGCGAGGTCAGCACCGAAATCGCCGCGCTCAAGGACTTCTTCTACGCCGAGGACTACCACCAGCAGTACCTCTCGGATGCCAAGAACCCCCACGGCTACTGCGGGATCGCAGGTACCGGTGTGCAACTGAGTGACCAGTCAGCCGGGGCGTGTCCAACCGGTTTGGACGTCGCACCGCCCCACGATGCCTAGCTTGCGTCTCCTGAGTTCGTTGACCACATCGTTTGCGAGATCGTGACGGGAGCACATCACAGGCGCACAGGGCGTTGTTGTGCAGCAGCGGGGCAGTGTCCGATGTGTACGACCAGCGATCATCTCGCTGCCTGCCCTTCCCCTGAAAGGGTGCAGGGGGCTATCGGCTGTTCGGGTGCGTCCGGCATCATCAGTCTTCGAGGCGCGCAGGTCAGCACAGGGCGAGTGACGACGATGTGCGCCTGGCCCGGCCCCGCCCTTGTACCCCTCGTAAGGGCGGGGCCGCGGTACATCCGCGTGATTCACTCGATTGATCGGTCGCCTGACCAGGCGTCGAACGCGGAGGCTGAAACAGCCCCCGTGCGGGCCCTTCCGGTCTCCGGCCGGCTTGTGATGGTCTGTCGTCGTTGATGTCGTAGAGAACGACCGGACCCATGATGTTGATCTTTGCGGAATGTGTCGGGGTGGCGATGGTGGCCGCGGCACTCGTGCTCGCTACCGGCATCGCTTTGCGATCGCGGCAGCAGCGCGGCATGCGTGGCAGAGTTTTGAGACGCATCGACCGGCATCCGTCGGAGAGCGGCGGGGTGGCGTTGGCGCTGGCCGCGACCGGACTGGTGCTCCTGGCCTGGCCACCGGACCAACAACCGCCCCAGGCGTTACCGCCGGTGTCGCCACTCCCACCGCCAAGTCCGTGGCAGCCGCCCTCGACGGCCGTACCGCCTGCGCTTGACCGCCCAGCCTTTGGCCAGCAAGGCGAGCATGCCGCAAGCGAGGCGAAGGCGATGTGGGTGACCGTGCCGAGTGTCAACGCCCGCAGTGAGGATGGCGGGCCAACAGAATCCCCAGGCCCCCAAGGGGTAGCAGCCTCCAGGCAGCAGGCGAGCCCCTCCGGTACGGCCTCGGCCGGCACGCTCGCTTCTGGGCCAGAGGTCGTGTCGAATCCCGCAGCGCTACCAGCATCAACATCAGCCATCGGCGGCCGAGCAACCATTCCAGCTCCCGGCACACCACCGCGATCGCTGCCGGGCCCCTAAACCATCCTTCTACTTGTGGAACCGGCACCCGGTATCGATCCGAATAGTTTCCTCACGGATCACCGTTTCCACTGCTGGCCCACACCGAAGCGGTGTGGGCCAGCAGCGCACTCGATTCGAAAACATGCGCGGTAGGCGAATTCTGGCTCCGACAAGAATCCAGAATTCACCGGCTCATGCCGAATGCAGATTCAGCGGTGCCATCCGCCTTGGTTGCGGTCGTGATCCCATCGGCCGTGGTCACGGTCGCAGTCGCGGTCGCGATCCCATCGACCGCGGTCACGGTCGCAGTCGCGGTCATGATCCCTTCGACCGTGGTCATAGCAGCATTGCCGCCAGCGGTCACAGTCGCGGTCATGGCGCCCACCGTCATGGCCGCAGGGGTTGGGAGCGACCCAATGCGTCGTTGCTCCCGGCGCAGGCAGAGGATTCGCGTTCGCCACGGCCGGGAGAAACGCTCCCAGCGCAACAGAGCTCGCCAAGACGGTCGCAGAAATTAACCGCATCAAATCAGAATCCTTTCTCGCTTCTCGCCGAGACCCGTTGTCTCGGAGGCGCACCAATTTGCTCCCTGGGCTCGGGCCGCGCAGGCCGAGCTCTCGTCTTCTCTCGGCCACGTCACCACAAAGTATGAGACTTAATTCCTCGGGTTAGTGAAATTCACCTGGAATTGCGCGTGCATCGCTGATCAACAGCCGTGCGTCGGGAAGCCGACCATGTACCCCTGTGGTGGTATCCGTTGCCGTGGCCGGAACCGGTGACGGGGCAGGCGCCGTCGATCACGCAAGGACATCGACACCGGCGATGTCTTCCCATCCCCGCAGGGAGGCAGCCGGTGCCACGAACGCACCTGCGAGGCCATGATGAGATTGCAGCGCCGTGATGCGATCGCTACAGCGTTCCTGCGGTGGCTTTCCGAGCAGACCCACGAGCCCGACCCGCTGGAATTCCTGGCGACGCCGCACAGCTGCGGTGAACCGGTCATGCCCGGCGAACTGGAACAGGCGGTGGCCTACGCCAACGGGCTCGGGCTGTTACGCGGCCACTGGCGTGGCCCGGACATCTCCGCTCGGGTCTCGCTCAGTCACCGGGGGTGGGACTGCGTCCAGCAGCACAGCGGCGATGTCGCTGCCTGGTGTGCTACCCGCCGCGACTTCCAGTGAGTTAACTCGATCAGGTCCACGCTGGAAACGTAGCCGATCGCGAGTCACGCCGGCCTGTCACAAAGGTGGCCGCCGGCGGACACCGGCGGCCACCTTCCGGTCCTGGTGACGAATGCCGACCAGCGACCATTCGCCACCGGGAACCGCTGGGCACGCCTCGCGAACCCGCACTCCCCCGAGCGGTTCCTCCCCCGCGTGCCCGGACCGGTCGCGTCCTGGGCACCAGCTGGGCAACCGGCCCATACCAGGGATAACCAGGATTGGCCGAGATCGCATGCGCCGCTCCACCTCTGGACCGCACGGCAGGCGCGCGGTTTGCCTGAACGGGTGAGTGGAAACCAGCCGGCAGCGAGTGCGACCGATCCCGGCCACCACTGGCCTCATCTCTCACACCTGCCTCGATGGCCCCCGTTTTCCCAGCTCATGGTGTGTTCATGCGAGCACCCGTCGTAGGGTGGGCGGTGGCGGAGGTTTCCAGGCACCTCTTCCACCGCCCGAGCCAAGCACCTAGTGGTGCGGGCTTGACCACCAGAAGAAATGTGGCCGTGGTTGTTCGGGGGACGGCCACAGCGGACGCGGGAAGTATCGCGACGCCGTCGGGGGGTGGCGCGATCTTCCCGCGTCCGACCATTTCACGGTTGTTCGGCGCCGCACGTCGCGTCCTGTATCGCTTTTACTCGTTCCTGTTGCGGAATTGTGGTCACATTCACCCATTCGAGTGGAGTATGGTTGCTGGTCCCCGGACGAAGCGGCGCGAGGGGTGAACGCGAATGATCACGCGCTCCGACATGACGGCTCACCGCGACGTCAGCGAGGACGCCAGCGAGGTCGTGGGCTTCCGCGTGACGCGCGACCAACAACCGGCGGGCTTCAACGATGACGCGGCTGTCGAGCTCGAAGTGCACACCAGCGACCGCCAGGTTCATCGTTACCGTCTCACTGGCGACCAGCGACAGAACCTGCTCGCGATGCTCTCGCCCGGAGAGCTGTCCTCCCGGGAATGCCCAGCCTGTGGCGGGTCGGGCGTCGCCAGTGACGGCCAAACCTGCTTACGTTGCGCCGGGAACGGCAAGTACTGACTGAGCCTGTTCGAAACAGGGCCCGGGTCGGCCGG
Organism: Pseudonocardiaceae bacterium; assembly: GCA_051984675.1. Taxonomy (GTDB): domain Bacteria; phylum Actinomycetota; class Actinomycetes; order Mycobacteriales; family Pseudonocardiaceae; genus JBPYFK01. The sequence goes on along the minus strand of JBPYFK010000011.1, from coordinate 44,062 downwards.
GCTCGCACAGCCAACAAATCCCGTGCGAATCGATCGCGGGCGAGTACTCTTTGATCTCGAACGCGAAATGCGAGGTGCTATTTGCCCTAGAACGAGGTGAGCGGAAAGGTTCGTGATCATGGAGGCTACTCCTGCTGCCATGCCCCGGCGGCGGCCTTCCCGGTGGCATTTCGGCGGTCCTTCGGCGGACGACTGGATCGACACTTGGACGGGACGACGTGGCCGCGTGATCCAGCGCAGTGATTCCGCCTTCGTTTTCCTCGCCCGCGATGGCGGCGCATCGGTGATCGACACCCCGGGACGTTTCCGCCTTGACCTTGCGGTGGTGACCCCGCACAGCCGCTGCACGAGCGCTAAGCTGCCGCTGCCCTTGCGCCGTACGCGCTGACGCCAACGCCGGCGGTGCTGCACGTTCGGGTGAATGCTGCGATGCTCGGAAACGCAAGCGCACGACAACGTGTCGGGGGGAGCGATGACCGAGCCAGTACCTGTCCGGCGCGGCGGCCCGTACGGCGCCCACGCCTGGCCTCGCTCGGCTGAGTTGTGGCACGAGCCGTTCCGCGAGATGGAAGAACTGTGGGAGCGCATGGGCCAGCTGTTCGACCCTGGGTGGACGACGACCCGGGCCGGAGCATGGCAGCCGATGGTCGACATGGAGGAGACCGAGGACGCCTACCTGTTCGAGGTCGACCTACCCGGCGTGCGCCGCGACGACATCGAGGTCGAGGTCCGTGACCACGACCTGTGGATCAGCGGCGAGACCAAGGAACGGGAACGTACCGGGGTCGTGCGTCGCCAGATGCGGCGTACCGGACGGTTCCAGTTCCGCAGCACGCTGCCCGGCGGAGTCGATACCGGCAAGGTGGATGCGACTCTGGAGAACGGCGTGCTGATGGTGCGGGTACCGAAGACGGAGAAAGCAAAGCCGCATCGCGTCCAGATCAAGTAACCCACCGGAAATACGACGAATGCCCTGGGTGGCGTCACTCCGCGTGACGCCACCCAGTGGTCTACAGAGGACGGATCGGCAGGATCAGAAGGTGGACAGGCGCGCCTCACGAACCATGTCCAGCAGGGCGGGGTCGCCCCGAACGACCGTGAGCGCGGGTTCGGGCTCGGTACGTCCAGAGAGGTTGCGCAGGAACTCGACCGCGTCACAGCCGACCGTCAGCACCGGCTCACCGGCACCGATCTGCCAGTCTCCGATCGTGGCGCCGGTCAGCTCCAGCACGAACGCATCACCTTCCCAGGCATCGTCGAGGTCGCGCAGGATCTGCGCGATCACATCCCTGCTGTGCTCGCCGGGCGCGAACGGCTTGCCTGTGGCGCGGCAGAGGTCGACGCGGTGCATCCACATGTCCCGGGTGAAGATCACGTCGCAGATGTAGCCGAACGTCAGCGTCGGCACATCGGGGTAGCCGGACTCGAAGGTCTGTTGCCGTGCCGACTCGGGCATCGTGCGCAGCGCCTCGACGGCGCTCGGCCACAGTCGGTTGAACCCGTCGACGAGAGCCGCCGATGGCTTGTCGCGCCAGTCGTCGACGGCCATTTCGTTCATCGCGTCGACGATGTAGAGCTGTGGATAGTTCTCGGTTCCCTCGCGTGCTCGCCGCCGCATGAGGTCGGGATCGAGGATGTTCTCGGCGTTACCCACGATGTGCGCGACCAGGCTGTGGACATCCCAACCGGTGCAGTCGGTGGGGAGCAGCCAGTCGCTGGGCGCAAGACTCCGCACCACGGCACCCATGGCATTGACTTCCGCGCTGATGAGTTCGATGGCGTGACCGTGGTCGGTTCGGGCCACGTCGTGCGCACGTGTAATCGTCGTCATCGTCGTCACGTCCCCCTCGGCGTACTGTTCCAGCGTTCGCCAGCCCCTCGCCTCCGACGGAAGTCCAGCACCGCGTGACGGTCAAGAGACCTTGGGCCTATCTCAGGGGAACAGTCATTCGGGGAACAGTCATTCGGGGGACGCCGACCGGCGGGCCACCACGTCGAAGACGATCAGTGAGGGCTCGGCGCCCACGTCCCGGAACAGCTGGGGCGCCGGTGGGGGTTCTCGCCGAGACCGCATCGCGTTCACCGCGGCCTGATCTCGGAACAAGGTCTCGATGCGCCATTCGCCGCCCTGCCCACGCAGCAGTTCCGTGCGCAGGAGACCGTCGGGCAGCTCTGCACTTGCCAGCTTCTCGTAACCGGCCACGAATTCGTCCTCGCGGGTCGGGTCGACCATTCCCGAGATCACGATCAGGACCTCGCCAGCCATTGTCCAAGTGTCCGTTTCGCGCCCGCAGGGGTGCAATCGCGATGCTGTTCGACCGCCAGCGGGGAAAGGGCACCCGCAGAGTTGCGCGCGGAACGGAGTGCTCCGACGATGCGAAGATGGCTGACCATGTCTATCGCGTCACCGAAATCGTCGGGTCTTCCGAACAGGGCGTCGACGACGCGATCCGCAGGGGAATCGCCCGCGCCACCGACACGCTACGCGAAGTCGACTGGTTCGAGGTCACCGAGATCCGCGGTCATGTAGAGAACGGCCACATCGGCCACTTCCAGGTCGGTATGAAGGTCGGCTTCCGGCTGGAAAGCTCCTGACCTGGCTTGATACGACAAACCCGCCGATGGTTGCACCATCGGCGGGTTCATCATGGAGCGGATGACGGGACTCGAACCCGCGACCCTCACCTTGGCAAGGTGATGCGCTACCAACTGCGCTACATCCGCATCTCGACCGCGTTACCGCATGTCAGCGGCATGCCGTCGCTGTGGTCACCACTGTAACCCATCGTTCTCCGAAGATTCGACAGGGGTCATGATCACTCTGCGGGCCGTTAGGGTCCAGGAGGTCAGCGACCGGTGGCCTCTGGGAGGGCGACGATGGCCGAGACGGCGGACGTGGTGATCGTCGGCGGTGGCGTGGTCGGCCTCGCGACCGCGCGTTCCCTGCTGCGGGCCGCGCCCACGACCTCGGTCGTCGTTCTTGAACGCGAGTCCCGGTGGGGAGCGCACCAGTCCGGGCACAACAGCAACGTGATTCACAGTGGCTTGTACTACCGGCCCGGCAGCCTCAAGGCGCGGTACGCCCGGGCCGGCGGTGAGGCGATGATCCGGTACTGCCACGAGCGCGGCGTGCCGGTGCGCCGGACCGGCAAGATCGTGGTGGCCACGACGCCGGCCGAGGCGGGGCGGTTGGAGGCGCTCGCCGAGCGCGGGCGCGCCAATGGCGTGACCGTGCGCCCCATGACGCGCGCCGAGATCGTGGAGCGGGAGCCGCATGTGGCCGGAGTGGCGGGGCTGCACGTCGAGGACACAGCGGTCACCGACTTCGGGCTGGTGTGCGATGCGCTCGCGGCCGAGATCGCGGACCTCGGCGCGGACCTGCGGTTGAACTCCGGGGTCGTCGCCGTGGCGACTGGGGATCGTGTGCGGGTGCACACCAAACGGTCCGAGATCCGCGCCCGGGCCTTGGTGAACTGCGCCGGGTTGCACAGTGACAAGCTCGCCCAGATGGCTGGCGCGCAACCGCCGGTCCGAATCGTGCCGTTCCGGGGCGAGTACGCGGAGTTGCGCGCCGACCGTCGCACGTTGATCCGAAACCCGGTCTATCCCGTGCCCGATCCAGCCCTGCCGTTCCTCGGCGTGCACCTGACGCCGATGCTGGACGGCGCTGTGCACGTGGGGCCGAACGCCGTCCTGGCCCTGTCCCGGCACGGTTACCGCTGGCGTGACGTCGACCCGGGTCTGCTCCGGGAGCTGGCGGCGGACCCGGCGCTACGCGGTCTCGCCCGCAGGTACTGGCGCTCTGGGCTCGCTGAGATGGCGCGTTCGCTGGCGTGGCCACTGTTCGTGCGCGCGGTCCGCCGGTTGGTGCCGGATCTCTCATCCGGTGACCTGCACAGACACGGCAGCGGAGTGCGAGCACAGGCGGTCACGCCGGACGGCGCGCTGGTCGACGACTTCGTCGTCACCCGCAGCGAGCACGCCGTGCACGTGCTGAACGCTCCTTCGCCCGCGGCGACATCCAGCCTGCTCATCGGTGACCGCATCGTGGACGACGTCCTTGACCTGCTGAACCAGCCCGGCAGCGGCCAGTATGCCGGCGGCCTCCCGCCGACCACGGCGTGAGCCGTCAACCTGGACCGGCGCGAGTGGGCTCGATCCGCACAAGCACTCGGTTCTCGGCTCTCATCGCGGCACGGTAGGCGTCCCAGTCCTCGTGCTCGCCGGAGATGCCGCGGTAGTAGTCCTCCAGCAGTGGCATGGCCTCCGGCAGTTCGACGATCTCCACGTCGCCCTCGATCTGGAGCCACCGGCCGAAGAAGGTGTCCGGGAGTACGCACAGCCAGGCGCGGGGATCTCGTCGCAGGTTGCGGACCTTGGCCGTGCCGGCCGTCGTGCTGATCACGATCCGCCCTGCACTGTCCACAGTGGCCAGGACTGGGCTCATCTGGGGTTGACCGTCGGACCGGCGCGTGCAGAGCACCCCGCGATGCTGCACCTGGACGACCGACCGGGCTTCCCGCAGGTCCATCGTGATCCCCTCCGACTGGTGGAGCGCTGGCTGGCGTGATCACGCCAAGACCCACCGTAGCGCCGGTGTCCGGTCACCCGTGCCGCTGACACGCCCCGGCGTGTCAGCTCCGGCATGCTGGCGGACCGACCAGGATCTGATCGACAATCAGTCGAGAGGTCGGCAGGCACGCGAGGTTGGTAAGCGCGCAAGGTTGACAAGCAAACGAGTTGGGCGGGCAGGGCGACATCCAACCGCCTCGGACGTCGCGCACGGTATCGTGCTCGACGTACGGTGATCGGCGGTTTTCGTGTGGTGACCAGCGGCCCGCAACGGGCACGATCGACTCAGGTCGGGGAGGGTGGCGATGAACCGCGTGGTACGCGGCTCGGACGGTCGGATGTGGACTGTTCGCTCGAACCTGGAGTGGACCAACCCGATTGCCGGCGACGAGTTCGAGCACGAGGTCAACGGTGGGCCGCTTCCCGGCATCGTGCTCGTCGCGATCATGTTCTTCATGGTTGTGGTGTTCGTGGCGTGGACACCGCCGCAGGTGTGGGTGCCGCCGGAGCTGATCATCGCGCTGGTGGCGGCGTTCCTCTTCTTCCCGGCGCGGTGGCTCTTCCGCAGGCCCTGGACGCTGATCGCGGAGACGCCGGGGGACGCCGACGAGCACCCGCCGGAGCGCTGGGTCGGCGTGGAGCGCGGGTTCTTCAGCGTCCGGCAGGAGCTTGGCCGGGTGGCGCGCAACATCGAGGTCTACGGCGAACCGGACATGAACGGCCCACTGCAACCGGTGGAATGATCGCCGATTTCCGGCACACTGGAGGGCGTGCCGGAATTGCCCGAGGTCGAGGCGCTAGCCCAGCACCTCCGCGACCACGCCGTGGGCCGCACGGTGGTCCGCGTGGACATCGCGTCGCCGAGCGTGTTGAAGACGGCGTCGCCGCCGTGGACCGACCTGCACGGTCGGCAGGTCACCGGAGTGCGCAGGCACGGCAAGTACCTGGACGTGGACTGCGGTGGCGTGCACCTGGTGGTGCACCTGGCACGAGCTGGGTGGCTCAGATGGTCGGAAGAGCTGTCTCCGGTGCCGCCGAAGCCGGGTAAAGGGCCGCTCGCGCTCCGCGTACACCTTGGTGGGCCGGGTTTTGACATCACGGAGGCCGGCACCCAGAAGAGGCTCGCGGTGTGGGTGGTCGCCTCGCCCGAGGACGTGCCCGGAATCGCCCAGCTCGGCCCGGACGCGGCGCAGGTGAGTGAGACCGAGTTCGCCGGCGTGCTGTCCGGGCGAACCGAGCGGATCAAGACGGTCCTCACGGAGCAGTCCAGCCTCGCCGGGATCGGCAACGCGTACTCGGACGAGATCCTGCATGCCGCGAAGCTGTCGCCGTTCGCCACGGCGGGCCGGCTCGACGCGGACACGGTGGTCCGGCTGTACGCGGCGATGCGGGAGATCCTGGAGGACGCTGTCCAGCGCTCGGTGCACCAGGACGCCGCTCGGCTGAAAGCGGAGAAGCGTTCGGGGTTGCGCGTCCATGGTCGGACCGGGCTGCCCTGCCCCGTGTGCGATGACGTGGTCCGCGAAGTGTCCTTTTCGGACAGATCTTTGCAGTACTGCCCGACCTGTCAGACCGGTGGTAAGCCGCTCGCCGACCGGCGCCTCTCGCGCCTGCTGAAGTGAGCCGTCGCCCCGGGGCAGGTGCCCTGACAAGCGGTAGGCCGGTCAGCGCGCGGGCAGGCCGGAGACCGCCTGGTCGGCTGCCGCGCCGGTGACGCGCTCGTTGCGCGGGGTGTCGGCTGGATCGATCAGCGGAGCAGCCGCGTGCACCACCCCCTGGATGAAGTGAGCACGCAGCTCGGCATCCGGGATCTCGGCCTCGGTCAGCGCGCTGACCAGCGGTTCCAGCAATCGGGAATGTTCGTGGCGAATCCGCTCGCGGCCGTGCTCGCCCAAGGCGTGCGCCGACAGCGCCATGGCGGCGGTGTGCCGGCCGTCGGTGAGCATCCGTAGCTGCACCCGCACGTATGTGCTGACCTTGCCGGCCACGTCGGGGGACCGCGCCATCTCGGCGGCGATTTCCTCGGCCCAGCTCGGAATCTCGTCTTCGACGATCGCAGCGACCACGTCGTCGCGGGAGCGGAAGTACTCGTACAGGCTCGACCGGGACAGCCCGACCTGCTGGGCGAGGGCGCCGAGCGTCAGCGCGTCCGGTCCCTGCTCGGACACGAGTTCCCGTGCGGCTTGGAGCAGGTCGTGCAGCCGGCGCGCCCGGTGTTCCGCCACGGTCGGCGCGGTGATCCTCGGCACCTTTTCATCCTAGCCGCTGACATGTTCCCGACAGATCGTTGGAAACGTCCTGGGATCTTTCCGACACAGCGTTGGTATGGTTTCCGACGGAACGTCGGAAAGGAGCTTCGGCGCGCCCCGGGGTCACGCTGCACCGCTACCTGCCCGGGTGCGCGGGCTGCGGCGCAGCACCCGAACTCGCTCGACACACCGTCGACAACGCCGTCGAAACCTGCGACCCCGCCGAAGACCTCGTTCTCCGAGAAAAGGCGTTCCCTGAGAAAAGGCGTTCCCTGACAAAGGCGGGCTGTGAGAAAGGCGGGCTGTGAGAAAGGCGGGCTCTGACAAAGGTTGGACGGCAGGTCCACGCGCTCTTCCTGTCTATCGCGAGCGCAATCGACAGGACCGCCTACGCGACTCACCTGATCGGCGCAGCGCTTCCGCTGGACGGAAGTCGTATCGACCGCTTATCGACGCTCCCGGGGCACTGGCCGTAGCGGTGTTGCTTCCCGACGCGTTTTCTGGCGAGTATTGATCTGTGCCGGAGCTGCTGACGGAGCGGACGGTACTCACCACCCTCGCGGCGCTCGCCGTACTCGGTCTGTTCGTGATGCTGTGCCGCTCGCGCCGGGTGAGTACGTCCATGGAAGACGCCACGCTGGCCGCACTGCATCAGGTGACCAGTGCCGCTCCCTTCCTTCGGGAGGGGCTCAACCAGGAGTCGGCCGACCAGACCGCTCCGCACCTGCGTGCGCTGCTGGCTTGCGTCGCCGTGGGGGTGATCGACGCCGACGGCACACTGCTGAGCTGGGACGGCGAGGCGAACCACCACTACGCGGACCTGCGCCACAAGATCGAGGCCGTGTTGCGTACGGGCAAGCGCGAATACCTCGACCACGCCGAGCTGCCCTGCGACCAGCGACCGTGCCCGATGCGGCATGCGGTGGTCGTCCCGCTGGCGCCGGAGGGGGAGAACCGGGGCGCACTGGTGATCATCAGCGATGGTGACCGGAAGCGGGTGCTGCGTGCCGCGACCGAGGTCGCACACCACGTGTCCACCCAGCTGGAACTGGCCGAGCTCCAGGAATCCAAGGAACGCTTGGCACACGCCGAGGTTCGCGCGCTGCGCGCGCAGATCTCCCCGCATTTCATCTACAACGCGTTGAACACGATCTCCCAGCAGATCCGCACTGATCAGGAACAGGCTCGGGAACTGCTCCAGGAGTTCGCGGACTTCACGCGGTACTCGTTCCGCAGCAACGGCCTGTACACCACGTTGGCGGAGGAGATCCGCAACGTCGACCGGTACTTGAACCTCGAGCGAGCCCGGTTCGGCCCGGACCGGTTGAACGTCCGGCTCAAGGTCGCGCCGGAAGTGCTACCGGTCGTCGTCCCGTTCCTGGCATTGCAGCCGCTGGTGGAAAACGCCGTCCGGCACGGCCTCGCGAACAAGCCAGGGGGTGGCACCGTCACGGTGGTCGCCGAGGACAACGGCACCGAGGCGCTGATCAGCGTCGATGACGACGGTGTCGGCATGAACCCGGAGCGGTTGGACGCCGAGCTCGCCGACGCGCACATCACCGGCGCGCACGTGGGCCTGGGCAACATCAACCACCGGATGCGGGCGACGTTCGGCAACGACTACGGGCTGGTGGTCGAGACCGAAGAGGGTGCTGGGATGAAGGTCATCATGCGGGTTCCGAAGTTCGCGCCGGGCGTGCACATGGTGCCGACGGCGGCGTTCGCCGAACCCGACGCCGACGTTCCCGCCGAGGCTGGAACGAGCCGGTAACGTCCCGGGCATGCCTGACACATTCCCGCAGAGCCTCAACGGCCTGACCGACAGACTGACGTCCCGGCTTCCGGGGAAACTCGCGGAGCGCGGTGACCGCCGGCCGGTGGTCACCGTGTTGCGGTTGCACGGGGTGATCACGCCGATGCCGGCACCGGTGGCCCGGCCGACGATCAACCTGCACAACCTGGAAACCGCGGTGACCAAGGCGTTCGCGCACGACCGGCTCAGCGCGGTCGCACTGGCGATCAACTCGCCGGGCGGGGCGGCCACCCAGTCCGCGCTGGTCGCGGAACGGATTCGCACCCTGGCCGAGGAGAAGAACGTTCCCGTGTTGGCGTTCTGCGAGGACGTCGCGGCCTCCGGCGGGTACTGGTTGGCCTGCGCGGGCGACGAGATCCACGCGCACGCCTCGTCGCTGGTCGGCTCGATCGGCGTCGTCACCAAGAGTTTCGGCCTGCACGGCCTGCTGGAACGGTTCGGCGTCGACCGGCGGGTGCACCACGCGGGCGACCACAAGGTCCGGTTGGACCCGTTCCAACCGGAGAAGGAAGACGACGTGCGGTGGCTGGCCGGACTGCAGTCCGAGCTGCACGAGCAGTTCATCTCCTGGGTGCGAAGCAGGCGCGACGACAAACTCACCGGATCGGATGAAGACCTGTTCTCCGGTGAGGTCTGGACCGGAGCCAAGGCGCAGCAGCTCGGCCTGGTGGACGGCATCGGGACGTTGCGCCAGGTTGTGCGGCAGCGGTACCCGGACGCGCACATCATCCCGGTCGAACCGCGCAAACCGATGCTGGCCCGGCTGGGAATCGGGGGCGGTGCGGCTGGCACCCGCGTTGCCGGTGCGGGAGCGGATTCGGTCCTCGCGCTCGCGGAAACGTTGGAACATCGGATGTTGTGGTCCCGCTTCGGTTTGTGAATGAGCCGAAAAGCAGTCACGCGGTTGTGCCCACCCCGCCGAATCGAACAGCGACGCGAAGTCGTACTTTGATTCGGCAGCACATCTGTACCCGAACCATTCATAGACACAGCGCCGTTCGGCGCGGCAGGATACGGCTTTGCAGTGAGTACTCGACGGAACACTTCAGGACTTGTCGTTCTCGCGGTAGACGACGAGGCGGCCGGGCTGGATGAGATGAAGTACCTGCTCGAGGAAAGTCCGCGGGTCAGCCAGGTGCTGACCGCGTTCGACGCGGCGGAGGCGCTGCGCCTGATCCGCAGCGACGGCAACCAGGGTGAGTCCACAGTGGACGCCGTGTTCGCCGACGTCTCGATGCCCGGACTCACGGGCATGGAGCTGGCGCGCGTGCTGCAGGCGTTCCGGCATCCGCCGTCGCTGGTGTTCCTGACCGGCCATGAAGAGCATGCGCTGGAAGCGTTCGAGGTCGGCGCGCTGGACTACATCATGAAGCCGGCCAACGGCGAACGGGTCGACCGTGCGCTGAAGATGGTCGAGCGCACGAAGGCCCTGGAAGCCGCCAGCAGTCCTGGCGGGAACAGTGGCACCAACGGCAACGGGGGGAACCAGCAGCCGGCCCTCAGCGGCCAACCCCCCATGCCGGAGGATGAGACCCCCGACGACGAGGTTATTCCGGTCGAGCTCGCGGGCACCACGAAGTTGATTCCGCGTGCGGCGGTGCGCTGGGTGGAAGCGCAGGGCGACTACGCCCGCCTGCACACCACGGATGGCTCGCACCTTGTGCGGATTCCGCTCGCGCAGCTGGAAGAGCGCTGGGCCGACGCCGGATTCGTGCGCATCCACCGCTCGTACCTGGTGTCGCTACCGCTGGTCACCGAACTGCGGATGTCGTCGTCGGGGTACTCCGTGCTGGTCGGGGGTGGTGAGCCCAAGGAGTTGCCGGTCAGCCGCCGGCACACCCGGGAACTCAAGGACCGTCTGGTGCGTGCGCCCAAACAGTCCTGGGGACAGCAGCCGTGAACGTCCGGGGCGGGAGTTCCGGGCGATCCGACGGCCAGCGGCGACCGCCCCGACGCAAGCGGGTGGTGCTCGCGGATCGCAGCCGTGCCCGGACCCGCCCGATCGCCCGCACGATCATGGATCTGGAGGAGCAGACCAGCGTGGGGGAGGCGCTCGTGCGCCATCTGGTGAGGGTGCAGCTGCGCGCCTCACTGCTGCTCACCGGCGTGACAGTTCTGGTGCTCTGCGGGCTTCCGGCGCTGTTCTGGGCGGTTCCCCGGTTGGCCGCGATGACCGTGTTCGGGGTACGTATTCCCTGGTTGGTACTGGGCGTCCTGCCGTTTCCGTTCCTGATCCTGATGGGATACCTCAGCACCCGCGCGGCCGAACGGCACGAGCGCGACTTCGTGCACCTCGTCGAGAGCTGACGAGGTGGAGAGCTGACTGGAGTACTAGTGGGATGGAGCTGAACGTCTGGTCGCTCGGCGGTATCGCGCTGATCGCCGCTGCCACGTTCAGCGTCGGCTTATGGGGAGCCAGAAGCGCGCGCACCACGTCGGACTTCCTGGTCGCGCGCCGGCTGGTGAACGCCGAGCGCAACGCCGCGGCGATCAGCGGCGAGTACCTGTCCGCCGCCTCGTTCCTCGGTGTCGCGGGTCTGGTCCTCAAGGATGGCGCGGACGCGTTGTGGTACCCGATCGGGTTCGCCGCCGGGTACCTGGCGCTGCTGCTGTACGTGGCCGCGCCGCTGCGCCGATCCGGCGCGTACACGCTGCCGGACTTCGCCGAGGCACGGCTGGACTCGCTGCCGCTGCGCCGGCTCACCACCGCGTTCGTGGTGCTGATCGGCTGGTTCTACCTGCTCCCGCAGTTGCAGGCGGCCGGGGCGACCCTGACGACGGTCACGGGACTGCCGTACTGGACGGGAGTGGTGGGCGTCGCGGTCATCGTCCTCGTCTGTGTGCTCAGCGGCGGGATGCGGGCGATCACGCTGGTGCAGGCCTTCCAGTACTGGGTGAAGCTGACCGCGATCACGGTGCCGGCGTTCGTGCTGGTCTTCGTGTTCATCGTGGCCGACGCGCACCACGGGACGAACCGGCTCGATCAGCCGCCGCCCCCGACGTTCCAGCACAACACGACGGTGCACATCACCACGAGCGTTCGGCTGCGGGTCCGCCAGGCCGTGTGGCTGGAGGTCTCCGGGAATCCGGCCCGCACAAGTGCTTCGGAGAACCCGGCCCGCACGGGCACCTTAGAGAACGGAACCGTGTACCTCAGCCCGGACGTCTATTCCGTACCTGCCGGGACCGATCTGCGCTTCCCCGCCGGGGCGGCGGTGCCGGTGGTCACGGACGCGGCGCCGGACAACGAAACCTGGCTGACCCCGCAACATGGCGGCGCGCTATCGCTGTTTCGTACGTATTCGCTGATCCTGGCCACGTTCCTCGGCACGATGGGGCTTCCGCACGTGCTCGTGCGTTTCTACACCAACCCCAGCGGGATCGCCGCACGCCGGACGACGCTGTTCGTGGTGGCGATGTTGAGCGCGTTCTACCTGTTTCCCACGATTTTCGGGATGCTGTCCCGGTTCTACGTTCCGCAGTTGCTGGTGACCGGCGATACCGATGCCGCCGTCCTGCTGTTACCCGGGGCTGCGCTGCACAACTGGGTGGGCGGGGTGCTGGCGGCGATCATCGCTGCTGGCGCGTTCGCCGCGTTCCTGTCCACGTCGTCGGGTCTACTGGTCAGCATCACCGGCGTGTTGTCGACCGACCTGCTGCCCGGGCAGGTCCGGGACTTCCGGTTCATATCCGTGGCGGCGGTGACGGTTCCGACGCTGTTGGCGCTCGTCCTGGCGCCGGAGAACGTCTCGCAGAGTGTCGCGCTCGCGTTCGCGCTGGCGGCGTCGACGTTCTGCCCGCTGCTGGTGCTGGGCATCTGGTGGCGCGGGTTGACCGCCGCGGGTGCGGCGGCTGGTCTGGTCGTCGGCGGTGGTCTGGTGTTGCTGGCCGTGCTGGTGGGTGGCCTCGCGGGAAGCTCGTCGGGGTGGGTGGCGGCGGTGACGACGCAGCCCGCGGCGATCACGGTCCCGGCCGCGTTCCTGGTGACCTATGTGGTCAGTCGCGCGACCAAGGCACGGCGGCCGGCGGATGTCGCGCGCGTGATGCTGCGGATGCACGCGCCCGACCGGCTCGGATTCATCCAGGATCGTGTGCTGGAGCGCTTCGGTAGCGGCGTGGTGGGAGCCGCACCCCCGGACCGCGCCGAGGAGGCCGGCACCGGGGGCCGACACCGGGGCTGACAGGCTCGGATGCGGGGCGGTTCACTTGTCTTCCACATCTGGCGTGGCAGCATCGGGGTGTGACGTCGCCAGTGAACGGGCAGGTGCCCGGAGTAGAGCCGGAAGAGCTGCCAGCGGATTTTCCCGGCAACGCCGTGTTGCTCGACGTGCGTGAGCACAACGAGTGGGAAGCCGGTCACGCTCCGAACGCAGTACACATCCCGATGAGTGAGATTCCGACTCGTCTGGACGAGGTTCCCGAGGCAGACGAGCTGTATGTGATCTGCCGGTCCGGGGGGCGCTCGGCGCGGGTGGCCGCCTTCCTCAACGCCAACGGCTGGGACGCGGTCAACGTCGAGCGCGGGATGAACGGCTGGGCCGCCAGCGGTCGCCCGGTCGTGGCCGACGACCCCGACGTGGAGCCCTACGTCCTGTGAGCGGACGCCAGCCGCCGCCCTCCGCCGGACCGCAGCCGCGGTCCGGGCCGGCGGTGGAGTGGGTCGCCACTCCACCGGGCGGCTTGCGCCCGGCGCAGCGCCCCCGGCGCCGCCGGCCCTATCAGGGGCCGCCGGCCTATCCGGCCGTGCCGCGCTGGGGGTTTCCGCTGCTCGCGTGGCGCTGGCCGCTCGCGCTGCCGGTCCGGCGGCGCGTCGACCCGATGCGGCGTAGCGAGACGCTCGCCGTGGCGAGCGTCTCGCTGCTGTGGATCACGGCCGCGGTCGCTGTGCTGGCGGCTGGGGCGGAGCTCTGGCGGTACGCGTTGTTGCTGGTCAGCCGCAATGACGCGGTGCCAGAGACCGAGCTCATGGTCTCGGACGCGCTGGTGATCACCGCCGGTGTCGTGACCTGGCTGCTCGCGATGACGGCGGTCGTGACGGTGGCGCTGTGGGCGTTGCGCTCCCGCGAAGCCGCAGCCGACCGAACCCACCTGCGCCCGGCGCGGCCGACCTGGCAGCTCCTGCTCGGGCTCGTGGTCCCCGGACTCAACCTGTTCGTCCCCGGATCGGCGCTGGCCGAGCTGGAACACACGATCCTCTTCGCCGAAGGTGAGCGGCCCGCGCACACCCGTCCGTGCCCCTCTCGGCTGGTGCTGGCGTGGTGGGTCGCCTGGGCGGTGAACGTCGTGCTGGGGAGCACGGCGCTGCTGTGGGAATTCCGTAGTGGCGTTCAGGCGATGGCGGACGGCGTGTTGCTGCACGCGTACAGCGACGTCGCCTTAGTGGTCGTCGCCGTGCTGACCGCGCGTGTCGTGACCTACCTGACGCGGTTGCTCGTTCCGGTGGACAAGGCGGAAGTTCCGCGGCTGCGTGTGATTGCGTTGCGTGGCGCGACAACTCCGCAACGTGCACGACGTCCCGCGAACGCAGTGCGCTGACGTGCCTGTGGGGTGACGCTGGTCGCGTTCCACGGCGAGACAGCGGAATCGCCGTGATACTGAGCATCGTGCATCAGGCGAGGCCGTTCGTGGTTGCGCACCGGGGAGCATCCGCAGACCGGCCCGAGCACACCCTTGAGGCGTATGCCCTGGCACTCGAACAGGGTGCGGACGGGCTGGAATGCGATGTTCGCGTCAGCCGGGACGGGCACCTGGTGTGCGTGCACGACCGCCGGATCGACCGGGTTTCCTCCGGGCGTGGCGTGGTCAGCGAACTCACCCTTCGCTCAATGTCCACATTGGACTTCGGATCGTGGTGGGGCGAGGTCACCCACGGTGCTGCCCCCGTGGCCGACCAGCGCTCGCACCCGGACCAGCACGGAGTGTTGACGCTCGAAGCGCTGCTCGGCCTGATCCGGGACAGCTCCAGGCCGGTCACCCTGTTCGTCGAGACCAAGCACCCGGTCCGCTACGCCGGGCTGGTCGAAGCCAAGCTGGTGGCCATGCTGGCGCGGTACGGCATGGCCGCCCCCGCCGACCGGGAAACCGCGCCGGTGGTGATGATGTCGTTCTCGTCACGAGCGGTGCGCAGGGTGCACGATGCCGCGCCGAAAGTACCGACCGTGCTGCTGTTCGACCGGTTCCTGCTTCGCCGCTCCGGGTGGCTGCCGGAGTGGGCGCACTACGCGGGGCCGAGCATCGACCTGCTGCGTTCCGACCCGGACTACGTCGCGCGTGCCCAGGAGCGCGGGAACCCGACCTACTGCTGGACGGTGGACGAGCCGGCCGACGTCGAGCTGTGCCAGCGCGCGGGCGTGCGCTACGTGGCCACGAACGCGCCCGGGTCCACCCGGTCCCATCTGATTCGCTAGCGTGCCGCGCAAGAACTGGGCCGATGCGGAGCCCGGCCGGTCAGCGAGTCGAGGAGGACTCCAGTGGCGAATGCCAGCGGTGATCAGACGGCGGTACCGGCGGTGAAGCCGAGGCAGCCCTGCCCCTGCGGCTCGGGCAAGCGGTACAAGGCGTGCCACGGCTCAGCGCGCGGGGCCGCGGACGTGATCGTGATCCGGCCGTTCGCCGGGCTGGCCGCGGAGTGCGAGCTGGTCGCGCTGCGCGAGTTCGTGCCCTCGGCGACCGCGAAGCTGCCACTGCGTTCCACCGAACGCGAGGTCACCCTGGCCACGGTGCTGCCGATGGCGTCCGCTGCGCTGGTCCGCAGCGATGACCGGGCGTTCGTCGGACTGCAGGTGCAGACCCGCTCGGGTGACATCAGCCGCGACCTGGCCCGCGCCGTCGAGTGGGTGCGGCAGGCCGAGACGGGCGCCACGCTGCCCGTCGTCGGGCCGGATGACGCGGCGGCCGGCACGATGCCGGCCCGCTTGCAGGACCTGATCGACCCGGACGCGCGACTCGACGTCGAGCTGCACCAGGACTTCTCGTGGTGGATGCCGGAGGGTGCCGAGCCCTCCGGCGAGGTGGCGCTCTCGCTGGAACGGGCGAACGCCGCGATCATGCCGACCGAGCGGCTGGCGGCCGAAGGCGTCCAGGCCGCGTACTGGACCGACGCCGGGGAGAAGGCGCACCTGCGCTGGGTGCGCCCGGAGCCGGAGGAGGAGCTGCTGGCGGCGCTGGCACGGCTGTCGGTGCGCGGCGAGCTGGCCCTGGACGAGGACAGCCGCTATGCGGGGTCGTTTCGCGCGCACGGCCTTCTCGTGCCGGTGTGGGATCTGGACCGGGAGAAGCACCCGCGCGAGTGGGCGGAACCGGCGGCAGCGCTGCAACGGCGGATCTCCGAGGCGCGGGTGTCTCTGGACGCCGAGCCGCTCACCGAGCAGGAACGCCGGGCCCGCGACGGTCTGCGCGGGCGTCAGTTCACCCTGCGCTAGAACGCGCCTCCGGCGGCGGGTGGTGCGGTGGGGTCCGAACCCTGGCTGCCGATCTGCTCCCGAGCCAGGAAGTTCTCGACGTCGAAGAGGTTGCCCTTCGCCCGGTCCACGACCGACAGCAGCGTGGACATCTGGGAAACCTCTTCGACCTGTTCCTTGAGGAACCACTGGATGAACTGCTCGCCCACGTAGTCCCCGCTGTCGCGGGCGGCCTTGGCCAGATCGGTGATCTCGCGGGTCACCTCGCGTTCCTGTTCGAGGGCCAGCGCGATCAGTTCTCGCGTTTCGTTGAACTCCGTGCGGACTTCCTCAACGCCGGGAATCTTCGGTCTGATGTCATTGTCAATCAGATACTGGACGATCATCATCGCGTGAGTGCGCTCTTCCACCGACTGCCGATAGAAGTGCGCGGCCAGGCGCGGTAGGTCCTCGCCGTCGAACCACACGGCCACGGCCAGGTACTGCTGGGCGGCCGTGAATTCGTTGCGAATTTGCTGCTGAAGCAGCTGGTGGAACCGTGATTCCTTCGGCTGAAGCTTCGTTGCCGTCGTCATGGCCTCAATGTACGCCAGAATTCCTAATGCGTGAATTGCGTGCAAAAAGGATTGGCATGCCTTAGTTTACTGAGGTATGCCTTAAGTAATGCCCCGGTTGGGAATACGAACTACGCATGCCCGACTTCGGCGGTGTCGCGGATGACCGGGCAAGACATGCATCGAGGGCCGCCCCGGCCAGTGCCCAGTTCCGAGCCGCTGATGCGCAGGACCTCGATGCCGGCGTGCTCCAGGCGCGCGTTGGTCTCCGCGTTGCGTTCGTACGCCACCACGACGCCGGGAGCGAGCGCGAAGGTGTTGTTGCCGTCTTCCCACTGCTCGCGTTCGGCGGTCACGGGGTCGAGGCCGGTGTCGATGACCCGCAGGTGGTCGATGCCCATCGCGCGGGCGGCAGCGGTCAGAAACGGTTCCGGCCCGGAGACGGCGATGCCGGCGTCGCCGTCCGGCCGCAGCGAGTACGCGGACAGCTCGTGCTGGATCGCCGGGTACATGACGACGGCGTCGCGGTCGACCATGGTGCACACCGTGTCCAGGTGCATCGACGCGCGGGCCTGGGTGATGGGGACCGCGAGCACGGTGTGCGCGAGGTCGTCGGCGAACAGCGACCGGGCCAGGGACTCCGCCCCGGCAGGCGTGGTGCGCTCGCCGACGCCGATCGCGACCACGCCGGGCGCCAGCAGCAGCACGTCGCCGCCTTCGACCGGTGCCGAATGCGCGCCGTAGGCGCGCGGCGCGTGCGAGAACCTCGGGTGGTAGGCGTAGATCAGGTCGGCCAGCGCCGACTCGCGGCGCCGGGCCGGCAGCGCCAGCGACGCGACCGCGACGCGGTCCGCGATCCAGACCGAGGAGTCCCGGGTGAACAGCAGGTTCGGTAGCGGGTCCACGGCGAAGTCGTGCGGGTGGTGCATCCGGCGCACCAGCGACTGGCCCTCGAACGCGGGAAGCTCCTCGAAGGTCATGCCGGCGATGAGGATCTCCGCCAGCGTCTTCTCGTCCACAGCGGACAGATATGACCGCAGGGTGTCGGCGATCGTGGTGCCGAGCCGGTGCGCGTCCACGCCCGTGTGCAGGGCGGCAGTGCGGGCACGCGCGTCGGAGAGCGCCTCCGTGAGCAGGTCTGACAGCAGCAGCACCTCGGTACCCCGGTCACGCAGCAACTCGGCGAACGCGTCGTGTTCCTCCTGGGCACGGCCCACCCACGGGATCGCGTCAAACAGCAACTGGTCGTTGTTGCGCGGCGTGAGGCGCTTGAGTTCGTTGCCAGGCCGGTGGAGCAGCACCGAGCGCAATGGCCCGACCTCGCTTCGCACGTGTGCATCGGTCACGGCCCCAGCCTAACCACGACGAACGAGAATGCCGCTGATCTGCGGACAATTCGATGAGTCGTTAAACGAATTCCATGTATCACCATCGATTCGTTGCGCATGAGGTCCGGTTACGGCAGCCACGACACATGGCCGTGCAGCAGCGTGTAGCCGACGAAGGCGACGACGTCGATCGTGGCGTGCCCGATCAGCAGCGGCCACAAGCGGTTCGTCCGCTGCCAGATCCGCCCGAACACCAGACCCATCACGACGTTGCCAACGAACCCCCCGAAGCCCTGGTAGAGGTGGTACGAGCCGCGCAGCACGGCGGACAGCCACAGGCCGCGGTTCTCCGACCAGCCCAGCTGGCGCAGCCGGGTGATCAGGTAGCCGACGACCAGGACTTCCTCCGCCCAGGCATTGCCGAGCGCGGAGAGCACCAGCACCGGCCCACGCCACCACGTGTGGTCCAATGTGGACGGCTCGACGGCGAGGCTGAGCCCGAGCGCGTGCGCAGCGAGGTACAGCCCGAGGCCGGGCACGCCGATCAGCGCGGCGAGCCCGAGGCCGCCGGCAGCGTCCCGGGCCGGGCGGCTGCGGTCCAGGCCGATCCGGCTGAGCGCGACCCCGGTGCGCCACAGCAGGAAGACGCCCAGCGCGCCCCACGCGAACAGTCGAGCCGCGCTGGTGAGCTGCTCCAGCATGTCGAGCACGCTGCTGTGGGCCTGCGGCTGGTTGATCGCCACGTGCTGGTCGGACAGCGAACGCGGGCTCAGCAACGCGTCCAGCAGCGACAGCAGGCTCTGTATCGCCGTCAGGCCGAAGGTCACGGCCAGGACGACGACGATCTCGATCGTGATCGCCCGCCGCTGGCCGGGCTCGGCCAGCGGCTCAGGGCAGCTGGGGCGATCCGGCCGCAACCAGGTTTGGACGGTGCTCACCCAGCGCACGTTACTCGTGCCGGTACCGGCAGGGCCGGGTCAGCGCCGCTGCCGGGGGAGGAACGGGCAGCCGACCAGCCGGCGCATCTCCGTGCCCAACTGCTCGGCGGTGGTGACCTCGCGGGAGAACGCCAGGCGCACGTCGTGGTCGCCGTCGGTGGACTCCACCCGCAGGCGGATGCCGAACCGGTCCAGACCCAGCGGCCGGATGTGCCCACCGTGCAGCCGCTCGGGAACGTGCCGGGTCAGAAGGCCGACGACGTCCACGTGCGCCAACTCCAGGTGCCGGAGCCAGCCCTCTTCGAGCAGGCAGAACGGGTCCGGGTGGGCGTCGGCGAAGTCGGCGAGCCGCACCGACGCGCTCCCCTCGGCGTCGGCGAGCACGACCGAGGCGGATTCCAGCCGCAGCACGGTGGCGCCGTGTCCGGCGTCGAGGAGCCGTGTGTCCGGCCGTTGCTCCGCGACCGCGAGCACCTCGGCGCGGGCGTCGTCGCCGTCCAGCGCCCGCAGCCAGCCGGTCAGCCACAGCAGGGCACGGACGGGTTCGCGCAGCCGGACCGGAGCCGGGTCCGCGACCTCCAGCATCGCGCCCAGCTCGCCGCGCGGCGCCTGCCAGGTGGCGGCGACCAGCGGGTGCTCGTCGGCCAGCAGGATGGTCGCCGACCCGTCGGGGTGTACGTGGTGCATGAGCGGCGCGATGCGCGCCGACTCGTCCTCGGACGGCATCAGCGCAGCGCGACCACCGCGGGTGGCGATCGTCTTGGCGCGCTCGGCCGGACTCGGGATCGCTGGCCGGCGTGCCCTGGCCTCTCCCACCGGGGTCTCGCTCACGGGTCACCTCCGAGCTACCGACTACGGGCTGCTTTGTTAGGCAAGCCTAACTTTATCGGGTGCTGCCGGCGTGGTCCATCCGACTTAAGTTGCCTTCAGTTCTTACCAGTCAGTTTCTTACCAGCCCAGCGGTGATTCCGGGGCGACCTCCGCGCGGCCGTCAGGCGAACGGCGCATTCCATCACCAGGGCGGTCGCAAGGGTGCGTCCGACCCCGGTGCGAACCAGGTCACGTCCAGGGTGCGAAAGTGGCGTGGTCAACGTTGACGACCGCAGGAGGCGGGTCCGTGGCAAAGCGAGCCAGGCTTGAGGTCTGGGGCGGGGTGACCGTCGGCCCCGAACCGTGTCTGCCGTTCGGGTGGCGCCTGATCAACCCGACGGTAGTACGGCATTGGTCCCTCTGGGTGTTCGTTTTACGGACACCTTTGTTCACTAGCCGTTACGGATTAGCGTGGCAGCCGTGTCAAGCGCAGTAGAACTCCGCGCGCCTGGGCCGCGCGACATCCCGCCGCTGTTCGCAAGGTTGGTTGATGACGCCGCGCTGTTCCCCCCGGCGAGTGCTCCGGCGCAGCAAGCCGTGGCCGACCACCTGGAGGCGAGAGCGGGCGAGCGGGCCGGGGTTGTGGGGCCGATACTGTGCCAGGCGTCCCGGCTGACCGACCTGATCAGCGAGCTGGCCAAGGCCAAGCCCGACCGGCCCGTCCCGCTGTCCCTGGTGTGCGACACCGGCCTCGGCGGGGTGCCCAAGGCGCTGTCGATCATTGAGGGCCGCCAGGAGATCCTGGACCTGCGCATGGTCGAGATGCCCGCACCGTCCGATGTGGACGATGTCTGGCTGGAGCGGGTCTCCGAGTTCGTCCCGGAGGACGTCGTCCGCGTCGTGGAGCCGCGCCGCGGCGGCGACGGCTGGCTGGACGGCATCAGGCGGGTCGCCGGACACGGGTGCTGGCCGAAGTTGCGCTGCGGCGGCGAGACCGCCGAGTCGATCCCGAGCATCGACGTGGTCGCCGACTTCCTGGCCGTGGCCACCACCCTCGGGGTTCCGTTCAAGGCCACGACGGGCCTGACCAGCGCCGTGCGGGACACCGACCCCGACACCACCTTCACCCATCACGGGTTCCTCAACCTGCTGGTCGCCACCGCCCGCGCGCTGTCCGGCAAGGACGTGCGCGCCGGGCTGGCCAGCACCGACGGTGCCGCGCTGGCGGCGGAAGCCGCCGCGCTCTCGGACGACGCCGCTCGCGCGGTGCGCGACGTGTTCTCGTCCTTCGGCGCGCCGACGCTCACCGGCCCGTTCGCCGACCTGGAGCGGTTGGGGTTGCTGTGACCTGGATCGACGACCCGGAGTTCGCGGCGGACAGGCCGTTCGGCCCGCAGACGCTGCCCTACGGGGTCCTGCGCACCGCGGACGGCCCGGCACTGTCGGTACGGGTCGGAGACTGGGCACTGCCGCTGCATCAGGTCGCGGACCAACTCGGCCCCCGGCTTGCCGAGCTCGCCCGCACGGACTCGCTCGACCCGCTGCTGGCATCCGAGCGCTCGACGTGGTCGGAGCTGCGCGAACGGCTCGCCGCGATCGTGACGTCGGACCGCGCGCCGCACGGCGTCGAGTTGATGCGCGTGTCGTGGCGGACCTCGATCCTGCCGTTCACGGTCGCGGACTTCGTGGACTTCTACTCCTCCCGTCACCACGCGGAAAACGTCGGGCGGATCTTCCGGCAGCACGAGGCACCGCCGCTGCTGCCGAACTGGACGCATTTGCCGGTCGGCTACCACGGCCGGGCCGGGACCGTCGTGGTCTCCGGCACCGACGTGGCGCGGCCGAGCGGGCAGCGGAAGGTCTCCGGCGAGAGCACCCCCACCTTCGGCCCCAGCCGCCGGCTGGACTTCGAGGCCGAGGTGGGATTCGTCTGCGGCGGGCCGACCGCCTCCCAAGTGTCCACATCGGACTTCGCGGAGCACGTTTTCGGTGTCGTGCTGGTCAACGACTGGTCGGCCCGCGACATTCAGGCGTGGGAGTACCAGCCGCTCGGACCGTTCCTGTCGAAGTCCTTCGCCACCTCGGTATCGGCGTGGGTCACGCCGCTGGAAGCGTTCTCCGAAGCGCGCGTGCCCATCCCGGAACCGGAGCATCCGCTGCAGAGCTACCTGGCGGAGTCCGAGCCGAACGGGCTGGACCTGACGCTGGAAGTGCGCTGCAATGACAGCCTGCTCTCGCGGCCCAGATTCGCGGACATGGCGTGGTCACCGGCGCAGCAACTCGCGCACATGACGGTCAACGGCGCCACCGTCCGACCCGGGGACGTGTTCGCCTCCGGGACCGTGTCCGGGCCGAAACGCGAGCAGCGGGGCTGCCTGCTGGAACTCACCTGGGGTGGTCGCGACCCGGTCGTCCTCGACAGCGGCGAGCATCGGACCTTCCTGCAGGACGGCGATCGCGTCACACTGCGGGGCAGTGCACCCGGACCAGACGGCTCCACGGTCGGGCTCGCGGAGGTCACGGGCACGGTCCTGGCAGCGGGGACGAGGTGAAACAAGCCGATGCCACCACAACACCCAACGAGTACAGGCCCAACGAGCACAGGCGCAACGAGCACAGGCCCAGCGGCTTCCGGCCAGATCCAGGCCGCACGCTCAGCTTCACCGCCGGCGGGTTCCGGGAACTCCGGGATGCCGAGCTCGGGAGTGCAGCCGGCGAACAAGGAGAGCTCGCTGACCCTGGAACGCGGCCTCGGTCTGCTCCAGGCGGTCGCGGACGCGGACAGCGACGCACCCACGATCAGTGACCTCGCGGGGGCGATCGGTGTCAGCCGAGCGGCGGTGTACCGGCTGCTTGGACCGCTGCAGAACCGCGGGCTGATCCGCCGGGAGGGCTCCAAGGTACGGCTGGGTCTCGGCGTGCTGTGGTTGGCCGGGCGGGTGCTGCCGCAGATCCGCTTCGCGTCGTTGCCGGCCTTGCGCGCGCTCGCCGAACGCGTCGGTGCCACCGTGCACCTGACGGTCGCGGACGGCAACGAGGCGCAGGCGGTCGCGGTCGTCGAGCCGTCCTGGACGAGCTACCACGTGTCGTACCGGGTGGGGACCAGACACCCGGTGCAGCGCGGAGCCGCCGGTCGGGCGATCGATGTGCCCCCGAACGGCCCGAAGTGGGTGGTCAGCAGCGGCGAGTTGCAGGCCGGAGCGTACGGCGTGGCCGCGCCGGTGCGCGGGGTTCCGGGGTTGCGCGCCAGCGTGGGCGTCGTAGCACTGGAGCCACTGTCGCCGGACGAGGTCGGACCGCTGGTCGCCGACACCGCGGCGGCAGTCGCCGAAGCCCTCCGGTGAGCGGTGTCGCGACTGCTTGCTCTCGTCGAGGGATGTTGCGGATTTTCCTTGACGGCCGGCTGATCGTTGGGGTTAGCTGATCCGCGATCATGAACGATTCACCTGGCCGTGCGGCACGCTCGGTTACTGAATCGATCGTGATCGTCCTTTATGGACTGTACGGATCAGCGACGATCTGGGGTGGGGTTATGCGGTTGTCGGGCCCGCGCGGGTCGAAGCTGCTGTTCAGTGCCGTACTCATCGCGATGACGGCCATCGTTCCCGGCGCGAACAGTGCCCTGGGCGCTCCGGCGAATCCTCCGATCCCGGAGCCGAGTCACAATCCCTGCCCGCAAGATCCGGGTTGGCAGCTGTCGGCCGACAAGCCCGATCCTGCCTACACCCGCCACGCCTTCGTCGGCAACGGCTACCTGGCACAGCGTGTCCCGCCCACCGGCATGGGTTACGTCGCTACCGGGGAGAAGAGCGGATTCCCGCTGTACACCCCGAGATTCGACGGTGCGTTCGTCGCCGGGCTGTACGCGAACGCGCCGACTGATCAGACGCCGGAGTGGAAGCATTCCTACGCCGCGATCCCCACGTGGTCGACGCTGACGGTCGGCACCGGGTCGGACACCTACAGCCCGCAAACCTCGCCCGGACAGATCTCGAACTTCCGCCAGACCCTGAACATGCGGTGCGGGCTGCTGACCACGTCACTGACCTGGACCGCCAAGGACGGCAAGCGGACGGACCTGGTCTACGACGTCCTCGCGGACCGCGCGGACCCGCACGTCGGGGCGGTCCGGGTGCGGATCACGCCGCATTGGGACGGTCGGGCGGAGGCGTCCGACGTCCTCGACGGCGCGGGCGCGCGGCGGATGCATCCCACCGCGGCCGGTGTCGCGGGCGATACCGTTCACGTGGGCTTCGAGACCGATGGCGTCGGCACGCGCGGAACGGTCGCTTCCACGCTGCGTCCCGGTCAGGGCGTCGACGCGCAGCGCGCGGGGCAGCAGGCTGACGGGCTGACCGCCGCGCGGAAGCTCGACTTCCCTGTCCACAATGGCCAGAGCTACGAGCTGAGCAAGTACGTCGGCGTGGACACGAGCGTGAGTTCGCCCGCTGACGGGCAGAGCGCCCTGCGGGCGTCGCGTCAGGCCGCCAGCCGGGGCTGGGACGACCTGTTCGCCGGTCACGTTGCGGCGTGGAACCGGCTGTGGAGCAGCGACATCGCCGTGCCGGGGAGGCTGGAGCTCCAGCAGGCGCTGCGGTCCGGCAACTACGGCCTGCTGTCCAGTATCCGCTCCGGCCAGAACGACAGCGTGGCACCTGCTGGGCTGAGCAGCGACAACTACGCCGGCCTGGTCTTCTGGGATGCGGAGATCTGGATGTATCCGGGGCTGCTCCTGCAGCACCCGGACATCGCCAAGTCCATTGTGGACTACCGGGAGCGTACGCTCCCGGCCGCGCGAGCCAACGCCAAGGCGATCGGCCAGCGGGGTGCGTTCTATCCGTGGGAGAGCGCGGACACCGGCAACCTGAACACCGACTGTCACAGTTGGAGCCCGCCGCACTGCCTGACCCAGATTCACCTGCAGAGCGACATCGCGCTCGCGGCCTGGCAGTACTACCTGGCCACCGGGGATCGAGGCTGGCTGCGCGACCACGGGTGGTCCGTGCTGAGCAACCTCGCCGAGTTCTGGGCCGGACGTGCCACCCGCAACCCGGACGGAAGTTACTCGATCAACAACGTCGCCGGTCCCGACGAGTACAGCAACGGCGTCAACGATGGCGTGTTCACCAATGCCGGTGCCGCGACCACCCTGCGCGAGGCGACCGAAGCCGCGCGGCTGGTCGGCAGGCCGGCACCGCCGCAGTGGACGGAGATCGCGAACCGCCTGCGCATCCCGTTCGACCCGAAGCAGAACGTCTTCCAGCAGTACGACGGCTACCAGGGCGGCAAGATCAAGCAGGCGGACACCGTGCTGCTGGAGTACCCGCTGGAGTGGCCGATGTCGCCGGCGGTCGCCACGAACACGCTGGACTACTACGCGCAGCGCACCGACCCGGACGGTCCGGCGATGACCGACGCGGTCCATGCCGTGGATGCCGCCGCCAGCGGCGAGCCGGGGTGCTCGACGAACACCTACCTGGACCGTTCCATCCTGCCGTTCGTCCGGGACCCGTTCGCGCAGTTCTCCGAGGCGCGCGGGCAGCGCGCGGGTGAGGGAGCCGGTGCCCCGACGTTCAACTTCCTCACCGGTGCGGGCGGGTTCACGCAGGTCTTCACGCACGGGCTGACGGGGCTGCGGTGGCGTGCGGACAAGGTGCACCTCGACCCCCTGCTGCCCCCGCAGTTCCCGGAGGGGATCACCCTGACAGGGTTGCACTGGCAGGGTCGGACCTTCGACCTGCATCTAGGCCCGCAGGCGAGCACGGTGACGCTGCGCGAGGGCGCGCCGTTCGCCGTCGAGGCGCCGGACGGGGAGCACGTGGCCAGCCCGGGTGCGCCGGTGGTTCTCAAGACCCGGCGCCCGGACCTCGCGCCAACGGACAACCTGGCGCGCTGCAAGCCGGCGACGGCGAGCAGCGAGGAGCCCGGCAAGTACGCGGAGGCCGTCGTCGACGGCAGCGCCGCGACCAGCTGGGTACCGGACGCGGCGAGCGGTGCGCTGACCGTCGATCTCGGTGCGGCGCAACGGATCTCGCGGATCACTCCACAGTGGACTGACGTCGCGCCGTCCGGCTACCGGCTACTGGCCTCGCTGGACGGTGTGCACTTCACGGAAGTGACGGCCCAGCCGCCGCAACCGCTCCTGGCCCGCTACGTCCGAGTGGAGTTGACCGGCCCGAACGGCCCGGACCACGCCGGCTTGCGCGAGTTGACGGTCACGAAGGGATAGGTGACTTCCTGGGAGGGATGTTGGAAAGCAACCACCCAGTGAGAGTCTTCCGTGAAGACCCTCCGGCTGGTAAGAACCAGATGCGGCCCGTTGGCCTCCTCTCTGGAGGCACCTTGGATGTCCGCATCAGGACTTAAGTCCTAGGTTGTCCGGGACCCCTGGACGGCGTAGTCGGGACCCGAGAACCTGCCCCGGGACGTGAGGGGCACGGCAGGGTGTGGGTGTGGACCCCCTCCTCATCGGCCGGTGGCAGTTCGGGATCACCACCGTCTACCACTTCATGATGGTTCCGCTGACCATCGGACTGGCCATTCTCGTCGCCGGTATACAGACAGCCTGGTACCGCACCGGCAACCCCCAGTACCTGAAGATGACCAAGTTCTGGGGCAAGTTGATGCTGGTCAACTTCGCGATGGGGGTGGTGACCGGGATCGTTCAGGAGTTCCAGTTCGGGATGGCCTGGAGTTCCTATTCGCGGTTCGTCGGTGACGTGTTCGGCGCGCCGCTGGCCATGGAGGGCCTGATGGCCTTCTTCGTGGAGTCCACCTTCCTGGGCCTGTGGATCTTCGGCTGGGACCGGTTGTCCAGGGGCGTGCACCTGGCCTGCGCATGGGCGTTCTCCCTGGCCACCGTGCTGTCGGCCTACTTCATCCTGGCCGCGAACTCGTGGATGCAGCACCCGGTCGGGATCGAGTTCGTGCACGGCCGTCCCCGGCTCACGTCGATCTGGGCGGTGCTGACGAACAACACCGCGCTCGCGGCTGTTCCGCACACCGTCGCCGGCTGCTTCGCGGTGGCGGGCGCGTTCCTCGTCGGTATCGGCGGCTGGAAGCTCGCCACCCAGCACCGGAACTCGGACGCCGGCAACCCGGACCGCAAGCTGTGGCACACGTCCATGCGGCTGGGCGCCTGGGTCGGTGTGGTCGCGTTCGCGGCCTTGGCGATCTCCGGCGACGTGCAGGGCAAGCTGATGTTCCAGCAGCAGCCGATGAAGATGGCCTCGGCGGAGGCGTTGTGCCACACCGAGCGGCCGGCCAGCTTCTCGATCTTCGCCTACGGCGACGTCAGCCGCCCGAACTGCGAGGACGTCAAGAGCGTCACCGTGCCCTACATCCTGTCCTTCCTGGCCAACGGCGACTTCACCAGCCAGGTCAGGGGAATGTCCCAGCTGACCCCGGAATACCAGCACAAGTACGGAACGAACTACCCGAATGACCCGTCGCTGGGGCGGTACGCGGGCAAGCCGATCGACTACCAGCCGCTGCTTCCGGTGACCTACTGGGGATTCCGGTTCATGATCGGCTTCGGCGGGATGGCCGCGCTCGGGGCGGTGGCCGTGCTCTGGCTGACCCGCCGGGGCAGGTTCCCGAAGGGGCGCTGGTGGGGATCGCTGGCGCTGCTGAGCATCGCGACGCCGTTCGTCGGCAACATCGCTGGCTGGGTGTTCACCGAGATGGGCCGTCAGCCGTTCGTGGTCGCGCCGAATCCTAATCCGTCCGGTGTGGACGGTGTGTGGATGTTTACCGCGTCCGCCGTATCCTCCGGCGTGTCAGCAGGCGAGATGCTCACGTCGTTGATCGCTTTGACGACAATCTACGGAGTGCTCGGTGTTGTCGAGCTGTTCCTGATGACGCGGTACGTGCGCGGTGGCGTCGAGGCGGTCATGCCCGTCCAGCACGCGGAAGCCGAGCAGCACGAAGGCGTGGAGGAACCCGAAGAAGTGTTGTCGTTCGCCTACTGACGCCGTTCCCGGCTATCCCTGCCCCAACTGACTGAGGACCCGCGGAGATGAATCTGCCGACGTTCTGGTTCTGCGTGATAGCCCTGCTCTGGCTCGGCTATCTGTTCCTGGAGGGGTTCGATTTCGGCGTCGGGATGTTGCTGCCGGTCCTGGGCCGAACCGAAGCCCAGCGGCGGGTGCTGATCAACACCATCGGGCCGGTGTGGGACGGCAACGAAGTGTGGCTGATCGTCGCTGGTGGGGCTACGTTTGCCGCGTTTCCCGGCTGGTATGCGTCGCTGTTCAGCGCGGCGTACCTGCCGATGCTGCTCCTGCTGCTGGCCCTGATCGGTAGAGGGGTGGCTTTCGAGTACCGGGGCAAGGTGGACAGCAGTCGGTGGCGTGCGGCGTGGGACGCGGTGATCGTGGTGTCCTCCTGGCTGTCCCCGATGGTGGTCGGTTTGCTGCTGTCCGCGAGCGCGCTGGGGCTGCCGCTGGATGCCGCCGGTAACCGGGTGGGCGGGCCGCTGGCCATCCTCACCGGCGCCAACCTGCTGGGCGCGGTGGCCGTGTGGGGGTTCTCGTTCCTGCACGGCGCGATGTTCCTGGCCCTCAAGACCGAGGGCGGGGTGCGCGATCACGCCCGTCTGTTCGCCTTGCGCTTCGGCGTGCCGCTGCTGGCACCGCTCGCGTGCGTGCTGCTGATCGCGCAGATCCAACGTGGTGGGGCCTGGACTTGGACACCGCTGGTCGTTTCGATCGCGGCGGCGCTGACCGGACTCCAACGGATGTACCGCTGGCGTGACGGCCAGGCGTTCGCGTTGCAGGGCGTGGCTATCACGGGCGCGGTGATCGCGTTGTTCGGCGCGCTGTGGCCGGACGTCATTCCGTCCACATTGGACCCTGCGTGGTCGCTGACGGTCGGGGCCACCGCGTCGAGCCCGTACACCCTCGGTGTGATCACCGTCGTCGCGGCGATCGGTACCCCTGCCGTGCTGGTGTACCAGGGGTGGACGTACTGGGTGTTCCGTAGGCGGATCGGTACCCGACACATTCCTCCGGTTCATGCGCCATGACTGAGACGTCGAACCGAACCGTCAGGACACCCCACACTCCCCGGACACCTCTAGGGGCGCTACCGAAGCTGTCGCCGTCGGCCCGGCGAGCGTTGACGGTGGCCGGCGCACTGGCGGCGGGCAACGCGGTCGCGTTGACCATCCAGGCGTGGGCGTTGGCGAGTGCCTTGGCCGTCGTGGTGACCCGTGGTGTTCACATCACCAGCGTTGGCACCGAAGTCCGGGCCCAACTGCTCCTGCTGGTCGGCGCGATCATCGCCCGAGCCGTTCTCGGGTGGTCCCTCGAAGCAGTGTCGGCGCGCGCGGCGGCCGGGGCGAAGGAGGAACTGCGGGCCGCACTGTTGGATGCGGCGATGCGCCGGGGACCGGAGTGGATCAGCGCGAGCGGCCCGGCACCGCTGGCGACCCTGGCGACCAAGGGCCTCGACGCGCTCGACGCCTACTTCACGAAGTACCTGCCAGCGCTGGTCACGGCGGCTGTCGTCCCGCTGCTGGTAGGCGCGAGCATCCTCGCGTTCGACCCGCTGTCCGCACTCGCCGTGGTGCTCACCGTTCCGCTGATCCCGCTGTTCGCGTGGCTGGTCGGCCGGTTCACGGAGTCCCGCACCAGCCGGGCCGCCACCGCGACCCAGCGGCTTTCCGGGCACCTGCTGGAACTGGTGCGGGGGCTGCCGGTGCTGACGGCGTTCGGTCGCGCCGCGACGCAGCGCGAAGCGGTCCAGCGGATCAGCGACCGCCACCGGCGCGCCACCCTCTCGACGCTGCGGATCGCTTTCCTGTCCGCGCTGGTCCTCGAACTGTTCTCCTCGCTGTCGGTGGCCTTGGTCGCCGTCGGGATCGGGCTGCGCCTGGTTTCCGGCGAGCTTGACCTGGCCACCGGGCTGCTGGTGCTGGTGCTCGTCCCGGAGTGCTACTTGCCGCTGCGTGCGGCGGGCGCGGCGCACCATGCCAGCGAGGACGGGCTCGAAGCAGTAAGGCGGGTGCACGAGGTCGTCGACGCGGCGCCGCGACCAGCCGCGTGCGGGGTTCGCCCCGAACCTGGTGGAGTGCTGCGGGTAACGGACCTCCGAGTGGCGAGGCGAGGCGGGGACGCCCCAGCGGGCCTGACTTTCACCGCCCGTCCGGGGGAGATCGTGCACCTGGAGGGTTTCGACGGCATCGGCCCCAGCGGCAGCGGCAAGTCGACGACGTTCGGAGTGCTCCTCGGGTTCACCACACCTACCGACGGAAGCGTCACGTACGGTAGTCCTTCGGGTGCGGGCGTCGACATCGCACGGTTCGCGCCGACGGAATGGCGTCGGCGCATCGCGTGGGTCCCGCAACGCCCGGTGTTCACCGGCGGCACTGTCGCGGACGAACTCGCGCTCGCCATCTGCGACCAGCTGGCCAGTGGCGCGGACTCACCAACCGGTTCCGACCCGGATTTCCGCTCGGTGCTGGAAGAGGCCGCGGCCGAGCACCTGCTCGACCGCCGCATCGACGAACTGTCCACAGGGGAGCGTCAGCGCGTCGCGGTCGCTCGCGCGCTGCTCCGGCTGCGCCGAGGCGCCGACATCCTGCTGCTCGACGAGCCGACGGCCCACCTCGACCGCGGCGCCGCCGCCTGCGTCGACGCGGCGGTCCGCCGCGCTGCTGCGCGCGGCGCTGCCGTCGTACTCGCGAGCCACCGGCCGGGCGCGCACGCGGCTGACGCCGCTACGCCGACCACCGCCGGGCTGGCTGCGCCGGCCGCCGGTCCGGCCGCGCCGGGCAGACCGGCGCCTCTGGCTGTGCCCGACCGGCTGAGCCGATCCGGGCAGCGCGGCCGGCTCCGCGACCTGATCACCGCGCGAACCCTCGCGGGTGTCGCGCTCGGCGCGCTCGCGTTGCTCTCCGCCGTCGCGCTGGCTGCGGCCTCCGCATGGCTGATCGCCCGCGCTTCGCAGCGGCCTCCGGTGCTCATGCTCTCCGTTGCCGTCGTCGGTGTGCGCACCTTCGCGCTCTCCCGCGCCACGCTCCGCTACCTGGAGCGGCTCGTGACGCACGACGCCGCCTTCCGACTGGCGGGGGACCTGCGCCGCCGGCTGTGGGACGCCCTGGTCCGGCTCGGACCTGCGCACACGAGCGGGCTTCGCCGTGGCGATGGCGCTGCGCGCCTCGTTGACGATACGGACGCCATTCGCGATCTCGTTCCCAGAGTGGTCGTGCCACCGCTGGTCGCAGTGCTGGTCGCGACCGGTGCCGTAATGCTCGAAGCGACGGTGTTGCCGGCTGCCGGCCTGCTGCTCGCCGCCTCGCTACTCACCGCAGGTATCGCCGGTCCGGTCGTCGCCGTCGCTGTTGAGCGGCGGGCCAGTTCCGCCGTGGCCGAGGGGCGACGTCGCGTCTCGGCCCGGGTGCTGGGGCTGCTCGACGCGTCCGCCGAGTTGGTCGCGTTCGGCGCGGACGGCCCGCAACGCGCACGGCTCGCCGCGGAGGACGCGCGCCTCGCGGCGCGCTCCAAGAGAGCGGCGGTGGGCGCGGGAGCGGCCACCGCCGTGATCACGCTCAGCCTGGGCACCGCCGTGCTCGGCGGCGCGTGGCTCGGGGGCGAGGCGGTGGCCGGAGGCCACCTCGCCCCCGAGCTGGCGCCACTGCTGGCGCTGGTGCCGCTCGCCACGGCGGAAGCCGTGGCGGCGTTGCCGCCAGCGGCGCAGCAGTGGCGAGCGCTGCGCGCTGCGCAGGCGCGCGTAGCGCCCCTGCTCGCGGCGGGCTCGCCCGCGGCGAGCGGCGACCGCGCCGCCCGCCACGACCTCGCCCCCGGCGACGCCGTCCCCGCCGCCGGGGGCGAGGTCGTGCTGCACGACGTGGACGTGCGGTGGCCGTCAGCGGCGGAAGCCGCGCTTCGTCACGTCTCGCTGCGGATTCCACGTGGTACGCACGTAGCGGTCGTCGGTCCGTCTGGATCCGGGAAGTCGACCCTCGTGAGCGTGCTGCTCGGGTTCCTGACGCCGGAAAGGGGAGTCGCGTGCCTGGTGGACCGGGTGACGTGGTGCCCGCAGGAGCCGCAGTTGGTGTCGACGACGATCCGGGAGAACCTGCGCATCGCCTCGCCGGGAGCGACCGAGTCGCAGTTCGCCGAGGCGCTGCGCCTCGCGGGTCTGGACGGCTGGGAGCAGCGTTTGGATCAGCAGGTCGGCTCCGCGGGCATGGCCCTGTCAGGCGGCGAGGCGCAGCGGTTGGCGTTGGCGAGAGCATTGCTGGTGGACGACGCCGATCTCGTGCTGCTTGACGAGCCCACCGCGCACTTGGACGTTTCCACCTCCGACGAGTTGTTGGCGCGGCTGAGGCACGCTCTCCAAGGCCGGACCGTGGTGCACATAACGCATCGCGCTGCCGAAGCCGCGCACGCCGACATCGTGCTGCGTGTGCAGGAACAGACCGTCCGAACCGTGCTCCCAGACGAAAGCGGGTCCCAACGCTCCGGCACCGTGCTGGTGGCTGGATGAGCACCGCCAGCGATGCCTCGGACACACCGGACGGCGGTGACCTACACCTCTGCTCCGCCGCCATGATCCGCGAGGGTGGTGCGGAGGCCGATAACCTCGACCACGTCATGGATTCCACGCTGGCCAAGCGCATGCTCACGGCCTCGACCGAGATCACCAAGGCGGCACTGTCCGGGGAGGACCCGGACTCCGTGTTGCCGATGGTCGTTCGCCGCGCGGCCGAGCTGACCAAAGCCGATCTGGGCCTGGTGATGGTCAGCGCCGGCGATGGCCGGCTCACCGTCGAAGCCGCCCACGGCGAACCGGATGCGGTGCGCCCGCTCAGCGATCCCGTCGGCGTGGTCCTGTCAGCGCGCTCGGCTGCCGCGCGGGTGGCCCGCAGCGGCGTTCCGGTGGTGGTCGACGACCTGATCGACGACCCGCTCACCGCTCCCTACGTACCACCGGCGCTGCGCGTCTACGGCCCCTTCGCCGTCGCGCCGTTCGGGACCAGGGAACGCCGGCTCGGCGCGCTGGCCGTGTACCGGCGGCGCGGCGGCGGGACGTTCACCCGAGTCACGGTCGATGTGCTGACCGCCTTCGCCGCGCAGGCCGGCCTCGCGCTCGTCCTGGCCGAAGGTTCGACGGCCCGCCAGCGGGTGGCGGTCTACCAGGAGCGGGAACGCATCGCCCGGGATCTGCACGACGTGATCGTGCAGCGCCTCTACGGCGCCGGGGTTCAGCTGGAGGTACTGCACCGCCGGCTGGCCGCGCACTTGGATGAAGCCGACTCGCGGCGGTTGGCCGACACGATGGACCAGCTTGACCAGACGATCGCAGAGGTCCGGGCGACGGTCCGCACGTTGCGCTCGGCCGACCCGGACGAACCGCCCCATGCCCCGGACCTGGAGGACTCCATGCGCTCCGAGGTGCGGATCGCCGGGGACCTCCTCGGACGTCCGCCGGTGCTGGACATCGAGGGCGACCTCGCTGACGTGCCGGTGGCGGTGGCCGACCACGCGCGGGCTGCGCTCCGCGAGGCACTGTCCAATGTGCTCCGGCATTCCGGGGCGCGAACGGTCCTGGTCCGCGTCCGGCGCTCGGAGAAGGGCCTGCGCCTGCAGGTCGTCGACGACGGCTGCGGAATTCCCCGTGACGTCAGCCGACGCGGTCTGCGCCACCTGGAGGAACGCGCGGTCGCTGCCGGAGGCCGTTGCACGGTCACCTCGTCGCCGGACAGCGGCACCACCGTGACGTGGGAAGTCCCGCTCAACGGAGGCGGGTAGCGCTGGTCGGACGCCGATCCCGTCACTCGCTCAGCGCGCCTGTTCCCTTCGGGCGAACCACGCGGCGACCTGGGTCCGGCGCTCCATCCCGAGCTTCGCCAGCACGGAGGTGACGTAGTTCTTCACCGTCTTCTCCGCGAGAAAGAGACGCTCGGCGATCTGCCGGTTGGTCAGACCCTCCCCGATGAGTTCCAGCACGCGCCGCTCCTGGTCGGTGAGGGTGTCTAGCTCGTCCGGTTCGCGCGTGCTGCCTCGGCGTAGCCGGTCCAGCACCCGGGAGGTGGTCACCGGGTCCAGCAACGACCTGCCCGCCGCGACCTCGCGCACGGCGTTGACCAGATCCTGGCCGCGCACCTGCTTGAGCAGGTAGCCGGACGCGCCCGCGTTGATGGCGCCGACGAGCGCCTGCTCGTCGTCGAAGGCGGTGAGGACGAGGACGCGTGGTGGATTGGCCTGCTCGCGCAGCTTCTTGCACAGCTCAAGCCCGTCGCCGTCAGGTAGCCGCATGTCGACCACGGCCACGTCTACCGCGACTGCCTGCGCTCGCACCAGGGCTTCGTCGACGCCGCCGGCCTCGGCCGCGACTTCGATGTCCGCTTCGGTGTCGAGCAGATCACGCAAACCTCGTCGAACCACTTCGTGGTCGTCGACGAGCAGCACGCGCACGGTCACGACATCAACGCTACGGCTGTGCGCGGTGACCGTGCTGAGCAGGGGTCACCTGATGTGCCCGCAGGCCAAGGGTTGGCCGCCTTCGCTCAAGACTTGGCTTTACGCGCTTTACCGGCCTTGCCCGCTTTTCGCGCCTTGCCAGCCTTGGTCGCCTTCGCGACCTCGGTCGCGGTCACGGCTTTCGCGGCACCCAGAGCCTCGTGCGACTTCTTGGACATCCTGCGAGCACGCCGACGTGCTCGGTACCCGGCCGAAGGCTTGCCGCCGGTGTCGACGGCGGCGATCGCGAGCCCACCCAGCAGGCTGGTGTTCTTGAGGAACTGAATCTGCTGGTCGGCGCGCTGCTGCGGATCTTCGATCTCCCAGAACCGGTGCCCGGCCAGGGTGGTCGGGATGAGGCTTCCGGCCAGAAGGGTCGCGGCGAGCCTGGGGAAGCGCCCGGCGGCGAGAGCGAGGCCGGCACCGATCTTGATGCCGGCGTCGATGCGCACCAGCGTCACCGGATCGGTCGGAAGGGTCTCCGGGCCGCCCTCGCCAGTGCTCTGGTCCTTCTCACCGACGACCTTCCGCAGGACAGGCTCGGCGGCCTTGGCGTGCGCTTCGGCGTACCGGAGAGCCTGCGTGCCCCCGTAAATGAAGATCGTCGCAAGCAGTGGGCGAGCCAACCGGCGAATGAGCATCAGCGGACCTCCTCGGGACGGCCGGATGTGGTCGACGTTACTAACCCGCATACCGCACCGCGCGCCGGAGTGTCACAAGATCAGCTGAATCTGTCTACTTGAGTCATATTGACTCAACTTTAAAGCTAAGATCAGAAACAAGATTGCTGCACTGATCGTTGATGATGTTGGAAGCCGGAGCACAGGGCTCGGCTGAGAGAGGAGGAAGCCGTCATGGCTCTCACGGTTCGCAACTCGGTCTGGGATCCGTTCAACAGCGTGGTGCGCCAGTTGGATCGCGACTTCGACAGCCTGGTGCGCCGCGCTTTCCGGAATGCGCAAGTGTCGGAAATAGCCTTTGTGCCGGCCACGGACGTCGTGCGGGACGGCCCCGACGTGGTGATCAAGGTCGAGCTCCCGGGTGTCGACGTGGCCAACGACGTCGACGTCGAGGTGTCCGAGGGGCGGCTGACGATCAGCGGCCAGCGCGTCTCGGACCGGGGAGATCCGCAGGGCGAGCAGGACACCGGCGCGGTGGAACGCTCCCCTGTCCTCATCCGGGAAATCCGGGAGATCCGCACTGGGTCGTTCCGGCGCGAATTCACCCTGCCGAAGGGCGTGAGCGCTGAGCAGGTCGAGGCGGACTACGACCGTGGTGTGCTGCGGGTGCGGGTGCGTGACGTCGTCCGACCGGCGCTTGGTCCACGCAAGGTCGAGATTCGCGCGGCCGGAGACGTAAGCGGGGACGTCGCCGGGGGCGTCGATGGCGCCCCGAGTGTTCCGAGCGTTCCGAGCACGTTGTCAGCGCAGGCAGCCGGTGAGGGCATCGCCGTCGCGAATGAAGCTGCCGAGGGCGGGGCCATTGACGAGGCGGTCGCTCAACACGCGGTCACGGTCAGCGAGGACCCGGCAGAAACGACAGTTGAGGAGGGAGGCGGTCGATGACGGGGCCGGGTCTCGCCAAACCAGCAGTGACGCGAGCTGTTCGCTGATGGCGCGAGGTCGCCGCTCGCGCCGCCTGGGCGGTGTCGCACGAACTCGTGCGCTCACACCTGGTCGGCGCGGGCGAAGACCTCGTCCCAGGCGGCGGCTACCTGACGTGCGCACACCTCGGGCGGCACACCGCCCATGCCCGTCCCGAGGCCGGGCATCGCGATCGACCGGATGGCATCGCGGATGCGAATGCCGTTCTCGAACTGCCCCTCCTGCCACAGCCGCAGCACGGCTCGCGCAGCCAGGTACGGGTGGACGGTGTCGATCGGCAGCAGCTCACCCGGCTCGCGCATGGTGGGTGCGCTGATCAGCCAGATCGGGTTGGGCGAACCAGTCGGTACGACCAGCGCCTCCCCGACGGGTAGCTCGCCACCGTGGTAGGCGAGGACGGCGCTGCGTACCTGCTGTTCGACCTCGGGGAAGGCGCGCGCGTACACCGCGTCGATGCCTCCCCGCATCCAGCCATAGGAGTTCGCTGGGCTGACTGCTGCGTCAACCCGGATGTCCAGCACCGATCCCTGGTGCAGGACGATCCCGTCGCGGGCTTCGGCGATCTCCCGCCACGCCCCGCTTAACGGTTCGTCCAGTGCGCAGAGAACGAGCCGCAACTCCGGTTCCGCTCCGTCCATTGAGCGCTCCGAATCGGCGGTCACCCTCACAGCATTACAGGAAAGCCCCGCTGGGCGGAATTGGCTGGGTCACACCACGGCTTCGTGATCCACCTCGCACCGATCGTGCGATGCGCATCCCGCTTTCGATGGATTCCGTGCGTGGCATTGGGTCGCACCCCGGGGGCTCCACGGCATGAGCATGCCTGACCAGGGCTGCCGGGCGCCCACCTGTTCGGGCAAACCCGGGTGAACTCCAGGCGACCCGCCGGAACCGGGCGGTTCGTCCCGAGCCTCTACGCTAGGTGTGTGCCGCGCATCGCCTACCTTGGTCCACCGGGCACCTTCGCCGAGCAGGCCACCCGGGCACTGACCGCTGACTTCGAGGCCGAACTCGTGCCCTCGGAGTCGGTCCGGCACGCCTTGCGGGCGGTCCGCGCCGGTGACGTGATGGCAGCCGGGGTGCCGATCGAAAACTCCGTGGACGGTTCGGTGACCGAGACCCTCGACGCCCTGACCCTGGACGATCCGCTGGTCGCGGTGGCCGAAGCCGTGCTGCCGGTCCGCTTCCACGTGCTCGTGCGGCCGGGTACACCGGCCGACAAGGTCGGCACGGTGGCCAGCCACCCGGTGGCCATCGCGCAGGTGCGTGGCTGGCTGGAGCAGAACATGCCGGACGCGAAGGCGGTCACGACCGCCTCCACGGCCGCGGCGGCAGCAGCCGTCGATGCCGGGGAGGCCGACGCGGCGATCGCCTCGCCGCTGGCCGGGGAGCGTTTCGCGACGCTCGAAGCGCTGGCTATCGATGTCGCGGACACTCCCGACGCGGTGACCCGGTTCCTGCTCATGCGGCGGACGGGAGCCCTGCCGGAGCCCACCGGGGCGGACCGCACGTCGATCGCGGCGGTGATCGCGGACGAGGTGGGCGCGCTCAACGACATGCTGTCCGAGCTGTCGCTGCGCGGTATCAACCTCAGCCGCATCGAGTCTCGGCCCACCAAGGACCGGCTTGGCGAGTACCGCTTCTTCCTCGACTTCGACGGGCATGTCGCCGACGCCAGGATCGGCGACGCGCTGACCGGGCTGTATCGCCGGTGCAGCGAGGTCCAGTTCCTCGGGTCCTACCCGAAGGCCGACCGGAGGCCGGCGATGGTGCGTCCGACGGCGTCCGAGCAGGCGTTCCAGAACTCGGTGAAGTGGCTGAACCAGATCCGCGACGGGAAGCGTGCATGACGACGGACGATCCGGCCCGTACCCACCGTCCCGCCCGCCCGCGCCTCGTGCTGGTCAGGCACGGCCAGACGCCGTCAAACGTGCGGCAGGCGCTGGACACGGTCCCGCCCGGGCCGGGTCTCACCGACGCGGGCCGGAAGCAGGCGACACGGCTGGCTGACCGGCTCAGCTCCGGCGAGCTGGTCGGAGCTGGGCAGTTGGTCGCCGTGCACGCCAGCCGCGCGCTGCGGGCGCAGCAGACGGCCGAGCCGGTGGCGGCCCGGCACGGACTGCCGGTCGACGTGCTCGACGGGTTGCATGAGGTCTACGTCGGTGAGCTGGAAGGCGCCGACGATCCCGGGTCGCGCCAGAAGTTCGAAGACATCTACGCGAGCTGGCATCGCGGCGAGCTCGACGCGTCGATGCCCGGCGGGGAGACCGGTCGCCAGGCCCTGGAGCGTTTCCTCTCCTCCGCGCGGCGTGCTGTGGACAGTGCTCCCGCCGACGGGGTCGTCGTGCTGGTCAGCCATGGTGCGATGCTGCGGCTGGCCGCCGCGCACTTGGCATCCAATGTGGACAGATGGGCGGCGGGCGCGACGCACCTGCCGAACACGGGCCTGATCGTCCTCGATCCGCTCATCGGCGATCACGGCGGCTGGCGTTGCGTGCTATGGGATGGGCACCCTGGCAACGGCAGCCCGCACGGTGACGGCGCCAACCAGAGGCACCACAGCACGGACTAGGAGAGGCCGCGGACTGGGAGACGCCGCGGACTGGGAGACGCCGGGTCAGCCCCAGCCGAGGGTGTGCAACTGGTCGTCGTCGATGCCGAAGTGGTGCGCGATCTCATGCACCACCGTCGTCGCGACCTCGTCGACGACGTCGTCTTCGGTGTCGCAGATGTCCAGCAGCGGCTCGCGGTAGATCGTGATCCGGTCCGGCAGCACCCCGCCGTAGCTGCTGTCCCGGTCGGGCAGGGCGATGCCCACGTACTGCCCGAGCAGGTCCGGCTCGTCGGGGTTGCGGTCCTCGACCAGCACGACCACGTTGCTCATCGCGCTGGCCAACTGTTCGGGCACGTCATCGAGCGCGCTGGCGACGAGCTCGTCGAAGCGAACCGCGGTCATTTCCACTGGCACGGCGACACCTCTTCTTGCGAACCTGTGGCGGCAACCCAGGTGCCTGTAACTCAACAGTGTGCCCAATTCGGGCGGTTCTGGTGTGCGGAGGTCACCGGCTGCTGGCGGCCGGTTCGCCCGGCCGCGCGTCGGACGGCTGCTCCAGCGCGGGTTGCCTGCCGATCTGGACCGGACCTGTGATGCTTCCGGTGACCGGCGCCAGCCCGCTGTTGTCCGGGAGCTGCGCGCTGACTTTGCAGTTCACCTGGCGGGAGCCCGCGTCCCAGCTCTCCCTGACCAGGGTGTCCCAGTACACGGTCAGCCCCTTCGCCTTCGCCGTCATGGGGCCTCCCGCGTACTGGTCCGTCAGCGCGGTGCACTTGCTGGCCAGGAAGGTGTCCTGGTCCTGCTCTGCCGGGTAGCGGTCGTGGAACGGCACCCCGAGGTTGACCACGCCGGTGACCTCCACCGAGTGCGCCCGTGCGCAGTCGGTGGGGTCGGTGACCGACGTGCCGCTGATGCCGAGGCAGGTGCCGGTCGGGTAGGTGTTCGACTGATCGATGGCGGCGGCAGCACCCGTGAACTGGTACAGCCTGCCGGACGCACCAGGTTCTTGGAGGCCGCAGTGCAACGTCCGGTCGCCTCGCTCCCACGCGTCCGCGCCGGGGGTGAACGCGCCGACGCTGAACCGTCCGTGCGGGTCGAGCCGTCCGTGCAGGAAACCCCTGGAAGCGCTGGTACAGCGTTGTTGCTTGAGCTGCTGCCACTGCTCGGTGTTCGGGAAGGCCGCGCCGTCCCCGAACTCCGGCCGCACGCTGGCCGTTCCGGTCACCTCGAACAGGTGTGGCCGATCGCAGGTGACCTGGTGGGTGTCACTGGCGTCGGACCTGCTCCAGTCCAGGCAGGTGCCGGGCTGGGCGTCGGAGATCTCGGGTGTGGCGCCATCCCCGAAAGGCCAGTTCAGCAGAACGCTGAGCGCGAGCACGGCGAGGGCACCGACCACCGCGGCACCCAT
The DNA here is from genome assembly GCA_051984675.1 of Pseudonocardiaceae bacterium. GTDB lineage: Bacteria > Actinomycetota > Actinomycetes > Mycobacteriales > Pseudonocardiaceae > JBPYFK01. The sequence goes on along the minus strand of JBPYFK010000011.1, from coordinate 4,364 downwards.
CGCGAGCCGGGTGCTGTGGGACCGGGACCGGGGTCCGGCGGACAGGACCATCCAGCACATCATGCCGGTCGATTCCGCGAGACCCGTTCTGGAAACGCCGACGACGGCTAAGGTTGAGCGCGGCGCGGGGCCGGCCTGGCCCTGGCGTGCTGACAGGAGGGGGCTTTGACGGACGACGACGGACCCAGAGCGGACGGCCCGAGAGCGGACGAACCCAGAGCGGACGGACCGGTGCCGGAGGAGAACGGCCCGACGGCCGATGATCGGCAGGCCCGGGGGACGATCCGGTATCAGGACGCGGAATCGACCTCGCCGCGCCCGCCCACGCTCGCTGAGCAGCGCGCCCGCGAGCGGGCGGAGCAGCAGCGCCAGGAGCAGGAGGCTGAAGCCGCCCGTCGCATGAAACGGCGCCGGCGGGTGATGATCGGGGGCGGCGCGACCATCGGCGTGGTCGCGCTGTTGGCCACCATCTATGCCACGGCCAGCGAGTCCGACACCTACACCGCGAGCTGCGTCGCCACGGACCCCGACAACGGCCAGGTCATCCACGAACCCGACGCCTACTGCGACGAGAACTACGTGCGCACGCACGGCGGGTACTACGACTCGGCCCACCAGATGTGGCTGATGCCGTTCCTGTTCTCCAACGGCCGGTTCGGTCGGCCCGTCCAGTACCGGTACAGCTACTCCAGCGGTGACGCCGTCCCGGGAATCGGGCAGACCATCTCGCACCCGAACTACACGAGCCCCAGCAGCGGGACTGTCAAGACCAGCTCCGGTCAAACGATCTCGCGCGGCGGTTTCGGCGTCAGCGGCAAGAGCGGCAGCGGGAGCTGAGGCCGTGCGGCGCAACAGCGAGGGCCGGCCCCGCCCGGACTGGCAGGAGAAGGTCGCCGAGCTCGGACTGGTCTTCGGGATCCCCGCCCGCAACGCGGACGGAACGAAGCGGCCGTACTGGGACGAGTCGGTGCACTACGAGCTGAGCCTGGACGAGGTTCTGGCGCTGGAAGCTGACGTGGAACTGCTGCACTCGATGTGCCTGGACGCGGTCGAGCAGGTCATCACCGCCGAGCGGTACGCCGAGTTCGGTTTCCCCGAGTGGCTCGGCCCGCACATCGCGGAGTCGTGGAAACGCGGCGATCCGCACCTCTACGGGCGCTTCGACCTGCGTTACGACGGCAGCGGCCCGGCGAAGCTGCTGGAGTACAACGCGGACACGCCGACGTCGCTGCTGGAGGCGTCAGTGGTCCAGTGGCACTGGCTGACCGAGTGCCACGACGGCGACGACCAGTGGAACTCGCTGCACGAGAAGCTCGTCGAGCGGTGGGCGGAGATCAGGACCCGGCTGGCGGGTACGGACGTGCACTTCACGTGGTCGGCAGCGGAGACCACCGGCGAGGATCACCTCACCTCCGGGTACTTGCAGGAGACGGCGGCCGAGGCCGGGCTGGACACGGTGGGCCTGGCGATCGAGGACATCGGTTGGGACAGCGTGCTGGAGCGGTTCGTCGACCTCGAAGAGGCGCCGATGCGCTCCGTGGTCAAGATCTACCCGTGGGAGTGGATGGTCGGTGATCCGTTCGGCGCGCACGCGGTGAAGAACCTGCCGGGCACGCTGTGGGTCGAGCCGCTGTGGAAGATGCTGCTGTCCAACAAGGCGCTGCTGGCGCTGCTGTGGGAGATGCATCCGGGGCACCCGAACCTGCTCCCGACGTTCCTGGACCAGCCGGGACCGCTGGTGGAGTACGTGCGCAAGCCGCGCCTGGGCCGGGAAGGCGGCAACATCCAGATCGTCGCTCCGGGGTGGGAGACCTCCACCGGCGGTGTCTACGGCGCGGAGGGCTTCGTCTACCAGGCGTTCGACCCGTTGCCGGAGTTCGAGGGGATGCGCCCGGTGCTGGGCGCGTGGGTCGTCGGCGACGCCTCCGCCGGCCTCGGCATCCGCGAGAGCGCAGGTTTGATCACTGACGACGGCGCCGCGTTCGTCCCGCACCGCATTCCCGCCCCGGAATAAGCGCAAGTTTGGAGAAGACGCGTGTTCCGCGCCCGCCTAGCGTCGTGACCAGCGACGAGCAGGGGGAGGAACTGATGACCGGCACGATGCGACCTGGGGGATTCACCACTGCCGGGCTTGACCGGCTGCGCGCGGTAGCCCAGCAGCACGTCGGGGCGACCCGCGTTCCGGGGCTGGTCGCCCTGATCGCCCGGGGCGGTGAGGTGTCCGTCGAGACGCTGGGGAAGTTGGCGGTAGGCGGGCGGGCGGTCACCCGCGACGCGCTCTTCAGGATCACGTCGACGACCAAGCCGATCACCGCGGCGGCCACCCTGGCACTGGTCGACGAGGGCTTGATCGGCCTCGACGAACCAGTCGACCGCCTGCTACCGGAGCTCGCCGACCGCCGCGTCCTGCGCCGGATGGACGGGCCGCTGACGGACACGGTCCCCGCGAACCGCGCTGTGACCACCCGAGACCTGCTGACGTTCACCTTCGGCTTCGGTATGACGATGGAGATGTTCGCCGCGCCAGAGCCATGGCCGGTGGTGCGGGCGGCCGGGGACCTGCGCCTGGCGACGCTCGGACCGCCGAACCCCGACGTCGCGCCCGACCCGGACACCTGGATCACCCGCCTCGGCACCCTGCCCCTGCTGACTCAGCCTGGCCAGCGCTGGCTCTACAACACCGGAGCCCAAGTGCTGGGCGTGCTGCTGGAGCGGGCAGCCGGCCAGCCGTTCGCCGACGTCCTTCGCACCCGGATCTTCGAGCCCCTCGGCATGTACGACACCGCGTTCTGGACGGCCGACAGCGGCCGGCTGGCCACCGCGTACATGTCGACGCCGGAGGGGCTGGTCGTCGCGGACCCGCCGGACGGGGCGTGGAGCCGGCCACCAGCATTCAGTGACGGCGCGGCGGGTCTGATCTCCACCGCCGATGATCTGCTCGCGTTCGCGCGGATGCTGCTGCGCGGCGGTGGCCCGGTGCTGTCCGCCGAGTCGGTCCGCGCGATGACGACCGCCCAGCTGACGCCCGCGCAGAAGGCACGCGGCGGTCTGGGGCCCGACTTCTTCGCCGGCCGATCCTGGGGGTTCGGCCAGGCGGTGCAGGACGACGGCTCCTACGGGTGGGACGGTGGCTTCGGCACGACCTGGCTGGTCGACCCCTACTACGACCTCACCGTGATCGTGCTGACGCAACGCATGTTCGGCAGCCCCGAGCCGCCGCAGCTGCACCGCGATCTGCGGGCCGCCGCTTACGCGGCGTGCGGGTGAGGCCGGAGAAAGGCGCACCCGGACTGAGTCCCCTACGCCGGACGAGCTACGCTGACCTGCTGTGATCGACCTGAAGGCGCTGCGCGAAGACCCGGAGGCCGTGCGTGCGTCGCAGCGCGCACGCGGTGAAGACGCGTCCCTGGTGGACAGCCTGCTGTCCGCCGACGAGCGCCGCAGGTCAGCGGTGTCCCGGGCGGACACCTTGCGCGCCGAGCAGAAGGCGCTCGGCAAGCAGGTCGGCAAGGCCAACGGCGAGGAGCGCGAGGCCCTGCTGGCCAAGGGCAAGGACCTCGCCGCCCAGGTGAAGGCGGCCGAGACCGAGCAGGGCGAGGCCGACGACGAGCTGCTGCGGCTGCAGAAGAAACTGTCCAATGTGGTCGAGCCGGAGGCGCCGGCCGGCGGTGAGGACGACTACGTCGTGCTCAAACACGTCGGCGAGCCGACCACGTTCGACTTCCAGCCCCTGGACCATCTCGAACTCGGCCAGCGGCTCGGTGTCCTGGACACCGAGCGCGGGGCGAAGGTCTCCGGCGCGCGGTTCTACTTCCTGACCGGCGTCGGCGCGCAGCTGCAGCTGGCGATGCTGAACATGGCCGCTGCGCAGGCCACGGCCGCCGGCTTCTCGCTGATGATCCCGCCGGTGCTGGTCAAGCCGGAGATCATGGACGGCACCGGCTTCCTCGGGGAGCACTCCAGCGAGGTCTACCGGCTGGAGGAGGACGACCTCTACCTGGTCGGCACCTCCGAGGTTCCCCTGGCCGGGTATCACCAGGGCGAGATCATCGACCTGTCCGCTGGCCCGCTGCGCTACGCGGGATGGTCGTCGTGCTTCCGCCGGGAGGCCGGCTCCTACGGAAAGGACACCCGGGGCATCATCCGGGTGCACCAGTTCGACAAGGTCGAGATGTTCTCGTTCTGCCGTCCCGAGCAGGCGTACGACGAGCACCGGCGGCTGCTCGCCTGGCAGGAGGAGATGCTCGCCAAGGTCGAGGTGCCGTACCGGGTGATCGACGTGGCCGCCGGTGACCTGGGCAGCAGCGCCGCGCGCAAGTTCGACTGCGAGGCGTGGGTACCGTCGCAGGGCCGGTACCGGGAGG
>JBPYFK010000010.1:0-43291 GCA_051984675.1 Pseudonocardiaceae bacterium | reverse complement strand
GAGCTGATGCGCCAGGCAGCGATGCTGTCCCAGCGCACTCAATAGCTTTGGTCACTGACCGCCTATACACAACCAACCAGCACGCACCCCGGGACGAGTACATGTCTCTGGGCACACATCCCTGGACACGATTCGAACATACGTTCATACTGGTATATGCGGGTCCGCAGGGGAAGTGCGACCCACCAGGCGGGCCGGCCGCGCACCCGAGCGGCGCGGCCCGCTCCCGCCGGGCGCCTACGAGCCTTACACACGCTGTACGGCCAAGTGCTGTAACAGCTGGGGGAGACGCGGGTATCTGTCCTAATAGGAGGCTAGGGCCGTCTCAGTTCCCGTCTCGGTTCGCACCCGTCCAGCCTGCCCCCACTGTTCCAGCCGCTCCAGTGACCTGCGACGAAGCAAATGGCAGGAGTGGCAGGAATGCCGACGAACGGTAAGTCCGAGACCTACGGATCAGAAGGTTGCAGGTTCGAATCCTGCCGAGCGCGCCCAGCTCAGAGGGGGTACCGGTAAGCCGCGACCAAGAGTGGCGTGCCATCCGGATCCTTAATGAACGTGTTGTGCTCGTGTACCCAAGTGACCCTGCCGTCGGCGTGGAGGAGCCGCCGTTCTACCGAGTAACTATCCATCCTCGCGCCCACGAGCTGGACCACATCGAGATCGACTGGTTGGTCTTTGGGGTGGGCGATCTCGTCGCGGTACATGGAGAGCAGGGCTTGGCGGCTGTAGCCGAGCAGGCGGCACATGCCCGGACTGGCGTCCAGGAAATGGCCCTTCAGGTCGTACAACGCGACAGGACCCGCCGCGTGCTCCCATAGGTCCTGTAACGCATCGCTGTCGAGGTCGAGCATGTTTCCTCCTGCTGGCCCCCTCGAATCGATGCTCCTGGACTGATTCCACACCTCCTTGGCTGCGGCCGGCGCACCGCACCGCCACGCACTCACCTGGGCAACTGCGGGAGCACCGGTTCTGTCCCTAGCGTGGAGCTATCCGGGTACGGCTGCCAGTCCCCCAAGGCCAGCAGTACTGACGCCAGGGCCGCCGGCACACTCCGTGACGTACCTCGACCTCAGGAATCAACCCGCTGTGGCGCTGAGAGGTACTGGTCAGCCATCGTCCATGTACAGCTCGTGGCAGCGACGGACGCGCCGCTGGACCTCGGCTAACGTCAGCGCTAGACCGGACAGCTCGACGGTGAGGTCGTAGGGGTGTTCACACCGAGAGTCCTGTGACCGTTGCCGCCAACGATCGCTTCCTCAAGTCGACCCACCTCCACACCAAGAACGGTCACGGTGTCCAAGACGATCGCCATTGCGGCGGCCTGCCCGACCACAGTCAACTGGCAGCCCACCAACTACTTCTAAGCACGCACGGTGTACGAGGGTCCGGGCCCGTGATATGCGATGCGGGCTTCACGGGTGGACCGTGGTGCGATGGCTCCTACAGTCGGCGTCAGGCAGCGGCGGTCACCGCTAGCGCTGCCGTCGTCGGCGCCGGGTCGTTGGGAAGTATTCTCGCGCCAGGCTTCCGGAGCCTGATCCGCTGCGGCTGCGGTCCGGGCGATGGGGCCCCTCTCTTGCTAGGGGACCAGGCCACCGTTCGTCAGTTGTTCGTCAGGACACCGAAAACGATCAGCGAACGACGGAAACACTTCTCGCCGTTCAGGGCGACACCTGCTCGACGTAAAGCGCCAAGTACCCGACATGCGTGGGGCACATCTGGGGCACACCACGTCAGAAGACGATGCTTGTTGATGACAAACGACGACAAGCAAAATCGCCCTGTCACCTGCGCTTTCCGGTATAGGCGCAGGTAGAAGCGTCGCCTGAAACGCTCTCCTCACGGCGGGTGTCGCAGCCGTGTTCTGGCCCGGCCCACCCAAGATCGTCTACCTACCTTTCCTCGCACAACAACGAAAAAGAGTGGCAAACGATCACGCAGCGAACACGGCGACGTAGATGAGGCAGAAGATCAGTCCAAGCCCTGCCAGAACGGTGCCGGCGATGGCCTGGGCTCTGTCGGTGGCTTCCGAGCGGCTGGCGCGTCGGATGCCTGTGATGCCGAAGGCGAGACCCAGAATCGAGAGTGGCCAGGCGACGATGCCGACGATCGGGATCCACCCAGTGAGTGCGGCCAGCAGTCCGAGCACAAGGGCGGCAGTACCCATGCCGTTCCGGGCGGTGGGGGAGGCAGCGGATGCGGTGGGATGCAAGGCATGCCTTTCGTCTCTTGTTGATGATCAGCCCCAGTGAGCATAGCGATCCGTTGTTACCGGGAGGGCTCGGTCTCCATTACACAGAGTTGGACTAGGGGAGTGAGCGCTCGAGAAGGGGCCAAGGCCCCAACATGCATGGGGAACGTCTGGGGCGCACGACATCGGACGACGATGTACATGGATGGCAGACGACGGGAGACAAGGTCGGCCTGCCACCTGGTCTTTCCCGCGTTGGCGCAGGCCGGGAAGCCGGCTGTCCCGCTCTCCCAAGGCGGATGTCGCAGGCCGACTCCTGACGGGGAGCCTGTGTTCCCGAGTCGGTCCAGTAGCGTGCCTACCTTCTTGCGGAAGGTGTGAAACGTTACCCACTCGAACCCAGCCCGCCTGCGGAACGGCACCCAGTACCGGTTGTTGAGGTTCGAGCGTTGACATAGCCACCCCGGCTGTTGACGAAGATCGACTTGTCAGGATCAACGACACCGATCTTCGCCGGCCCCGGCTAAGCCGGCCGCCGCCCGGGGACCTGTCCGGAATCCAAGGATCCGAGCGGGAACATCGGCACCGCTATGACGATCCTGCGGCGCTAACAGAGGACTGCCCGGGTTGAGCCGCCGCCCACGGCCCAAGGACTGGCGGCTCCCCGGGCGGGCTTCACGATCTGCCACGTGCGACACGACCTTCCGGGCAGGTTGCCGCGAATGGTTGCCGCTATCACGAATGCTCCCTGTAAGTGACAGACCTGGTGGATGATTGATCCACTTCTAGCAACGCAAAGAGATCAAACCTCCGAGATCAATTACATACGAATCCGACCTCAACACACCCACAGGCGCCGACAATGCAATGATCAGCACTGTGTGGGTTTCGGCTTGAGATTTTTGATCATGGTGGCGGCTTGGCGCTTGATGTGATCGCCAAGCTTTTGTGTGATCTTCTCGTCTGGACTCGCTTTTCGGTGGGCGAGATACGCCCTATTCTCCTAGCCTTCCTCTCTGTGATCACTTGACTGCGGTCCGTATTTGTCGCTGTGGGCGTGGGCCGCAGGCCGTCTTGTCTTGGAGGGAAGTTGTCGATGATCGCACGTAGCGGCACGCAGGCACACGCGTGTCATGGTCCAGGGATTCGGTTGCGGCGGTGGTCGTGGTTGCAGCTGTGGATGGCCGTGCTGGTCATGGTGGGGGGCCTGGCCCTGCCGGCGGTTGGCATGGCCCCGCACGCCTCCGCGGCCCCACACCCTTCGGCCGCTGGGGGGCCTTCCGCCCGGTGGGGGGGCAAGCCGGAGGCTCCCCCGTTTGCCTACGTCGTCAATACCGCGCCTGCGGATACGGTGTCGGTGGTGAATACCGCGACTAACACCATCGTCGACACCATTCACGTCGGCGGGGGTCCGCGCGGTGTCGCGGTCTCGCCTGATGGCAAACACGTCTATGTCACCAACACCGGTGACAACACGGTGTCGGTGATCGATACGGCAACGAACACCGTGGTCGCCACCATCCCCACCGGCTTCAGCTCACCGGAAGGGGTCGTGGTCTCGCCGGATAGCAAACGCGTCTACGTCAGCAACTCCGACGCGAACGGCCCGGTGTCGGTGATTGACGCGACGACCAACACTGTGATCCGCGACATCCCCGTCGGCGACTTCCCACGCTATCTCGCGATCTCTCCAGATGGCAGCCGCGTCTACGTCAGCAACAACGGTTCGCAGGACGTGTCAGTGATTGATACGGCCACCAACACCGTGATCAACACCATCCCCCTCGGCATCCCCAACGCCTTCCCCATGGGTATCCAGGTCACCCCGGATGGCAGGCACGTCTACGTCGCCGACAACTCTTCAGACAATGTGTCGGTGATCGATACGGCGACCAACAGCGTGCAGACCCTCTCCAACCCCCAATTCCAGGCCCCGTTCGCTATCGCGATCTCCCCGAATGGCACCCGCGTCGACGTCACCAACTCCGGCTCGAACACGGTGTCGGTGATTAACACGGCGAACAACACCGTGGAACCCGAGCCCATCACCGTCGGTGAGGGACCGATGGGTATTGCGGTTACCCCAGATGCCGGTCACCTCTACGTGACCAACTTCTTCGACGACACGACGTCGGTGGTTGACACGAACACCAATACTACCGTCGAGACCATCCCAGGCTTCGAAGGACCGTGGGGTATCGCGATCACGCCCGAGAAGGAGAAGAAGCCCGGAAAGCCCTGCAAACCCGAAAAGCCCTGCAAACCCGGAAAGCCATCTGACTCCGACCAGCAGGGCTCTGGAGACCAGGGCGCCTAGCAGCACGCCCTATCCCGGGGTGACAGCTCCCAGTGTGGCGCTCATTCCACAACCAGGAAGGGCTACCAGGACGCATAATGGTGGGTGTGGTTGCTGTACGGCAATCACACCCACCAGTCATTTTCCGCCGCTAATGGGAACGGCACGACGTGATCTCAGCGAGCCGACCAACCGTCACGGGATGCCGCGGACCCCGCGTCCCGCCGGCGGCAAAGGCAGGGACTACCCTAATTATCAGGTCGTACCTTCTCGGGTCGACGTTCGCGCGTCGGCCATATCGATCACTGGGAAGGTATGACGCCCCACCTGATTGGCAGGTTCCCAGCATTGCTCGAGGGCGACAGCGCATCGGTCGGCTCCGCTTCCTGCCGTGGTGAAACCCGAACCGCCTGAAACGCCCTCCTAAAGGTCCTAAAGGTAGAGCCGTCCCACCTAGTAAAGCGTGGCCTGACCCGCTGAAGGGGGCCAAGCCACGCCGCATGGAGGAATGATCTCGATGGTCCGTTAGTCGTCGGAGTCCTTATCCTTCTTGCCCTCGTCGGCCTTTTGGTCTTGGTCGGTGCTGTTCGAGTTCTTCTGGTCGTTCAACTCGAAAGCGTTCTGGTGTCCCTTGTCACCGACGTTGAACTGATTGATTTTTTGGTCGTTGTCGTTGTCTTGCTTGGTCGCGTTCTCTTCCTTCTGGTCCACGTCGTGCCGCTTGTTGTGGTGGTGCTTGTGCGCGGCAGGCTTGCTACCGCTGTCCGTCGAGGCTGCGTTGGCGACGCCAGCAGCGCCGAAGAGCACAGGCAGTCCCAGGGCAGCTACGGCGATCACACGCTTAGCACGGTGCATTCGGCGAACCTTCCTTAGCGGATCAGAGATGACAACAGGCGAATTAGTTCCGCCGCGTCACCCCATTCAATTCGGGCGCACTTCACGTTGGGAGTCAACTGGCCGGGCAGCAAGTTGACTGTCCCCCATGGGCGCTACAAAGGAAGACGACAATGCCTCGATCGAGTGTGAGCGTTCGCGCTACCACGCAGCAGACACCAAGCACAGGTGGCCCCGTCCATGACCACGGCCTGCCTCAAGATCTCACTGTGTCGCTGTCGTACTAAACCGATACCAGCAGCGAAACCCCCAGCGCTCGCTGGCGGCGGGACCTCACTTGGGTCTCCGGGATGAGGACATGCCTCACTGGAGGCTCCCGATCGAAACCACGATCCTGCGGCGCCAGCACGAGGACTGCCCGGGTTGAGCCGCAGCCCATGGCGCAAGAACTGGCGGCTCCCCGGGCGGGGTTCACGATCTGGCCACGCGCGATACCGGCATTCCCGATATGTTGCCGCGAGTGGTTGCCGGCGTTCGGGATGCTCCCCGGAAATCGGAGGCCAGGTGGAGGGTTGATCCACATTTCCCATATGCGAAGATCAAAACCGGCAAGATCAATTCTGCGGGAAACCAAGAACTCAACACCGCTCCGAGCGTCGACAAACAATGATCAACACCGCGTGGGTTTCGTGTTGATGATTTCGATCGTGGTCATGGCTTGGGTCGGTGGTGTGATCGCAAGGCTTTTGTGTGATCTTCTTGGCTGGCGTGAGTTGTCGGCGGGCGGGGTTTGCCTGAGCGTCTTACCTTCCTCTTTGTGATCATTTAGTTGCGGTCTGCATTTGTCGTTGTGGGTGTCGGCTGCGGACTGCTCTATCTCGGAGGGGAGTTTTGTTGATGATCAATTGCAGCGGCACGCAGCCTGGCGCGTGTCATGGTCCGGGGGTTCGGTCCCCACGGTGGTCGTGGTTGCAGCTGTGGATGGCGGTGCTGGTCATGGTGGGGGGCCTGGCCCTGCCAGCGCTCACCATGGCTCCGCACGCTGCTGCGGCCCCGCATCCGTCCGCCGCCGGGAGTTCTTCCCCCTCGGAGCAAAACCCTCAGGCCCCCCCGCTGGCGTACGTCCCCAACGCCAATACGAACGACGTGTCGGTGATTGATAGGACGACCAACACCGTGGTCGCCACCGTCCCCGTCGGCCGCCTTCCGATCGCTGCCGCGGTCTCCCCGGACGGCAGCCACGTCTACGTCACCAACGCTGGTGAGTCCCCGACGGGCACGGTGTCGGTGATTGACGCGAGGACCAACGAGGTGGTCGCCACCATCCCCGTCGGCGACGACCCGGAGAGCATCGCGGTCTCGCCGGATTGCAAACACGTCTACGTCGGCAACATCGGCTCGGAGAACGTGTCGGTGATTGATACGAACACCAACCAGGTGGTCGCCACCGTCCCCGTCGGTCAAGATCCGCGTGGTGTCGCGGTCACACCGGATAGCAGCCACGTTTACGTCACCAACTCCGGTAACAACAATGTGTCGGTGATTGACGCGAGGACCAACGAGGTAGTCGACACCATCGCCGTCGGGGTCAATCCGCGGGGGCTCGCGGTCACCCCGGATGGCACCCGTGTCTACGTCGCCAACGGTGGTGACGGCACGGTGTCGGTGATTAATACGGCGAACAACGAGGTGGTCGACACCATCACCGTCGGCGGCAGTCCGGAGGGTGTTGTGGTCTCGCCGAATGGCACCCGCGTCGACGTCACCAACTTCAGGAGCCCGGGCTCCGTGTTCGTCATTGATACGGCGAACAACCAGGTGATCGCCACCGTCCCCGTCGGCAATAATCCCCGCGGTATCGCGGTCACACCGGATGCCGGTCACCTCTACGTCGTCAACGCAGAAAACCGCCAGAACGGTACGGGCACGGTCTCGGTAATCGATACGAACACCAACCAGGTGGTCGACACGATTCCCGGCTTCAACAATCCGAACTTTATCGGGATCGCGATCGACAAACCCTGCAAAGAGAAAAAGCCTTGCAAACCGGAAAAGCCTTGCAAACCCGAAAAGCCCTGCAAACCCGAAAAGGCAGTGTGACCCCGACCAGCACGACCTGGACGACCAGGATGGCTAGCAACACGCCCTGTTCCCACGGCTGACAACACCCAGCCTTGTGATCAGCGAAAAGAGGCCCGGAGCGTGAATCTCCGGGCCTCTTTCGTCTCATCTTCAGCCTTGTTCGCGGGTCCAGAAGTAGCCGTTGATCTGTTCGGCGACGTCGCGTCGGAGCGCTTCAGTGACGTGTTGGTACCGCTTGAGCATGTCCATGCTGGACCAGCCCATGTTTTCCATGAAGGCCCTGGGCGGCACCCTCAGCAGCAGCAGGATGGTGGCGGCGGTATGACGTGCGCCATGCAGTCGGGCGTCTCGAACGCCGGCCTCTGTGAGCTGCCGCTGCCGATGGGTGGCTGGGACTACCTCGGCATGCGGACGCCTTGCACGTCGGGACCAGCGCAGCGGCTATTCGCGCACGGCGAGGATGGTGCCGTTGTCGGGATTGCCGGATGCCACTGGTCGACCGAAAGGTTTGATCAGTTCATCCCAGGTGCGGAACTCGGTTTGCCAGCCGTAACGGTTCAGCCAGTGTTCGGCGTCCGGCCCTAACCCGCGCAAGGGTGGCGCCGCGCGGCCTTTGTCGAATGCCAGTTGCTTGAGCTTCTGATAGTGCGGCTGGTCCTCATTTACCTCGAAACGCGGAGTGCTGAAGCGGCTGCCTGATGCGGACAGTGCGGTGACGGTCGTTGCTACCCCCTCCGCCTGATCCTGAGGGAGGTAGCCGATCACGCCCTCTTCGATCCACGCGGTAGGCACGGTGGGCCTGAACCCTGCCTCCAGCAGCGCGGTCGTCCAGTCCGCGCGCAAGTCGGTTGGGACAACGCGGCGGTCACATGCCGGCACTGCCCCGAGTCGTTCCAGCGCTGGCTCCTTGAACGCGAACATGTCTGGCAGGTCGACCTCGAACCACTGGAGCTCACGCGACAAGGGGAGCCGGAACGCCCGGGTGTCGAGGCCGGCGCCGAGCACAACCACCTGTTCGCACCCGGCGGCGATCCAGTCGCGGACGCGGTCGTCAACGAGACGGACGCTGACGGTCCGCCACTCGTAGAACGGGTCGACCAGTCGCTCAATAGTCGCCCACCTATCCGCGGCATCAGCCGGTGCCCGGGGATCGAGGAATGCGGTTCGCGCGGCGTCGGCGAAGGCATGTGCGTAGGGATCGTCGTACAGCCGGTCAGCCCGGTCGGTCTCCCTGGCGCGGATCAGGGCCACTCCGATCGCGGTTGCTCCGACGCCTGCCAAAGGCTCTGACGGACTCGTTGCTGTCATCAGACGCGTCCCTTCCTCAGCGGTCACCCAAGCGAGTGCGCGTCACTGTAGCCGGAAACATCCGTCTGGATGCCGGTAAATCTGGAAGGACGCCCGCGACTCCGGTCTAGGGCTGATTGAGGACGCCAGGTCGCCCTGGGGCACATCTGACCACACGACATTCACCCTCCTCGGGGAACCCGGTTAGCAACTGAGTTCCTCAGGGGGTAGCCGCCCTACGGTCCTTGCCGCACCCACCAGCGTGGCGCAGCCTTAGGGCATGGAGACCCAGCCAGGGCACAACGAGGACGAGCGGGCGCGCAGCGAGCAACGCGAAGTGAACTCAGAGGTAGCGGATGCCCGGAGAGAGGAGGAACAAGCGCTCGTCGAGCACCAAGATGATGCCGAGAAGCACGCACCGGACTTCGGCCCACAAGACCATGACTCACCCGAGCGCGAACGGGTGCAGCAGGCGATCCGCTCTTCACGTGAAATCACTGCGAACAGCAAGAGGCTCCAGGAGCAAGCCCAGGTCTCCGTGGACCGCGCGAAGGAGGTGCGCAACCAGGGCAGACTCGACGTTTAACTATTAGTAGGCTGCCAACTCACTCGAAAGCATGAGTGTCCATGGTCGCGATCAGCATGACCGTCAACGGCCGCCTGTGGCACGCCGACGACGACGAGGCGCTTACCGAGCTTCTTGAGGCTGTATTCGATACACCCCGGCTCGGGGCTGGAGCGTGAGCATGATCGCGCGGCCCAAGGACGACCCCGGTGGCAGATTGACCCGGGTAACCGATAACCGGCTGCGCATCGCCTCCGACCCCATCGACGGGTGGGGTGCGATGAACTTCCTCCAGCTCAAGCTCGACGGTCACACCTGGCAGGCTTGGGACACGTTCACCCCGCATCCGACCGCAGCAGCACCACAACTGACGCTGGGAAGAAACGGACTCGTCTTCCCGCGCAATGCCGCCCTGCCGATCCGTTGTATACACAAGGCCGTCGCGGTATACGCGTACACGGCGGTTCGACCTGAGGAAGTTCTCTGGCAGGAATCAAATCTGCTGTGAAACGGCGAGCTTGGGATTGCTGGACCACTGTGGACACACTCGTCGTGTTTCAGCGGAAGGTGCCGCCTGCCCAAGCCGCCAGCTCACGCTGCGCGTCCGCCCGTAGTGGGCGGAGGTTCCGGGGCGTTGGTCACGAGCGCGTAGTGCACACCCGAGGCCATAGTGGACAGTGTCAGTCGGTTCACTTCGGCTGGGCCCGGCCCGGCGGCCACTGCCACCCGCTGGTAGGCGCTGTGGCCGTGGGGGCCGTGCGACCCGGCCAGCTTCGCCTCACCGGAGACGTTTGACCCGCGCAGGACCACCTCGCGCCCCTAGGCCGCCGCTCACATCCGCCGAACGGACAGCGGGCCGCCAGAATGCGGCGTTTCCACCGGGTCATCCGGCGTTCCCGCAGGTAACGTGAGTCACATGACGGTCGTACCGGAGGCGCGTTCCCGCGAGCGTCTCGGCAACATTCCGGGCGACCTGACCAGCTTCGTCGGTCGGCGCCGCGAGATCAGCCAGATGCGGCAGATACTCACGTCATCTCGTGTGGTGACGCTCGTCGGACCGGGAGGTGTGGGCAAGACCCGCCTGGCTCTGCACGTGGCGGCCAGCCTGCAGCGGCGCTTCTTCCCCGACGGCGCGTGGTGGGTCGACCTCGTGGACCTGCGGGACGGCAGCCTGCTGGCGAGCAAGGTCGCCGCCGCGTTCGGCCTGCGGGACCAGTCCGCGCGCCCGGCTTCCGAGGTCGTCTTCGCGCATCTCGAACGCCGCGAGCTCCTGCTCGTCCTGGACAACTGCGAGCACCTGCTCGCGGAATGCGCGAGGTTCGTGGACACCCTCGTGCGGGCGTGCCCCGGGGTTCGCGTGGTCGCTACGAGCCGCCAGTCGCTGGGCGTGCCGGGGGAGATCGCGTTGGCGGTCGGCCCGCTTCCGGTTCCCCCGCTGCCCTCCACGCCCGAGGAACTCCCCACGCCAGAGGTCCTGGAACAGTACGCCTCGATCCGGTTGTTCATCGACCGTGCCAAGCAGGTGCTGCCGGAGTTCAAACTGGAGCCTCGGCAGTCCGCGGCGCTGCTACGGCTGTGCCACCGGCTGGACGGTATCCCGCTCGCGATCGAACTGGCCGCGGTGCGGCTGCGCGGCCTGTCGCTGGAGCAGATCGAGGAACGACTCGGCGAGCGCTACGAGCTGCTCGAAGCGGACACCCGCCGAGGGCCACCCCGGCACCAGGCGCTGCACGCGCTGATCGGCTGGAGCTACGACCTGTGTACCCGCCAGGAGCAGCTGGCCTGGGCGCGCACGTCCACGTTCTCCGGGAGTTTCGACCTGGCCGCCGCTGAGCACGTTGTCGTCGATGGTGACCTGCGGCCAGAGAACGTCGTCAGCGTGATCGATTCGCTGGTGAACAAGTCGATCCTTGCTCGGGAGGAGCACGATCAGGCGGTGCGCTACCGGCTGCTGGAGACGATCCGGCAGTACGGCCAGGAAAAGCTCACCGCGCTGGAGGAAAGCACCGCGGTCGCGCGGCGCCATCGGGACTGGTACGCGCGACTGGCCGAGCGTTTCGCGGCCGAGTGGCTGGGGCCGGACCAGGCCGGCTGGGTCGCCCGGCTACGCCGCGAGCACGCCAACCTGCGGGCAGCACTGGAATTCTGTGTCACCGAGACCGGTGAAGCGATCGTGGGCCTGCGGATGTTGGCGGAGATCGAAGAGTACTGGTGGATGCGGGGTATCGACGCGGAAGCCAGGTACTGGATCACCGAGGCGCTCGAAGCCGCTCCCGAGCCCACGCCGGAGCGCGCCACCGCGCTGCGCGTGGGTGGCTGGTTCGCGCTGTTCCAGGGGGACTTCGCGGGGGCGGTCCCGCTGTTGACGGAGTCGGCGACCCTCGCCCACCAGCTCGGCGTGGAGCGCGAGATCGCGTACTCCATCCTCACCCTGGGGGCGAAAGCCCTGTTCGACGGCCAGCCGGGAGAGGCCGTCCCCCGACTGGACGATGCGGTGCGGCGCTTCGCGGCGGCGGGTGAGCTCCGGGGGGAGCTGTACGCGAAGTTCTTTCTGGGATTGGCGTTGGGCGTCAACCATGAGCACGACCGCGCGGTCGAGGTGCTCGACGGAGCCATCACGACGTGCATGGGACTCGGGGAGCTGTGCTGGCGCGCGTGCGCGTACTGGTCGCTGTCCCAGACCGAGTTGGTGGCCCACAACCTGGACCGCGCCGAGGAGGCGGGCAAGGAAGCGCTGCGACCGCAGCCCGAGGTCGACAACAAGGTGGGGATGGCGTTCGCGCTCAACACGCTCGCCTGGATCGCGGAGAGCCAGGGCCGGCACGAGCGTGCCGCCACGCTGTTCGGCGCGGCTGACGCGATGTGGCAGACGATCGGCGCGTCCCCGCTGTACGCGATGTACCAGGCAGCCAACGACGAGTACATGTCCCGCGCCCGATCCGCGCTCGGTGACCGGCGGTTCGACCGGGGCTTCGCCGGCGGCCACGAGATGCCCGCCGAGGCCGCGATCGACTTCGCCCTGGAGACCCGGCGTCCGGCGGCCAAGACCCCTACGGCGCCCGCCGAAGTCTCGCCGCTGACGAAGCGCGAACGGGAGATCGCCGAGTTGGTGGCTCAGGGGCTGAGCAACCGGGACATCGCCAAGAGGCTGTTCATCACCCAACGCACCGCCGAAGCCCACGTGCAGCACATCCTGACGAAGCTGGAATTCACCTCCCGTGCGCAGATCGCCGCGTGGATGAGCGGCGGGAGCCGGGCCGACTGACAGCGGCAGCAGGACACCGCACGCCCGGAACGATCCGGCTTGAGGTGCCCTGCGACCGCTGGCCGTCAGGCCGGTCCTCAGTAGCCCATGTAGCTCCCACCGGCTTTCAGGGCCGAGATGCCCGGCACGCTGTCGAGCGAGCCGTATCGCGAAAGCGAGTACTGGACACCCGCGATGATGTTGTCCACCGGGTCCATGATGTCCTTGTGGCCGGGCAGCGCATACGACTGGAACGTCGGCGCGATGACCTGCATCAGGCCCTTCGACGGGGTGCCCTTCGCCGCGTTGGAGTCCCAGTTGTTGACCGCGTTCGGGTTGCCCCCGGACTCGTGGTTGATGATCATGCGTATGTCATCCGCGTTGATCTTGGACGTGTCGACGCCGTTGTCCCGAAGGATCTTCAGCGCCGTGTTGATCCACCGCGCCATTTGATCCGCTCCGGGCATCAGCCCGTCGGGCATCAACTCGTCGGCCTTCTTGACCTGCGCGTCCGAGCCGCTGTCGCTCTTCTTCGAGTCGGTCGAGCCGCTGTCGCTCTTGCTCGCATCGTCCTTCTTGCCCCCGTCGGACTCCTTGCCTGACGACGAGTCCTTCGGCTTGTCCTGGCTCGGCGGAGCTGGTGCGGGCGCCGCCTGGACCGTCGCCGACGGCGGTGCGGGCGGGGGTGGCGCGATGGGGGCGATGCGCGCTGCGGAAGCCACCTGACCAGGCAGTTCGGTGGTGGATGGGGTGGGCGCGAAGGCGATGACCGCGCCCAACGCGCCCAGCAGCGCACCCGCCTGTGCCTTCTGCCAGCGCGCGGTGGACCGCCCGCCGTCGGCGGTGGGTACGGGCCCGCCGAGCTCGACACGCTGCCGATCGTCGACAGGCATGAGCCAGAGGCGGTTCGGTGGTGCGACCGGGCTCGCTGCCGGTGCCGGCTGGTTCGCCATTCGGTGGCGACCCGGAATCCCGGGGCGGGACACCTCTGGTCGCCAGCTCACTGCCTGGTGGCGCCCGGACGCGCGGTGCCGGCCGCGTGCACCCGTACGCGCGTTTCGGATCACTGGGCTCGTGACGTCAGTCTGTGGATATTCTTCGGGGGTAACCGTGTTTTCGGTAGGCATATCCATGATTCATCGGGGGAAAGTGCGCTCGGGGAAGCTGCTTTTCGGGGTAACCGGCCGGCCAGAACCGGATCATCGGGGCTGCTGCTCGTCCTGACCTGCTCGGATGGTGTCCAGGCTCACGTACGCGGGTACGGGCGACACCGTGGAATACACCTAGTTTGGTACCTAGTCGGCGCAGTTCTGGCCCTGTCCATCCGCGATTTGCGTCGCATCGTGCGCGATTGAATTCGATGCGTAATCATCTGCATTGTGATGCGTGCGTTATAGGAGCGTGATCGCAATGCCGAAATACATGATCGTCGCGAACTACCAGTCCGAAGGGATCAAGGGGCTGCTCAGGCAGGGCGGCACCGCGCGACTCGACGCCGTGCGGAGCATGGTCACCAGGCTCGGCGGCAAGGTCGAGTCGTTCTACTTCGGATTCGGCGAGGACGACGTCTACCTCGTCGTCGAGCTGCCGGACAACGCCACGGCCGCGTCGGTGGCCCTGACGGTCGCCGCCACGGGGGCGGTGCGGACCAGGACCGTGGTCCTGCTGACGCCCGCTGAGCTCGACGAAGCGAGCAAGAAGGAGGTCGACTACCGCCCACCCAGCGCCGACGTGGTCATGTAGGCGACCTCCCCATGTCTCCCGGCTGCCGCTGATCGGCCGTGCAGGAGGTGACACGAGATCCAAAATGAAGAATCTTCGTGTATACCCGTGACTAGGTCGATGAGCCGGCAGCCGGGGTCGTAACTGAGCAGTGGTATGTCCGAATCCCGCGGGGGTTCTTCGCGCTCCTAGCGCTGGGTGCGGTGGGCTTCAACTTCTTCTACCACGCCGGCGGGCCGCACTTCTGCGCCGCCAATTTCTTCAGCTATTTCACGAACCTAAGCAACGTCGGCGCGAGCGTGCTGCTGCTCGGCCTGGCCCTCGCGCCCAATACGTTCGAGTCGGAGGGCAGTCGGGCGTGGTTACGGGGTGGGGCCACGGTCTACATGGCGACGACCGGGGTGGTCTACGCGCTGCTACTGGACGGCACGAGCGGCGGATCGGACCCATCATTGCCCTGGGTGAACACTGTGGTGCACCGGATCATGCCGTTGGTGCTGGTCCTCGACTGGCTGCTGGTCCGCCCGGGGGCGGGATCAACTACCGCGTGACGGTTGGGTGGCTGGGATTCCCGCTGCTCTACATCCTGTATACGCACCGGAATCATCGCCGCTTCGCTCCTCGCCGCGTGGGTGGGAAATCTGGGGCACCGGTCTGCTGCGGACAGAACGGGCAGGGCATGAGAAGAGGCTCCGCACATCGGCGGAGCCTCTTCCTTGCGGCGTGAACCGCTGTCCTCGCAAGCGTGAAACGCGTCAGTGGCCGGCTCCAGAGAGCCCGATGAGACCGCCCTGGCCGACGCCTTCCTCCTCGTTGCCGAAGTTCTGGTTCACGTGGCTGGCGTGCTCGTGGTGCTTCCTGTGCTTGCCGTACGGGAGGTAGGCCGCATCGGAGGAACCCTGATCGGAGCCCTGCTGGTGGTATGCCTGGGCCTGGTGGAAGTACATGGTGTCCATGCCACCGTCCATGTCGTCCGCGAGCGCGGCGCCGGCACCGGCCAGAGCCAGGGGGAACGCCAGAGCAGTCGCCGCGAGTGCACGAGTAAGGGAACGCATAGGAATGTGTTTCCTTTCTGTGGTGTGTGTGTTCTCCGGGCTGTTTCGCCGACTGGTCGCCGGGATCTGCACGGGGCTCCTCTATGGTTACCGAGGGCCGAGCCAGGGTGCTCGATGAGGACCGCTCTATTCACCTCAAAGTGTCCGACAACGAAATCCGCTTTAACACAGTTGGCTGGACAACACCGTTGTAAGATCTCGTACGTACACTTTGTGGCAATCTGATCATGCTTGTGAACTGCGGATACTCCGGTTTATTGTGGCGTTCGAAAGCTTAAGTCGCTGAGTAGCGTCATTCTTCGCGGATTTCTTTCGAGTATAGGATTGGCCGATTGGAGGATCGATTAGCGGTTGCGCGCGAAAAATGCGGTTGGATGCGAATAACACGAATCGGCGAAATACCGGACTAGCGTGGTCCATTCGAGGGAGCACCGGCGCGCGGAACATCGCCGGCCGGGCTAGGTTCTCCGTCCCACCCGAGGTCAGACTTCGCCGCCCGACCGGGGGCTGGTGAGCGCGGGCCTGGCACCAGCCGCCCGGCTCGGCAGTGGTCGGAGCGGCTCATGGAGAGGCCGCCCCCGCGCAGGGCGGCCTTTCCCCTGCGGTGCTGGCCGGGCACTAGACGCGGACCGCGAGCGCGATGCCCTGCCCGACGCCCACGCAGGCGGCCGCGATCCCCAGGCCACCTCCACGGTGCCGAAGGTGCCGGCACACGTCGATGATGGTTCGGGGCATCGACGCGCCGAGCGGGTGCCCGTAGGCGATCGCGCCGCCGTGCACGTTGACCCGTTCCCGGTCGATGTCCGGTAGGTGGTGCAGCACCGAGAGCACGACGGCGGCGAAAGCCTCGTTCACCTCCCACAGATCCACGTCTTCGGCGGTCACCCCGATCCGCTTGAGCAACCGGTTGATCGCGGGCACCGGCGCGAGGGCGAAGCGGTGCGGTTCCACCGCCGCGGTCGTGCTGCCGATGACCTCACCGAGCGGCTCGACCCGGAGGCGCTCGGCATACTCCTCGGTCCCGACCAGCGCTGCCAGCGCGCCATCGCTCAGCGGCGACGAATTCCCCGCCGTCACCGGGCCGTCCTCGGAGAAGGCCGGCGGGAGTTTCGCCAGCTTCGCCTCGCTGGTGTCCGGGCGTACCGACTCGTCTCGACGCACCGCGCCGCCATTCGGGGTCGCCACCGGGAACACGAACCCGTCGTGCAGGCTGGCATCCCAGGCAGCCGCCGCACGGCGGTGCGAGCGCAACGCATACGCGTCCATCTCCGCGCGGTTGATGCCGAGCTCGACCGCGACCTGCTCGGCGGCCGTGCCCAGCGGGACCGTCCATTCTGGAAGCATCTTCGGGTTGACCAGGCGCCAACCGAGTGTCGTGGACACGGCTTCCATCTGGTCCGGCAACGGCTGCTCGGTCCTGGGGATGACGAACGGTGCGCGGCTCATGCCTTCGACCCCGCCGGCCAGCACCAGCTCGGCGTCGCCGGCGCGGACCAGCCGCGCGGCCTGCGCGAGGGATTCCCCGCCCGAGCCGCACAGGCGGTTGACCGTGACCCCCGGAACGGTGTGCGGCAGGCCCGCCAGCAACCCGGCCATCCGGGCGACATTGCGGTTCTCCTCCCCAGCCCCGTTGGTGTTGCCGTAGACGACGTCGTCGATGCACGCGGGATCGAGCCTGCCGGTCCCGCCGCCAGCATGGCGTTTCAGCAGCTCAGCGATGGGTAGGGCAGCGAGGTCGTCCACGCGGACACCGGACAGGCCGCCCCGGTAACGGCCGAACGGCGTGCGGGCGGCGTCGAGCAGCAACGCACGAGGCATACGACCATCCTGGCCGATTCCGGCGAGCCGGCACTACCGCTCGCCGGAGGCATCCCCGGCCGAGGCGCCGCCCGGGCCTCCGGCCGGCCCGGCGGACGCGCCGGCCGTCGGCACCTCAGCGACGGCTTCGCCGTCGCTGAGGTTGACGACGCGCCCGCCGCGTGCGCCGATGGCGCGCAACCGCCGCGCGGCGTCCGCCGAGTCGAGGCGCACGCTGGTGCGCTCGCGCTCGGCGGCACCGAGCGCTTCCAGCGCGGCGTGCGCGTGGTGGCCGGAGTCCACAGTGGACTTCAGGGAGCCGGTGCTCGCGAGTGACCCCCGGGCCGCGCCGAGCCGCCCGAGCGCGTCGTCCACCGCGTCCAGCAGCGCGGCCCGGTTCCCTTCGGTCATGGCGCGGACGAGTGTGGGAGAGCTTCCCGCCACCCGCGTTCCGTCCCGGAAAGATCCGGCTGCCAGCGACAGTGCCAGCGGGCCGCCGTCGGAGCCCACGGCGGCCAGGACCGCCGCGAGCAGGTGCGGCAGGTGCGAAATCCGGGCCACCGCCGAATCGTGCTCGGCGGCGGAGGCGGGTACCACGTGGGCGCCGCAGTCCAGTGCGAGCTCCGCCGACTCCCGCCATGCCGCGAGGTCGGTCTCGTCCTCGGCGGTGACGACCCAGGCCGCGCCACGGAAGAGTGTCGCGCTGCCGGCGGACCAGCCCGACGCCGAGGTTCCCGCCATCGGGTGACCTCCGGCATATCGGGCGGCCGGCAGCAGGCGACGCACTTCGTCGGCCACGGGCTCCTTCACGCTGACAACGTCGGTCAGCCACACGTCCGGGGCATGCCAGGTCACCTGACGGAGTACCTCTCGCACTGCCGGTAGCGGTGTCGCGAGGACGACGAGTGCCTGCTCGTCGGCCGCCCGCCGCAAGGCCGCTTCGACGCTGTCGGCGACGGTGTAGCCGTCCGCCCGCGCGGCTTCCGTCTCGGCCGCCGAGGCGGTCGCGCCCCAGGTGGGGCGCCCGGCCTCGGCGGCGGCACGCAGCACGGAACCGCCTATCAAACCCAACCCGATCACGCACACGGCACGCACGCCGCCATCTTGCCCCAGCCGAACCAGCCGCTTGGTGACCCCCATCTCGACCACCCGGATGAGCGGCGAACACGCGTCAGCAAGGACTCAGGAAGGTTAAGCGTGGCACTAGTGCTTTCGGGTGGCGTTCGCACGCCTTACGGTGTTCGTATGACGGTGCAGGAGCCGGTCGCGGGCTTCGCTGTCGCTGTCGTCCGGGAGGACGGCAGATGGCGGTGTAGCGCGATGGACAGCTCGGTGTTGGTGGGCCTGGACAACGCCATTACGGCTTTGCGCGAGCTGCGCTCGACCGGCGCCGTCTTCGGCATGTGCAATGTGGACGACGAGTTCTTCGTGCTCATCCGGCCGATTCCCGGTGGCGTAGAGCTGCTGCTGTCGGACGCGGCCGCGGCTCTGGACTACGACATCGCCGCGGACGTCCTGGACCTGCTGCGCGTGGACCCGCCGGATGAGGATGACGACGAGGTGTGGCCGGAGGGCAATCTCGCCATTCTCTCCGACCTCGGGCTCCCCGAGGGCGAGCTGCTCGTGATCATCGAAGAGGTGGATCTGTACCCGGACGAGCAGCTGGAGATGATCGCCCAGCGCTGCGGTTTCGCTTCCCAGTTCTCCGGTGTGGTGGAGCGACTCGAGAAATGAGCGGGGACGTTTCCGGCGGTCCGCGGGACCGCGAGTTGGTGCGTGCTGCCCTGGATGTGGCCTCCGAGGTCGTGTCCACACGGGACGTGCCGGTCGGCGCGGTGGTGGCCGCACCGGACGGAACTCTGCTGGCCAGGGCGCACAACGCGCGCGAAGCCAACGGTGATCCGACCGCACACGCCGAGATCCTGGCGCTGCGGGAGGCGGCCCGCGTCTACGGCGACGGCTGGCGCCTGGAGGGCTGCACGCTGGCCGTGACGGTGGAGCCCTGCACGATGTGCGCCGGAGCGCTGGTGCTGGCCCGGGTCACGCGGGTGGTGTTCGGCGCGTGGGAACCGAAAACCGGCGCGGTCGGCTCGCTGTGGGACGTGGTGCGAGATCGTCGGCTCAACCACCGACCGGAGGTCGTCGGCGGGGTGCTGGCGGACGAGTGCGTAGCGCTGCTCGACGACTTCTTCGAACGCCAACGTTGATCATCTGACGGTTTCAAAGAAGCCGGCCAGAGCGCCAAGGACAGGTTCCTCGGTGGCAAGAACACGCAACCGGAACCCGGCAACAAGAACGAGTGATCTCGGACGTCCTACCGGTGCGTCCCGGCGGCAAGACCAGCCGCGACCTGTGACGATGGCCATGCTGACGACGGCTGGGGTTCCGCCCTCCGGCGGAGCCGGTGCGGTTGCGGAGGGGGCTTGCGCACATGGACTCGGATGCGGCCTTGGCGCGACGGATCGCCGGCGGCGACGCCGACGCCTTCGAGATCTTGCTCCATCGTTACGCCCGGCGGGTGTACGGCTTGGCGCTGCGGATGCTCGACGACCCGGCCGAGTCCGAGGACGTCGTGCAGGACGTCTTCGCCACGGTGTGGCGCAGCATCGGCAGCCTGAGTGACCCGGCCGCGTTGCGCACGTGGCTGTTCCAGATCGCCCGCAGGCGCTGCTTGGTACTGCTGCGCACCCGCCGGGAGCGGCGGACCGACCCGTGGGACCGGCTCCCGGAGCACCGCACGGTGGTGGCGGGGTCGCCCGCGCGCTGCGGGCTGGTCGACCCGCAGCGGCACGTCGAGGCCGGTGCCGGCGTGAGCGCACTGTCCCGGGCGCTGGCTGGCCTGCCAGCACCGCAGCGGGACGTGTGGGTGCTCGCCGAGCTCGACGGGCTGTCCTACCTGGAGATCGGCGAGCGGGTCGGCGCAGGCGAACAGGCCGTGCGCGGCCGGCTGTCCCGGGCACGGGCGAACCTGGCCGATGTGATGCGCGCCTGGCGCTGACCCCAGCCCTGTCACCCGGCCTCAGCCGCTGCCCCCGGGGCCCGACCCCCATGCGTCAGCGGCGTTCGGGTTCGTTATCCTGGCTGGCGGTAGCGTGTCCGAGCGGCCGAAGGAGCGCGACTCGAAATCGCGTGAGGTTAACAGCCTCCGTGGGTTCAAATCCCACCGCTACCGCCAGCAGACCGGCCACCGGAATTCCGGTGGCCGGTCTTTTTCTGTCCGCCGGTTTCCGGCGGGTTCGATTACCCGCGTCGCGCGGCGGAAACACATGCGGTAACGATTGCACGCCGCAGGTGTCCACAGGGTGATTTCCGCCGTTTCGAGTCAGCGTGTTCCGTGTGTACGGCCGGTGTTCCGCAGATGTCCGGCGAGTGTCCTTTATGGATTGCCGGACAACATCCCGTCATCTCTGATTGGCGAATGCTTGCGCCTTTTGGTGGATGCATTCTGGCGATCGGCGCACTACGTTCCGTGCTTGAACCCGGTTTATATTCACTCGGAGGTTTATAGTGCGCCACAAACGGGTGGCATTGTCGGCCGCTTCCGTAGCGGCATGCGTTATCGCCTCGGCGGGTTCCGCAGCCGCTGCGGACGCCGATCCCGCTGACGCGACGAACATCGCCGGCCTACAGGCCGTGCAGTTGCCCGGCGCCCAGGACCTCGGTCTCGCGTTCGGCAAGAAGACCGTGTCGATGGTGCTCGCATCCCGTGACGAGCAGGGGCTGGACGCCTACACCGCGCACCCGCACGGCGCGCTGACGTCCCAGCAGTACGCGGACCGCTTCGGCCCAGCTCCCGACGCCCTCGGCCGGGTGCAGCAGTGGGCGCAGTCGAACGGACTGGCCATCACGCACGACCCGAACAGCCAGGTCGTGCAGGTCACCGGTACGACCGAGCAGATCAGCCGGGCGTTCGGGACCTCCATGCACAGCTACCGTTCCGGGGGCGAGTCCTACACTGCGGCGAGCACGTCCGCGAAGCTCCCACCGGATGTCGCCGCGGTGACCGCCGGCGTGGTCGGGGTGTCGGCGTCGCCGAAGCTGCAGTTGGGCATCGGGAACGCGGCCGTCCAACCGTCGTCGCCGTCCAGCGGCACCAGCTACGGTCCGGCGGACTTCACGAAGTTCTACCAGGCACCGACCACGACCACGGGCAAGGGACAGCAGGTCTCGATCATCGGCGAAGGCGATCTCAGCCAGGTCGCCAAGGATCTCGCCGCCTTCGAGAGCAGGTTCCACCTGCCGCAGGTGCCGCTCAACGTGATCAAGGTGGACGGCGGGTCCTCCGACACCTCCGGCCAGCAGGAGTGGGATCTGGACACCCAGTACTCCAGCGGCTTCGCGCCGGACATCTCCGGGATCAACTTCTACGCCGGGCCGAGCCTGGATGACAAGTCGCTGCTGGACACCACCGCGAAGTGGGTGGACGACAACAAGACCCGGCAGGGCAGCGCGTCGCTGGGCGAGTGCGAGACCGCCGCGCAGAAGTCCGGCTTCCTCAAGGCCGAGGACGAAGTCCTGAAGAAGGCCGCTGCCCAGGGGCAGACGCTGTTCGTCTCCAGCGGTGACACCGGCTCCAAGTGCGGCACCCGGAACGGGGTCGTCAGCGGCCCGAAGGGGGTCTCGTACCCGGCGAGCAGCCCCTACGTCGTGGGCGTCGGCGGCACCACGATCACCGACTTCGCCAACCACAGCGAGGTCGGCTGGCACCCCAGCGGCGGCGGTCAGTCGTCGATCGAGCCAGCCCAGTCCTGGCAGCTCAACGCGGGCGGTGCGTACAAGCCGGCCTCGCGCGGGGTGCCCGATGTCGCGCTGGACGCCGACCCGGCGTCCGGGTTCCAGATCATCGCGAACGGGCAACCGGCCGTCATCGGTGGCACGTCCGCGAGCGCCCCGGCGTGGAACGGCATCTGGGCGCGTGCCGAGCAGCAGGCCCAGTCCGGTCTGGGCTTCGGCGCGCCGCTGCTGTACCAGCTGCCGGCGTCGGCGTTCAACGACATCACCCAGGGCAACAACGGTGACTTCAACGCCGGCCCGGGGTGGGACTTTGTGACCGGTCGCGGAACCCCGAACATCTCGGCGGTAGTCAGCCAGCTCAAGCCGGGCGGCAACTGACGCCAACACCGCGCCATCGCCGGTGGGGTCGGGACAGTGTCCCGGCCCCACCTTTTGCGTCCCGGACCTGTCCTGACAACGGGCGATCACGTCTCATAAATCTTGTCATAAGAATGTCTTGACATACGTCGTGTCGTGGGCCACAGTTCCTGCATCTGCCACGTCGAACGACTGGAGGTTGCGCTGATGAGCAGCGCTGGAACCGCCCCGCCGCATGCCCCGCTGCCCACCGACCAGCCCGGACCGCACTCCAAACGCCTGGGCATGGTGGCCTTTGTCGCCACCCTCGGCGGGCTGCTGTTCGGGTACGACACCGGCGTCATCAACGGTGCGGTCGACCCGATGAAGGCTGATCTGGGACTGACACCCGTCACCGAAGGCTTCGTCGTCAGCATCCTGATCTTCGGCGCCGCGTTCGGTGCGATGTTCGGTGGGAAGCTCTCCGACCGCTACGGCCGTCGGCACAACCTGCTCCTGCTCGCCGGAATCTTCCTGCTCGGCACGGTGGGTAGCGCCCTGGCACCGTCCTGGCCGGTGCTCGCACTGTTCCGGTTCGTCCTCGGCCTGGCGGTGGGCGGTGCGTCAGCCACCGTGCCGGTCTACCTCGCCGAAACGGCACCGGCGGAACGGCGCGGCAGCTACGTGACCCGCAACGAGGTCATGATCGTGTCCGGGCAGTTCGCGGCCTTCATCGTCAACGCGATCATCATCAACGTCTGGGGCCAGTACCCCGAGGTGTGGCGGTACATGCTGGTCATCGCGGCACTGCCGGCGATCGCGCTGTTCGTCGGAATGCTCGCCGTGCCGGAAAGCCCGCGCTGGCTGTCCTCCCAGGAGCGTGACGCGGACGCGCTGAACGTGCTCAAGCAGCTGCGCTCCCCGGAACGGGCGGAAGCCGAGATGGCCGAGGTGCACGCGCTGGCCGAGGAGGAGAAGCAGGCGCAGACCGGTGGCTGGTTCGACCTCGCCGTCCCGTGGATTCGCCGCCTGGTCATCATCGGCGCCGTTCTCGGCATCTTCCAGCAGCTCACCGGCATCAACTCGGTCATGTACTACGGCAAGCAGCTGCTGCAGAACGCCGGTTTCTCCAGCAGCGGTGCGAGCATCGCCAACACCCTCAACGGGCTGTTCAGTGTCCTGGGGATCACCATCGGCATCATGCTGATCAACAAGCTCAACCGGCGCACCATGCTGCTCGGTGGCTTCGGGCTGGTCACCCTCTTCCACATCCTCATCGGGCTGTCGGCGATGTTCATGCCCGAGGTTCCCGCCAAGGCCTACATCATCCTGGTCTTCGTGGTGGCGTTCGTGTTCTCCATGCAGGGGACGCTCGGCCCACTGGTCTGGCTGCTGCTGTCGGAGATGTTCCCGCTGAAGATGCGCAGCTTCGCCATGGGGCTGAGTGTGTTCGTGCTGTGGATGGCCGACGCCGGGGTCACGTTCGGTTTTCCGCCGGTGGTCGCCGCCCTGGGGATCGCACCGACGTTCTTCATCTTCGCCGGGATCGGCGTCCTGGGCATCCTCTTCACAGCCGCCCTGGTCCCGGAGACCCGGGGCAAGACGCTGGAGGAGTTCGAGGACGAGTACCGCAGCCAACACGGTGAGCCGGCGCTCTTCGTGAGCCCTCGTTCTTCGTGAGCCCAGCAGTCGTGACCAGCTACCCGCACAGGAAGGTGCACAGAATGTCGATCATGGTCGCGGTCCCGGACAGCGCGGAGGGCCGCGCGGCCCTCGATGCCGCTCTGGTCGAGGCCCAGCGTCTGGACACCGAACTCGTCGTCGTCAACCTTGCGCTCTCCGCGCTCGAAGCCCCGGACTTCTCGCCGGAGGTGACCGTCAAGATCATTGACCGGGAGGGACGCTCGGACCGCGATCCGGCCGACGCCGTCCTCGACGAGATCGAAAGCCACTCCGTCGACCGGCTGGTGATCGGGCTGCGACATCGCTCGCCGGTCGGTAAGGCGCTGCTCGGCAGCGTCAGCCAGCGGCTGCTGCTCGAATCTCCCGTGCCGGTTCTCGCGGTCAAACCGTAGAGACGAGCTTCGGCAGGACTCAAGCCAATACCCGCGAACAAAGCGAAACGCCGGCCACCGTGTCCCTGGTGTCCGGCGTTTTCGCTACGGATTAACTGGATCTATTAGCTCGGCGGCACAACCGAGACCCTGATTGAGACCGAGATCCTGATTGAGACCGAGATCCTGATTGAGACCCAGACCCTGATTGAGACCCAGACCCTGCTCGAGACGTAGACAGCCGAAACGCCGACCACCTTCTCCTTGGTGGCCGGCGCTTTCGCGATCGATGGCGGAGGATACGGGATTCGAACCCGTGAGGGCTGTTAACCCAACACGATTTCCAATCGTGCGCCTTAGGCCGCTCGGCCAATCCTCCGCAGGAGAGGGTACACGACCGGGGATCACTCCGACGAAATGGGGTCTGGCCTGGGCAAACGGCGGGTCAGTGGAACTGTACACAGGATTTTGTGGATAACCTGGGGATTGATCCCGAAGGTCTGTGGATAACTGGGGAGGGGGTGGGGATCATGACGAACCGACCCCCTACATGGGTGTGCCGGATAGTCGGTACACTGACCGTGGACCTCGTGCGGCGTCCATCCTGTGAACTCCCCCAGGGCCGGAAGGCAGCAAGGGTAAGCGGGCTCTGACGGGTGCACGGGGTCCCCTTCTTTATCGCCCACCAGCACCTCGCCCGTCGGGGTCACCGCGTAGGGTTTCCACCGTGGCGCTCGCGCTGTATCGCAAGTACCGGCCGGCGACCTTCGCCGAGGTCGTCGGCCAGGAGCACGTCACCGAGCCTCTGCGCACGGCGTTGTCTTCCGGGCGGATCAACCACGCCTACCTGTTCTCCGGCCCGCGCGGGTGCGGCAAGACCTCCAGCGCGCGGATTCTGGCGCGCTCGCTGAACTGCGCGCAGGGGCCGACACCGGACCCCTGCGGAGAGTGCGAGTCCTGCGTGGCTCTCGCGCCGGAAGGCAGCGGGAGCGTGGACGTCGTCGAGCTCGACGCGGCCAGCCACGGTGGCGTGGACGACACCCGCGAGCTGCGCGACCGGGCTTTCTACGCGCCCGCGCAGTCCCGCTACCGGATCTTCATCATCGACGAGGCCCACATGGTCACCACGCAGGGCTTCAACGCCCTGCTCAAGATCGTCGAGGAACCGCCGGAACACCTGATCTTCGTCTTCGCGACCACCGAGCCGGACAAGGTGCTGCCGACGATCAAGTCGCGCACCCACCACTACCCGTTCCGGCTGATCCCCCCGGGGACCCTGCGCGAGCTGCTGGAACGGATCTGCGCCGACGAGCACGTCACCGTCGAGCCGGCGGTGTACCCGCTGGTGATCCGGGCCGGGGGTGGTTCGGTGCGGGACACCCTCAGCGTGCTGGACCAGCTGCTGGCCGGCGCGGATGACCGGGGAGTCACCTACACCCGCGCGGTCGCACTGCTCGGCGTCACCGATTCCGCCCTGATCGACGACATGGTGGACGCGCTGGCGGCTCATGACGCGGCGGCCGTCTACGGCACGGTGGACCGGTTGGTCGAAGCCGGGCACGACCCGCGCCGGTTTAGCTCCGACCTGCTGGACCGGCTGCGTGACCTGGTGCTGCTGAACTCGGTACCGGACGCGGTGGAGCGGGGTCTGGTGGATGCCTCCGGTGAGACGCTCACGAAGATGCAGAGCCAGGCCGACCAGCTCGGCGCGGCCACGCTGTCGCGGTTCGCCGAGATCGTCCACACCGGCCTGGCCGAGATGCGTGGTGCCACCGCGCCCCGGCTGCTGCTGGAACTGCTGTGCGCGCGGATGCTGCTGCCCACGGTCTCGGACGCCGAGGCAGCGGTGCTGCAGCGGCTGGAGCGCGTCGAGCGCCGGATGACGATCGCGCCGGCGGGGGAGGCGGAAGCCGCTCCGCCTTCGGGCGGCCAGCCGGCGGGAGCCGCCGCGCCTTCCGGCGCGCAGCCCGAAGGCGCGCGCCCCGAAGCCGGGCAGCCGGAGGTTGCCGGCGCGGGGCGTCGGGTCTTCAAGCGCCCGCACGAGCGCGGCGCCGAGGAGCGCGGCGCGGAGCCGACGCCTTCGGCGCCGGAGGCTCCGGCGCGCCAGCCGGCGGAGCCGGCGAGCGCATCGTCGCCGACGCCCGCGCCTGCGGTGGCTCCGGCCCCGCCGCCGGAAGCGCCGCCGGAGGCGCCCGCTGCCTCCGGCGGCGGGTTCGACGCCGCCGAGGTGCGGCGGGTGTGGACGGAGCTGCTGCGGGAGGTCGCGGAGCGGAACCGACCGACGCAGGCGTTGCTGCTGAACGCGACGGTGCAGGACCTGCGGGACGGCGTTCTGGTGCTGTCCATGCCGACTGCTGGCCTGGCCAAGCAGTTCGCGCAGCAGCACCGGATCGCCCATGTGCAGGACGCGCTGCGGGCGGTGCTCGGTGGTGAGTGGGATGTCCAGTGCGTCGAAGCTGGCGCCGCTCCGTCGCACGGCAGCGCCGCCCAAAACAAGCAGAACACACCGAACACGCAGAACCCGCAAAGTCGCCAGAATTCCGCTGAGCCGCGAAGTTCCGCGCCGTCACAGCCTGCGGCGGCGCCTCGGGCCGTGACCCCGGCGCCGGATTCGGGGGCGTCGCCGCAGCGGCAGGAGCAACGTCAGGGCAGCAAGCCGAGCGGCGAAGCGGCTTCCAGCCAGGCGACGGCGTCCGCTGCGGCCGGCGGAAGTGGGCCGAACGGGGCGCACTCGGACAGCACTGCTGCGCAGCAGCGCGGTAATGCCACGCGCGGTGCGAGGCGAAGCGCCGCCAGCCCGGACGACGACGTCCCCCCGCCGCCGGAGCCACCCCCGGAGGAGGAACCGCCTCCACCCGAGGACTACGGCGCGCCGAAGGCCGCAGCCAGCCCGGGCGGGCCACCGCCGAGCCCGGATGAAGCGGCCGTCGAACTGTTCGCCAGCGAGTTCGGGGCACACAAGATCGACTGAGATCGGCTGGTCAGGGATCAGCGTGCCGGGGTCAGCGTGTCAGGTGCCGGGCAAGGAAACCCAGCGCTCTCGGGTACGCGTCGAGTCGATTCGCCCGTTTCGCCAGGCCGTGCCCCTCGTCCGCGTAGACCAGCAGCTCGCACTCGATGCCCTTGGCGTGCAACGCCTCGCTGACCTGTTCGGCCTCGGACAGCGGTACCCGCGGGTCGTTGACGCCGTGGATGACGAACAGCGGCGCCGAGATCGCACTGACCCGTCGCAGCGGTGACGCCTCATGCAGGAAGTCGAGGTCGTCGGCCAGCGAGCCGTATTCGCGCTCGCGGTGGGCACGCCGGTAGGGCGCTGTGTTGCTCAGGAACGTCACCAGCGACGAGATTCCCACGATGTCCACGCCGGCCGCCCAGCGTTCGGGCTGGAAAGCCAGGCCCGCGAGCACCATGTACCCGCCGTACGACCCGCCCCAAAGCGCGGCGCGCGACCGGTCGAGGCCCAGCGCCGGCAGCCAGTCGTGCAGTGCGGCCAGGTCCGCGACCGAGTCCAGCCGCCTCCGCACGTCGTCGGCGGAGTACCAGCGCTTGCCGTATCCGGTGGAGCCTCGCACGTTCGGCACCAGCACGGTGTGTCCCTGCGCGACCAGGGCCTGCACGATCGGGTTGAACAGCCGGACCGACTGGGCTTCGGGTCCACCGTGGACGATCGTTACGGACGAGCCGGCGAGCGCGCTGTCGTCGTTTTCCGCGCGGTAGACAAAACACGGTACGCGTTCACCGTCTGGTGTGGACACTCGATGCACCGTCGGCTCCACGAGCCTCGCACTGCGCAGCTTGGCGGCCGAGTCGGTCAGCGTCCGAAGTTCCGCGCTGGTCCCGTCGACCAGCAGCGCATCGCCCGGGACGGTGGGCGCGCTGAACGACAGCGCGACGAATCGGGAATCCGACGACCACACGGGGAACGGCAGCGGGAACTCCGTCCACCCGCTGGCGGGCAGCGACACCCTGTGCCGCAGCGCGCCGGTACTCCCGTCGTGCAGGGAAACCCGTGCGGCGCCGTCGTCGTTGGCCAGCACCAGCAACGTCGTTCCGTCCGGCGAAAGCCAGCCGGCCAGTTCGTGCTCGTCGGAGGTCACCAGCCACTCGTGCCTGCCGGTGCGCGGATCGAGTCGCGCGATGCTCGCGAGGTCCCGCCCGGCGTTCGTGGTCACCACCAGGCCCGACGAGTCGGGCAGCCATCGCGGGTGGCTGTACCTGGCGTGCTCGGACGCGCTCGTGAGGGCTGTCACCTCGCCGGTCGTGACGCTGACCAGCAGCACTTGGTCGGACAGCGGTGGCTTCCCGGGGAGGGTGAGCGCCAGTGAGCTGGCGTCGGGGGAGAGCGCGGCGTTCAGGACCAGGCCACCATCGTCGTAGACGGTGTGTTCCTCGCCCGTGACCGTGTTGTGCAGGACCACGTCGAAGTCCACGCCGTTGCGGCGGTTCGTGCTGTAGAGGACGTGGTCGGGCAGCACGTCGAGTATCCGGTGCACGTGCTCCGGGTCGTGCGCCAGCGGCACCAGATCGTCGACTTTGGCCGGAAGTTCGCACGACGATCCGTCCACGCGCAGCAGGGAAAGCTGTCCGCGCTCGTTGCCGTTCGTGTCGTGCTGCACCACAACCGCCCGCTCGCCGGGCAGATACCGGCCGGAGGCGGCTCCCGGCAGCGCCGTCAGCGGCGTGCTGGTCCCGTCAGGTGCGATCTCGACGAGCTGCACCGAGCCGGTCTCGTCCGATCCGGCCAGCACCCGGCCTTCCGGGTCGATGTCGAAGGCCCGCCAGGTGGACTGTTCCAGCAACCGGACGATGTCGAGGCTCATGGCTGCCAAGCTTGGCACGGTCTCACTCGGTGGTCGCGGCCACGTCGTCGCTTGTCACGGTGTGGACGCCGTCGCTTGTCACGGTGTGGACGCCGTCGGTCTCGGCCAGTTCCCCGGCCAGGTCCGTGAGCGAGGTGCTGCCGCGAACCCACAGCTCCAGCGGGACCACCCGCTGACCGTCCTGTCCGATCGGCTGCCCAGCGTTGAGCTCGATCACGGTCAGCCCGCGTGCCGTGCACTTCGACAGCACCTGGCGCAGAACGCCCCTGCCTTCGAAGTACTCCAGGCGCAGTGGCACCGGTGTGTGCCGCGAGCGCGGCAGCCGGTGGGCCAGCGGCAGGAACCCGAAGATCACCGTGAAATGCGCGGCGGCGACGGCGACCGCGAGCAACAGCAGTCCGCCGCCGGAGGCCATTCCCACAGCGGTCGTGACCCAGATGACCGCGGCCGTGGTCAACCCCCGCACCACGTCCCGGCGGACGAAGATCAGGCCACCGCCAATGAAGCCGATGCCGGTGACGATCTGTGCCGCGACCCGCGACGGGTCGAGGACGACGTGGTCACCGAGCACGTCCATGAAGCCGTACTTGGACACCAGCATGAACGCTGCCGCGCTGATGCCGACCAGGGTGTGCGTCCGCAGCCCGGCGCTCTTCTGCCGGATTTCCCGCTCCAGCCCGATCAGAGCAGACAGGACGAAGGCGACCGCGAGGTCGAGTACCTGCTCTCCACCAGCGAACAACCCGTGCATCGATCCCCTTCCGCGTGCGATGTCGGTTTCCGATCGCCTGGTCGATTTCCCAGGCACCCCTCCAGGGGTGGGCGCGGAAGCCACCCCACCGACTAGGGTGGACATTACGAGCTTTGGCGCGCCGGGCTGGGGGCGGTCGGGCTTCAGCGAGTCGATCGTGACGTTCTGGAGGGAAGCCAAGTGGAACCAGGTGGCCAGCCGAACATGCAGCAGATCATGCAACAGGCGCAGAAGATGCAGCAGCAGCTGCAGGCTGCGCAGCAGGAGCTCGCCGACAGCGAGGTCTCCGGCACGGCCGGCGGCGGCCTGGTGACCGCCGTGGTGTCGGGAACCGGCGAGCTGAAGGCGGTGACTATCGACCCGAAAGCGGTCGACCCGGACGACACCGAGACCCTGGGTGACCTGGTGGTCGCCGCGGTGCGGGACGCGCATGACGGGGTCCAGCGGCTGCAGGCCGAGAAGATGGGGCCGGTGGCTGGCGGGCTCGGCGGTGGACTGGATCTGGGCGGGCTGGGCCTGCCCGGCATGTGACACCCCGTCGCCCGGGAGGTAACGGTAGCGGTCCGCACGGCGCCCGCCGTGCGGCGCAGAGGGGTATGCGGTACGTCAGGTGTACGAAGGGCCCGTTCAAGACCTCATCGATGAGCTCGGCAGGCTGCCCGGCATCGGTCCGAAGAGCGCGCAGCGGATCGCGTTCTACCTGCTCGCCGCCGAGCCGGCGGATGTGACTCGGTTGCAGGAAGTCCTGCAACGGGTGAAGGAAGGCGTGGTCTTCTGCGAGGTCTGCGGCAACGTGTCCGAGCAGGAGACCTGCCGGATCTGCGCCGATCCGCGCCGGGACCCCGCGGTGGTGTGCGTCGTCGAGGAGCCCAAGGACGTCCTCGCGGTCGAGCGCACCCGCGAGTTCCGGGGCCGTTACCACGTGCTGGGCGGGGCTCTGGACCCGCTGTCCGGCGTGGGCCCTGACCAGCTGCGGGTGCGCGAGCTGCTCGCCCGGATCGCGCGGGACGAGGTCACCGAGGTCATCATCGCCACCGATCCGAACACCGAAGGGGAGGCGACCGCGACCTACCTGGTCCGTATGTTGCGGGACTTCCCGGGACTGAGCGTGACCCGGTTGGCCTCGGGCCTGCCGATGGGCGGTGACCTGGAGTTCGCCGACGAGCTGACACTGGGCCGGGCGCTGTCCGGCCGCCGCGCGGTGTAGTAAGGCCGGTGCAGGAGGCCGGTGTAGGAAGATCGGGGGACAACCCTTGGTTCGGCCGCACTAAGTAGCGAGATCGTAATCTCCGGTACTCCTCCATTCGTGGGGTGACGCGTTACCCTCGGCAAGATTTGTGAGACTTGGGGCACACCGAGGTGCGTCATGAGGCGGAGTCCATCGGCCTCCAGGCTGGGCAGATCGCAGGTGCTTCGCTACGCGGTTCGGCGGTTGGCGCGACTTGTGACCGTGCTCGGGGTGCTGTCCGTCCTGCTGTTCGCCTGGTTGCATGCGTTACCGACTCGGGCTGGCTTTGTCCAGGTTCGATTAGTACAGCCGCTCTACGCCCAGTACTGGACGTTGCTGCACCACGCGCTGACCGGGGATTTCGGCGTGTCCACCGGCGTGCAGCGCGGGATGCCGGCGCTGGAGGTCGTGCTGCGACGGCTTCCCGTGACGTTGGAGCTGTCGGCGCTGGCGCTGCTGCTGGCGGTGGTGGTCGGTATCCCGCTGGGCTACCTGGCCGCCAGCCGGCACGGCAGCTGGCTGGACTGCGGCAGCGTCGTGCCGTCGCTGATCGGCGTCACGGTACCGGTGTTCTTCGTGGCGTTCGTGCTGAAGTTCCTCTTCACTCCGGGACAGGGCGCGCCTTCAGGTCCGTTCCCGTACCTGCTGCTGCCCGCGCTGGCGCTGTCCACGATCCCGTTCGCGATCGTTCTGCAGGCCACCCGCGCCTCCGTGCTGGAGGTGCTCGATGCGGACTACCTCCGCACCGCGCGGGCGAAGGGCCTGCATTCGGTCGTGATCCGCCACCGGCATGTTCTACGCAACGCGATCCCACCGGTGCTCACCACGATCGGTCTGCACACCGGGGCGCTGCTGGCGGGAGCGGTGCTCACCGAGCGGGTGTTCGGCATCGACGGGATCGGGCAGGCGCTCGCGCTGGGGTTCGAACAACGGGACTTCCCCGTGCTGTACGTCGTGATCGTCATGTCCGCGCTGGTGTATGTGGTGGTGAACCTCGCCGCCGACCTGTCTTGCGCGCTCCTCGACCCGAGACTGAGGAGCCAGTGAGATGGGGGTCATCATGGTGAGCAGCGGCCGGCGGGAGCGCATCGACGCGCTCGCCCGTACCACCCGCGAGCACGACGGCGGTGTCAGCGTGGCCCTCGCCGCTTGGCGGTACCTGCGCTGCAGCCCGGCGTTCTTCACCGGGGTGACCATCCTGGCGATCTTCCTGCTGCTCGCGCTCTTCGCGCCGATGCTGGCGCCGCATGACCCGGCAGACCGGCTCCTGGAAGGCCAGGTGTCCCCGGTGCACAATCTGATTCCCCCGCCGCAGCGGGGATTCCTGCTCGGTGGCGACCAGTACGGACGGGATCTGCTGTCCCGGTTGCTGCTCGGTTCGCGGCAGACGCTGCTCCTGGCGGTGGCGGCGACCGCGATCGGCGTCGGCGGCGGGATCGCCATCGGCGTCGCGGCCGGTGCCTTCGGTCACTGGGTCGACAGCGCGGTGATGCGGGTGCTGGACGCGCTACTCGCGGTCCCGTCGCTGCTGCTGGCCCTGTCGATCGGCGTGCTGTTCGCGCAGCCGAGCCGGGTCACGGTGATCCTGGTGGTCGGGCTCGTTCAGGTCCCGGTCTTCGGACGCCTTCTGCGGTCAGCCATGCGCGCCCAGCAGTCCAGCGATCACGTCTTCGCGGCCCGCGCGCTGGGCGTTCCCGAGACGTCGATCGTGTTCCGCCACATGCTGCCCAACGCCCTCACCCCAGTGATCGTCCAGGGATTTCTGGCGCTGACGACAGTGATCATCGACGCGTCGGCGCTGGCCTTCCTCGGGTTCGCGGCCGTGGACGACTCGGTCCCCGAGTGGGGCCAGATTCTCGGTTCGGCGCGGGACTTCTTCGATCTGCACCCGCAACTGGCGGTCTGGCCAGCAGGCTGCATCATGCTCACCGCACTCGGGTTCACGCTGGTCGGCGAGGCCCTGCGGAACGCGCTCGATCCCCGGCACCGCCGCTGACGACACCATCGAGAGGAGGGCATCCGTGGCGTTGTTGCGAGTCCGCGACCTGTCAGTGGTTTTCCCTCGCAAGGGCGCGCCACCGGTCAACGCGGTGGACGGTATCTCGTTCGACGTGGCCCGGGGCCAGACCGTGGGTCTGGTCGGGGAGTCCAGCTGCGGCAAGTCGGTCACCGCGATGGCGATCATGGGCCTGCTGCCTTCGGCCGAGGTGTCCGGCTCGGTGCGGTTCGACGGCACCGACCTGCTGACGCTGCCCGCGCGTCGGACCGCGGCCCTGCGCGGTCGCGAGCTGAGCCTGGTCTCGGAGGACTCGCTGTCCGCGCTGAATCCGATGGTGCCGGTGGGTGTGCAGGTCAGTGAGGTGATCGAACGGCACGGCGGGTTGCGGCCCAAGCAGGCGTCTCCCCGCACCCGCGAGCTGCTGGAACGCGTGGGCGTGCCGGACCCGGACTACCGGATGAGGCAGTACGCGCACGAGCTTCCCGCCGGCATGCGGCACCGCGTGCTGATCGCAATGGCGCTGGCGTGCCGGCCCAAGCTGCTCATCGCCGACGAGCCGACCACCGGGCTCGACGTCACGATCCAGGCGCAGATCATCAAGTTGCTCGGTGAGCTGGTGGCCGAGATGGGGACCGCGCTGATCCTGCTGACCCACGACCTGGGCATCGTCGCCGGAATCTGCTCCGAGGTGAACGTCCTCTACGGCGGGCGAGTGGTGGAACGCGCGTCCCGCTATGACCTGTTCGACCACCCCCGCCATCCCTACACCGCCGGGTTGCTGGCGTCGGTCCCGCGCCTGGACCTGCCGCGTGGCCGGCGACTGGCGCCCGTGCGTGGGTCGGTGTGCGACACCATCCCGTGGGACGCGGGATGTGCGTTCGCCCCGCGCTGCCCGAACGCATCGGTGGTGTGCGAGCAGGTGGCGCCGGAGCTGGTCACCGACGTCGGGGTGGGTCGGCTGCGCTGCCACCACCCGGTGGGCGATCCCCGGTTCAACGCCGTGGAGCGCGCATGACGCGGCGGGCCCTGGTCGACGTCTCCGATCTGCGCGTGCGTTTCCCGATCCGGGGTGGGGTGCTGTTCGAGCGGGCGGTGGGGTACGTGCACGCCGTGGACGGTGTGTCACTGCGTATCCGCAACGGCGAAACCTACGGCCTGGTGGGCGAATCCGGTTGCGGAAAATCCACATTGGCCAGGGCGGTGCTTGGCCTGGAGCGGGTCACCTCGGGCCGGGTGACCTTCGACGGTACCGATCTCGCGACGCTGAGCCGGGAACCGATGCGGCGGATGCGCCGCCGGATGCAGCTGGTCTTCCAGCACCCACTGTCCGCTTTGGACACCCGGCAGCCGGTGTCGGCGATCCTGGCCGAGGGGATGCGCGCGCACGCGCTGGTGTCCGGGCGGGCGGCCGTCGATCGGCGACTGTGGGAGCTGGTCAACGCGGTCGGCCTGCCGGACACGGCATTGCGCAAGTACCCGCACGAGTTCTCCGACGGGCAGCGGCAGCGCATCAACATCGCACGGGCGCTGAGCGTCTTCCCCGAGCTGATCGTGGCCGACGAACCGGTGTCGGTGCTGGACGTCTCGGAACAGGCGCAGGTTCTGAACCTGTTGCAGCAGCTGCGCGACGAGCTCGGGCTCACCTACCTGGTGATCGCCCACGACCTCGCGGTGGTGCGACATGTCGCGGACCGGATCGGCGTGATGTACCTCGGTGGCATTGTCGAGGAAGCGGGTTCCGACGACCTGTATGCGGGCGCGCTGCACCCGTACACGCGAGCCCTGCTGTCCGCGGTTCCGGTGCCGGACCCGGAGACGGAGGACCAGCGGGAGCAGATCGTCCTCTCCGGGGACCTACCGTCACCTGCCGCGCCGCCCTCCGGCTGCCGGTTCCACACCCGGTGCCCGTGGCGCCAGCCGGAGCGCTGCGACACCGAACGCCCCCAGCTGCGCGAGATCACGCCCGGACATCGGGTGGCCTGCCACTATGCGGAGAAGATCCGGGACGGCCGGATCACTCCCTCGTCCGGCTGAACCTCGTCCGGCCGCATGTCCGGCGGCGGGCTGTCCCGGCGCGCACCCAAGCTCCCCAGCAGCACACCCACGACCACGACTGCTCCGGCGGCGAGTTCGACGACGTTCGGGCGCTCACCCAGCACCAGCCACGCCGCGGTGAACCCGACAACCGGCACGAGCAGTGAGAACGGCGCCACGACGCTGGCCGGGTGCCGGCGCATCAGGGTCGTCCAGATTCCCGACCCCAGCACCGTCGCCACCAGCACGATGTACACCAGGCTGGCGAGCGCGAGCCAGCCGCGCGCGGAGCCGACCGAATCCGCCAGCGCCTGCCACCCGCGTTCCGGTCCCTCGAACACCGCCGAGAGCACGAACATCGGCAGTGGCGGCACGATCGACATCCATAACGTCATGTGCAGCGGGTTTCGCGGGTTGGCCTTGCGGTTGCACAGGTTCCCGAACGCCCACCCGAGCGCACCGCAGAGCGTCAGCACAACGGGGAGCAGCTGCGCGGCCTGCGCCCGGTTCCAACCGATGACGACCATTCCTGCGATGGCGAGGCCGATCCCGCAGAACTGCATCGCCGTGATCCGCTCCCGCAGCAGAATGGCGCTGAGCAGCACGGTGAAGGGCGCGGACGCCTGCAACACCAGCGATGCCAGGCCGGTCGGCATGCCGATGCGCATCGCCACGAACAAGAACGCGAACTGGCACGTCCCGAAACCGAGGCCGTACCCGACCAGCCACTTCCAGTGCACGCCCGGCCACGGCACGAGCAGGACGGTCGGTACGGCGATCACGAGGAACCGGATGCCCGCGAAGAACAGCGGCGGGAACTGGGTGAGCCCGAAATCGACGGCGAGGAAGTTGATGCCCCAGAGGGCGGCGACGGAGAGGGCGAGCAGGCGGTCACGGGTGTTCACGTCTTCCCATGCTGGTCAGTACTTCTGTGAAGGACAATCACATATTTCTGCAACGATGTTGTACTGTTCCTTTATGGACGCTCGTCGCCTGCGTATACTGCGGGAATTCGCTGACCGTAAGACGATCACGGCGGTGGCCGACGCGCTCTCGTACACCCCGTCCGCCGTGTCTCAGCAGCTCCGGGCGTTGCAGGCGGAAGTGGGCATCACACTCACCGAGCCGTCCGGGCGCGGACTGCGGCTGACCGACGCCGGCCAGGCGCTCGCCGCACGCGCCGACGAGGTGCTCGCTGCCCTGGACCGGGCGGAGGCCGAGGCGCAGGCGTACCGGACGACCCCGAAGGGGCGCGTCCGGGTGGCGCTCTTCCCATCCGGGGCGCTGCTGCTGCTGCCCGGACTGCTGCGCTGGGCCTCCCAGCAGCACGATCTCCACCTGGAGTGCCGGGACGTCGACATGACCCCACCGGAAGTCCCGGCCCTCGCGGCGGATTTCGACCTCGTGGTGACGCACCGGGACGACCACACCGTCCAGGTCGAGCCGGAACCGTTCGACGAGGCCCGCCTGGAGATCACCCGCCTGCTGCGGGAACCGCTCGACGTCGCGCTGCCGCTCGGGCACCCGATGGCCGACCGGGAGCGCGTCGAACTGACCGACCTGGCCGGTGAGCGATGGATCTCGGTCGACGTCGGCTTCCCGGTCGACGACGTGTTGCGCTCACTGGCCATGCGCGCCGGGGTGCGGCCGAACGTCGTCCAGCGCATCAACGACTTCCGCATCATCGAGGCGCTGGTCGCGAGCGGGCACGGTATCGCGCTGCTGCCGAGGTACACAGTGGACACGCGCGGCCTCGTGCTCCGCACCCTGGCCGGCGTCCGCGCCGGCCGCTACATCGAGGTCGCGGCCCGGCGCGGAGCGACCAGCCGACCCGCTGTCCGGGCGGTGCTGGACGCGCTGCTCGCGGAAACGCGCGCGGTCGCGGGCGGGGAAGCGAGGTAAGCACGAGCGGCAGGTGGGGCGTGCGTTATCTGGCGGTGGTCGGGACCGACACCTCCGACTCAGACGCCGACCGGCGGCGGGCTGTGACGGCGGTGGCCAGCCGCTCCAGCACCGTGACCGTCTGGTCCCAGCTCAAGCATGCGTCCGTGATCGACTGGCCGGGCGTCAGCGGGCGGCCGGGAACCAGGTCCTGGCGCCCTTCCGCGAGGAACGATTCCAGCATCAATCCCCGAATACCGCGCTGGCCGCCTGCCACCTGAGCCGCGACGTCCTCGACGACCAGCGGCTGCCGGGTGTGGTCCTTGCGGCTGTTGTCATGGCTGGCATCGATGACGACACGTCCCGGCAGGCCGGCGCCCGCCAGGAGTTCCAGCGCGGCCGTCACGTCGTCCCGCTGGTAGTTGGGCTCGCCCCGGCCACCGCGCAGGACGAGATGGCAGTCGACGTTGCCGGCGGTGTGGAAGATCGCGGGTGTGCCGGCGGAGTCGATGCCCGTGAACGCGTGCGGCACCCCCGCGGCCCGGATCGCATCCACCGCGACCTGCACTGATCCGTCCGGCCGGTTCTTCATCCCGATCGGCATCGACAGCCCGGACGCCAGCTGACGGTGGATCTGGCTCTCCACCGTCCGGGCACCGATCGCGCCCCAGGAGACCGTGTCCGCGAGGTAGGCGGGCGTGATCGGGTCCAGCCACTCGCACGCCACCGGAAGGCCGAGGCCCGTCACAGCCAGCAGCAACTGGCGACCGATGCGCATGCCGGCGTTGACGTCGTTCGAGCCGTCCAGGTTCGGGTCGTTGAGCAGCCCCTTCCAGCCCACCGTGGATCGCGGTTTCTCGAAGTACACCCGCATCACGATCAGCAGCTCGTCATCGAACCGGTCGGCCGCCGCGCGCAGCCGCTCGGCGTACTCCAGCGCGGCTTGCGGGTCGTGCACCGAGCACGGCCCGACCACCACGAGCAGCCGATCGTCGAGACCATCGAGGACTCGGCTCACACATCGTCGGCCCTCGATCACCGTCTCGGCGAGCCCATCCGTAAGCGGGAGTTCGTGCTGCAGCAGGGCAGGGGTCAGCATCGGCACGATCTTCCGCATGCGCAGGTCGCTCACCGCGCGAGGTTGCGGTGCCACATCGGGTCCCTTCCGCCGGCCTGCTGCCCAGGGGACCGGCGTCCCGAGCCCGAGCCGGCTGTACGAAGCCATCCAAGAAAGCACAAAAGGCAGAGCTTCTCGCTCTGCCTTGCGCCGGCCCAGGTTTAAGTGACGTCAGACGATTACCGTGTCACCGACCCGCTGGGCCGGCGACATAAACCATCGACATCCACGTAGCACCCGGCCAGCTTACCAAGACCGGCCGTCCGGTGGGTGTTGCGTCGCCCACTGGCAGATCTGGGCGACTTCGTTCGCATGAGCCTCCAGCGTGTCGTCGACGAAGCCGACGACCGGAATGTGCCCCGGCAGCGGCACATCCGGCGGGCGGGGAAGGAAGCCCTGCTCGTGCACGCCGGTGCTGCCCAACCCTGGCGTTCCTCCCGCGAGGTGCGTGGTCGTGCGGGCGTAGCGGGTGAGTACGCGCGGCTTGCGCAGGTCCCGAGCCACGCCGAGCCACTGCTGGCTGAGCGGGAACACGGCGGTCAGCGCATCCCACCAGCCCTCACAGGCCAGTAGCAGGCCCGGATGGCGCTGCCGTAGCTCGTGCGCCAGCACCCGGTAGCCGTCCATCAGCTCGAACCTTGGGTCGTTGACCCAGTACCCCGCCGTATCCAGGAAAGCCGCGTCCACTCCGAACTCCTGAACCACTGCGGAGATCGACTCGACCAGATGCTTCCGGAACCGCGCTTGCCCGGGATTGAGAAAGACCTGATCGCCTTCGCCGGACCGGTCGCTGTCCCAATCCCGCCGGTTGAGCAGCTCGACGTACCGGTCGGTGTCGTTGCGCAGGACCGCCTGCTGCCACTCCGGGTACTGCCGCACGTTGGCACCGTGCGCACCGAACATCGGCATCACCCGGAAGCCGAGCTGCTGCGCGCTGCGCACCAGCCTGCCGAAACCGTCCGGGCCGCCGAGGTCCGCACCAGGCCAGTACTGCGGGTAGACGTAGTAGTAACGGCCTTCCCAACCGGGGAGGTAGGCGAGCACGCGGGCGGGATCGATGTGCCGCGCCACGAACCGGAGCGCCCGCTCCATCCGTTCGAAGGTGTTGAACACGTACCCGGTCCAGTGCTGGCCATGCAGGGTGACGACGAGCGCCGTGCCGGTCAGCCACGCCGGCACGTCGGCGCGGCGTTCCCACGGCGCCAGTCCGTAGGCGCTTTCCAGGAATGCCAGGTGGTCGTCGAGGTCGGCGTCGACTGCGGCCGCGTCGGCACCCAGACGAAGCCGGATCGGCGGCACGGTGCACGTCGTCGACCGGTGGACGGCGGACGGCACGTGCACCAACTCGGCGACCGGGCCGCTGGCGTAGGGCGGCTGGTAGACGTGCAGGATCTTCCGCCGCACCAAGGAATCCCGAACGCCGAGAACGACGGCGTCGCGCTCACCAGCGGCGATCCACGGCGTCGCCCAGCCCGGCCCGGGGTAGTCGAGCTGGAAGCGCTGGAGGTTCACGCCGTACGCGGTGCCCCGGCTGGTGTTGGGAGTCCACCATCCGGAACGCAGGGCCTGCTCGGGAAGCCCGGCCAGTCGCAGTTTCACCGCCTTCACCGGCTCGCGGTGCCGAACCCTCATCGACCATGTGTAGACAGCGCCGTCCCGGTGGACATCGACCTCGACCGAGCCGGAATCGACCCTATGCTGCTGGCCGAACCAGGTCAGCCCGTTCGCGCGAAGGCGGACTTGGCGGTCGTCATGGGCGATCAGCCGCGTCTCCGCGGGATCAAGGCCGTAACCGTTCGTGGTGGTGAATACCTGCACGGCCCAGTGCGGCGGGCCATCGCCAGGTACCGGGAAGTACGGGTCACGCGGGTCGAAGCTCAGATCGTCGTTCGGCAACGGCGCGGCCACCTCCCCAGCGGACCGGTCACACGGCGGCGAAGCCTCCGGCGCGATCCAGCAGGTCGGCGAAGTCGTCGACCTCGTCCGGCTCGAACATCAGGATGTCCCCCGGGGGCAGGACGACCGCGACCCGGTCACCCAGCACGAGCACGGTGATGCGCTGTCGCCGCCCGTGCTGGTCGGCGCAGGAGATCCACCACCGCAGCTCGTCCGCATCCGGCACGTTGTGGCCGTTCCGTCGCATGACCACCCTCCGACTCCCCGACCGGACAACTCAACCGCTCACGGTGCGTGAGGATCAAGCCACATCGCCTGAAGAGGTGTAGCGCGAGAGTGAAAATGTGACGTGGATAACGAAGCCGATCGTGGCCAACGGGTGGGAAACGGCCGGTCCCCGACTGAGGCCCCGAGACCTCCCCGGCCGTTTCCGCGAATCCCCTTTGTTCTGGCGGACCATCGCTACGCAGTGTGCCGCCGCGACGAGTGTG
Organism: Pseudonocardiaceae bacterium; assembly: GCA_051984675.1. GTDB lineage: Bacteria > Actinomycetota > Actinomycetes > Mycobacteriales > Pseudonocardiaceae > JBPYFK01. The sequence goes on along the minus strand of JBPYFK010000010.1, from coordinate 2,877 downwards.
CGCGCTCCAAGATCAGTCCACTACCTGCTTTGGTCTAGTAATTTGGAGGAATCGATACCGACTTCCAGCGATACCGCTACTTTCCGTGCTGGGTTGATGACGCCATGAGTCGAGACGAGCCGACTGCCTCATGACGCCAGTCACCTGGGCGCGCGTAAGTCCCTCGTTGTGGTGCCAGAGGGCGGCCTCGTGTGCTTGCTCTCCCCCGGATGCCGCAGGATGGGTTGAGACGCGTGAGCCTCGCAGTCTGATTCACTTGCCGCGCACGCGAGCCCGCACGACAACGCCAGCCCCCAACCCGAACAGGCCAGCCCCCAACCCGAACAGGTAAGCCGATGCTCGACTTGCTGCACTCGATCCCGCCCCTGGTCATCTGCCTGGTGGTGGGGCTCGTGGTTGGGGTGGAAAGCCTCGGCATCCCGGTTCCGGGCGAGATTGTCCTGGTCAGCGCGACCCTCGCGGCTTCTCAAGGGCTGGTGGACCCGGTGCACGTCGCCGCCGCCGCCGCGCTCGGCGCGTCCGTGGGCGACTCCGTGGGCTATGCCATCGGCCGACGCGGTGGCAGGCCGTTGCTGACCTGGCTGGGCCGGAAGTTCCCGAAGCACTTCAACGCGCAGACCGTCGCCAGCACCGAACGGCAGTTCGCCAGGTGGGGGATGTGGGCGGTCTTCTTCGGACGGTTCGTCGCGTTGCTGCGGATCATGGCCGGACCGCTGGCCGGCGTGCTGCGGATGCCCTACCTGCGCTTCCTGACCGCGAACGTCCTCGGCGCGGTCGTCTGGGCGGGGACGACCACGACCGTGATCTACTTCTTCGGCCTGCTCGCCGAGCAGTGGTTGAAGCGCTTCTCCTGGATCGGTCTGCTGGCGGCGCTGGCGACCAGCGGCGTCACCATCCTGCTGATGCGCCGCAAGGCGAAGGCTCACGCCGCGCCGGCCGAGACGGCGGAGGACGCATCCCGACCCAAGGAAGTCGTCCCGCGCCACCAGAGCGACGCGTAATGCGCGCTGGCGGGCGACACGTCCACACGCACCGCCCGCCAGGCTTCCAGCGAAAGATCAGCGTCGTCCAATGAAAGATCAGCGCTCGGCGCGGTTGATCGCGGAAACGATCGCGGCCAGCGAGGCCGTCACCGTGGAGGTGTGGATGCCCACGCCCCACAGCACCTCGTCCCCGACCGCGCACTCCAGGTAGGCGGCGGCCCGGGCGTCATCCCCGGCGGTGAGCGCGTGCTCGTGGTAGTTCAGTACCCGCACGTCGTACCCGATCGTGCTCAGCGCGTCCACGAAGGCCGCGATCGGGCCGTTGCCGTTCCCGGTGATCTCGCGCTCCGCGCCGTCGACGACGACGGTCGCGGTGACCTCCTCCTTCCCGGCCTCGCCGACCGAGCGCTGCCGCACCAGCGACAGTGGTGTGGTCGCCGAGAGGTACTCCGTGGAGAAGGTCTCCCACATGGCGTCCGGGGACACCTCGCCGCCGTCGCTGTCGGTGCGCTCCTGGACCACCTTGGAAAACTCGATCTGCAGCTTGCGCGGCAGGTCGAGCTGATGTTCGCTCTTCATCACGTAGGCGACGCCGCCCTTGCCGGACTGCGAGTTCACCCGGATCACGGCCTCGTACGTGCGGCCCACGTCCTTTGGGTCCACCGGCAGGTACGGCACCTCCCACGGGTGCTCGTCAACTGGCACGCCCGCGCGCGCGGCATCCTCGCGCAGCGCGTCCAGGCCCTTGTTGATCGCGTCCTGGTGGCTGCCGGAGAACGCGGTGTAGACGAGCTCGCCACCCCAGGCGTGGCGCTCGTGCACCGGGAGCTGGTTGCAGTGCTCGACGGTGCGCTTGATCTCGTCGATGTCCGAGAAGTCGATCTGCGGGTCGATTCCCTGGGTGAACAGGTTCATCCCCAGCGTGACAAGGCAGACGTTTCCGGTGCGCTCGCCGTTGCCGAACAGGCAGCCCTCGATGCGGTCCGCGCCCGCCTGGTAGCCCAGCTCAGCGGCGGCGACACCGGTGCCCCGGTCGTTGTGCGGATGCAGCGACAGGATGACCGAGTCCCGGCGCTGCAGGTTGCGGTTCATCCACTCGATCGAGTCCGCGTACACGTTGGGCGTGGCCATCTCGACGGTCGCGGGCAGGTTCAGGATCACCGGGCGCTGCGGGGTGGGCTGCCAGATCTCGGTGACCGCGTCACACACCTCGGCGGCGTAGGACAGCTCGGTGCCGGTGTAGGACTCCGGCGAGTACTGGAAGCGGAAGTCGGTGTCCGGGTATTTGCCGGCGTACTCCAGCGCCAGCTCCGCACCCATGGTCGCGATCTTCTTGATGCCCTCGCGCTCTTCCCGGAACACGACCCGGCGCTGCAGGATCGACGTCGAGTTGTAGATGTGCACGACGGCCTTGTTCGCGCCTTCCAGCGATTGGAAGGTGCGCTCGATCAGCTCCGGTCGGCACTGCGTCAGCACCTGGAGGCGTACGTCCTCGGGTACCGCGCCGTCCTCGATGATCTCGCGGACGAAGTCGAAGTCGGTCTGGCTGGCGGCGGGGAAGCCGACCTCGATCTCCTTGTAGCCCATGCGGACGAGCAGGTCGAACATCCGCCGCTTGCGGGCCGGCGACATCGGATCGATCAGCGCCTGGTTGCCGTCACGCAGGTCGACCGCGCCCCAGAGAGGCGCCTTGACGATGACCTTCTCGGGCCACGTGCGGTCCGGCAGGGAGATCTTCTCGACGACGTCGGCGAAGGGCTTGTAGCGGTGTACCGGCATGCGGCTCGGCCGCTGGGTGTTCCACGCCGGCTGGTCGGCGGGGATGTCGCCGTCGGGGTGGACGACCGTCGATCGGATGTCCGCGATGGGCTCGTCGCTGATGGGCGAGCCGGGG
>JBPYFK010000009.1:0-55988 GCA_051984675.1 Pseudonocardiaceae bacterium | reverse complement strand
GGGGTGTGGCCAAGGTTCTCTACGCCGACCACGCTCGTACCGTGCAGGCCGCCGCTCTGGTGCGCACCGACCTCGACCGGGCCAGCTCCGCGTGGGACGCCGGGCGCAAGGCGGAGGCCGAGGCCGAACTGCGGCAGGCCGAGCAGCGGCTGCGGACGATCGACCAGCAGTACGAGAAGCGTGGCGAGCTGGAAGCCGCGCACGCCTCGCTGACCGCGAAGTTCCGTGGCAACGGCGGCCCCGACGACGGATCGAGCAGCGTCTCGCCGTCGCACCCGTCGCAGCAGCCGCTGCCGCTGCCGAGCCAGTCGACCAGCCCGACCTCGCCGATGCCGACACAGCCGACCGGCCCGAGCACCACGCCCAGCCCGAGCACGTCGACGGAGCCGAGCTACCCGGGTTCGAGCTCGCCGAGGCCCAGCGGCAGCCAGTCGCCGAGCACGACCTCGCGCAGCGGGTCCGAACTCGGCCCCTGGATGTCGCCGTCCACGGGCTGACCGGCACCTCTGACATCAGACGCCCTGGAAACCCGACCAGCGGGTGCCCAGGGCGTCGATGCTTTCCGGGCCCGACTGGATCGTCGCTACCAGGGTCTAGATCGTCGGTAACGGCCTTGGGACGCCGGCTACGGAGACAGGCCGTCGCGGGAACTTTCGGTCTCGCTGACACCGTCCACGAAACCCCGGCAGTACTCCCAGCTCACGTACTGGCTGGGTACCGGGTCGTAGGCCGGTTCGTGCGGGCGCATTCGACCGTCGTTGAGCAACTGCTCCAGGCTCGCGCGCAGAAGTTCCCAGTCGTGGTAGTGCGGCTCGCCGCAGTCCCCGCAGTCGACGACGATGCCGCGAACCCCGCGGGGCTCCAGCAGCGCCTGGTAGACGGCGAGATCGGTGAGGTCGGACAGCAGCTCCGCCCGTTCTTCATCACCGAGCGGCTGGCCGTGGTCGTCCCGGTCATCCAGCGCCCGGCTCGGGTCGTCCGGGTCGCCCGCGAACGGATCTGGTGGCAACGGATCGTGCGGCACGGCCCGCACGGTACCGGGCATGTCCAGGGAAGCGGGAGTTCGGGGTCCCGGCCCGAGCGCGGCGGTGGACCCATCCGGCATGACGCAGACCACTGTTTGCCTGCGGATATCATGGAGAAATCCCGCGTTCGACTACGGCGCCCCACTCGCGGATCGTGGGCGCCGCGCGCAGCTTCAGGAAGGCAGCTATGACCAGCGAGCTGACCGCGCCCGGTTACCCGTCGAAGTTCGCGACGCTCGGGCTGACCTTCGACGACGTGCTCCTGCTTCCCGCGGAGTCGGACGTCATCCCCAGCGAGGTGGACACGGGGACGCAGCTGTCGCGGAACCTGCGGCTGCGCGTCCCGCTGATCTCCTCGGCGATGGACACCGTCACCGAAGCCCGGATGGCGATCGCGATGGCGCGCCAGGGCGGTGTCGGCGTACTGCACCGGAACCTCCCGGTGGAGGAGCAGGCCGCGCAAGTCGAAGTCGTCAAGCGGTCCGAGGCCGGAATGGTGACTGACCCGGTGACGTGTTCGCCGGAGGACACACTGGCCGATGTGGACGCGTTGTGTGCGCGGTTCAGGATCTCCGGTGTCCCGGTGACCAACCCGGACGGCACGCTGGTCGGGATCATCACCAACCGGGACATGCGCTTCGAAGTGGACCACACCCGGCGGGTGCGCGAGGTCATGACGACCTCGCCGCTGATCACCGCGAAGGTGGGGGTGACCGCGGACGCGGCGCTGGGGCTGCTGCGCCGGCACAAGGTGGAGAAGCTGCCGATCGTCGACGGTGCCGGCAAACTGCGCGGGCTGATCACGGTCAAGGACTTCGTGAAGACCGAGCAGTACCCGAACGCCAGCAAGGACCCGGACGGCCGGTTGCTGTGTGGTGCGGCCGTGGGTGTCGGCTCCGACTCCCACGAGCGCGCCATGGCGCTGGTGGATGCCGGGGTGGACCTGCTGGTCGTGGATACCGCGCACGGGCACTCGCGGTCCGTGCTGGACACGGTCGCGACGTTGAAGAAGGAACTCGGCCACTCGGTGGACGTGGTCGGCGGGAACGTGGCCACGCGCGTCGGAGCGCAGGGGTTGGTCGATGCGGGCGCGGACGCCATCAAGGTCGGTGTCGGTCCCGGCTCCATCTGCACGACCCGCGTGGTAGCCGGGGTCGGCGTGCCGCAGGTGACCGCGATCTACGAGGCGTCGTTGGCGGCCGGCCCGGCGGGCGTGCCGGTGATCGGTGATGGCGGCATCCAGTACTCCGGCGACATCGCGAAGGCCATCGCCGCCGGGGCGAACAGCGTGATGCTGGGCAGCCTGCTCGCCGGGACGGCGGAGGCGCCGGGAGACCTGATCCTGGTCAACGGCAAGCAGTTCAAGACCTACCGGGGAATGGGCTCACTGGGCGCGATGCAGGGCCGTGGCCAGGTCAAGTCGTACTCCAAGGACCGCTACTTCCAGGACGACGTGCTCAGCGAGGACAAGCTCGTCCCCGAAGGCATCGAGGGACGCATCCCCTTCCGGGGACCGCTGAGTCAGGTGACGCACCAGCTCATCGGCGGGCTGCGGTCGGCCATGGGCTACACCGGCAGCACGAACGTGGACCAGCTCCGCGAAGCCGATCTGGTGCGGATCACCGCGGCCGGTCTCAAGGAAAGCCACCCGCACGACATCACCATGACGGTGGAAGCGCCCAACTACACGTCGCGCTGAGCCCCCGCGTACAGGTCACCCGGTCGCCGTAGCGAGAATGGTCTGCTGGACACGCCCGTGGCTTGCTGTGAGGCTTGCCGGCGGGCAGGGACGGTGTGAGGAAGGACTGACGTGCGGGACTTCGTGGAAATCGGCATGGGTCGGACGGCCATGCGCGGCTACGACCTGGACGATGTCGAGATCGTGCCCTCGCGGCGCACCCGCTCGTCGAAGGACGTCTCCCTGGCATGGCAGATCGACGCGTACCGGTTCGACATTCCGCTGGTGACGCACCCGACCGACGCGGTCGTCTCGCCGTCGACCGCGATCCGCATCGGCGAGCTCGGCGGCTTGGGCGTGCTCAATGCCGAGGGCCTGTGGGCGCGGCACGAGAACGTGCCGGAGAAGCTGTTCGACATAGTCCGCGCGGCCGACGAGGGCAACGACCCCGATGCAGCGATCAAGCTGTTGCAGAACCTGCACGCCGCGCCGGTTCGCATGGACCTGCTCGCCGGGGCGATCAAGCAGATCAAGGACTCCGGCGTGACGGTCGCCGCGCGAGTGAGCCCGCAGCACGCGGAGGAGTTGACCCCGGACCTGCTCGCGGCCGGCGTGGAGGTCCTGATGGTGCAGGGCACCATCGTCTCCGCCGAGCACGTGGCGCGGGACGGCGAGCCGCTGAACCTCAAGCGGTTCATTCACGAACTCGACGTGCCGGTGATCGCCGGCGGGGTCGGCGGGTACCGCACTGCGATGCACCTGATGCGCACCGGCGCCGCCGGCGTGATCGTCGGGTTCGGCCAGTCCCGGTCCGCGACCACGACCCAGGTGCTGGGAATCGGGGTGCCGATGGCGACAGCGGTCGCGGACGCCGCCGCCGCGCGGCGGGACTACCTCGACGAGACGGGCGGCCGGTATGTGCACGTCATCGCCGACGGCGGGCTGTCGTATTCCGGGGACGTCGCCAAGGCGATCGCGTGTGGCGCGGACGCGGTGATGCTCGGTGAGGCGCTCACCGAGGCGGCGGAGGCTCCCGCGCAGGGCTACTACTGGACTGCCGCCGCCGCGCACCCGAACCTGCCGCGCAGCGAGATCGTGGGATTCGCGAGTTCGGCGGCCGACCTGGAGACCGTGCTGTTCGGGCCAAGCAGTGACCCGTACGGCACGCTGAACCTCTTCGGCGGCTTGCGCCGGGCGATGGCCAAGACCGGTTACTCGGAGCTCAAGGAGTTCCAGAAGGTCGGATTGATGCTCCGCCGCTGAAACGGCTCGTTCCTGAACGGTTCAGTCCGCCAATGAGACAATGACGGTTGTCAAAGTCTACCGGTGAGTAACGTTTCGGTTTAGCCTTGCCGGCATGCCCCGAACGGACGACGCACGCCCTCGCTCTCGGAAGACCACTGACCGGATCATCACCGACTACGACGTCGTCGTGATCGGCTCTGGTTTTGGTGGAAGCGTTGCCGCGCTCCGGCTCACCGAGAAGGGATACCGGGTCGCCGTGCTGGAGGCCGGACGGCGGTTCGCTGACGACGAGTTCGCCAAGACTTCCTGGGATCTGCGCCGTTTCCTGTGGGCGCCGCAACTCGGTTGCTACGGCGTCCAGCGCATCCACACGCTGCGGAACGTGCTCATCCTGGCCGGAGCCGGCGTGGGTGGCGGCTCGTTGAACTACGCGAACACGCTGTACCGGCCGTTGGGCGCCTTCTACCGGGACCCGCAGTGGGCGCACATCACCGACTGGGAGAGCGAACTCGGGCCGTACTATGACCAGGCGAGCCGCATGCTCGGGGTGGTGACGAACCCCACGGTCACGCCCTCGGACGTCGCCGTCCGCCACGTCGCCGAGAAGATGGGCGTGGGCGACAGCTATCACCCGACCGACGTCGGCGTGTACTTCGGGAAGCCGGGCGAGGAAGCCGACGACCCGTATTTCGGCGGTGCCGGGCCGAAGCGGACCGGGTGCACCGAGTGCGGCGCGTGCATGGTCGGTTGCCGGGTCGGCGCCAAGAACACGCTGGTCAAGAACTACCTCTACCTGGCCGAGCAGAACGGCGCGACGGTGTTCCCGCTGACCACGGTGACCGCACTGCGGCACCGCGAGGACGGCCAGTGGGAGCTGCGTACCAAACGCACCGGTTCGAAGGTGCGCCGTGGTCGTCAAACATTCGTCGCTGCGCAGGTTGTTCTCGCCGCGGGCACCTGGGGTACGCAGAACCTGTTGCACCAGATGCGTGACGCGGGCGCGCTTCCCCGCCTGTCGCCCAAGTTCGGCCAGCTGACCAGGACGAACTCGGAAGCGCTGGTGGGGGCGAAAGCGGACAAGGTCGACCCGGACCGGGACTACAGCACGGGTGTCGCGATCACGTCGTCGTTCCACCCCGATGAGAACACCCACATCGAGCCGGTGCGCTATGCCAAGGGCAGCAACGCCATGGGGCTGCTCCAGACCCTGGCGACTCGGGGAGACACGGGGAAGTCCCGGTGGTGGGAACTGCTTGGCTACATGGCCAAGAACCCGCTGCTGTGGATCAAGAACCTGTCGGTGCGGGACTGGGCGCAGCGGACGGTGATCCTGCTGGTGATGCAGTCGCTGGACAACTCGCTGATCACGAAGACCAAGCGCGGGCTGCTCGGGCGCCGGTTGACCTCGGAACAGGGACACGGTGCCCCGAACCCGACGTGGATTCCGGCGGGCTACGAGGCCAGCCAGCTGCTGGCGGAGAAGATCGATGGGATCGCCGGCGGCAACTGGGGTGAGCTGGTCGGGATGCCGATGACCGCGCACTTCATCGGCGGGTGCCCGATCGGCGAAGACGCCGAGCACGGTGTGATCGACCCCTACCACCGGGCCTACGGGTACCCGAATCTGTCCATTGTGGATGGATCGGCGATCTCGGCGAATCTGGGTGTCAACCCGTCGCTGACGATCACCGCCCAAGCCGAGCGCGCCTTCGCCATGTGGCCGAACAAGGGCAGTGACGACCCGCGCCCGCAGCAGGGCGAAGGCTACCGGAGGATCGACGTCGTCGAGCCGCACCAGCCGGCGGTGCCCGCCGAGGCGCCAGCCGCGCTGCGCCTGCCTCTGGCGGACGGCTCGTAGGGTTTCGGGTATGGCAGAACGTGCGGGCTTCCCGGAAACGCCACCGGGCAGGGAGTCGTTCGGCGTGCTGTGGCCGATCACGACCCGATGGTCGGACAACGACGCCTACGGGCACGTCAACAACGTCGTGCACTACTCGTGGTTCGACACCGCGGTGAACGGGTGGCTGATGTCCGCGACCGGCGTAGACACCCGCCAGCTGCCGGCGATCGGCGTGGTGGCCGAAACGGGTTGTCGCTACCTGGCGGAGTTGAGCTTCCCGCAGACCGTCGAGGTCGGTATCGCGGTGCAGCGCCTCGGGCGGTCCAGCGTCACCTACGGGCTCGCGGTGTTCGGTGAAGGCGAGACCGTGCCGGCGTCGCTGGGCCGATTCGTGCACGTCTACGTCGACCGCGACACACGGAAACCGACGGAGGTGCCGGAGGTCGTCCGGGGTGCTCTGGAGTCGCTGCGCGCTGGCTCGTGACGGTCACTGATCCAGCTCGGCCGACGGGAACACGGTCACCTTCTCCTCGGTGAGATCCAGCATCGCCGACCGAACACCTTCCCTGCCGATGCCGGAACCCTTGACCCCGCCGTAGGGCATCACGTCCGAACGGAAGGACGGCACATCACCGATGATCACGCCGCCTACCTCCAGCTCTTCGCTCGCCCGCGCGGCAGTGCGGATGTCGTGCGTGAACACCCCGGCCTGCAACCCGAAGGCGGAGTCGTTCACCACCTCGAATGCCTCGTCGAGGGAGTCGACAATGGACACGACGAGCACGGGGCCGAAAACCTCGTCCGCCCATACCTTCGCGTGGTACGGGACGTCGGTCAGCAGGGTGGGCTCAATGCTCGCGCCCGCACGCCCACCGCCGGTGAGCAGCCGCGCGCCCGCGTCGAGTGCTTCGGAGATCCACGCCTGCACCCGCTCGGCTGCGGCCACGTCGACCACCGGACCGACTTCGACCTCAGGATCGTGCGGATCGCCGGTGCGTAGCTCCTGGACAGCGTCGGTGAGCAGTGGCACGAACGTGTCCGCCACTGTCCGATGCACGATGACCCGCTGCACCGCGATGCAGGACTGGCCAGCCTGGTAGTTGCCGAACATCGCGATGCGGTTGGCCGCATGCACCAGGTCGTCCGGGTCCGACCAGTCCGGGCACACCACCGCCGCGGCGTTCCCGCCCAGTTCCAGGACCAGGTGCTTGCGCGGGACCGCGTCGGCGATGGACCAGCCGACCGGAGCTGAGCCGGTGAACGACACCACCGGCAACCGCGGGTCACCGACCAGGGAACGCGTCGCCTGGTTGTCCAGCGGCAGGACGGAGAATGCGCCCGCGGGAAGTTCGACGTCCGCGAGCAGTTCGCCGAGCAGCAACGCGGACAGCGGTGTGCGGGGCGCGGGTTTGATCACGATCGGCGCGCCGACGGCCAGCGCCGGCGCGACCTTGTGCGCGACCAGGTTCAGCGGGAAGTTGAACGGTGCGATCCCCAGGACCGGACCCCGGGGCACCCGCGTGACCGCTGCCGTGCGGCCCTCCCCGGCGCTGTCGACGTCGAGTCGGCGCAGCTGGCCGTCTCCGCGGCTGGTTTCGTCAGCGGCCAGCCGGAACACCGATGCGGCACGCGCGACCTCGGCGTAGGCCCACTGCAACGGCTTGCCGTTCTCCGCCGTAATCGTCTCGGCGATCTCCTCTGACCGGGCGAGCAGTCCGTCCGCGACCCGGCGCAGTGCGGCCGCACGCGTGTGCGCGGGCGTGCGGCGGAACTCGCGGGCCACTCCGGCCGCCGCCGACACCGCGCGCTCGACCTGCTCTGGTCCGGGAACCGCGACCGCGGCGACCTCGGTGCCGTCGTAGGGATGGTGGACGGCCAACCCGGCCACGCCCTGCTCTGGACGGCCCGCGACCCAGCACGGCCGTGGCGTGGTTTCCACCGCTGGCACGTCGGTCGGGTCGACGGCCGCGAGGTCGCTTTCGTCCGCGGAGTCTGCGCGATCGAATGACGCCATGCGCTCACCGTATCCCGTCGATCACGGTCCTCGCGGACCGAAGGTGCCAGTGGGGCGCTGGAGGCCGACTGTGGCGGGGTGCGAGGGAGGGCCGGTCCCGTTGTGTCCCCGCTTACCTGGGAGAATGTCGATAACTGGGACAATGGAGGTAGGTCACAGGCAGCTGAGTCACAGCGGCCCGTACACCCCGCAGGAGGTTCGACGACGTGTCCGGCACCGGCAGTAACGACAAGGGTCCTGTCCTCGTCGTCGACTTTGGCGCTCAGTACGCGCAGCTGATCGCGCGGCGGGTGCGCGAAGCGCAGGTGTACTCCGAGGTCGTTCCGCACGACACGCCGGTCTCCGAGATCGTTCGGCGTCGTCCGGCCGCCGTCGTACTCTCCGGTGGCCCGTCCAGCGTGTACGCCGAGGACGCGCCGCAGGTCGACCCCGCGCTGTTCGACACGGGCATCCCGATCTTCGGGATCTGCTACGGCTTCCAAGCGATGACCCGAGCCCTTGGCGGCACCGTCGAACACACCGGTGTACGCGAGTACGGGCGTACTGAGCTCGCGGTGTCGGGTGGGGGCGGCACACTGCACCAGGAACTCCCCGCGCACCACCCCGTGTGGATGAGTCACGGGGACTCGGTCACCAAGGCGCCCGAGGGGTTCGTCGTCAGCGCTGGGACCAGCGATACGCCGGTTGCCGCGATCGAGCACCCCGAGCGTCAGCTGGCGGGCGTGCAGTACCACCCGGAAGTGGGGCACTCCCCGCACGGGCAGGAGGTGCTGCGGCGGTTCCTGCGCGACATCGCCGGTATTCGCCCCAGCTGGACGACGGCGTCGATCGTGGACGAGACGGTCGCGGCCGTCCGCGAGCGGATCGGCACTCGCCGCGCCCTGTGCGGGCTGTCGGGAGGCGTGGACTCCGCGGTTGCGGCGGCATTGGTGCACCGCGCCATCGGTGACCAGCTGACCTGCGTGTTCGTCGACCATGGCCTGCTGCGGGCTGGTGAGCGCGCTCAGGTGGAGCGTGACTTCGTGGCGGCCACCGGGGTTCACCTCGTCACCGTCGACGCGGCCGACCGGTTCCTGGAGGCGCTGCACGGGGTCTCCGACCCCGAGGAGAAGCGCAAGATCATCGGCCGCGAGTTCATCCGCACGTTTGAGGAGGCGGCGCGCCAGCTCCAGGCCGAAGCCGGGGCGCACGGCGAGCACATCGACTTCCTGGTGCAGGGCACGCTGTACCCGGATGTGGTCGAATCCGGCGGCGGGACCGGAGCCGCCAACATCAAGAGCCACCACAACGTGGGCGGCCTTCCCGAGGACCTCCAGTTCGAGCTTGTTGAGCCGCTGCGCGCGCTGTTCAAGGACGAGGTGCGGCGCGTCGGGCTGGAGCTCGGGCTGCCCGAGACGATCGTGCACCGGCAGCCGTTCCCCGGCCCGGGGCTGGGCATTCGCATCATTGGCGAGGTGACCGCCAGCCGGCTGGAGACGCTGCGGGCGGCGGACGCGATCACCCGCGAGGAACTCACCGCTGCCGGCCTGGACCGGGACATCTGGCAGTGCCCGGTCGTCCTGCTGGCCGATGTCCGCTCGGTCGGTGTGCAGGGCGACGGTCGCACCTACGGTCACCCGGTCGTGCTTCGCCCGGTGTCCAGCGAGGACGCGATGACCGCGGACTGGACCAGGTTGCCGTACGACGTGGTGGAGCGTATCTCCACGCGAATCACGAACGAGGTTTCCGAGGTCAACCGGGTCACACTGGACGTCACCTCGAAGCCCCCGGGCACGATCGAGTGGGAGTGACCTCGATCGACGCCGCGGACCGCGCGCAGCCTGGCCGTCAGCCATGACGGCGGCGGGAACGTAGGGACGTCGCGAGGAGGGCGACACCGGCAACCACGGCTCCCGCGGCCAGGAACCACACCAGGTCCCAAGTCTGTCCGGACAGCACCCCGGCGGCGATGCTGAGGGCGATCACTCCCGAGACCAAGGTGACCATGTCAGGATTGCGTTGACCTTTCTCCGCGGCCGGGTTGTTCTCCGCCGCCGTGTTGTCAGCCGAGGCGTTCTCGTCAGTCACGGTGCACCTCCACTTCTCCGGTGCCCACCCCTAGATCGAGCACCAGATGACCATTGCCAGACCGCTGCGTACCGAAGTTCGTCACCGACGATCTGACCTCACGCCCGGAACGTTTGGCGTCCAGGCAGGCGATCTCCCCGTTCCGTGCTGAGCAGGTGGCTGTGACATCCATGTTGTTCGGGACCCGCACGTTGATGACGCCGGCTCCCAGGTCCGCGTGCGTGATGGCCTGCTGTCCACCCGCAAGGTGCAGGTGACGAAGGTCCAGGCTGATGCGTCCGGCGGATGCGCGGTATTCCGGCGCGAGCTGCCCGAGCGTGGTGGGATGCGCGTCGACGTCTTTGATCCCGTACCACGGCCCCGGCAGCATGTTGAGGACCAGAGCCAGAAGCGCGAGCGGGATGGCGGGAATGATCAGGGCGCGCCCGGCGTGGAGAAAGGCGCCGACCACCATTCCCGCGCCCAGCACCGCGAGGGTGGTCCCGGCAGCGTCAGCCGGGGAATGTGGTCGCAGGATGAAGCTGGCCGCGCCCGCGAGCAATGCGAGCCCCAGCGCGCCGAGGGTGACCCAGAGCCGCCGTGCCTGCCGGTCGGACTCCACTACTGGCCTCTTGTCCGCCGTGGACGTCTGAGTGCCTGATTCCGTGCCCAGCAGCCGACTCGTGCCTGGCTCAGGTATGGATGATTCGGCGGATGTGGTAGCCGTCCATCCACCGAGCGATTCCGACGATCTGTCAGACGGCTCAGCGGACGACCCGGTGGTGCCGGGATAGACCCATGTGTTGGGGCTGATTGGGGCTACCGGTCCCTGTGACGGTGGGGTACCTCCCGAGGGTGGTTGCCGGTCGCCGTAGTGCCGATGCAGGAAGTACAGCGTGCCGGCGGCCACCACCAGTCCCAGCATCCCGTGCCAGTCCATGATCTCGAACGTTGCCGGCAAGAGGAGCAGCACGAGAACGACCGCGACCGGCCAGGGCGTATTTCGGCTGGTCGCGACCAGGCCATCCGGTCCCTGCCGTGGCTCGGCTTCCTTTGGCAACAGCAACCAACCGAGCAGGTACAGGAAGGGACCAACCCCACTGAAGAAGACGCCGACGACAAAGGCGACACGGAACAGGACGGGGTCAATGCCGTAGCGGTGGCCGAGCGCGCTCGCGACGCCGCCAGGCCGACCGCCCCGCCGGGGGCGTACCGGTCGCGTTGCCCAGAAGTCGCGGAACGTCTCCACGACGGTTCGCTGGCGTGGTCCTTCGCCGGGGGCAGTGCTGCCGTTCATGCCATCCAGCTTGGCGTTCGCCAGCGACGGTGACATCAGGGACTACCCCTGAGCCATCCCGGAAAGTCGCGAGCCCCGGAGATTTCCGGGTCATCCGGTAAATCCGCTGGTCAGGAGGGTGATTTTGGCAGCGCGGGCGCGGCGGTGGTCATGATCGGGGACTTATCAGGGAGTCTCCCTGATGTCCGCATGGACCGGGCCATGTGACGATCGATGCCGTGAACGCGCACGTGAGAGGCGGCGCCACCCAGCCGCCAAAGCTGCTCAGGCGACGGTCCGGACGGATCGTCGCCGGGGTGTGCGGCGGTATCGCGGACCATCTCGCTATCCCCGTGTTGCGCGTGCGCGTCGTATTCGTGCTGCTGGTGGCTCTGTCTGGAGCCGGCATCGTCGCGTACGGGCTGCTCTGGTTGTTCGTGCCGCAGCGGCCAGGCGGCGGGGAAGCCGTGTCCTCCCGGGAGCGTCACCAGGCGTTCGCACTCATCCTGGTCATTCTCGGTCTCGCGGTGCTGGGCAGCCTGCTCAACGGCCTCGCGGCATGGATTGTCGGACCTGTCGGTGCCGCCTTGGTCGGCACGGCGGTCGTATGGCGCGAGGCCGACGAGTCGCAACGGCGGCGCTGGAGAGAAGGCGCCCGTAGCGGCGTTCTTGAGGCGCTCCGCAGCGCTCGCGGACGGGCCGCCGCTGGCCGGGTGCTGACCGGCACCGTGCTCGTGATCACCGGGATCATCGGGTTTTTGGTCGCGAACGTCGGTGTGGACGGCCTGCAGTTCTCGCTGATGGCGGTTCTTGCGGCCCTGCTCGGCGTCGGCGTGCTCACGGTGCCGTGGTGGATGCGCCTGGTGCGTGATCTCGACGCTGAGCGCGCTTCCCGCATCCGGTCCCAGGAGCGCGCGGAGATCGCCGCCCACCTGCATGACTCGGTGCTCCAGACCCTGGCGCTGATCCAGAAGCAGGCGGGGGAGGCACGCGAGGTTCGCAGACTGGCCCGCAGCCAGGAACGGGAGCTTCGGACTTGGTTGTACGGGCCGGACGGTTACGGGCGCGCCGGTCCGAGCCGCGTCGGCCTAGGAATGGAGGAATCGGGGACCACGGATGAGTCGGCCGTTGACGATTGCGCGGCTGGCTCAGCCGGGGACACCCCAGTGAACGAGAAGCTTGGACGGGCGCTTTCGCGTGCTTCGGGACCGAGCGCTCTCGTGGGAACGCTTGCCGAGGAGCTGGCCCGGATCTGCGGGGAGGTGGAGGACACGTTCGCGATCGAGGTGCAGCAGGTCGTCGTCGGTGACTGTCGCCTTGACGATCGGCTGAGAGCGCAGCTCGCCGCAGCACGCGAAGCCATCGTGAACTCGGCCAAACACGCGGATGTCAGCGAGATCAGTGTGTACGCCGAGGCGGAGCGGGAGAAGGTCGCGGTGTACGTGCGGGATCGGGGACAGGGGTTCGAACCGGATGCGGTCCCCGCCGATCGCCACGGTTTGGCCGAGTCGATTCGCGGCAGGATGGAGCGCAACGGAGGTCGGGTTCGATTGCGGACCGCGCCCGGAGCGGGTACCGAAGTGCAGCTTGAGATGCCGCGCGGCAGTATCGATCCGGGTAAGTCAGCGCGCTGGGCCAGCCGGAGTCGAGGCTCCTTGCCATGAACACCTGACGGCACCCGCTCGGCGGGTCCAGGAGTAGGCCCCAGGAGCGCAGGAGCAGGAGAGGAAGGGTAACGGTGACCAGCGAGAGCGGGGCGACCGTCCGAGCGCCCGTGCGGGTGTTCCTGGTCGACGACCACGCGTTGTTCCGGTCGGGCGTGCGGGCTGAGCTCAGCGGTGCCACCGACAAGGTGGATGTCGTCGGTGAAGCGGGGTCGGTGGGCGAGGCGGTCGCCGCCATCGGCCACATTCGCCCCGAGGTCGTCCTCCTCGACGTGCACATGCCGGGCGGTGGCGGCGCCGAGGTGCTGCGCCAGGTGAAGCCGCAGCACCCCGACGTCGTGTTCCTCGCTCTCTCGGTGTCCGATGCCGCCGAAGACGTCATCGCTGTCATTCGTTCCGGTGCTCGGGGGTATGTGACCAAGACGATCTCCGGCGGGGAACTCGCGGATGCGATCGTCCGCGTCGCCGCCGGTGATGCGGTGTTCTCCCCGCGGTTGGCCGGTTTCGTGCTTGACGCCTTCTCCGACAGACCCGACTCCGCGCCGGTCGGTGACCCGGAACTGGATCAACTCACACCCCGCGAGCGGGACGTGCTGCGCCTGTTGGCGCGCGGTTACGCCTACAAGGAGATCGCGACCGAGCTGTTCATCTCGGTGAAGACCGTGGAGACGCACGTGTCCAGCGTGCTGCGTAAGACCCAGCTGTCGAACCGTTACGAGCTTTCCCGGTGGGCCTCGGACCGACGCTTGGTGTGACCGGGGCGGTGACCCGGTCACACCGCGGCCAGCGGCTATTCCATAGGGCGGCTGCGGGCCATCGCGGCGAGTATCCGTGACCCGGCTGGCAAGAACGCCGAGCCGCCGGCACCGGACCCACGGATGCGCCGACTACCGGTGGAGCCCGGCTTCTGGCGGATGAGCGCGACACCGAGCAGGACGATCATCATGCCCAGTAGTTCGCGCGGTCCCAGCCGCTCGTTCAGGATCAGCCAGCCGTCCAGTACGGACACGGCAGGCATGAGGTATGCGACCGTTGCCGCCGTGGTGGCGCCCTCGTCCGAGATCAGCCGGTAGTTCCACGCGAAGGCAATGCCGGTGCCCGCCACGCCCAGAACGCTGACGGCCAGGAACGGCAGCGGTGCCGGCGAAACCGGGCGCAGGCCGTCCAGCGGTAGCGACAGAAGCGCGATTCCAGCGGCCGCGGTCATCTGCATCGCAGCCAGCGCCACCGGAGAGACTCCCTGTTCCCGTAGCGTGGCGCTGGCAAGATGACGTCCAATGTAGACGTATCCGACGCCGTAGCTGGCGGCGGCTGCCAGGCAGGCGGCCGTCCCCCAACTGAGTTCGTGCCCGCCCTGCCACGGTGCCAGGATCAGCAGTACCCCACCGAATCCCAAGGCCAGCCCGGTGATCCTGGCGGGTGTCAAAGCCTTCTCAGTGCCGGCCAGCCACCCGATCATAACCGTCCACAGTGGAGTAGTTCCGTTCAGTACCCCGGTCAGCCCGGAATCCACCGACCGCTCGCCCAAGCCGAAAAGTACCCAGGGCAACGCGCTGGCGAACAGTCCCGCCACCACGACGTGGAGGCCTAGCCGGCCGCTCCAGCGCAGCGGATGTCTCCGAACGACGCACAGCAGCAGGAGAACCGCGGCGCCCAGGCTGGTTCGGGCGACGGCGATCTGTGTCGGGGACAACGCCGCCAGTGCGACCTTGATCAGCAGGAAGCTCGACCCCCACATCAGCGCGAGCGCGCCGAGTCGAGCGTAACTGGCCGGATTGTTCACGAGCCCTCCAGATTCCGGTGTCCTGGAACCACCGTGAACCGCGAGCATGGGTAAGGACAAGTGAAATTTCTTGACGTGACCTTTCAGGATCGCTGTATGGTTTCCCGCATGTTGGATGTTCGACGCATGCAGGTCCTGCGGGCCGTGGTAGGGAGCGGTTCGGTGAGTGCCGCTGCGGCAAACCTGGGTTACAGCCCCTCGGCCATCAGCCAGCAACTGTCCACTTTGGAACGTGAAGCCGGGATCGCGCTGCTGGAGAAGGCGGGGCGTGGTGTGCGTCCCACCGCCGCCGGCATGTTGCTGGCTGAGCGCGCCGCGGAGCTCGGCCGGCTCGTCGGCGAGATCGAGCACGACCTGGCCAATCTCAAAGCAGGACGTACGGGCCTGCTGCGCGTCCGGTTCTTCCAGAGCGCCAGCGTGGCGCTGATCCCGCCCGCCGTCGCGCGATTCCGCGCTGAATGCCCCGACGTGCGGCTGGATCTGCGGATGGTGGAAGAAGGCATCCTGGACCAGGTGGCGGTGGGCGAAGCCGATGTCGCGGTGTTCGTCGCCGCGCGGCAGGTCCCACAGATCAAGGGCGCCCGCGTACGGCATCTGCTCGACGAGCCCTACCGGTTGGCGCTGCCCGAGGGGCATCCGCTGGCAAACGAGGAGTGCGTGGATCTCGCCAAGCTGGCGGACGAGTCATGGATCAACGGGATGTTGGAACAGGGCCTCACTCGGGGGCCGTGCGCTGAGTCGTTGTCGGAGGCGTTCGCCGGTGCCGGGTTCACACCGAGGGAAACGTTGGGGGCTGACAGTCCCTATGCGGCCCAGGGTTTCGTGGCGGCTGGGCTAGGCGTCTCGCTGCTGCCGCGCTTGGGGCTGGACGTCGTCCGGCCTGGGGTCGTGGTTCGGTCGGTGCGGCACCCGCAGCCAGTGCGGCGCATCTATCTCGCCATCCGTGAGACAGTCGCGGACCAACCGGCTACGCGATCCCTGGTGTCAGCCCTGACACACGCGGCCGCATCGGGCCAGGAAGGTGCCGGGTGACAGCAGGGCATCGCGAAGCTCAGATCCGATTGTCCGTGTTGATCAGGATCTTCCCGTCCGGCGAGGCGACCAGACCGAGCAGGTGCCACTCGCGAGAGGTCGAGCCGTCCTTGTCGAACTGCAGAGCTACCATGACGTTGCTTCCCGTCGCCCTTGGCGTGCCCAGGATCTTCACGTTGTCGATCGAATGCCAGAAGCCCTCGTAGCTGTCTTTGCCCTGAGACTGGAGACCGGGGCCGAGCATGTCCCAGGCGGCGTCGAGATTGTGCGGCACGAGCGAGTAGTACCGCTCCACCGTCTGTTCCATCTCCTGCGCCGACACCCGCTCCGATCGCGGCTGGCCCCGCGTCGTCGACGGCACCGACGTCGCTGAGCTGCTGGACTCCGACGAGGTCGGCGCCTCGGCCGGCGGGGCGGCGTTCGCCTGCGTGGTACCGGCGGGCACTGGGGCTGGCTGCTGGGACGGCTTCGTCAGGGCGGCGGCTCGGCTCTGGTCGTCGCGGTACATCGCGTTAGCGACCAGGATGCCGATCAGCGCCGCGACCAGCACCGCGATGACCGCGAACACCGTGTTGCGGCGCGATCGCCGTTCACGGGAGCCGGCAGCGACCACGCCCCCGCCGGCTGCCGCGGCTCCGCCGACGCGGGTCGGCGGGTTGCTCGCCATCGGCGCGGCGACCCGCGTCCCGGAAGCCGCTGGCCGCGACTCGGCGCGGGTGCGCCCGGGGCCGCCTACGGGCGCCTGCGGCCACGCAGGCGCCGGGCCACCGCGTTGCGCGGAACCGCCCGGGTACGCGACCGGTCGCCCGTCGACGACCGACTGCAGGAGGTCGCGGCCCTGTGCCATGGTCGGCCGGTCCACCGGGTCCGGCCGCAGGAGGCGGAGCAGCGCCGGCTCCATCGGTCCCGCCTGCCGGGGTGGCTCGAAATCGCCCCGGGCGACGTGGTGCAGCAGGCTGATGGCGTTCTCGTCCAGCCCGAACGGCGGTTCGCCCTCGATCGCCGCATACAGCGTCGAGCCCAGGGAGAACACATCCGAGGCAGGCGCCGGGTCACGTCCGAGCGCGACCTCCGGCGCCAGATAGGCCGGCGTGCCGGCGAGGATCCCGCTCTTGGTGATCGATACGTCGCCGATTGCCCGCGAGATGCCGAAGTCGGTGATCTTGGCGGTGCCGTCGTTGCCGAGCAGGATGTTGCCCGGTTTGAGGTCCCGGTGCACGATCCCGGCCATGTGCGCGGCGGACAGCGCCGCAGCCACCTGAGTGCCGATCCGCGCGACTTCCAGCGGCGGCAACGTGCCACGCTCGGCGAGCACCGTCGCCAAGCTCTTCGAGGGCAGGTACTCCATGACGAGCACGGGCTGGCCCTCGTCCTCGGCGACATCGAAGACCGCGATCGCGTTCTGATGCTGTAAGCGGGCCGCGATCCGGCCCTCACGCATCGAACGCTGGCGTGCCTCCTCGGTCTCCTCCTCCGTGTAGCCCTGCTGGAGCAGGAGCTGTTTCACCGCGACGGTGCGATGCAAGCGCTCATCGACGGCACGCCACACCACACCCATCGCGCCGCTGCCGATGCGCTGCTGCAACCGGTAGCGGTCGTTGATCAACCGACCCTCGGCGCTCACAGGCGTCTCCTAGTACTGGCGGTGTCTGTGACTGGACAGTACTGACCGGACCCCCGTGGCCAGTTACACCGATGGCCCCCACCGTACTGGGGGCACGGGTAGCCGTTGCACGCCGGGCTTGTCACAGCCGCACCGCTGGCCCCAGCTCAGCGGTACGAGCAGGGCGGACACCGAGAAGGTGCCCGCCCTGTGGCTGGAATTGGCCGGAATCAGCCAGCGCTAACCCGCGCCCTGGGTCGTCACCGGGCCGCTGGCGCCGTTGCTCGTCGACTCTGACGACGTCGTGCGGGACGTCGTGCTCGTCGGCCGCTCGGAGGTCGTGGTGGGAGCCGCCGGGGTGGTCGTCGGAGTGGGCTGAGCCGAGGACGTCGGCTGGTGCGTCCGGGACGTCGCCGTGGGCTTGTAGGTGTAGGTCTCCTGCGTCGTCGTGTCTTCCTGGCTGCTGGTCGCCGGGGCTGGCGGCGGCTGCTGCGCGGTCGGCTGCGGCTGGACAGCCGGGGCCGGAGGCTTGTTGTTCTTGCCGAGGAAGGCGCTGGTCGCCAGGACGGCGATCACCGCGAGCACGACCAGCGCGATACCCGAAACCAGCACCGGGCGCTTGCTCTTGCGCGGCGGCTCGTCCGGGTACGCGGGCTCCCCGCCCATGTACGCGGTGTGGTCGTACTGCTCGTCGCTGTACGGGTTCTCCTCGTACGGAGCACCCGCCATCGCGGTGCGCTGGTCCCCGCCGACGACACTGGTCGGCTGCAGGTCCGGGTTGCTGCTGGCGGCGTCGTTCGGTGTGAAGGCCGGCGGGATCGGGGCCGGCGCGGCTGGCACGGAGGTGACCGCCTGACCGTCGGCCACCGTCTGCAACATCTCCCGCACCTGCGCCATGTCCGGGCGGTCCTCGACGCGCGCCGCGAGCATGGCCATCAACGGCTCGGTCATCGGACCCGCGTTCTGCGGGGGCTCCACCCGGCCGGCAGCGACGGCATGCAGCAGTGCCAGCGTGTTCTCGCTCTGCCCGAACGGGGGCCTACCCTCGATCGCGGCATACAGCGTCGCGCCTAGCGAGAACGTGTCCGAGGCCGGCGTCGGCTCCTGTCCGCAGGCGACGTCGGGGGACAGGTACGCCGGCGTGCCCGCCAGCATCCCCGTCTTGGTGACCGTCACGTCCCCCTGCGCACGGGAGATACCGAAGTCGGTGATCTTCACCGTGCCGTCGTCGCCGAGCAGGATGTTCCCGGGCTTGATGTCCCGGTGCACCACCCCGGCCGCGTGCGCGGCCCCGAGGGCGGACGCCACCTGGGCGCCGACCCGGGCCACCTCGCGAGGCGGCAGCGGGCCATGCTCGGACATCATCGCCGCGAGACTGGTCGACGGCAGATATTCCATGACCAGCACCGGCTGGCCCTCGTCCTCGGCTACGTCGTAGACGGCGACCGCGTGCGGGTGCTGCAAGCGCGCCGCGATCCGCCCCTCACGCATTGCCCGCTGCCGCGCTTCCTCGGCCTCACCCGGGTCCAGCCCGGGCTGCAACAGCAACTGCTTGACCGCGACCGTGCGATGCAGGACTTCGTCAACGCACTCCCACACCACGCCCATCGCGCCACTGCCGATGCGTCGCTGCACTCGGTAGCGTCCGGCGACCAGGCGACCTTCGTCGCTCACCGACGTCTCCCCGTACTGCTATCGACACCCAAACCGGTACCGCAGCCCCGAGACGAGAGATCCTCGCCTCGCGAACACAGCCCCACCCAGATGCCGGCGGATTTGGCGGACCGGCTTCGGTCCTCCGACATGTACACGTTTTCGCGCAGCCCTCGGATGCACAGACTGAGGTGACGGGCCAGGCAAGCGAGAGCACCAGGGCCCCCGATTTTCCGCACGTCCGGCCCCGGTATGCCCGGTGACCGATACGGCTGGCACCCATCCGGCTGCGATACGGCAGCCTAGCCCACACCCTTGCCGGGTAGGTCCAAAGTCTGGATATCCGATCCGTCAATTTTGAGGTTACCTGGTGGCGACGGTTGCTCCGGTCCCACGGGCGCCCTCCGTAAGCTCGCTCACCCGGCTGACCAGCGCCAGCCCGGCTTTCGGTCGCTCCCGCCTTCGCGTGTCAGCAGGGACGGATGTGGCAGTCACAACGCATGCGGCTACGTCCGCACGGAAGTCGCGGTTGCGTGACAACCGGGTCTTACGCCGAAACCCCGAGCAACGTCGTTGCCGCATCGTTGTCAGAGGCTTCGGCCGATACGGCTAGCCAGCGTAGTAACTTGACCCCTTCGGCGTAACGTGAGACCGAAGTGCCTGGATGTGATCCGAGTCACGGGTTGTGCCTGGCGGACACCAGTTCGACGTTCACGATCAGTGGGTGCGGACCGCGTTCGACGGTGAACTTCTGTTCAAGGTCGAGCTCGCTGCCATCAGCGTGTCGGGCGACGACCTCGCCCAGCACTTCACCGCCCCGCAAGGCTAGTACCCGTAGTGGCTGGACCGACGTGATGTCCTTCCATGACGATGCCAGCTCGGTGCCCTGCGTCCCCAGAAGGGAGGGCGATACACGGGTGAGCGCGGAGGACGGGTTGGTACCCAGCAAGTGGTAGAAGTCGCGCACCACGTTCAGCGCGGCTTCCGTACTGCCAGCGTCGGGTCTCGCGGTGGTTTGCCCGGTCGGGCCGGGTGGCGGTTCGGGTTGGGTGAACGTCTGGTCCCCCGGGCCGGCGTCTGATGGCTGGGGGGCGGTCTGCCGCTGGGAGGCGTAACCGCCGTTGTCGGGAAACGGCCACTGCGCTTCGCGCAGCAGATCCGGGCGGAGGGCGGCGACCCCGGTGATCGGGCCGGCGGCTCTCGCGCCCGGCCCGGGGAAGGCTCGGGTTTCTTGCGTGCTGATCAGCGAGGTTGCCGTAGCGGAGGTGCACAGCAACAGACCGCCGATGATGCCGATCATTACGCGCCCGGTCCGGCTCACCGTGGGGTAATCGCCCGTAGGCAGCCCAACCGGGTCGGATGCGGGCGTGTGTGGGGACGGGGTGTGCACCCGGGCGGCATGGCTGGATGACCTGTGCTTGGTCAACTTCTCGCGCACGGGCGCCGGCTGCCGGTTGATCAGATCTCCCACTGTGACGGTGGCCTCGCACAGTGGGTCGTTCCGTGGGGTGCCGCCGTGACGCAGCCGCCTGCGACCTACCGGGGAGGAATCCACGAATCGCCGCCTTTGGCTTGGAGTGCCCGCCGACTCTGGGGCTGGCCGACTCTGGGGGTGTTGGTTACCTGCGCCAACTCGTACTGCGCCAACTCGTACTGGGGCAACCCCGACGTTGTGGAGATCCCGGGCTCAAGATTCACTCGAAGCGGTGACGTGTAGGAGGCGCACAATGCGCCCAAACGGACTAGCGGTCGCCCTTCGCCTCCAGCGGGGTGGGCTTTCAGGAGACAAGCTGGTCAGTGGTGATCCGCGGCTGCTCGCCACCGGTGAAGTGCAGTTCGCGTTGCTGCGTGACAACCGACCCGTCGGTCCGCGTGATCCGCAATGTCTTGATGACTCCGTGGTCGCTCAGGCGCGTTCCGGTGACTTCGATCCGTACCGCGCCCCGGTAGCGCGCGGTGAAGGAGCGCAACCCTTCCCCGTGCAGCGGATCGGCTGTCATTCCGTAAGCACGGGCGAAGTCGCCGTGCGTGACAGCGTCCATGTACTCGACGGAACGACGCTCCATCGCGCGTGCCGAGGCCACGGGCGCCTCCCCCGCAGGCCCCTGGTCGGCGTCGGGTCCAGCGATGGGATGCCCAGCGAGGCTGTGCCCCGGGAAGCGGGTGAACGGCGAATCCACTCTCGTGGGCCGTTGCGGGTCGCCGTCAAGGTAGTACGGGTCATACGTCCCATGCCCCCCTTCCCCGGGCCGCGGGCGTTGCGTGTCCGCTGGGACGCTCTCGCCCGAGGGTTGACCTCCCGAAGCGTTGGCGGAAGTGCCGGCGGGGCTGCGCGTGGAGTAGAGCCACGGTGCCGAAGCTGAATAGGACGGCGTGACCAGTGCCGAGCTGGCCAGCAGCAATCCGCCCAATGCTGCTGCCGACGAGACCACCGTGAACCATGCGGCCCGGCGCCACGTACGTGGCGGGGTCACCGAGGCAGGGACCATGCCGAGATCGAACTTGTGCAACCCCCCGGTCGGCCAGGTTTCCTCCAGCGGGTTGCTCGGCACATCGGAAGGACGGGCAGATTGCCAGGGCACCGCGTGCCGGAGTGCCATGTCCGGCACCCGGCCCACCTGCCGTCTTGGCGTTATCCCCGCGCCACCCTCGGTGATCTTGCGATGCAGGTCGGGCGAGCTGGTCCCGGGATGGTCAAGCTCGCGAAGGTCAAGCTCGCCCGACCAGCCTGTCCTCCTGGCTGTTCTGCCATCGTCCCCGCCCATTCTTCTCCCCCCCTTTTTCGGCCCTGCTTGTCCGCCGATCAGGCGGTTTCGACGACCTGGAAGGTTTCCGCGAGCCGGTCCGCGCCGAGACCGTGCCGCCGCGCATTGCGTTCCAGGTGCGCGCGGATCGCCTGCTCCAGATCGTCGCGATGTGCGGTTTGTGACCGATGGGCGCGCAGCGCGGCCACCTTCGCCTCGAAGTAATCGGTCATGTCCACGGCGTGGTTGATCCGCTCATCAGGGGTTTCGGACAACCACAGTTCGCGCACCGTCCACGGTTGCAGACCGAACTCTTCCAGCAGATCACGGTGGGCGTACGGGTTGCGGGCGTCCGGGTAGACGGCCGCCAGGGCAGCTTCGCCGACGGCGCGGTGGTCCGGGTGCGAGATTACGATCCGGGACCAGTTGATCTCCGGTGTGTGGGTGAGCACCCGGTTCGGGCGTACCTCGCGGATCGCCTTGGTGATATCGCGCCGCAGGCCGAGGTCGGCGCATACCTGCCCGTCCGGGTAGCCGAGGAATCGAACCTCGGAGACCCCGACCGCCTGGGCTGCCGCTCGCTGCTCGCGCTGTCGCAGTTCCGCCATGTCCACACCGGCTGTTTGGTCGCCTCCGCCGGCGTCCCCCGACGTGCACACGCAGTAGGTGACGTCGATGCCGGCGGCCGTCCACGACGCGACCGTTCCGGCAGCGCCGAAGTCGACGTCGTCCGGGTGCGCCGTGATCACCAATACACGCCGGACCGACATGTCGGTTACCGGCGGCGTGGTCATAGTGACCAAGCGTAGGAGCGCCGCCGGCGGTAGGTGTCTTGGGCCACCCTAAGTAGCGTTCCGGGGGTCGCGGACGTGGTGGCCGCGATCTCCCGAGCCGCCAAACTCAATACTGGCCCGCGCGGAATCTGGTCTGGGTTGTTTGTAAAGCCTTGAGCGAGGCGACGCCGCCACCGCCGCCCAGCACGATCGCGAAGATGTCCGTCCCGACGCCCCCGCCGAGCGCCATCAGTAACGCCAGGGCGGTCACGATCAGCCCCGCACCGGCGATCGGCATCCGCTTCTTGGCGAAGTCCACGGCCGGTTCCCCGCCCGCCCGCTTGCGCGCCGCCGAGGACAGCATCGCGAGGTATCCGCTGTGTCCCAGCGCGACCAGCACTCCCGCAAGAGTGATCAGAATGGCTACCAAGCCCACCACTGTGCCCATGACGCCAGTCTGCTCTTCTTCCGTACCTCCCGGCATCAGTGATTTGCCCTGATTTCCGGCTCGGGGATGGCACCGGGTGGCGCACCGCTGGCACTGGCGCCACGCGGCGTTCGCCGAGAGTGCGATTCAAACTATGGATTGAGACGGTCGTCACCCTTAGGTTCGTGGGGCATGAGTGGTCTGGACGGGAAGCGCGCTGTGGTGACCGGTGCGGGCAGCGGTATCGGAGCCGCGATCGCGCGCAGGTTGGCGACGGACGGTGCACACGTGGTCGTGGTGGACCGGATGCCCGAATCCGCGGAGCGGGTCGCTTCGGAGATCGGCGGCGAGCCGGTGGTCGTGGATCTCGCCGACCCAGACGCCGCGGCACACACGGGTGAGTCGGCGGACATCGTGGTCAACAACGCTGGCCTGCAGCATGTGGCCGCGGTGCACGAGTTCCCGCCGGAGATCTTCACACGACTGATGAAGGTGATGGTGGAATCGCCGTTTCGGATCGTCCGAGCCGCCCTGCCGGGCATGTACTCCCGAGGCTGGGGCCGCGTCGTGAACGTTTCCTCCGTGCACGGACTCCGCGCGTCGGCGTTCAAGAGCGCGTACGTGACGGCCAAGCACGGGCTCGAAGGACTGTCCAAAGTGGTCGCTCTCGAAGGTGCCCGACACGGTGTCACGTCGAACTGCGTGTGCCCGGGTTACGTGCGGACGCCGCTGGTGGAGCGGCAGATCGCCGACCAGGCGGTGCTGCACCGGGTGCCCGAGGAGCAGGTCGTCGACGACGTGTTGCTGGACCGGACGCCGGTGAAACGGTTGGTGGAACCGGACGAAGTCGCCCGGCTCGTGGGGTGGTTGTGCGGGCCTGGCACTGACTCCGTCACCGGATCGTCGTTCCCGATGGACGGCGGCTGGACCGCGCACTGACCGCGTCCCGGATCGCCCGGGACGCGGTGCGCGAATCGCTGCCGCGGGTTGTCAGGAGTGGCCCAGGCGGCCGCGGCCGAGCCGGAGCAGGAGCATGGCCAGCTCGCGCCCTTCCGGGCCGAGCTCGCGGTAGCGGGCGAGGACGTCCATCTCCCGGTTGTAGACGATGCGCGGACCTCCCGCGGCCATCCGCGCGGCGCCGACCTGGCGGGACACCTCGGCGCGACGCTTGACCAGGCGCAGGATCTCGGCGTCCAGGTAGTCGATCTCTTCCCGGAACTTCTCGATCTTCTCGGCGGTCAGCTGGGTGTCCCCGCTGTCGCCGTGCTCCCCGTCGCAGCGGTCCTGGTCGCCGTCCAGGGTGGTGTTCATGGAGTGATCCTCCGGCTCGTCGGCCCCAGTCCCGGCCCCGGATGCGCGAAAGCCCCGGGTCCGCGGACTCCGGGGCGTGTCGTGATCTGGTGGCTCACACAGACACGGGCACCGGGGTCCGGTACCCGTAGAAAAACTCGTAAGTCCGCGTCAGCACGCCAAATAGTCTGCCACAGCCGGCACCAGCCGGGCCAGCCGGCATCGCGGACGTCACAACGGTCGGTTTTCACACCAGAGGGCAGCTGTTACGAACAAGGGTTCGGCAGAACGTCTCAAGCGCACCGCGTCGTTGGACTGGGCGTCGGGTCGGGCCGGTAACGTGAACTCACGATGAGCACCCTCTTCGATGCGGCTACTCCAGACAGCCCGGCGAGCGGCGGTCACTCCGGGCGCGAGCCCGACGGTACCGATGCGTTGTTGGCGGGCCTGAACACTCAGCAACGCGAGGCCGTCGTGCACAGCGGCTCGCCGCTGCTGGTGGTCGCGGGAGCGGGCTCCGGCAAGACGCGGGTGCTCACGAACCGCATCGCATACCTGCTGGCCGAGCGGGACGCGCACCCCGGCCAGATCATGGCGATCACCTTCACCAACAAGGCCGCCGCCGAGATGAAGGAGCGGGTGGTCGAGCTGGTGGGCCGCCGAGCGAACGCCATGTGGGTGTCCACCTTCCACTCGATGTGCGTGCGGGTGCTGCGCCGCGAGGCGAAGGCGCTGAACCTGTCGTCGAACTTCTCGATCTACGACGCGGACGACTCCCGCCGGTTGGTCACGATGGTGGCCCGCGAGCTGGAGCTGGACTCCAAGCGGTATCCCGCGCGCCGGCTCGCCGCGGACATCTCGAACCTGAAGAACGAGCTGCTCACGCCGGAGGACGCCGCCGAGCGGGCGGGCAACGACGTGGAGCGCAAGACCGCCGAGGTGTATGCCGCCTACCAGCGCCGGCTCGGGGAGTCGAACGCGCTGGACTTCGACGACCTGATCATGCGGACAGTGCATCTGCTGCAGGCGTTCCCGGCGGTCGCCGAACACTACCGGCGGCGTTTCCGCCATGTGCTGGTCGACGAGTACCAGGACACCAACCATGCCCAGTACGTCCTGGTCCGGGAGCTGGTCGGAACGCTGCCGGCGGAGGGCCCACAGGAGGAACGGGACGCCCCTGCGGTCGAGCCGGCCGAGTTGTGCGTGGTCGGTGACGCCGACCAGTCGATCTACGCGTTCCGCGGGGCCACGATCCGCAACATCGAGGAGTTCGAGCGGGACTTCCCGCAGGCCCGCACGATCATGTTGGAGCAGAACTACCGCTCCACGCAGACCATCCTGTCCGCCGCCAACTCGGTGATCCGACGTAACCCGAACCGCCGGGACAAGCGGCTGTGGAGCGAGGCCGGCGAGGGCGAGCCGGTCGTGGGATACGTCGGGGACAACGAGCATGACGAGGCGGCGTTCGTCGCGTCCGAGATCGACCGGCTGGTCGACGGCGGTGACGCGACGTTCAACGACATCGCGGTGTTCTACCGGACCAACAACCAGTCCCGCGTGTTCGAAGAGGTCTTCATCCGCCTCGGCCTGCCCTATCGGGTTGTCGGTGGTGTGCGCTTCTACGAGCGCCGGGAGGTCCGGGACGCGCTGGCCTACCTGCGGGTGCTGGACAACCCGGAGGACACGGTCAGCCTGCGGCGCATCCTGAACGTGCCGAAGCGCGGTATCGGCGACCGCGCGGAGGCGGTGGTCGCGGCGCACGCGGAGCAGGAGCGGATCTCGTTCGCGCAGGCCCTGCGGCGCGCCGAGGCGGACCAGATCCCGCTGCTGAACACCCGGTCGCAGCGGGCGATCGCGGGGTTCGTGCGGCTCATGGACGAGCTTCGCGGGATCGTCACCGGTGGCGCGGACGTCGCCGAAGTGTTGGAGCAGGTGCTGGAGCGTACCGGCTACCGGGCGGAGCTGGAGGCCAGCGACGATCCGCAGGACGCGACCAGGCTGGAGAACCTGACCGAGCTGGTCACGGTCGCGCGGGAGTTCACCGAGGCCCGCTCGCCGGGGCCGAGCCTTGATTCTGAGGCCCGCTCGCCGGGGCCGAGCCTTGATTCTGAGGCCCGCTCGCCGGAAGCCGGCGCGCCGAGTGCCGAAGGCACTGAGGACGCCCCGGTGGGGGCTGAGGAGCATGTCGACCCGTCGGCGGAAGCGGTCGTGTCGGCCGCCGAACCCGCTGCGGAAGACGCCGAGGAGGCCGCGCTCGGATTGCCGGCGGACGATTCGCTGGCCTCCTTCCTGGAGCGCGTTTCCCTGGTCGCGGACGCGGATTCACTGCCGGAGTCAGGCGACGGCGTGGTCACGCTGATGACCTTGCACACCGCGAAGGGTCTGGAGTTTCCGGTGGTGTTCTGCACCGGCTGGGAGGACGGCGTGTTCCCGCACATGCGGGCGCTCGGCGAGCCGGCCGAGCTGGCCGAGGAGCGGCGCCTGGCCTACGTCGGCATCACGCGCGCTCGGCAGCGGCTGTACGTGTCGCGGGCGCTGATGCGGTCGGCGTGGGGGCAGCCGGTGACGAACCCGGCATCTCGCTTCCTCACCGAGCTGCCGGAGGAACTGCTGTCCTGGCGGCGCGTGGAGCCTGAGCGGGCGGCACCGCAGGTGCGCAGCACGTGGGGCTCTCGTGGTTCCGATCCCACCGGCTCGGACTCCGCGCAAGCCGGGTTGGCTGCGCGCGGGATGCGTACGACGTCCGCACGCGGGTGGAAGGGTGACGCCTGGAAAGACACCGTGGCGCTGAAACTGGACGTCGGTGACCGGGTCAACCACGACAAGTACGGCTTGGGCACGGTGGTCGCCACCGAAGGCGAGGGACCTCGGGCGACGGCGACCATCGACTTCGGCACCTCCGGGACGATCCGGCTGATGCTCATCGGCAGCGTTCCGATGGTGAAGCTTTGACGGCTCAGAAGCGGTACACCAGGATTCGGTCGATCCGGCGCGCGGCCGGGATGCGGCCGAGCGCCCGACACATGACCCGGGTGGGCAAGGAGAGCTTCGCGATCTCCGGCAGGTCGAAGTAGGCCCGCTCCTCGACGAAGGTGACCCCCGAGCGCTCCAGCTCGTGGTGATCGTCGATGCCCCAGCGCAGCGTGGCGCCGGCCGCCCGAATCGTGGGGTCCAGCCTTCCCAGGCGGAGCCCGAGCCGGCTGAAGGCGTCGAAGGCGACCTCCCCTGCGGGGAAGCGCCGCACGATCCGGCTCAGCAGCGCCAGGATCTCGCTTTCCCGCAGGTACATGCTCAGCCCTTCGGCGAGGACCAGGACCGCTTGGTCGGCCGGAACTTCGATCATCCACTGTGGATCGTTCACTGAGGAGCCGATCAGGTGATACCCGGCCGGTTCCGGGAAGAGTCGGCGCCGCAGTTCGGTCACGTCCGGGAAGTCCACGTCGTACCAGCGTGAACGCGCCGGCGTTGACACCCGGAACGCCCTGGTGTCAAGGCCGCAGCCCAGGTGCAGCACTGTGGTTTCCGGGGTGCGGGCCAGGAATTCTTCGGTGATCCGGTCGAGGACCTTGGCGCGGATGGCCACTGACTGGGCTCGCTGGCGCGTGATCTTCGTGTTCCGGCGGAAGTCGTAGTCGAGGTGCCGGACCGCGTCGACGGCCAGCGCGTCGGGGAGGATCGGGTCGGGTGCGCGGCTGGCCACCGCCCTGCCGTACAGCGTCGCGAACATCGTTTCGCGTGTCCCCCGGAAGTGAACAGGTTCCTGCTCCACGTGCGCGAACGTACTCCGCGCGGTCGTCACTCGTGGGGGCTGAAGGTGGCCTGTTCCGGCAGCGGGCCGCCAATCAGGTGACGGTGATACCGCGCTCCTCCAACCAGGGCACCGGGTTGATCTTCTTGCCGCTGGGGTCCCACACCTCGAAGTGCAGCTGGGGTCCGGTGGCGAAGCCCCGGTTGCCCATGGTGGCGATCTCGTCGCCGGCCCGGACCTCCTGCCCCGCCTGGACCAGGATCGTGTCGACATGGCCGTAGACCGTGATCGTGCCGTCCCAGTGCTGCACCCGCACCCACTGACCGAAACCGCTGGCGGGTCCCGCATCGATGACGATCCCGTCCGCGACCGAGACGATCGGGGTGCCTTTGACGTTGGCGATGTCGATGCCGTAGTGGATCGAGCCCCAGCGCCCGCCGAACCCCGTGCTGAAGACGCCCTGGGTCGGTTTGACGAACTGTGGCCTGCTGGTCCTCGCGGCGATGTCCCGGTGCGCGGCGCTGAACTGTTCGCTGTGGGTGAGCTTGTCGAGTTCGCTGTTGCCGTTGACAGGCTTAGTGACCGGGAGAACCTCGGGTGCCGGGGCGTTGCCACCCAGCCCGTCCACGGCGTTCGCGCCGGTGATCGAGCCCAGGGAGGTGGGCGTAGCGCGACCGGACAGCGGGGCGTAGTCGTGGGATTGCGCCTGCCCCTGACCGGCGGCCAGGGACTGGCCGGCGGCGACGAACGCGCCCGCTGCGACAGCGGCGACGACGACGCGGCCTCGCAGCAGCGAGGATGGGCCGGAGGTCCGGCCGCCGGGGTGCTTGCAGGGATGATGCGGCTGATGCCGGTGGTTGGGCCGGTAAGGATGTTGGCCGCCCGGTGAGCGGTGTCGAACCACTGCGCGCCCTTCCGTCTTCGGGGAGTCTGATCGGACGCGGGCCGGGGGAGGCGTCGAAGTTCGTGATCAGACCGTGATCAACGGACCGTGGGACACTAACGAAGTGGCTCGCGCGGGGGCAAATCACCCAGAAGGCTTGGTTTTGAGCGATGACATGCGCGATCGGGCAGCACGTGGGCGGCTAGGACCCGCATATGGGTGATCGCGGGTCTGATTACTCGGTGGTACTGCCAGGTGATTCATAGTGACTAATCGCTTGTATATTTCGGTGTATTAGTTGCCTTGCCGTGACCGGAAGTGCGCGATCATGGCGACCGAGAGTGTTGTAACTCACTCCGAAAGTGGCGCTTCTTGGGTTAATTCCCGTGCTCCGTGCGGTCTAGCGCGGCGACACGCTCCGTTGACAGTGCAGGCCGACCAGCGTGACCGGCCACTCGGAAGGGGGATTCTTGTGCAGGTCAGAGCCCTCGGTCGAGGTTGGCTCGGCAGCGAGGCCCGCTCGGTGACGGGCGATTGCGGAGATGCGGTGACGTGCGGCAAATGGATTCCCGCTCGGCTGATCCGCTTGCTAGCGTCGACGCGGTGATTGCCCGGTCCCCTGTTCCGCCCGACGGCTCCTCCCCGGCGGCCCTCACTTCAGCGCTCGACGGCGCTGGCCCCGCGGGTGCGCGACGGTTCGCGACCCTGCGGGCCGCTCTCGTCTCCTCCGGCGCCGGCGCCCTGCTGACCGGTCTCGCCTCGACGTTCCCGGCCGTGAGCCCGCCGGCTTCGCCGGCGTTCACGTCCTGGCCGCTGCTCCTGGTGCTCGCGGCGCTGGCGCCGCTGATCGCGACGGTCTTCGCCGCGCGAGGCAGGCCGGTGGTGGCCGCTGCCGTGCTGCTCGCGCCCGCAGCGCTCGTCCCCGGCCGCGTCCTATCGGACCTGCAACTGGTCATGGACGCGGGCCTGGCCGCTCGCCCGGAATACCTGGTGCCGCACACCGTCGCGCCGCTGGCGCCGTCCACCGGCCTGTGGCTGTTGCTGGCAGGACATGCCGCCACCGGTCTCGCCGGGGTGCTCGCGGTGCTCAGCGGTCCGGCCGGACCGGAGCGGGGCTTCGCGGAAAGGTCCGATGTGGACGGTGTCGGTGGTGGCGCTTCACCTGCGATGAGCGGCCAGGCCGGCACCGGCGGTTCGACCGGTGATCTCGGCAGCCTGATCGCGCGCCGCCAGGGTCTGCTCGCCGCCGTGCTGTGCGCGGGCGTGGTCGCGGGCGTCGGCGTGTTGATGGCGCCGTTCGCTTCCGACGACCCGTACCTGATCCCGCGCGCGGCGATCGACTCCCCGCCGTGGGTGCTCGCCGGCAGCGTGCTGCTGGCACTGGCCATCCCGTTCATGGCCGCGATCGTGGTCAGCTCCGGCGACCCCGACACCGCCGGCGGCGGCCTGTTGGGGCTCGCGGCGGCGGTGACCGCCGTCGAGGTCCCGCCGCTGGCGGCCTCGGCCCTGGTCGACAACCTGCATGCCACGTGGGGGCCGCTGGTCTCGCTGCTGGCCGCGGTGGCGTTCGTGGTGCTCGCGTTGCGCGCCGGGCGCGCGTTGACGTCCACCGACGAGCCCCGCGAGCTGAGCCTTCCGGCGTTTTCCCGGCTGCTCACGGCCGCTGCGGCGCTCGCGGTCGCCGGGGGTGTGCTGGCGATCGCTGGTGCGATGACCCCCCAGCTCACGATGCCGGCGGGGATCAGCGCACCGCCCTCGTACTCGGCGCGGATGCTGCTGCCCGCCGGGCTCGTCCTCGTCGTCCTGGGGGCCGGGCTGCTGGTGCCCAAGCTGGCCGCGGCGATCCGGCCCGCCGTCACGGTGGCGTGGGTGGCCGTGCCGCTGACCGCCGCTGGGGCGCTGGACACGGTGCTGACCGCGACCCAGGCTGCCGGGGCGCAGGCGGCTGTCGGCGCATGGG
Source organism: Pseudonocardiaceae bacterium (assembly GCA_051984675.1). Classification (GTDB taxonomy): domain Bacteria; phylum Actinomycetota; class Actinomycetes; order Mycobacteriales; family Pseudonocardiaceae; genus JBPYFK01. The sequence continues at coordinate 25,304 of JBPYFK010000009.1, read as the reverse complement.
CGGCCGGCATGGCCGTCGTGTTCGCGGCGCTGGCCGGCGGCTGCGCGGCGCTGGCCGGTGGTGTCGAACGGGACGACGTCGACCTCACCGAACTCGGCGTGCTCCGGGCGCTGGTCGGTCCGGCGCTGCTGGCCGTCCTGCTCGCGGTCGGGGCGTTCGCGCTGCCGGTACTGACCGCCCCGGACTACACGCCACCAGGTGTGTTCGGGGATTTCCGCACCACGTCGTGGGGGTTGTTGCTCGCGCTGCTCGCGGTGGCCGGCGCCGCCGCACTCAGCCCCCTGTGCCGGGGGCCGCGCGCCGCCGCACTGGCCGTCGGCGCGGCGCTGGTCGTAGCGGTCCGGGTGGTGGAGTTGCCGCTCACGGCCGGGCGCGCGGCGGGCTCCGGTCCGGGCCTGGGGTTGTGGTTCGGTCTGGCTTGCATCGCCGTGCTGTTGGTCACGGCCGCGGTCGCCGCGCGGGCTGGCATGCGCGGACAGTGATCGCGTTGAAGCCCGTTTCTCCCTTCTCGCCGGTGACAAACACCGGCGAATCAGACATTCTGGCTGCATATGGCGGGTGATCTCCTGACTCTGGGTGAGGGAGTTCACCAGAGGTCGTAGCACCATGCGTCCTAGCAGGTCGCTAAGGTCATTCAGGTCCGACACCGACGTCGCAGGAGACTCGAGTGGACCTCTACGAGTACCAGGCGAAAGAACTCTTCGCCGCCCACGGAGTACCGACGCTGCCAGGCTCCGTGGCCACTGATCCCGAAGGGGCCAAGGCAGCAGCTGAAGAATTCAGTGGGCCCGTCGTGGTGAAGGCCCAGGTCAAGACCGGTGGGCGCGGCAAAGCTGGCGGAGTGAAGCTGGCCGCGGACCCGGCGGAGGCCCAGGCCAAGGCGGAAGCGATCCTCGGTCTGGACATCAAGGGGCACATCACCCGCAGGGTGCTGGTCACCGTCGCGTCCGACATCGCCGACGAGTACTACTTCTCCTTCCTGCTCGACCGGGCCAATCGCAACTTCCTCGCGATGGCCTCCGTCGAGGGCGGGATGGAGATCGAGGAAGTCGCGGCGACCAAGCCCGAGGCGCTGGCCAAGATCGCCATCGACCCGATCGCGGGGGTGGACGAGGCCAAGGCGCGGGAGATCGTCGAGGCGGCCAACTTCCCGGTTGAGCTGCACGAGCAGGTCGTCGACGTGATCGTCAAGCTGTGGGAGACCTTCGTCGCCGAGGACGCCACCCTCGTCGAGATCAACCCGCTGGTCAAGGACCCGCAGGGCAAGATCATCGCGCTGGACGGCAAGGTCACCCTGGACGAGAACGCCTCGTTCCGCCAGCCCAAGCAGGCGGAGCTCGTCGACAAGCAGGCCGAGGACCCGCTGGAGGCCAAGGCCAAGGCCAAGGACCTCAACTACGTCAAGCTGGACGGCCAGGTCGGCATCATCGGCAACGGCGCCGGCCTTGTGATGTCCACTTTGGACGTTGTGGCGTACGCCGGGGAGGCGCACCAGAGCGTCAAGCCGGCGAACTTCCTGGACATCGGCGGTGGCGCCTCGGCCGAGGTGATGGCCGCCGGGCTGGACGTCATCCTCAGCGACCCGGACGTCAAGTCCGTGTTCGTCAACGTCTTCGGCGGCATCACCGCGTGCGACGCGGTGGCCAACGGCATCGTGCAGGCGTTGAAGATGATCGGTGACGAAGCCACCAAGCCGCTGGTCGTCCGGCTGGACGGCAACAACGTCGCGGAGGGCCGGCGCATCCTGGAAGAGGCGAACCACCCGCTGGTCACCCTGGTCGACACCATGGACGGCGCGGCCGACAAGGCCGCCGAACTCGCAGCTGCGGGGGCGTGAACGATGGCTATTTTCCTCAACGACAGCAGCAAGGTCATCGTCCAGGGCATCACCGGTTCCGAGGGCACCAAGCACACCGCGCGGATGCTGCGGGCGGGCACCAACATCGTCGGCGGGGTGAACGCCCGCAAGGCCGGGCAGGTCGTGGAGATCGAGGGCAAGCAGCTCACGGTCTTCGGCTCCGTCGAAGAAGCCATGAAGGAGACCGGCGCGGACGTCTCGGTGGTGTTCGTGCCGCCGAAGTTCGCCAAGGACGCCGTGATCGAGGCGATCGATGCCGAGATCCCGCTCGCCGTCGTGATCACCGAAGGCATCCCGGTGCACGACTCGGCCTACTTCTGGGCGCACGCCTGCGCCAAGGGCAACACGACCCGCATCGTCGGGCCGAACTGCCCCGGCGTGATCTCGCCCGGCAAGTCGAACGCCGGCATCATCCCGGCGGACATCACCGGACCCGGCAAGATCGGTCTGGTGTCGAAGTCCGGCACGCTGACCTACCAGATGATGTATGAGCTGCGTGACATCGGGTTCTCCACGTGCGTGGGCATCGGCGGTGACCCGATCATCGGCACCACCCACATCGACGCGCTCCAGGCGTTCGAGGACGACCCGGAGACCGCCGCGATCGTGATGATCGGCGAGATCGGTGGGGACGCCGAGGAGCGTGCCGCCGAGTACATCAAGGCCAACATCACCAAGCCGGTGGTCGGTTACGTGGCCGGGTTCACCGCGCCGGAGGGCAAGACCATGGGTCACGCCGGCGCGATCGTCTCCGGTTCTTCCGGCACGGCGCAGGCCAAGAAGGAAGCGCTGGAAGCGGCCGGGGTCAAGGTCGGCAAGACGCCGAGCGAGACCGCCAAGCTGATGCGCGAGGTCGTGCGGGGCTGAGCCGCTCCCCGGCGCGCACTCGGCACGGGCAGCGGGACGGGATCGGCGAGACCCCGTCCTGCTGCCGAGTGTGATTCCTCTCGTAACGGTGGGTAGCCGTTCGCTCTTTTGGTTACGATCCGATAGCGTTCGCGCAGCGTCTCTGCCGGGCTTTGCTCACTGCGAGTCGCTACCCGGAGACCTGAACCACCGAGCCGAGGAGTCCCCGCCATGTCCCTGCCTTTCGGCGCGCCGCAGCAGGTACCGCAGCAACCGGGTACGCCGGACGGTGCCCGTGACGTGAGGTCCAAGTTGCTCCTCGCGGCGGCTGGACTGGGCGTGCTCGCCTACTTTCTCGGCCTGTTCGCGGGACGCGGGTTCCCGCTGGACGGCGTGGCCGGCTTCGGGGTGGTCACGGCGGGCGTCCTGGCCGCCATCGGGTGCTTGCCGAAGATGCCGAACGTCGTGATCGCGGCAACGCCGTTATCGGTGTACGGCGCGTTGACCCTGGCCGCCGAGATGATCAAAACGGGTGTCTCGGCGTTGCCCCTACTCGTCGCACTCGCCGCGATCCTGCAAGCCGTGGCGCTGGTGATGATCCTGCTGCGCGACGCGGGGAAGCTGGGTGAGAAGGGCGAGACACCAGCGGCGAAGCCCGTGCACTACAGCCCGCCGCAGCCGCCGTACGGCCAGGCGCCGCCGGCGCCGTTCGCGCCCGCGTCGGCCGGGTTCGCTCCGCCCCCCTACGCTCCGGCCAACCACAACCCCCAGCAGGGGAACCAGCAAGCCCCCAGCGGCGGGCCGGCGCTGCGGCCGCCGTTCGGCCAGCAGGGCAGCCAGAGCCCCGCTGTGCAGAGCCAGAGCGGGCAGATCTTCGGCCCGACGAGCCACGCTCCCGGCCATGGTTCTGGCTCGGGCCAGGGTTACGGCAACCGGCCCCCGCATCCCGGCGGCTTCCCGGGACCGAGCCAGCCCGCCAGCGGTCAGGCGTCCGCTCAGCAGCGTTCGGCCGAGCCGGAGCAGCCCGCTCAGTCGAGTCAGTCGAGCGCGTCCGACGAGCAAGCATCGGATTCCGGCAGCCCGCAGGGCACGATGCAGATGCCGCACCCGGGAACATCCTCGAACCAGGCGTGATGGCGGGATTCGGGTTCGCTCGATCGCTGGAAGCGGCGGCGAGTCGTGAGCCGAGCGGCGTAGTGCTGGTGCGACATTCGGGGTCGTGACGGCCCTCGGTTTCCTTCCGCACGGCATTGCTGACCGGCTGCCGCGCTTCCGCTCCAGCGGGGCGCGATGGTCGGTCCTGCTGACTGCGGTGTGCGCCACGCTGCTGATTGGCTATCTCCTGATCGCGGCACTGATCGCGCTGGTCGTGGGCACGGCGGACGGTCCCGCGCCGTCGACGACGGAGATCCTGGCGGCGTCCCTGCCAGCGTGGTTGGCGGCGTATCAGGTGCCGCTGTCGCTCGGCGGCGCTCCCCTCAGCGCCTTGCCGCTGCTGCCGACGGTGCTCCTCGTGGTGCTCGTCGCCGCGATGTCCCGCCAGGTGGCGCGGAGATCCCGGCTGAGACAGCCGAACCAGGCGCGCTGGCTGATCGCGGTCATGGGCGGTGTGCATGCCGTGGTCGGGAGCAGTGTCGCGGTCCTGGTGGACGGCCCGGTCTTCGGCGACAGGGTTGCCGTGGCTCCGCTGGAGGCGTTCCTGTACTGCGGCATGGTCGCGACCGTGGGCGCGGTGATCGGCACGCTCGATCGCTGCGGGTTGACCTACCTGGTGTGGGAGCGGGTGGATTCCGAGACGTGGGCTGGCCTGCGCGCCGGGCTGTTGGGCGCGGCTGCGGCGCTGGCCGCCGGTTCGCTCGTCGTGTCGGGTGCGGTCTGCCGCTCGCTGCCGGAGATGCATGACGTGTCGGTGCGCTCGGGATCGCTCGGCAACGGACTCGGCCTCACCATGGTGTCGATCTTGTATCTGCCGAACGCGGTACTCGGCGGCTGGTCGTTCGCCGCCGGACCGGGGATGTCTCTGGGCAAGGCCGTGATTCGCCCGTTTGAGCTGGTCGCCGGGCCGCTGCCGGATGTACCGCTGCTGGCGGCGGTGCCACGGGTAGGTCCGGCGGTGTGGTGGTCGGCCACACTGGTCCTGCCGTTGCTGGTGGGCGCCCTGGTGGGATGGTTCTGCCGGAAGGCGCATCCGTACCCGCAGAACCGGTTGCACGCGGTGGCGGTAGCGGCCGGTGCGGTGTCCGTGGTCATCGCGGTACTGGCGGCGATCAGTGGTGGGCGGCTCGGCTCGGGTCCCTTCAGCCCGTTCGCGGTGCCCGGGAGCTTCCTCACCCTCGCCACGTTCTGCTGGATCGCGGTCCCCGGCGCGCTCGTCGCGTGGTTCGTCGGCGGGCACCCGCCGGACCTCGGCGAAGAGGAGGAGTCGGTCGAACCCGTCGAGCCCACCGAGCATGCCGAGTCCGAGCGTGAGGCCGTATCCGATTCCGACTCTGAGCGGGAGGGCGAAGTCCGGTCCGCGGTCCACGACGAGTCGGATTCGCCCGAATCGGAGTCCGAGTCCGAACCGGTGATCGCGCATGACCACCTGACGTGACCAGGAAGTTCCGTGTGGTGTTCCGGTGGCTGTCGAAGCCCCTGGTAATGGCGACCGACCGGCGACCGCTTAGGCTGAGGTGGTAGACCGCGTCAAGGCTCCGCCGGGGATGACCCGGCTGGATTCGGCATCGTCAGGAGTCAACGCTGAGCGCCTCGAACCCCCAGCCGGTGCCGAGCCGGTTCCGCCCTGCCCCGCCGGTGCGTGTGGTTGTGCTGGTTTCCGGTTCGGGAACGCTGCTCCAGGCTCTCCTGGACGCGATCACGCATCCCGACTACCCGGTTCGTGTGGTCGCCGTGGGGGCCGACCGCGAGGACATCGAAGGTTTGACTCGCGCTCAACGCGCCGGAGTGCCGACCTTCGTGCACCGGGTGAAGGACTATCCCAGCCGCGCGGACTGGGACCGCGCGCTCGCGGAGTCGTGTGCGGAGTACGAGCCCGACCTCGTGGTGTCCGCTGGTTTCATGAAGCTGGTGGGGGAAGCGTTCCTGGAGCGTTTCGGTGGCCGGTACCTCAACAGCCATCCCGCGTTGCTGCCGTCCTTTCCCGGCATGCAGGGGGTGCGGGATGCCTTGGACTACGGCGTTCGCGTCACTGGGTGCACGCTGTTCGTGGTGGATTCCGGTGTGGATACCGGTCCGATCATCGCCCAGGAAGCTGTCGAAGTGGTCGACAGCGATGACGAGGAGAGCCTGCACGAGCGCATCAAAGCCGTAGAGCGACGACTGCTGGTGGACAGCCTGGCCAAGCTGGCGCGACACGGCTGGACCGTTGAGGGACGAAAGGTGAGTATTCCTTGACCGCGAACTCGGACCAGCGGCGACCAGTTCGCCGCGCGTTGATCGGTGTTTCGGACAAGGCCGGGCTGCTGGAACTGGCGACCGGCCTGCACGCCGCCGGGGTGGAGATCGTCTCCACGGGTGGCACAGCTCGCACGATCGCGAACGCGGGGGTACCGGTCACGCCGGTGGAGGAACTCACGGGTTTCCCGGAGGCACTGGACGGCCGGGTCAAGACGTTGCACCCGCGCGTGCACGCCGGCCTGCTGGCCGACCTGCGCCGCCCGGAGCACGGGAAGCAGCTGGCACGGCTGGAGATCGCGCCGTTTGATCTGCTCGTGGTCAATCTGTACCCGTTCGTGCGGACGGTCGCTTCGGGCGCCGAGCAGGACGAGGTGATCGAGCAGATAGACATCGGCGGTCCGGCGATGGTGCGCGCTGCGGCCAAGAACCACGCCAACGTGGCGGTGGTCGTCGACCCGGGCCGGTACGAGTGGGTGCTGGAGCGGACCCGGGAAGGCGGCTTCACGCTGGACGACCGGGTCCAACTGGCGGCGGCCGCGTTCCGCCACACAGCGTCGTACGACGTCGCGGTGGCGAACTGGATGAGCCGCACGTTCGCTGCCGCCGGCGAGGACACGACCTTCCCCGGCTGGATGGGCGAAACGTGGGAACGCCGTTCTTCCCTTCGCTACGGCGAGAATCCGCACCAGCCGGCCGCGCTGTACGTCTCCGGTGGGGAGGCGATGGGCCTGGCCGCCGCCGCGCAGTTGCACGGCAAGGAGATGTCGTACAACAACTACGTGGACGCGGACGCGGCATGGCGGTCCGCGCACGATCACGACGTTCCTTGCGTGGCGATCATCAAGCACGCCAACCCGTGCGGGATCGCCGTGGCGTCCGGCGGCGCGGACATCGCGGAGGCACACCGCAAGGCGCACGCCTGCGACCCGGTGAGCGCGTACGGCGGGGTGATCGCGACCAACCGTGAGGTGTCGGTGGCGATGGCCGAGCAGGTCGCCGAGGTGTTCACGGAGGTCATCGTGGCCCCCGGGTACGCCGATGGCGCGCTTGAGGTGCTGACGCGGAAGAAGAACATCCGCGTGCTGACCGCGCAGCCGCCGAAGCGCGGTCACGTGGAGATGCGGGCGGTTTCCGGTGGCCTGCTGGTCCAGGGCGCGGACGCGATCGACGCCGCGGGCGACGACCCGGCGAACTGGACGTTGGCGACCGGCGAACCGGTGGACGAGGCGACGCTGGCGGACCTCGCGTTCGCGTGGCGGACCTGCCGTGCGGTGAAGTCCAACGCGATCCTGCTCGCCGACGACGGTGCCACGGTCGGCGTGGGCATGGGCCAGGTGAACCGGGTGGACTCGGCCCGGCTCGCGGTGTCCCGCGGGGGCGACCGGGTCCAAGGCTCGGTGGCAGCCTCGGACGCCTTCTTCCCGTTCGCGGACGGTCTTCAGGTGCTGCTCGACGCCGGTGTGCGCGCGGTCGTGCAGCCGGGCGGCTCGATCCGGGACGAGCTGTCGATCGAGGCGGCCAAGGCGGCGGGCGTGCCGATGTACTTCACCGGCACGCGGCACTTCGCACACTGACGACACCGTTTGACTGCGGCTCGCTGGTTGTACTCGGGGTGTTGGGCACGGGCGTCACCAAGCCTGTCCCCGGTAGCACGATCGGTGAGCCGCAGTTCTTGCTGATATTCGCCCCACGCTTCCTTGCCGGCGCGCGGGTCCTCGTAGGCATCCGATGCGTTCTGGTTTCATCCACGTCCCTCACCCAGCCGGCCATCGAACACAAGTTCACCCAAAACGGGCACAAGGCTTGACGCGGCCCTCTGAGCAGGGTTTACTGAAGATGTTCGAACAAGAATTCGAACATGATCGGAGTGGCCGGCGTCGGGGGTCGGCCACTCCACGTGGACCACTCCGTCCCGCCCTTGGGCCTTGTGGCTGGCGGGGTGTTCCAGCCGCTGTCTTCCCCACGGCGGCCCCTCTCCCTCCATTGTGGAGGGAGTAGTACAGGCGTGCGGGGAGGCGCATCGATGTCCGTGGAGACGATCTCGACCCCGACCGGCAGGTCGGCGGGCAGGTCGTTGCTGGCTCTGGACGGGGTGACCACGGGTGACGGGGTGTCCGTGGGTCCCGCTCCGGTCGTCAGGGGCAGCAGCGTGCCGGGGAAGCTGCTGCCCACGCGGACGGAACTCGCCGCCGTGCTGCCATGGTCCGGGTTGCGCCGTGGCAGCACGGTGGCGGTGCACGGGTCGGTGTCGTTGCTGTTCGCTCTGCTCTCCGAAGCGACGTCGAAGGGTTCCTGGGCGGCAGTGGTCGGGATGCCCGACATCGGCTTGGTGGCGGCGGCCGAAGCGGGGATCGCGGTGGAGCGGCTCGCGCTGATTCCCCGCCCCGGCGACGACCTGGTACAGGTGATCGCCGCGGTGCTGGACGGGGTGGATCTGGTCGTCGTGGGCCGTACTCGGCTGGTGCGGGACTCCGACGCCAGGCGGCTGTCCGACCGGGCGCGGCACCGCTGCGCGGTGCTCCTGCCGTTCGGGCCCTGGCCGGGTGCCGATGTCCAACTCCAGTGCACCCGGGCGCGGTGGCGTGGCCTCGACCAGGGATACGGCCACCTGCGGGAGCGGGAGGTCACGGTGCGCGCGGAGGGGCGCGGTGCCGCCGAGCGTCCGCGTACGTGCCGGCTGCTGTTGCCGGATCACACCGGCGCGGTCCAGGAAGTTCTGGGCCAGGAAGTCCTGGAGCAGGAGCCTCACGGCCGGGGCCGAACCTCGCGAGGGGGGCGCCGGTTGCATGCGGTGGCGGGGTGATCGCCGATGGTCCAGCCGCATGCCTCCGCTCGAACTCGCCGGCTTGTTGTCTGGTGCCCGGACTGGCCAGTGGTCGCCGCGCTGGCCGCGTCCGGGCATTCCGTGCTGGAGCCGGCTGCCGTGCTCGACGACAACCGGGTGCTGGCCTGCTCCGCCACGGCCCGCTCGTTCGGGGTCTTTCGCGGGATGCGGCGCCGGGAGGCGCAGGCCCGGTGCCCGGATCTGGTGGTTTGCGAGCACGACCCCGCCCGCGACGCCCGGCTGTTCGAGCCGGCCGTGGTCGCGGTGGAAGAACTCGCCCCCGGGGTGGAAATCGTCCGCCCCGGGCTGGTGGCGTTGCCCGTGCGGGGGCCGGCGGGCTACTTCGGTTCGGAGGAGGCGGCGGCCGAGCGCATCGTGGACCGGGTCGGCGCGGTCGGCGTGGAGTGCCAGGTGGGGGTCGCGGACGGGCTGTTCGCCGCGACCCTGGCGGCCCGTCGTGGAGTGCTCGTTCCGCCCGGTGGGAGCAGGAAGTTTCTCGCTCCACTGTGGATTGACGAGATCGGCCGGTCCGCGGACGCTGGTGGTGCCGATCGTGCGGCGCTGGTGAACCTGTTGCGGCGGCTGGGAATTCACACTCTGGGCGAGTTCGCGGCGCTGCCCGCCGCGGACGTGGTCACCCGGTTCGGCGCCGATGCGATGATCGCGCACCGGGCCGCTCGCGGGAAGGAGGAGCGGCCTCCGGGGCGGCGGAACCCGCCGGCGAATCTGGACGTCACCGAGCATCTTGACCCGCCGGTGGAGCGGGTGGATGCGGCGGCCTTCGTGGCGAAGGCGCTGGCGGAGAAGCTGCACGCCGAGCTCGCCGAGCGGGGCCTGGCATGCACGCGGCTGGGGATCTCCGCGCGCACCGAACAGGGGGAGCAGCGGCACCGGGTGTGGCGCTGCGCCGAACCACTCACCCCTTCGGGGACAGCTGATCGGGTGCGCTGGCAGCTCGACGGGTGGTTGAACGGTCACGACCGGCCAACGGCCGGCGTGACGGCGCTGACGCTGCACCCGGAGGAGGTCGTCAGCGCGGGCGGGCTGCAGCTGGACCTGTTCAGCGGGGCGACGGCGGAAGCCGACGCCCGGGCGGGCAGGGCTTTCGTGCGGGTCCAGGGGATGCTCGGGCCGGACGCGGTGGTGACCGGGGTGCTCGGCGGCGGCCGGGACCTGGCGGACCGGGTGACGCTCGTGCCGTGGGGGGATGAGCGCCGACCCCGGCGGGACCCGGACCGGCCCTGGCCGGGGCGGATTCCGGCGCCGTCACCGACGGTCGTCCCGGACGAGCCGTGGCCGGTGTCGGTGCTCGATGCCTCGGGGCAACCGGTGGAGGTCACCGAGCGCGAGCAGCTCACCGCCGCGCCGCACCAGGTGAAGGTGAACGGCTCGCCGGCCCGGCTGGTGTCGGAGTGGGCTGGTCCGTGGCCGGTACAGGAGCGCTGGTGGAGCACCGGGCGGACGGACACCGTGGCACGCATGCAGGTCGTGCTGGAAGCGGCCCCGGACCGCGACGAGGGGGAAGTGGCGCTGCTGCTGGTGTGCGAGGGCGGGCAGTGGCAGGTTCGGGGGGTGCACCGGTGAGCTGGTTCAACCCACCGCAGCGCTGGGCGGATCTGGAACGTGCCCTCTCCGGTCGGGGAGGGCCGCCCGAGCATCTCCGCACGCGAGAAAGTCCCCAGCGGACTCGCCAGAGAAGTCCAAAGTGGACAGATGCGGTGCCGTACGCGGAGCTGCACGCGCACTCCAACTTCAGTTTCCTGGACGGTGCGAGCCATCCTGAAGAGCTGGTGTCCGAGGCGGCGCGGCTGGGGCTGGAGGCGATCGCGCTCACCGACCACGACGGCATGCACGGGGTGGTGCGCTTCGCCGAAGCCGCCGCCGAGTACGACGTCCGCACGGTGTTCGGGGCGGAGCTGGGGCTGGGTGCGCGGCTGCTGAACCAGCGGTCCGAGCCCCGGACCGGGGCTCCCGACCCTGAGGCCCACCACCTGCTGGTGCTGGCTCGTGGCCCCTTGGGCTACCGGCGGCTGTGCCGGACGATCAGCGACGCGCATCTCGCGGGCGAGGAGAAAGGGCGACCGCATTACGACCTGGAGCGGGTCGCGTCCGAATCGGACGGACACTGGCTGGTGCTGACCGGGTGCCGTAAGGGTTTCGTGCGGTCCGCGCTCGCGGCGGACGGCCCGGAAGCCGCCGCGGCCGAACTGGACCGGCTGGTGGGGCTGTTCGGGCGGGACAGCGTGGCGGTCGAGCTCACCGACCACGGACTGCCGGACGACTCGGAACGCAACGACGTGCTTTTCGCGCTCGCCGAGCAAGCCGGATTGCCCGCCGTGGCGAGCAATGCCGTGCATCTGGCGAGTCCGAGACGGCACCAACTCGCCACGGCGGTGGCGGCGATCCGTGCGCGGCGCAGCCTGGACGAGATGGACGGCTGGCTGCCCGCGTGGTCCGGTTCCTACCTGCGCTCCGGTGCGGAGATGGCGGCCCGGTTCGCCCGCTACCCCGGCGTGGTGTCCCGCGCCGCCGAGCTGGGCCGCGCGTGTGCCTTCGACCTGCACCTGGTGGCACCCCAGCTTCCCCCGTTCGACGTGCCGGACGGGCACACCGAAGCGAGCTGGATGCGCGAGCTGGTGCTGCGCGGCGCGCGGCGACGTTACGGCACCCGCGACGAGCGGCCGGACGCCTACCGGCAGATCGACCACGAGCTGGCGGTGATCGAACGCCTGGGCTTTCCGGGGTACTTCCTGGTGGTGCACGACATCGTGGCGTTCTGCCAGCGCAGCGACATCCTGTGCCAAGGGCGCGGGTCGGCGGCGAACTCGGCGGTGTGCTTCGCGCTGGGGATCACCAACGTCGACGCCGTCCGCTACGGCCTGCTCTTCGAGCGCTTCCTGGCGCCGGAGCGGGAAGGGCCGCCGGACATCGACCTCGACATCGAAGCGGACCGGCGGGAAGAGGTGATCCAGTACGTCTACCGCACCTACGGCCGGCGGCACGCCGCCCAGGTCGCGAACGTGATCACCTACCGGCCGAAGATGGCGGTGCGGGACGTGGCTCGCGCGTTCGGTTACTCGCCGGGGCAGCAGGACGCTTGGAGCAAGGAGATCGAGCACGGTGCCCGGCTGGCGGACTACGTGGACACCGACATCCCGCTCCACGTCCGGGAGTTGGCCGATGAACTCGCCGGATTTCCCCGGCACTTGGGCATCCACTCCGGCGGGATGGTGATCTGCGACCAGCCGGTGAGCGAGGTCTGCCCGGTGGAGTGGGCGCGGATGCCCGGGCGCACGGTGTTGCAGTGGGACAAGGACGACTGCGCCTCGGCCGGGCTGGTCAAGTTCGACCTGCTCGGGCTCGGGATGCTCTCCGCGTTGCATTACGCGATCGACCTGGTCCGGGAGCACCACGGCAGGGAGGTCGACCTCGGGCAGCTGGACCTCACCGACGCCGAGGTGTACGCGATGTTGCGGCGCGCGGACGCGATCGGGGTGTTCCAGGTGGAAAGCCGTGCCCAGCTGGCCACGCTGCCCCGGCTGAAGCCGCGCGAGTTCTACGACCTGGTGGTGGAGGTCGCGCTGATCCGTCCCGGCCCGATCCAGGGCGGTTCGGTGCACCCCTACATCCGCCGCCGGAACAACCAGGAGGACTGGGACTTCGACCACCCGCTGATGCGGGGAGCGCTGGGGAAAACCCTCGGTGTGCCGCTGTTTCAGGAGCAGCTCATGCAGCTGGCGGTGGACGTCGCCGGCTTCACCCACGCCGAGGCCGACCAGCTGCGTCGCGCGATGGGATCCAAGCGTTCCGAGGCGCGCATGGAGCGCTTGCGCGGCCGGCTGTTCGAGGGAATGGCCGCCAACGGCATCACCGGCGAGGTCGCCGAGCGGATTTACGCGCGACTGCTGGCATTCGCGAACTTCGGGTTCCCGGAAAGCCACGCGCTCAGCTTCGCGCTGCTGGTGTTCGCCAGCGCCTGGTTCAAGCGCTACTACCCGGCGGCGTTCTGCGCCGCGCTGCTCAAGGCGCAGCCGATGGGGTTCTACTCGCCGCAGTCGCTGGTCGCGGACGCGCGACGGCACGGGGTCCGGGCGCGCGGCCCGGACGTCAACGCCAGCGGGGTGCGGGCGGATCTGGAGCCCGACCCCATGAGCACCGGTGGGCGTGCGCTGCGGCTGGGGCTGGCTCAGGTGCGGACCCTGGGAGAGGAGCAGGCCGAGCGGCTGGTGTCCGAGCGCGCGGACAGCGGCCCGTACGCGGACATGGCCGACCTGGCGCGCCGGGTGCCGTTGACGGTCGCGCAGTTGGAGGCGCTGGCCACGGCGGGAGCGTTCGGCTGTTTCGGCCTGTCCCGGCGGGAGGCGCTGTGGCACGCGGGGGCGGTGGCGGGCGAGCGCCCGGACCGGTTGCCGGGTACCACGGTCGCCGCCGCCGCGCCGACGCTGCCGGGCATGGATGACGTGGAACTGGCGGCGGCGGACGTCTGGGCGACAGGCATCTCACCAGACAGCTTCCCGGTGCAGTTCCTGCGATCCCGCTTGCGAGAGCTGGGTGTGCGAACTGCCGCTGATCTGTCCACAGTGGAGGATGGTGCCCGGGTTCTGGTGGGCGGTGCGGTCACGCACCGTCAGCGGCCAGCGACCGCTGGCGGGATCACGTTTCTCAACCTGGAAGACGAGACCGGCATGGTGAACGTGGTGTGCTCGCCGGGACTGTGGGCGCGGTACCGGAAGGTGGCGCGATCCAGCCCGGCGCTGCTGGTGCGCGGCACGGTGGAGCGTGCCGACGACGTGGTGAACCTCCGGGCGGATCGCTTGCAGCGCCTGGAAATGACCATCCCGTCCAAGTCCCGCGACTTCGCTTAGTGGACCCGCTGGGCCGGATCGGACCAGATGTCCAGCGGGACCGCGCGGACGCTGCGGCCGGCGGGGTCGAGGATGCGGCCCATGCGCTTGACGAAGCGCAACACGACCGCGCGGTCCAGAACCGTGAGGTTCGGAACGGTCCTGGCCAGCAGCGCTTCGAGGCGCTGGGCGTCGTGCAGCGAGCGCAGCCAGACGTTGAAGCAGAGATTGGCCGACCCTCCGGTGAGGCCGAGGCACGCGCGGATTTCCGGCAGCGCGTTCAGCAGGCTCGGCACGGTCCCGCGGTCGTCCGGCGGCACGTGCGCCCAGATCCAGGTGGACACCGGCCAGCCGGACAGCGACTGGGCGACCTCGCAGCGCAGCACCAGATCGCCGCTGGCGAGCAGGCCGGTCAGGCGCCGGCGGACGGTGCTGACGCTGAGGTCGAGTGCGGCGGCGAGGTCGGTCAGGGACGCCCGACCGTCCGCGCCCAGCAGTACGATCAGGCGCCGGTCGTCGATGCTGATCTCCCGGCGGGTGCCGCTCGATCCCCTCTTGTCGCGCTCCAGGCGGGCCCGCTGCTCGGCGTCCAGCGCGCGCAGGCGCCACTTGCCGGCCTGCGAGTGGAGTTCGGTGACCAGTTGGCTGCGGATCGCGCGGACACCGGCGAGGGCGCCCATCGACTCCAGCTGCAGCCGGGACAGGGTGGGCAGGTCGGGAACGGCCACCGTGCACAGCAGGTCGCGGTTCCCGCTGGTGTGCTCCACAGTCAGTACGTGCGGGATTTCAGCGAGTGTGTTGGCCACTTGAAGGGCCTGCCCGGCTTCGCAGTCGAGTTCGACGTAGGCGAGGCAGGTCCGGGAGTGGTGCCGCCACACGGGCTGCGCCGTGATCCAGGCCGCGCCGGTCTCGGTCAGCCGGGTCCACCGGCGCGCGGCCGTCACCGGGTCGAGGTCGAGGGCCTGCCCGATCCTCGTCCACGGGGCGCGCGGGTCGATCTGCAACGTGTTGATCAGGCTGAGGTCCAGCTCGTCCAATTCGTCCAGATCTCCGGCTTCGGCAAATCCCTGCAAATGATCTCCACAAGAGAAAAATTACTGCGTAATGAAGCAACTGCTCCTACGAGTATCCATGATTGCTCGCACCGCGCGTGTCGGTGATCACAACGGATGTCTCAGGTCGTCAGGAGGAGGGAACTGGTGTCGGTGCGAGAGGACGCGCGAGGTCTGCACGGCGACCTCGTTCAGCTGCGGCGGGCGCTGCACACCGAGCCGGAGGTGGGTCTTCAGCTCCCCCGCACCCAGGAGAAGGTGCTGGAAGCGTTGGACGGGTTGCCGCTGGAGATCTCGACCGGCGAGCGGCTGAGCTCGGTCACCGCCGTGCTGCGCGGCAGCGGCGGCTCCGGCACGACGGTGTTGCTGCGAGGTGACATGGACGGGCTGCCGGTGGGCGAGCGCACGGGCGTGGACTACGCCTCGCAGAACGGCAAGATGCACGCCTGCGGGCACGACCTGCACACCGCCATGCTGGCCGGTGCCGCCCACCTGCTGTCGGCGCGCCGCGACCGGCTCACCGGGGACGTGGTGTTCATGTTCCAGCCCGGCGAGGAGGGGTACGACGGTGCCGGGCACATGCTGACCGAGGGGGTGCTGGAGGCGTCCGGGGCGCGGCCGGTAGCCGCCTACGCCATGCACGTGTCGTCCGCGATGTATCCGCGTGGGATCTTCTCCAGCCGACGCGGTCCGGCGCTGGCCGCGTCCAACACCCTCAAGGTGCGGGTGCGGGGCGCGGGCGGTCACGGGTCGGCCCCGCATCGGGCGAAGGACCCGATCCAGACCGCGTGCGAGATGGTCACCGCGTTGCAGACGTTCGTCACGCGGTCCTTCGACCCCTTCGATCCGGTGGTGCTGACCGTGGGCGCGTTCCACGCCGGCTCGGTGACGAACGTGATCCCGGACGAGGCGAAGTTCCAGGCGACCGTTCGCTGCTTCTCGTCGGCCGCGCTGGCGCGGGTCAAGAACGGGTCCGTCCAGGTGTGCCGGGGCATCGCGCAGGCGCACGGCCTGGAAGTCGACGCCGATTTCCACGAGCAGTACCCGGCGACCATCAACAACGACGCGGAGGCGGAGTTCGCCGCCGGCGTGGTGGCGGAGACACACGGCGACGAGCGGTTCGCCTGGGCGCCCCAGCCGGTCACGGGATCGGAGGACTTCTCGCGGGTGCTCAACGAAGTGCCCGGAGCGTTCCTCTTCCTCGGCGCGTGCCCACCCGATCGGGACATCCACCAGGCGCCCTACAACCACTCACCGCTGGCCGAGTTCGACGACGGCGTGCTCGGTGACGGCGCGGCCTTGTACAGCGAACTCGCGCTGAACCGGCTGGCCGCCGAGTCGCCCTCGCCCGCCTGAAGCTGAACCCACCCCACTCACACGCAACCTGGCTGGTCTCGGCCCCGCCGAGGCCAGCCAGGTCCATCCAGCACACCCAGCACGCTCAGCACAACCCCCTCATTCAGCTCCCCCATGCCTCGATAGAACGCCTCGACAGAACACGGAGGCTGCCCTGTGTCCGAACGCGCACGCCCGACCACGACGCCAGCGGTCGGGGCTCCCGCCAGCGGTGCCGCCCCCACAGCCGGACGCTGGAACACCATCATCAGCACCGGCGCCGGCAACGCGCTGGAGTGGTACGACTGGAACGTCTACGCGGTGTTCACGCCGTTCTTCGCCACCCAGTTCTTCCCCAAGGGCAACCCCGTCTCAGCGCTGCTGGCCGCGCTGGCGATCTTCGCCGTGGGGTTCCTGATGCGCCCGCTCGGCGGGCTGCTGTTCGGTTGGATGGGTGACCGCAAGGGCCGGCGTACCGCGATGATCGGTTCGATCGGGCTGGCGGCGACCGGCAGCCTGCTCATCGGCGTCGCTCCCAGCTACGGGACGCTCGGTGTGGGTGCTTCGACGCTGTTGCTGCTGGCACGCCTGGGCCAGGGTCTCGCGCATGGCGGCGAGCTGCCGGCGGCGCAAACCTACGTGTCCGAGATGGCCCCGCCCGGGCGGCGCGGCCGTTGGTCGAGTCTGATCTACGTGTCCGGCACCTGCGGAATCCTCGCTGGGACCGTGCTGGGCGCGGTGCTCGCGTCGACGCTGACCAAGCCGGAGCTCAGCGCGTGGGGCTGGCGCGTGCCGTTCATCCTCGGCGGCGTCGTCGGGTTGTATGTGCTGGTGATGCGGCTGCGGCTGTCCGAGACGCAGGTGTTCGAGAAGGAACACGACACCCGCCCGAGGGCATCGCTGTGGCGCGGCTTCTGGACCCACCGCAAGGCGTGCTTGCAGGTCATCGGCCTCACGCTCGGCGCGACCGTGGCCTACTACACCTGGCTGGTCTCCGCGCCCGCGCAGGCGATCAGCGTCAAGGGCCTCGACCCCTCGGCCTCGCTGTGGGTCGGGGTGCTGTCCAACAGCATCTTCATCGTGTCGCTGCCGCTGTTCGGCATCCTCTCCGACCGCGTCGGCCGCAAGCCGGTGCTGCTCGGAGGCGTTCTCGGGGGCGCGGTTCTCACGTTCCCGCTGAACTGGATGGTGCATGATCATGTGTGGCAGCTGGCCGTGGCGATGACGATCGGAATGCTGTTCGTCGCCCCGGGCGCGGCCGTCGGACCAGCGGTGATGGCGGAGCTGTTCCCGACCAGCGTGCGTACCGCCGGTGTCGGTTTTCCCTACTCCATCGCCGTGGCGCTGTGTGGTGGGAGCGCGCCCTACCTGCAGACCTGGCTCGGTAAGAGCGGGATGGGTGACGTCTTCCTCGGCTACACGGTCGTGCTGTTGCTGGTAGGTGCTTTGGTGGTGTATCGGATGCCGGAGACCAAGGACGTGACGCTCTGAGCCGAACGAGAGACCCAGGGCGGTACCCGGCGAATGGGCGGGCACACTAGACCGTTGTGGTGAGACTGCACGTGCGAGCATGGGTGCTGATCAGTGTTCGCTGACGACACTGGGCGGTCCCGGCCGCTTTCGCGGCGGACCTTTCTGGTAGCGGTGGCGGGCTCGGGTTTCCTCGCGGCCACCGCACCAGCGCTGTCGTCGTGCACCACCCAGAGTGGCGGGCAGGTCGACGATCGGTGGCTGTTCGGCGAGTTCCGGTCCGGCAGCACCGATGCCGCCTACGACGAGGGGCTGCTGGCCCCGGTCACCCTCCCGCACTGCGTGGCCCCGCTGTCGTGGTGGCGCTGGGACACGACGGCGTGGGAGAAGCTGTGGGTCTACCGGCAGCACCTGAACATCCGCCCGAAACGGAACCAGCGCGCGGTCGTGCAGCTGGACGGGGTGCTCCAGATCGCCTCTGTGTACCTCAACGGGAGCTACCTCGGTACCCACTTCGGGGGCTACCTGCCGTTCCAGTACGAGATCACCGACCGCCTTCAGGCCGAGGGCAACGTGCTCGCGGTCGTGGTCGACTCGGCGTGGGGGGCGAACGTCCCGCCCGGTCGGCCGAAACCCTGGCGCCCCCGGTCGATCGACTTCTACCAGCCCGGGGGCATCTCCCGGACGGCGTCCGTGGTCCGGTTGCCGCAGCTGTACGTGTCCACCGTCTTCGCCGCGCCCGCGGACGTGCTCAGCCCGCGGCGCCGGGTCGGAGTGAACGGTTCGATCAACACGAACAAGGCGATCAACCAGCAGGTCTCGGTCACCGCCCGGCTTCTCGACCCCGGGCAGGACACCGGTGGCCACCTGCCCCTGGCGGAGGGGTCGGTCGACGTGCCGGTCCGCCGGTCGGGTGAGATCCCGTTCGCGATCACGTTGACCGACCTGCCGATGGTGCGGCTGTGGGATGTCGACACGCCGGTGCTGTACACCGTCGAGGTGTCGGTGTCGATCGGTGGCCGGGTCGTGCACACCAAGAACGTCCGCATCGGGTTCCGGGAAACCCGGTTCCAGCGGGACGGCTTCTACCTCAACGGACGCCGGTTGCAGCTGTTCGGTCTCAACCGGCACCAGTGGTTCCCGTACGTCGGCGGGGCCATGCCGGACCGCGTTCAGCGCCGCGACGCGGAAATCCTCAAGAACGACCTGAACTGCAACATGGTGCGCTGCTCGCACTACCCGCAGTCCGAGGCGTTCCTGAACGCCTGTGACGAGTTGGGTCTGCTGGTGTGGGAGGAAGCGCCCGGGTGGGACTACATCGGTAACGAGCTGTGGCGCAACCAGGTGCTGCAGGACGTCGAAGCCATGGTGACCCGCGACCGCAACCACCCGTCGATCATCGTGTGGGGTACGCGGCTCAACGAGACCGAGGACGACATCGCCTTCTACACCCAGACCCGGGCGATCGCCGGCAAGCTCGACGGCACCCGTGCCACGACTGGCGCGGTGAACAGCGACATCCACGGAGACGGAACGAACATCCCGCAGGCGTACCGCGACCCCTTCACGATCAGCCCCCAGGTGCAGGACGTCTTCGCGTTCAACGACTACCTGCGACCCAGCAAGGGCGAGCTGCCCACGTTGCGGGAACCGAAGACCGACCTGCCGTATCTGGTGAGTGAGGCCGTCGGCACGCTCGTCGGGTCGACGACCTACCGCCGCACCGACCCGGCGCGGGTCCAGGCGACGCAGGCGATGCTGCACGCTTCGGTGCACGACAAGGCGATGTCCGATCCCCGCTACAGCGGGTTGCTCGGCTGGTGCGGCTTCGACTACCCGTCCGGCAACTATCACTCGGTGGACGGCATGAAGTGGCCTGGCGTGTGCGACTTCTTCCGGGAGCCGAAGCTCGGCGCCGCCTTCTACCGGGCGCAGGTCGATCCGGCGCGCCGGATCGTGATCGAGCCGGCGTTCTACTGGGATCCGCGCACCCCGCCCGGCAACCGCGCGGCGATCTGGTCGAACTGCGAGGCACTGGACGTGTTCGTCGCCGGCCAGCTGCTGACCACCGTCGAACCGGACCGGGGAACGTTTCCGAACCTGCCGTATCCGCCCTTCGTCATGGACATTCCAGACGCGGCGGTGCGTCGCGGGGACCTGCGCGTCGACGGCCGGATCGGGCAGCAGGTCGTGATGTCCCGCTCGTTCTCGGCCGACCGCCGGTTCGACACCCTCGACCTCCGGTCCGACGACGCCGAACTTGCCGCCGACGGGGTCGACACGACTCGCGTCGTCGCCCGCGTCCTGGACCGCTTCGGTGCGCCCCGCCCGTTCCAGGACGGGACCGTGTCGTTCACCATCACCGGTCCGGGAAGGTTGGTGGGTGACAACCCGCTGGACCTCACCGGCAACGGCGGCGTCGGGGCGGTGTGGCTGCAAACGTCCCTCCAGGGGAGGGGTCGCATCCAGGTGACGGCCCAGCACCAGCGGTTCCCGCCACGATCAGTGTCCATCCACGCGGTGTGATCATCGCCGTCGTGGCGGGTGCCACGACGTCTTTACGCCGAATACGGCCCGTGTCTGTCCGAGTCCGTTCCGGCTGCCACTACCATCACGACGTGGCCGAAGGCGACAAATCGGAGCCGATCTTCGAGATCGGCAAGGACGGGCTGACTGGCATCGTCGTCGGGATGGACGGCAGTCCGGCCAGCTTCCACGCGGCTGCCTGGGCAGCCGGGCTCGCCCGCCGGGAGCGGGCCAGGCTGGTGCTGGTCTATGTCGAAGCGGTCGGCGGCGTCGCGTACTGGTCCCCCATGGGAGTGGCCGTGGCCAGCGAAGCCGCCGAGAGCCTGGTCGAGGAACTCAAGAAGGAAGTCGCCTCGCATCTGAACTGGGACATCGACTGGGACTTCGTGCACCACCGCGGGGACCCCGCGGTCGGCCTGGAGCAGGTCGCGGAGAAGTACCGCGCGGATCTGATCGTGGTCGGCCGGTCGCGGCGACGCGGCGGCCTGCTGGGAACCGTGCCGGCGACGTTGGTCGTGGAAGCGGTACGCCCGGTCGTCGTAGTTCCCTGACCTCCGCCGATCGCGTTGCTAAGCAACCTCTTGGGACCTTTTGGTGGGCGCCCGAAGACGCCCACGGAGAGGTGTCAGCGGTCGAAGCAGCCGGTCTTGATGCCAGTGATGAAGGCGTGCCATTGCGGGCGCCCAAGACATAACAGCCCGCCCTCGCGGTCCTTGGTGTCTCGGACACCGACGACGTTCGGCGCACCGCCAACCTCAACACAGTTGCCATCTCCGGCGCTGTGTAAGGACGTCTTCCAGTTGGTGATGTCGCGCATGTTCAAAGTTCTCCCATGTGCTTGCGGATGATCTGTTTGGAGTCGTTGGGGTCGGGAGCGTGTGCACGTAGATGTTGGGCTACTCGGGTGAACGTGCCGACCTGACTCGCTTCCTCCACCCACTGTGCACCAGCCTGGGTTTCGAGGTATACGACATCTGGGTGCCATTGCTCGGCATAGCCAAGGAGGACAAAAGGCCCGGTGGCCGGGTGTCCACCTGCCTCGAATGGCATCACCTGCAGCGTGACGTTGGGATGCTCGGCGAGGTCCAACAGGTGGCCAAGCTGTGCATGAAGAACGTCTGGGCCACCGATGGGGCGAAGCAGGGTGGCCTCACTCATCACGGCCCAATATTCCAGCCGATCTTCGCCGGAAACCCGCTCCCGGCGCTTCATTCGGACATCAACCTTGCGCTCGACCTCGTCATCGACGGCATCGAGCTTCGTGGCCCTGGTCGTAGCGCGGGCATAGTCTTCGATCTGGAGGAGGCCGGGGATGAACTCGGACTCGTATGTGAAGACCGAACTGGCTTCGGCCTCCATGCCAACGTAGGTGTCGAACCATTCCGGCATGGTGTCGTCGTAGGACTGCCACCAACCCTTCTTCTTCGCATCCCGTGCGAGTGCCTTGAGCTGGTCACGTTCTTCAGGAGGTAGTCCGTAGAACGCGGCGAGGGCGTAAGCGTCAGCAATCGTCACCGACTGGTCTTGGGCTTCGATCCTGCTGACCTTCGATTGCTGCCATCCCACGCCTTCTGCGACCTCGGCTTGGGTGAGACCTGCTTCGTCGCGTAGCGCACGGAGGCGCCGAGCCAGAACCCGGCTTCGAACGGTGGGGCTGATCGCCATGTTCCAAGTCTGCGACCGCTGTTGCGCTGAATTCCAACATCTCACTCGAACGTGATCTCGATCGTGCAGATGAATCGACCGAAGCATTTATGTAGATCGAGCCGATGGAGGTGGCGATGGAAGGACTGACGGTGATCTGGCGGCCGGTGGGCGTCGGACGGCACGCGTTTTGGGCGTCGGACCGGGAAAAGCCGCCGGACGCGACGGTCCTGTCCCGCTGCGGCGGTGTCGAGGTGGAGGCGTGGCGGCTGCAGCGCAAGGCGTCGAAGTTGGAGTGGATTACCGAGCAGACGTGCATGACGTGCTGGCGGGTGCTCGCGGAAAGTCAGTGACCAGGCCAGATTCACCGTCTATACCGATGGGATCAGGGATGTTGTTGTTCGTCTTGGCGTTGCTGAGTTTGGCGTGTGCGGCTGTTGCGGGGGGATGCCTGATGATGGATGCTCCGCGAGCACAACACGCTGGTGCGGGCGCGAGTTCAGTCAATGTATGGGACTTGATCGCGAAGGTCGAAGACGAGCGGTGCCGTACCGAGCAGCCGACCGGCCGCCACACGCTTCGTGAGCCGCTGCTGAGTCGAGACGTCCAGAGATCCCGGTGAATCCAGACTCGGTCTGGTTCCTTTCTCCCCGATGCGGGACCGAATCCGGTGGCCGGGCGTGACCTCCCCTTCCCCGTAACCGCCCGGCCACCGGAACCCGATCCCGTCAGGTGACAGGTCACTCAGTCCAGATCGATGCGGATGGTGAGCAGGTTCGTGCCCAGAAGACGGACGAAGGTGCTGTTGGGCTCGGGCAGCTGACGGAGACGCTGGTGCGGGTCGTCGTCGGGGAGCAGGTGAGCGGTTCCGGTATGCCATTGGGAGCGGACCTGTAGGCGCACCCGGGGATTCGCTTCGATGTTGCGGACGTACTGAGCCGCCCGTCCGTGCTCGCTGACCAGCCAGAAGGAGTCCCCTTCGACGCGCCCACCGACGGGCGTGCGGCGCGGCAGGCCGCTGCGACGACCGACCGTTTCCAGCACGGCTTGGCCGGGTATATGTCCAGCGAGCGGCCGGGCGATCGGGTTCGCGATGTATCGCTGCACCCAGGACACGACGCGCCGCTTGGTGTGGCCCTCGTTCGACATGATCAGCCCTCCGGCGCGTGATCCGCGAGCTTTGCCCGCACGTTGTCGGCCTCGGGGTGATTGTGCCGCTCCAACGGCTCCAGTGCGCGGCTCCACGCCTCGCGCGCCGCCTCCAGGTCGCCTTTCTCCTGGTAGGTGTCGCCGAGCGAGTGCAGCCCGCGTGCCGCGTAGAACTCGGACCCCAGATGCTGGTACAGCTCGACATACCGCCGGTAGTAGTCAACCGCCGTGTCGCACTCACGCAGACCGCGATGCGCGCTGCCGAGGATGTCGAGTTGCATGACTTCGAGCGTCGCGTTCTTGACCTCGTGTGCGACCCGCAGACCCTCGCTGGCGTGCGCGATTGCCTCGGCGAAATCGCGCCGTTGCGAGTGGCACCATGCCAGCGAAGCGAGCGCCGCCGCATACGCCTTGCGTTCCCCGGTGGCGCGAAACAGCTCCACGGCTTCGGCCGCACGCGTCAGTGCCTGCTCGAATCGCCCGTTCTGCCCGTGCACGAAACGAAGCGCCTGGTGGGCGTACGCCCGCCCGGACGCCTCGCCGAGTTCCTCGAAGCGGCTCAGCGCCGTGCCTCCGTAGTCCAGCGCCTGCTTCTCGTCGCCGAGCAGGGTGTGCGCCAGCGCGAGGCTGACCTCCGCATACCCTTGGACCGGCTCGTCGTTGCGGCGCTGGCCCGCCCGGAGCGCGATCTCCGACGCGTTCTGCCAGTCCAGCCAGTGTCCTTTGTGGTCAAAGAAGTGCCGGAGCGCGCGGTCCAGCCGCCAGCAGTGGTCCTCGAATCCTTCGCGCTCAGCGAGGTTCAGCGCGGCATTGAGGTTCGCGTGCTCGGTACTGAACCACGTCAACGCTTGCGTTTCATCGGCGACCGAATCCACCGTCACACCAACAGGAACCGGCTCCAGCGCCAGTCCATTGCCTATCGGGTTGATGTGCTGATCGGCGTTGTCCGCCGAATACAAGTAGTGATCCAACAACCTGCCCAGGGCGACGTGCCGGTCTGCTCGCGGGTCGGTCTCCCGCGCCAGCTCTGCCGCGTACAGGCGCAGCAGGTCGTGGTATTCGAATCGGCTCGGCGCGCGCTCGTTGATCAGGTTGTTGCTGATCAGCTCGGCCATGAGCCGCCGCGTCCGGGGGATTCCTTCCCCGAGAAGCGACGCCGCAGCGTGCAGCCCGATATCCGGCCCGTGGTGCAGGCCAGCGAAGCGGAACAAGCGCTTGGCGTCGTCACTGAGCGTCCGGTAGGACCAGGAGAACACCGCGCGGGGGTCGGTGTCGAGTTCGCCGGTTTCGATGGCGGCGAGACGTTCCCGCTCATCGCGGAGTTCGTCGACCAGCGTGCTCAGCGGAAAGTTCGGTCGCAGCGCGGCCCGCGCTCCGACGACCGAAAGCGCCAGCGGCAATCCACCACACAGCCGTGCGAGTTCGGACACCGCTTCCTGCTCGGACTCGGCGCGTTCCGAACCCACGTGATGCGCCAGCAGGGCCGCCGCGTCCTTGTCGTTGAGGATCTCCAGGTTCACCGGTCGCACACCCTCCTTCGCCGCCAGGCCGAGCAACCGCATCCGGCTGGTGACCAGCACGACGGCGGTCGGACTGGACGGCAGCAACTGCCGCACCAGTGTGGCGTCCTGGGCATTGTCCAGCACCACCAGGATCCGCTTGTCAACGAGCAAACTCCGATAGAGCGCGAACTGCGCTTCGATCCCGGCGGGGATGCGATCCGGTGCCACCCGCAGCCCGTCCAGCAAGGTCCGAATGGCTTCGGCCGGTGTCATCGGGATGCCTTCGGGGTCGAAACCCCGCAGGTTGACGTAGAGCTGGCCGTCCGGGAAGCGGCTCTTGACCCGGTGACTCCAGTGCACGGCGAACGTCGTTTTCCCGACGCCCGCCACACCTCCGGCGAGGAACACGAGCGGGCCGTGGGGTGGCGGCGGATCGTCCAGCCGAGCGGTCAGCGAACTCAGTATCGCCTCGCGGTCCACGAAACGCGCTACGTCCGCCGGCAGTTGCCGCGGGGTCCAGGGCAACGGGGAACCGGCCGGCGCCAACCCCTCGGTCGAGTTGATCACCACGGTGTTGATGGTGCTCGCCTGGACCACCGATCCGCTGCTGTGACCGCTGAAGGTGTTGCTGGTCCCGTTGTCGGTCGGTGACATCTCGTCCACTGATCCCCCTGCCGAACCGGCGGCGCGTCAAGATCGACGATACAAGGCAGCGTGGGCCGGGGAGATCGTTTCGCCTATGTCCGCCCTTTCCGGTATGGGTGGCGAGACTGGTAAAGGAAAGGGGAACGGCGAATCGTTCTAACCGTCGTAACGGCCCGCTTTCACAGTGGCCAGGAAGCTAGCCCATTGGGGGGG
>JBPYFK010000008.1:0-192611 GCA_051984675.1 Pseudonocardiaceae bacterium | reverse complement strand
AATCGAAGCCGGGCTGTACGCCACCCAGCTCATGGCCGAGATAGTCGAACGGGGCGAGAAACTGCCCGCCGCCCAGCGCCGTGACATGATGTGGGTCTGTCGCGATGGCGATCGAGCGAAAAACCATCTGCTGGAAGCCAACCTGCGTCTGGTCGTGTCGCTGGCCAAGCGCTACACCGGTCGCGGTATGGCGTTTCTGGACCTGATCCAGGAAGGCAACCTGGGCCTGATCCGCGCGGTTGAGAAGTTCGACTACACCAAGGGTTATAAGTTTTCCACCTACGCGACATGGTGGATCCGCCAGGCCATCACCCGCGCCATGGCCGACCAGGCCCGCACCATCCGCATCCCCGTGCACATGGTCGAGGTGATCAACAAGCTCGGCCGTATCCAGCGTGAGCTACTGCAGGACCTGGGCCGTGAGCCCACGCCTGAAGAGCTGGCCAAGGAAATGGACATCACGCCGGAGAAGGTGCTGGAGATCCAGCAGTACGCCCGGGAGCCCATCTCGCTCGATCAGGCCATCGGTGACGAAGGCGACAGTCAGCTCGGCGACTTCATCGAGGACTCCGAGGCGGTGGTCGCGGTCGACGCGGTCTCCTTCTCGCTGCTGCAGGACCAGCTCCAGCAGGTGCTGCAGACCCTGTCCGAGCGGGAGGCCGGGGTGGTCCGGCTGCGGTTCGGGCTCACCGGGGACGGGCGGCCGCGGACGCTCGATGAGATCGGCCAGGTGTACGGGGTGACCCGGGAGCGGATCCGGCAGATCGAGTCCAAGACGATGTCGAAGCTGCGTCACCCGTCGCGCTCTCAGGTTCTGCGCGACTACCTGGACTGACACAGCGGACCACAGGGGCCACCGACCCAGCGTCGGTGGCCCTCTTTCGTGTGTCACGACGGGAACGGGGGTGCTGAGGCAGAACGGGTGCCCGGCGGGTGCTTCGGCAACCGCCCCGGATCGGCACCGTCCAGCACGATGGCGCCAAACCTGATACTCGCCATCACGGGCACTGTTGCCAGCCCCCGGACCAGAGTGTTCTGAAACACACTTGTGACCGCGGTTTTCTCCCAACTGGCGGGAAAACGGGTCGTGTTCGCTTGCGGCAGAACCCGCACGTCACGGCCTGATTCCCGTGTCTTGCCTCACTTTTCGACGTTTCGTAACCCACTCGATCACTGCCGGACAGACTTCCCGTGCGATGCGTTTTCCCTGCTCACAGGCACCTTTCCGGGCTTCGGTGACGTCCGGGACACGCTGCGTGCTCAGCACTGCTGCAACCGGGTCTTTCGTCGTGACGACCGTCGCGACTCGCCCCGGGAACACTGACTTCGCGGCGAGCGTCTGCAAGAGTGGAAGTCAACGAGCACCGCTCCTCGTCGCCAGCGAGGCCCACCGGTGGTCGTAGCAGGATCGAGGGCGTCGGAACCCCCCGACGCCGGGACGGAGGGAGACAACGATGCCTGGAACGCTCACCCGCCCCGAGCTGACCGCCGCCGACCGCTGCGACCGCTGCGGGGCCGCTGCCAAGCTTCGTGCGCTGCTGCCTTCGGGTGGCGAGCTGCTGTTCTGTGGACACCACGCCCGCGAGTTCGAACCGAGGTTGCGGGAAATGGCCGCGGAGCTTCAGACCGACGAGGACTGACAACGCCTCTCGTGTGACACGCATCGTGTGGCACGCAATCGTGTGTGAAACTGCCGTTCCCCTGGAGAACATCCCGTTCTCCAGGGGAACTTCTTGTGCCGTCCTGAGTGGACGCCGCTGGTCCAGCGTCACGACCGCACACCCGTCGCACCCCGAAAGTGGCGCAGGTCACCAGGAGCGCAGGGTGGCGATCCGTTCCTCCAACTGCTCGACACTGGCCATCGCCGTGGGCGGGCCACCGCAGGTCCGCCGCAGTTCATTGTGGATCGCCCCATGCGGCTTCTTGGTCCGGTGATGGTGCAGCGCGACCAGCGTGTTGAGTTCCTTGCGTAGGCCCGCCAGCCTCTCGTGCACGCTCTGCGGTTGTGCCGGCGCCGCCGTGGCCTGTTCAGCCTCCTGCCGGGTCTTGTCCTCGGCCTCCCGTTTCGACGCCACCTTGAGCTGCTCGTCCTGCCGCTGGCGCAGCAACGCGCGCACCTGGTCGGGCTCCAGCAGTCCGGGAAGTCCCAGGTACTCTTGCTCCTCCTCGCTCGCGCCGAAGGCGGCCGTTCCGAACGACGACCCGTCGTAGATCACCTGGTCAAGTTCCGCATCCGCACCCAGTGCGGTGAACGCCTTCTCGTCCTCACCCGGTTCGTCGCGTTGCCGGTTGGCCTCGACGAGCAGCTCGTCGTCCCAGCCGTCCTTCTCCCGGTGCGGCTTGCCCAGCACGTGGTTGCGCTCGGCCTCCAGCTGGCTGGCCAGCTCCAGCAGCACCGGCACGCTGGGCAGGAAGACGCTCGCCGTCTCACCGGGCCGCCGTGCGCGCACGAAACGCCCGACCGCCTGTGCGAAGAACAGCGGGGTCGAGGCGCTCGTCGCATACACGCCGACGCTGAGCCGGGGCACGTCCACGCCCTCGCTGACCATCCGCACCGCCACCATCCACCGGTCATCGGACTCGGCGAAGTGCGCGATCCGGGACGACGCCTTCGGGTCGTCCGAAAGCACCACCACAGGCTCCGTGCCGGTGATCTGGTGCAGCTTCTTGGCATAGGCGCGGGCGCTGGGCTGGTCGGAGGCGATGACCAACCCGCCCGCGTCAGGCACGCCACCATGGCGGAGCTGGGTCAGCCGGGTGTTGGCCGCCTGCAACACGGACGGAATCCACTCCCCCGCCGGGTCCAACGCGGTGCGCCAAGCCCGAGCGGTCTGCTCCGCGGTGAGCGGTTCGCCCAGTCGGGCTGTGTACTCGTCGCCGGCGCTGGTACGCCACCGTGCCTCACCGGAGTAGGCCAGAAACAGCACCGGACGGACCACGCCGTCGCGCAGCGCGTCCGCGTAGCCGTAGGTGTGGTCGGCCTTGCTACGCAGCGTGCCGTCGCCGTCCGGCTCGTACTCGACGAACGGGATCGGTGAGTCGTCACTGCGAAACGGCGTCCCGGTCAGCGTTAGGCGGCGCACGGCGGGGGTGAACGCTTCCCGGATCGCGTCCCCCCAGGATTTGGCGTCGCCCGCGTGGTGCACCTCGTCGAGGATGACCAGGCTCTTGCGCCGCTCCGTGCGCACCCGGTGCAGCGTGGGATGCGAAGCCACCTGCGCGTAGGTGACGACCACGCCCTGGTAGTCGCTGGAGGTGACGCCGTCGCCGTTGCGGAAGTTCGGGTCCAGGGCGATGCCGGCACCGCTGGCGGCCAGCGCCCACTGCTGCTTGAGGTGCTCCGTGGGGGTGACCACCGTGATCGAGTTGACCGTGCGGTCTGCGAGCAGCTCCCTGGCGACCCGCAGACCGAAGGCCGTCTTCCCCGCTCCCGGGGTGGCCACCGCCATGAAGTCCTGCGGGCTGGTCGTCAGGTAGCGGGTCAGGGCGCGCCGCTGCCAGGTCCGCAGCGGCCGAGTGGAGGCCGCTGCCGGATCGGCGAGCACGGACTGCACGGTGTGGTCAGCGGGGCCAGGTTGGACAGGTTGGTCGTGTTGCGATTCGGACACGCCGGCTCGCCGCTCCTTCCTCCCAGATCCGCTCCCGGCGGCCACGCGGGCCGCACACGAGAGAGCCCCCATGCCAGGTGCACGATCCGCCGAAGGCCGTGATTGCCCTGCCTGCCGAGATGCGCCATCCCGAGATCCACTGAACGCAGGGCCACCCGCTGAGGGCATCCCGCAGCTTACCGGTCCACTAAGGGACCGCTGTCGAACCGGGGTTGGACTGTTGGAGTGAGACACGCAACAGAGCCACAACGCCCCGAATTGTCCGACCCCACACACATCCGAGTTCGGCATGCACCATGCTTATGGGTGCGATGCGTCCGCAGGAGCCGAACAGCCAGGAGAACGGGCGCGGCGCGCCTTCGATCATCGAAGATCAACTAGGTCGAGGTCCGCTGCGTGTGGTCGCGCGCACCCTCTACAAGGCCTGGTACGACAAGATCTTCTCGGAAGCCGCCTCGGCGGCGTTCTGGGAGACGCTGTCCCTGCCGCCACTCCTGCTGGGGTTCCTGGGCAGCCTGGGCTTCGTCTCGCACTGGTTCGGCCCGGCGGTCGTGGACGCGGTACACAGCAAGATCCTCAGCTTCAGCCGGACCGTGTTCACGCCAGGTGTCGTGGACGGCATCATCGCGCCCACAGTGCAGGACATCCTCACCAGAGGGCACTCGGAGGTCGTCTCGACGGGCTTCGTGCTGTCCTTGTGGGCCGGGTCGTCCGCGCTGGCATCGCTGGTGGACTCGATCACCATCGCCTACAACCAGTACATGGTGCGGCCGAGCGTGTGGCAGCGGCTCTTCGCGCTGCTGCTCTACCTGATCGGCCTGATTCTCGCGGTGGTGGTCCTGCCGGTGATCGCGCTCGGCCCGGACCTGTTCCCCACGTTCTTCCCGACCCACCTGCAGGGTTACGTGCGGACGTTCGTGCAGGTGTTCTACTACCCGGCCACGGCCATCCTGCTGGTGCTCGCGCTCACCACGCTGTACAAGGTGGCGCTGCCGAGAAAGCTGCCGTGGCACCGTGGGCTACCAGGCGCATTGCTGGCACTGGTCATCTTCGTGTGTGCCAGCATCGGGGTGCGTCTGTACTTCGGGTGGGTGACGAGCACCGGGTACACCTACGGCGCGCTGGCGACCCCGATCGTGTTCCTGCTGTTCGCGTTCTTCATCGGACTGGCGATCATCATGGGCGCGCACTTCAACAACGCCATCCAGGAAACCTGGCCGGCCACGATGACCAGGCGGGAGCGGCGTCGCTGGCGCAGACTCGAAATGACGCGCGCCGACCAGCGCCTACGCACCGAGGCCGGCTACGAAGCCTGGCGCAACGGCCGCCGGCAGGCCAGCACCGCGGAAGACGCTGAGGCGAACGGACCGGCGACACCGCCAGCGAGCAGCACGTCGGACCTGCCCAAACCGCGCAACGGCACTCAACCGCCCGTCGCCGGCGGAACCCCGCGCGAACGTCGACCAGGGTCCAGGTAAGGGCGTGCCGCCAAGCACAGACGTCAAACGCGACAGCAGCACGTAGTTCCTCCTCAACGGCGAGGAGTCACTCGGCGCCGCCGCCCCCGGGCAGCATTTCGTAGATCCGCTTGCACTCGCCGCAGACCGGGGAGCCAGGCTTCGGGGACTTGGTGACCGGGAAGACCTCACCGCACAGCGCCACCACGTACGTGCCCATGACCGCGCTTTCCGCGATCTTGTCCTTCTGCACGTAGTGGAAGACCTCGGGCCGATCGTCCGTGGTCTCGTCGGTGGTCTCGGGACGGGTCTCAGTGTCCGGCAGCATCGTGGTCATGCCCCCATGATGCCGCACAGCCGGCAGAGGGAGTCCACCGCGACCGTGCTGACTCGCCGAGGCCACAATCGATCGCCGAACACGATCGAACACCTAGGAGGGCGTGTGAGCGACCAGCTGATGCTGTCCGACGAGGTCGCTCAGGCCCTGGCAGGCGGGCTGCCTGTGGTGGCGCTGGAGAGCACGCTGCTCGCGCACGGACTGCCGCCGGGCCACAACCTCAGGGTGGCCGAACGGTTGGAGTCCAGCGTCCGGGCAGCCGGCGCGGTCCCCGCCACCATTGCCGTCCTCGACGGCCGGATACGAGTCGGCCTGTCGCGGGACGAGCTGGAACGCGTGTGCCACCCGGACGCCGGCCTGCTCAAACTCTCGTACCGCGACCTCGCGCCGGCGCTGGCACTGAGCTGGAACGGCGCGACGACCGTCGCGTCAACGGCCGCGATCTCGCAGCTCGCCGGCATCGCGCTCTTCGCCACCGGCGGCATCGGCGGCGTGCACCGCGAGGCCAGCACGACCTGGGACGTCTCAGCCGACCTCGCGGTCCTCGCGAGGACGAGCGTGCTGGTGGTGTCCTCCGGGGTGAAGTCGGTGCTGGACATCGCGGCGACGCTGGAACGGCTGGAAACCGATTCGGTCCCGGTACTGGCCTACCGAACCGACCAGTTCCCCGCGTTCTACCAGCGCGAATCCGAATTCCCCGCGCCCTGGCGGGTGGAGACCGCCGGTGAGGCCGCCGCCGTGTTCGACCTCCATCGGCGCCGGCTGGGCGCACGCTCAGGCGTCCTCCTGGCCAACCCGATCCCCGCCGAGCACGAGATGGACCGCCAGTTGCACGAGCGGCTGCTCACCGAAGGGTTGGCGGAACTACGACGCCGCGGAGTGACCGGCAAAGACGTCACCCCGGTGCTGCTGGAACACTTCCACAACGCCAGCGGCGGAGCCAGCTTGGCGGCCAACGAGGAACTGGTGGTGTCCAACGCGACGCTGGCAGCACAATGCGCCATCGCGCTGGCGGGACGGTAGGTCGGCGTCGCCTCAGGAACTTTCGATCACATCGTGATCGCGACTGTCCAACGCTCGTTCGGATCGGTTCGGCCAGAACCGATGGACCCGTTCGGACTTGCGTGGCGGGCGATCGTTGGCGATCAGCACCGCCCCCCAGGGAAGCGGGATCGACGCTGCGAGGATGATCAACGCAGCCCACCACAGATGCGGCCACAGCTCGAACACCACTGCGGCACCGACCAAGCACGGAATGCGTAGCGACATCATCAACGCGTACTTGCGTCGACGCGCGGCATGCTGATCATCGAAGGACGGCGCGGCCTCGGTGATAAGCACCGGGTGTTTGTCGTCCGGCTGCGGGTTACTCACGGCGCCACCTCCTGACCCTTCCATCGTCCCACTCGGGTGGGTCGGCCGACAGTCCGGGCCGTCGATGTGTGATCGACGTGCGTTACTTCGCCGACGCCTTCTTCGCGGTCGCCTTCTGCTGCTTCTTGAACGCCCGCACCTCTTCGAGCGTCTGCTGGTCCACGACGTCCGCGATCGACCGGCGCGCGTCCGGGGCGCCGTAGGCGCCGGCGGCTTCCCGCCAGCCAGCCGGTTGGACACCGCACTGCTTGCCGAGCAGGGCGAGGAAGATGCGCGCTTTCTGGTCCCCGAAACCCGGCAACGCCTTCAACCGGTGCAGCAGCTCCTTGCCGTCCGGGCTCCCTTGCGTCCAGAGGCCCTCGACGTCGCCGTCGTACTGCTCGACCAGGTACTGGCACAGCGTCTGGATGCGCTTGGCCATGTTGCCCGGGAACCGGTGGATCGCCGGTGGCCCGACCGCCACGGCGACGAACTCGTCCGGGTCCATGGTCGCGATCGCCGCCGCGTCCAACCCGCCGAGACGGTCGGCCAAGGTCTTCGGCCCGGCGAACGCCCGCTCCATCGGGACCTGCTGGTCCAGCAGCATCCCCACCAGCAGGGCCAGCGGGTCGCGGGCGAGCAGCGCGTCGGCGTCCGCATCCTGGGTCAGGCACAACGAGCGCGTCATGCTCCCAAGCCTGGCACAGGTGGAGAGCGCACAACGGTGCCATCCGGCTCGTGTGAGGATCGGAGGCGTGATACCTGACCTCACCCTCGACCGGATCGACCGCCTTCGGGAGGCGCTGCAGCGCGCCGGCTACGACGCGGACGGCGTCGTCGACCTGCTCGGCCCGCACGCCCACGCCGCTCTCGGCCGGGGCGAGCCCGAACCGGCGCGGCGCGCCAGCGCCGGTGCGGGCGCCCTGGGCACGCTCGTACGCCTGTTCCTGCTTGGCGACGCCGAGAGCAGCGCCTCGGTCGCCACGGCACTGGAACCGCTGGCGCTGGACGAAGCGCAGGCGGCTGGGCTGTTGGTCGCCGACGGAGACCGGCTGCGCGCCGGCCTGGACGTCCGCCCGCACGGCGCCGGTGACGACTCCTGGTGGGTCGTGTCCGACCTGGACTCCGACCTCCGGCCACCGGGTAGCCCACTGCGGCCGGACCACGTCCTCGGGGTGGGGCACGCGTCGTTGAGCCTGGTACGCGCGACCTCCCGACGTGCGGTCGACTCCGTCCTCGACCTGGGAACCGGGTGCGGCGTACAGGCTCTGCACGCCAGCACGCACGCGAACCGGGTCACTGCGACCGACGTATCGGAGCGCGCGCTAGCCCTGGCGGCAGCCACCTTCCGGCTGAACCGGGTGGAGGTGGAACTGGCGGCCGGTGAGTGGTTCACCCCGGTCGCGGGCCGCCGGTTCGACCAGGTGATCTGCAACCCGCCGTTCGTGGTCGGTCCCCCACGGACCGACTTCGTCTACCGGGACTCGGGCCAGGCCGGTGATGACGCCAGTGCCCTGGTGGTGCGTCAACTCCCGTCGTTTCTCCAGGACGGCGGAACCGGCCAGCTGCTCGCGTCGTGGATGCACCGCCGAGGCGAGGACTGGCAGGACCGAGTCACGCGCTGGCTCCCGCCGGGCGGTGTGGACGCGTGGTTCGTGCAACGCGATGTCGCCGACCCGGAGCTGTACGTCGGCACCTGGCTGCGGGACGCGGGCTATGACCCGCGCTCGCCGCTGGGGCGCCGCAAGAGCGCCGAGTGGCTCGACTGGTTCGAGGCCAACGACGTGGAAGGCATCGGGTTCGGCTTCGTGACGTTGCGGCGCACCGGCGAGCAGCGCGGCGAGGTGGTCTGTGAGGACCTCAGGCACGCCTATGACGACCCACTCGGCCCGGAAACCGACGCGTGGCTGCGACGGGTGGACTGGCTGCGCACACACGGTTCGCCGGAGTCGTTGCTGGATGCACCCCTGGTGACGGCCCCGAGCACCGTGTTGGAGGAGATCTCCACCCCGACCGACGAGGGCTGGTCACCGGTCACCCGCCGGCTGCATCGGACCGACGGGCCGGGCTGGCAGCACGAGGTGGACGAGCTCGGCATGCGACTGCTCGCCGGCTGCCGGGGAGCGTTGCCGGTGCGCGACCTCATCGACTTGCTCGCGGGCGCTTATGGCGAAAATGCGAAAGAAATCGCGGAAGCGGCGATGCCAGTGATAAGGGAACTGGTTCGGCACGGAATGCTGCTGCCCGCCGAATGGGCCGAAACAGCACAGGTAGCCGAAACAGCATAGGTAGAGGAACAGCGGTGCGAGCAGTAGTCACCAGAGTGACGCGGGCCAGTGTCCGGGTCGACGATGTCGTCGTCGGTGCCATCGAGGAACCGGGGCTGCTGGTTCTGTTGGGCGTGACGCATTCCGACGGAACCGAACAGGTTCGAAACCTGGCCCGCAAACTGCACGAGATGCGGGTTCTGCGCGATGAGCAGTCGTGCGCCACTACCGGCGCACCGCTGTTGGTCATTAGCCAGTTCACCCTCTACGGAGACACCCGCAAGGGGCGGCGACCGTCCTGGACCTCGGCCGCCCGGCCGGAGCGGGCCGAACCGCTGGTGGAGGCGGTGGTCGAGGAGCTCCGCCAGCGCGGTGCCCGGGTGGAGACCGGAAAGTTCGGCGCAATGATGGCGGTGGAGAGCATCAACGACGGGCCATTCACTCTTTTGGTTGAAGTTTGAATGTAACGCGGGCGTCTCAGGAAATTCTCAGAGTTGATCAGGCAACGGATGTGACCGTCGCGACGTCTGTCAGTTGAGAAGTCCGGGAACGAATTCGAGCGAGCACACGTTTCCCCCTATGACAGCTTCAACCGGCCGTCAGCGAACGTGTGACTCGGACCCTGACTTGAGTGACATGTTCAGCGCACCGCGCGATGCGGCGCGGGTGCGTGAGTTCGGCGCCCACGATCAAGCCCGCCTGGGAGGTAGCTCCATGACCGTCCCGCAGACCATCAGCCCCGACGTCGCCACCGATGCCGACCTTGACACGCAAGGTCCGTCGGCTGATCTCGTACGGGTCTACCTTAATGGCATCGGGCGCACAGCGCTGCTCACGGCCGCACAGGAAGTCGAGCTCGCCAAGCGGATCGAGGCCGGCGTCTTCGCGCAGCACATGCTCGACACCGCCAAGAACCTCTCCGTCGAGCGGCGTGGTGAGCTGAGGGAGGTGGTGCGGGACGGCAAGGTTGCCAAGAACCACCTCATGGAGGCGAACCTGCGGCTGGTGGTCAGCCTGGCCAAGCGCTACACCGGTCGCGGCATGCCGCTGCTGGACCTGATCCAGGAAGGCAACCTGGGCCTGATCCGCGCGGTGGAGAAGTTCGACTACACCAAGGGCTACAAGTTCTCCACCTACGCCACCTGGTGGATTCGCCAGGCCATCACGCGAGGCATGGCCGACCAGGGGCGCACCATCCGACTGCCGGTGCACTTGGTGGAGCAGGTGAACAAGCTCGCCCGGATCAAGCGGGACATGCACCAGCGGCTGGGCCGGGAGGCCACCGACGACGAGCTGGCTGCCGAGTCGGGGCTGACGGTGGAGAAGGTCACCGACCTGCTGGAGCACGCCAAGGACCCGGTGAGCCTGGACATGCCGGTCGGTGAGGAGGAGGACGCCCCGCTCGGCGACTTCATCGAAGACGCCGAGGCGGCCGACGCGGAGAACGCTGTCATCTCCGGTTTCCTCCAGGACGACCTGCGCCGGGTGCTCGACACCCTGGAGCTGCGCGAGCAGCAGGTGATCAGGATGCGCTACGGCCTGGAGGACGGCCGTCCACGCACCCTGGACCAGATCGGCAAGGAGTTCGGCCTGTCCCGCGAGCGGGTGCGCCAGATCGAGCGCGAGGTCATGGCCAAGCTACGGCAGGGTGACCGCGCCGACCGGCTGCGGGCCTACGCGAGCTAAGCGCTTCCCTTCCACACGCTCAGCCAGTCAGGACAAACCAGGCGGCCATGACAGCCGCCTTGATTGGGAGGCCGGAATCGCCCCTGCGGCGGTTCCGGCCTTTCCGTCTCGTGGACCGCCATGGTCAGGCCGGGCCTACGCCCCGAGTATCCGCTCCTGCCAGTTCCGCAGGGTGGTCTCGTCCGCGCCGTGGTCCAGCAGCCACGCGGCGGCCCCGCCCGGGTGGTTCTCCAACCGGTCGAGTACGCGCTCGATCGCGTCAGCCGGAGTAGAGATCAGCTCGTTCACGGCTTCCTCCTCCACCCCGGGCGGGAGGATGGGCGCCAGGTTCAGCCGTTGCAGCACCCTGAACATGTTGCGGTCGGTGTGCATGTAGTCCGCGACGATCGCGTCCCGCCGCACCCCGGCCGCGCGCAGCAGGAGCGCGCAGGACACCCCGGTACGGTCCTTGCCCGCCGCGCAGTGGATCAGCAGCGGCCCATCGGTGGTCGCCGCGACACGGAAAACCTCGACCAGCTTGTCCGCTGCCCTGGCGAGCATCAGCTGGTACAGCGAGACCAGGTCCATGTGGTGACCGTCCGCGCCCGGTTCGCTGGAGCGGGCGTCCTCCAGGATGGGAATCAGGTGCACGGAAGTATCAGGACCGGCCAGCGGGTGCGGGGAGGTCCCCCGCTCGACCGTGTCGCGTAGGTCGACGACTGCCTTCGGCGGCCAGGACCCCACCCCATCGGGTGCGCGATCACCAGTGTGAGGAGCATCACTACGGTAGAGCACGCCGCTGGCCGTCACCGCGCCGTCCTCCGTCGGCATGCCACCCAGGTCCCGAAGGTTGACCAGCGCATCCAGCTCGTAGTTCGTGCTCCCAGTCGCCGCCTGATCGGTCGTCATCGAGCTCTGTCCCTTCTTCGCGGAGGCCGCCCGCCAGCTTGTCAGGTGTCCCGCCGCCGTGCCACAAGTCAGGACCATCCCGCCACGTTTCGCCACAGGCGTCTCCCGCAGGAGCGTGCTCCTGCGGGAGACGGAACTCGATGCTCGGGACTCAGTGCCGCGGCACCTTGATCAGTTGGTGGTCGAGAACGACTGTGCGGCCCCCCAGCGGCTTGGCCAACTTCGCCGCGACCGGCGGGTAGCGGATGTCCATCGTGCACACACCCACGGGGTCAGGGATCTGCTCAACGAAGGTGAACGTCACGGTCCGGTCGTTCTGATCGGTGATCTGGCCATGAACGTGGCTACATCCCCCTTCCTCGCCCTTGGCCACGACGACGGAGCCATCGTCCTGTGTCCACACTTGACGCGGGTAGTCCTTCGGCAGCCTGGACGCGTCCACCTCGCTGTCGGGCACGACCATCCGCTCGTTCTCCGGTTTGGGCACCACCGTGGCTGACGGTGCGGGTTGCTCCACTTGTGGCGGAGCCGGTGGCTGCCCGCCATACCCGATTGCTGGCTGGTGGGCGCAGGCGCTAGCGGCCAGGATGAGGGCGCCAGCACCGATCGCGATGCTGAGACGTTTCATGCTTCAGGGACGGACGCGGCCGGGGGGCCGGTTGCTCGTGAACTTGGCGTGAACACGTCAGATTGCCGTGTTCCAGACCGCCGGACGTCAGCTCCACCGAGCACCCGAACCCGATGATCACAGTGGACACTGACCAGGATATACGGAATCAGCGCAACCGGCGTGGACCAGTGTCCGGCCAGGACTGGAAATGGCCGATGCTCGCTCGCGCCCCAGTGACGTAGGCGCCGGCGGCGGAGGCCAACACCGGTTCCAGCGACAGCTCGCGGACCTCCGGCAGGTCTTCGGCCAGCGCTGCCACGCGCAACACGAGATCTTCGAGTGCCGGCAGATCCGCCGCTTCCGCGCCGTGGTAACCGGACAGCAGCGGAGCCGCTCTCGGGGAGCGGATCAGGTGCTGGGCATCCGCGTCGGTCATTGGCACAGCCCGGTACGCGCGGTCCCCGAGCAGGTCGCTGACCACCCCGGCCAGCCCGAAGGACACCAGAGTGCCGAACGACGGGTCGTCCAGCAGGCTGAGCACGCAGGATGTGCCCTTCGGGGCCATGCACTGCACATAGACCTCGTGCGTCCCGGACACTTCGACAAGATCGCGGTACGAGGCGCGCACGGCGTCCGCGCTGGCGAGGTCCAGCCGCACGCCGGCGAGATCCGTGCGGTGTCGCAGGCGCCCGCTGGCGGATTTCAGCACCACCGGATAGCCGAGCTCGGCGGCCGTGACGACTGCCGCCTCGATATCGCTGACCAGGCGAAACGGCACGAGTTCGATGCCGTAGCAGCGCAGCAGTTCGGTGACCTGGTCGTCGGAGAGGCGCTCGCTGCCGGCCTCCGCCCAGCCCGCGACCAGCGACCGTGCCCTCTCGAGGTCAATGCCCTCCGGCGAGAGGAAATGGCCCTGGGGCGCCGCCCGCCACTTCGCGTACCGGCTCACCCGGGACAGCGCCAGGACCGCACGCTCGGGACTGGGATAAGACGGGACCGAGCCACGGCCCGCCGCGCCGTCCGAGCCGGGCACTGCCAACTCGTCGGGAACGCCCTCCACCGCCAGGAAAGTGGTCACCACAGGCTTGGCGGCGCTCGTGCCGGCTTCCTGCAGGGCTTCCCGCAGCGCCCGCGCGTAGGCGGTTCCGGGCACGGCCACGGGCGGCGCGAACACGGTGACCAGTGCGTCCACGTCCGCGCGCTGCGCCGCGTCCCGGACGGCCGCCGCGAACTGCCCGGGACTGGCGGCAGCTCCGACGTCGATCGGGTCCGTCGCCAAGACCAGACCCTCCGACCGTGCCGCGTCGGCGGCGAGCATGCCCAGCGCCGAGGAGTTCCCCACGATCGCCACCCGATCTCCCTGCGGAAGGGGTTGGTGCGCGAGAAGCAAAGCGGTGTCGAAAAGCTGCGCGACGGACTCCACCCGGATGACGCCCGCCTGCTCGAAGAGCGCCTGCACGCTGGCCTCGTCGACCTGCACCGATGTTGCCGCCAGGCCGGGTCGGACGGCGTTTCGGCCGGACTTGACCGCGACGATCGGCTTGGTCCGCGCCAGCCGGCGCGCCAGACGTGCGAACTTGCGCGGGTTACCGAAGGACTCCAGATACAGCAGCACCACGTCGGTGGACTGGTCGGTCTGCCAGTACTGCAGCAGGTCGTTACCGGAGACGTCGGCACGGTTCCCGGCGGAGACGAAGGTCGACAGGCCCAGCCGCCGCTCGGAAGCGGTGTCCAGGATGGCGACCCCGAGCGCACCGGATTGGCAGAAGAAGCCGGTGCGCCCCCGACCGGGCAGCCGCGGAGCCAGGCTGGCGTTGAGCCGGTGCCCCGGGTCCGTGTTGACCACGCCGAGCGCGTTCGGGCCGACCACCCGCATGCCGTGTACCCGGGCTTCGTGCACCATGCGTCGTTCGATCTCGCGCCCCTCGGGTCCGGTTTCGCTGAAGCCCGCGCTGACGATCACCAGCGCCTTGACGCCCTTGGCCAAGCACGCGTCGAGCACCTCGTGCACGCTGGCCGCGGGGATGGCGACGACAGCGAGATCCACCTCGTCGGGGATG
Organism: Pseudonocardiaceae bacterium; assembly: GCA_051984675.1. GTDB lineage: Bacteria > Actinomycetota > Actinomycetes > Mycobacteriales > Pseudonocardiaceae > JBPYFK01. The sequence continues at coordinate 178,345 of JBPYFK010000008.1, read as the reverse complement.
TCCAGCACCGACGGGTACGCACGCACTCCCCGCACCGACTTGTGCTCGGGATTGACCGGGTACACCGGTCCGGTGAAATCAGCGGCCAGCAGGTTGGTCAGCACGGCGTGCCCGATCTTGGAGTGGTCGGTGGACGCCCCGATCACCGCGACCGACCTTGGGTGCAGCAGGTTGTGCACGCTCCGGGCCTCGGCAGCCTGCTCGCGCGCCCTGGCCACGGCGACCGACTGCTCGGTCGGGTCGATCGCGAACTCCAGGTGCAGAATCCCCTGTTCGAGTTCGCGTTTGACCTCGTAGCCGGCGTCCAGAAACACCCGGACCATCGTCGAGTTCTCCGCGAGCACCTCGGCGACGAACCGGACCAGGCCGTTCTCCCTGGCAGCTGCGGCGAGGTGTTCGAGCAGGATGGACCCGAGCCCGCGCCCCTGGTGATCGTCCTGGACGACGAAGGCCACCTCGGCGGCGTCCTCGTCACCGAGCCGGTCGTAGCGGCCGACAGCGACGATGTCGTCTCCGAGCAGCGCGATAAGCGCCACCCGGCTGACGTAGTCCACCTGGGTAAAGCGTTCGACATCGCGGCGGGGCATACGCGGGTAGGGGCTGAAGTAACGGAAGTAACGTGTGCGGTCACTGAGCCGGCTGTGGAAGGCGAGGATCGCGTCCGCGTCGTCGGGCGTGATCGGCCGCAGATGCACGGTTCCGCCGTCCGAGAGGACGACGTCAGCGTCCCACCGAGGAAGCCGCGAGCCGTCGATCACCTGATGCTCGTCCTGGCGCTGGTCCTGGCGCTCGTCCTGGTGCTGGTCAGTCACGACGATCACCGGGGTCCAGGCCATGTAATGGGAACACCGCATCGCGCGTGCGGCGGATAGCCAGGTCCACAGGCGAGTCGGTCGTGCCGTCCCACGGTTCGAAGCCGACATCGCACTCGTCGGTCAACGCGGTGGGCACCGCGATGTCCGGGGCGAGGCTGACGGCGTGGGCCAGCCACTGCTCGGGCACCGCCGTCGCCGGGTCAAGATCACGATCGAGGACGGTCGCCAGCAGATGCGTCCAGGACCGCGGAACCACCCGGACCAGCGAGTAGCCCCCGCCGCCCAGCGCCACCCACCGGCCACCCGCGTACTGTTCGGCCAGGTCACGCAGGGTCCGGTAGATCGCCCGATGGCCATCCACCGAGAGGGAGAGGTCCGCGAGCGGGTCGTCCCGATGCGTGTCGACACCGCACTGGGTTACCAGTACTTGCGGCTGGAACGCACCCAGCAACGACGGCACCACTGCGTGGAAGGCCCGCAGCCAGTCCTTGTCCCCGGTACCGGGAGGGAGCGGGATGTTCACCGCGGTTCCGTCCGCATGACCGCCGCCGATCTCGACGGGGTACCCGGTGCCCGGCCACAGCGTCATCGGGTGTTGATGGAGGGAAACCGTGAGGACGCGCGGGTCGTCGTAGAACGCCGCCTGGACACCATCTCCGTGGTGCACGTCGACATCGACGTAAGCGATGCGCTCCACGCCGTGGTCCAGCATCCATGCGATCGCGACCGCCGGGTCGTTGTAGACGCAGAACCCCGCCGCGTGGTCGGCCATGGCATGGTGCAGTCCACCGGCGATGTTCACCGCCCGGTTGGCCTGCCCGGTGACCACCTGCTCGGCCGCCAGCAGCGATCCACCCGTCACCAGCGCCGACGCCTCGTGCATCCGATCGAAAACCGGGTTGTCCGCCGTCCCCAGCCCGTGCTCTGCCTCCATCCCGAGCACCGGAGCGCTGCGAACCGCGTCGAGGTACTCGCGGCTGTGCACGCGTTCGAGATCCGCATCAGTAGCCGGTTGGGGAGAGAGGAACTCGACACCGTCCAACGTGCGAAGACCGCGGGCCAACCGCATGGTCAAGTCCAGCCGAACCGGGTGCAGAGGATGGTCACCGCCGAGGTCGTACCCCAACAGGGCGTCATCCCACACCACCGCGCATCGAATGCCCATGGACGGACGTTACCTTTCCTGCGCCTGCCAACGCTGCGGGCAACGGTCGTGGATCGGCGGTCACGGCCGCTGCTAGCAGCTCACCCCGGAGCACCGCCGGTCGCCACGGACCGCTGTGGATCGGCTGACCAGTGCGACCACGACCCGGCGTAGAGGGCCGCAGGATGGTCCGAGCCGCGGACGCCGGCATGTTCGAGGGCGAGCACGACCGAGCAGGCCGTGACCCCTGAACCGCAGTACGCCGCGACCGGCGTGCCCTCGTCGATGCCGAGACCGGCGAATCTCTCGGCCAACTCGGTGCTGGAGCGCCAGCGTCCCTCAGCGTCGGTGTGGTCGACGAATGGCGCGTTCACCGCACCCGGGATGTGACCCGCCCGTGGATCTACCGGTTCGGTCTCACCTCGGTAACGCTCTGTTGCGCGAGCGTCCAGCAGTCGCCCCTCGCGGGCTAGCGTGGCTGCCTGATCCGCGTCGAGGACGGGCAATTGACCGGGAACAACCCGGAAATCGCCCGGCGACGGAGTATCTTCGCTGGTGGTGACGGGAAAGCTGGCGGCCTGCCACGCACGGTAACCGCCGTCGAGCACGGCCACCTTGCGGTGCCCGGCCCAGCGCAGCAGCCACCACGCTCGTGCGGCGACCGAACCGTTATCGGCGTCGTAGACGACCACCGGCCTGGTCGCGGTTACCCCGGCACGACGCAAGACCTGTTCCAGAGATCCCGCATCGGGAAGTGGGTGCCTACCGGCTGATCCCGGTGGGCCGGCGAGTTCGGTGTCAACATCCACGAACACCGCGCCCGGAAGGTGGCCCCGCGCGTACTCGTCACGCCCGGGCGGGCCGACCAGACTCCACCGAACATCCAGGATCACCGGTGGGTCATCATCTCGGAAGCAGGCGAAAAGGTCATCAGGACTGATCAGGGGGCGCATGGGACCTCCAAACCCGGCGAAACGGGCTGACCCGTACGAGGCAGTCATCGCCTGTCGCCCGATGGGACTAGCATCATAGTGGGACTGAATGGGGAGCCGGCGTGAACGATCTCATCGATACCACCGAGATGTATCTGCGCACCATCTACGAGCTCGAAGAAGAGGGCGTCATCCCACTTCGGGCCCGGATCGCCGAGCGGCTGGAACAGAGCGGGCCGACGGTGAGCCAGACGGTGGCGCGCATGGAGCGAGACGGACTGTTGACCATCGCTGAGGACCGTCATCTGGAACTGACGATGGCAGGCCGTGCACGTGCCGTTGGCGTGATGCGCAAGCATCGGCTGGCCGAGCGCCTTCTCGTCGACGTGATCGGTCTGGAATGGGAGCAGGTGCATTGGGAAGCGTGCCGGTGGGAACACGTCATGAGCGAGGCAGTGGAGCGCAAGCTGGTCGCCCTGCTCGGCCAACCCAGCACCTCCCCGTACGGCAACCCGATCCCGGGTCTCGACGAGCTCGGGGTGGGCGAGCCCGCTCCGCCGGCCGAGGCTGACCTCCAGCGCATTGACGAGATCGCCCGCCGCGGCGGCGCCAAGGTGCGGGTCTGCCGGATCGCCGAACACGTACAGATGGACACGGATCTGATGTCCGAGCTACGGGCAGTCGGGCTCGTACCCGACTCCGAGGTGGAAGTAGCGTCCGTCGTCGGGGTGAACAAACCGATCGAGGTGCACGGGAAGTCCGGTTCGACCCACCTTCCGCCGACCATCGCCCACGCCGTCCTGGTGCGAGCCAAGTGACGGCAGGCGAACGCGCCGGGGACGCGTTCACGGCTGCGTACGGCCGTGCGCCGACTGCGGTGTGGTCTGCCCCCGGCCGGGTGAACCTCATCGGTGAGCACACCGACTACAACGATGGGTTCGTGTTCCCGTTCGCACTGCCGCAGCGCACCGCCGTCGCTATAGCCCCTCGTGGCGACGGCCGGCTGTCCTTCGCCACTATGCGAAGCAACGGCAAGCTGCACTATGCCGAGCCGATCGGGGTCAACGTGCTGGCTCCCGGCGCGGTCAGCGGATGGGCTTCCTACCCCGCCGGGGTGGCGTGGTCGTTGCACGAGGCCGGATTCGAGTTCGGTGGGGCCGACCTCGTCATCGTGGGGGAGGTGCCCACCGGCGCCGGGCTCTCGTCGTCGGCCGCGTTGGAGTGCTCGGTGGCACTCGCCTTGCTCGACCTGGCCGGGTACGCCCTGGATGGACCCGACGCCCCCGCCATCTCTGACATCGCTCGGTGGACGCAGCGCGCCGAGAACGACTTCGCGGGGGCGCCTACGGGTGTGCTCGACCAGACTGCCGCGTTGGCGTGCACAGCGGCGCACGCGCTCTTCTTCGACGTCAGATCCGGCGAAACCGAGCAAATCCCGTTCGGTGCGAGCGCCGCCGGTGTCGAGGTGCTCGTTGTGGACACGCGGGCGAGCCACACGCACAGCGAGTCCGGTTACGGAGAGCGCCGGCGCGGATGCGAGCAGGCCGCGAACCTCCTGGGGGTCAAGGCACTGCGCGATATCACCATGGCCGGATTGACGGACTCTCTTGAGCGCATCCCGGCCGACCTGCGACCGCTCGTGCGGCACGTGGTCACGGAGAACGAGCGCGTCCTGGCCACCGTGTCCGTCCTCCGCCAGCAGGGCCTGCGGGCGGGGTTGACTGAGATCGCCGAGTTGATGATCGCGTCGCACGCCAGCCTCCGCGACGACTATCGGATCTCCTGCGAGGAACTTGATCTCGCAGTGGACTCTGCTCTGCGGGCTGGGGCACTGGGCGCCCGCATGACCGGCGGCGGATTCGGGGGCTCGGCGATCGCCCTGGTGCGCACCACCGACCGTCCGGCGATCGAGCGGGCAGTGCTGAGCGCCTTCGACGAGCGGGACCTGACTACGCCACGGCTGTTCACCGCGTCCCCGGCGGCCGGTGCCGGGCGCGACCGCTGATTTCTCTAGGCTGGGTAGCACCAGACCGGACGACAACGGCCAGTTGTGTATCGACGAACGAGCGCGGAAGGCGGAAGGCACGTGAAGCTCCTCGTGACCGGCGGCGCAGGCTACATCGGCAGTGTTTGTGCCGCACGTCTGCTGGAATCTGGACATGACGTCGTCGTTGTCGACGACCTGTCCACCGGTCACGCGGACGCGGTCCCGTCCAAGTGCCGGTTCATCCAAGCAGACGTTGCGGAGGCGGTGTCCGAAGTGCTTGCCGAAGGCTTCGACGGGGTGCTGCACTTCGCCGCGAAGTCCTTGGTGGGCGAGTCTATGCAAGACCCGTTCAAGTACTGGCACGGCAACGTGGAAACCTCGCTGCGCCTGCTGGAGGCCATGCGTGAGCACGGCACGACCCGCCTGGTGTTCTCGTCGACCGCGGCGACTTACGGCGAACCCGAGGTGGTCCCGATTCCCGAGACCGCACCGACCCAGCCGACGAATACGTACGGAGCGACCAAGCTGGCGATCGACCACGCGATCACCTCGTATGCGTCCGCGCACGGACTGGCGGCGGTGAGCCTTCGCTACTTCAACGTCGCCGGCGCGCACGGGGACTTCGGTGAGCGCCACACGGTGGAGACGCACCTGATTCCGATCGTGTTGCAGGTCGCCTTGGGGCAGCGCGAGCAGGTGCAGATCATGGGTGATGACTGGCCGACCGCGGACGGCACCTGCGTGCGGGACTACATCCACGTCACCGACCTGGCCGATGCACACCTGCTCGCCCTCGAAACCGCGGGGGCCGGCCAACACCGGATCTACAACCTTGGCAACGGTCGGGGCTTTTCCGTCAAGCAGGTCATCGACACCTGCCGGCAGGTCACCGGCCACGCGATTCCGGCCGTCACCGCCAACCGCCGGCCCGGGGACCCAGCGACCCTGGTGGCGTCGAGTGACCGTGCCCGTGCCGAGTTGCGCTGGCAGCCCAAGCATGCCGAACTCGACGTCATTGTCCGCGACGCGTGGGACTTCGCCCGGTCCCGGCAGGGCTGATCGGTTCCACGAGGACATCATCACCACTCACCGTCCTCTTCCATGAGGGTCTTGGCGTCTTCGACCGCCTCTTCGGCGACGCCACGCAGCTGGGAGGGAGTGATGCCCGCATCGAGCGCTTGTCGGAGCAACACGCCCAACCGGTGTTCGGGGCGAACTTCCTCAATGCGTCCCAATGCGATGCCGGCGAGCACACCGTCGCCGCGCAAGTAAGCCGAGAAAGCCAGCAACGCGGCCACATCCGCTAGTTCGGGCGGCGGTGCCTTGCGTACGAGGGTGATCCACAGTTGTTCGGCGGCGCTGGACCATTCGCCCAGGGCGGTACTCAAGGCCAGGTCACGGACTCGGTTATCGGACAGCGCCATGAGCACCCGCAGAAAGTCGTCCTCGGTCAAGGGGGTGCCTTCTGCGGTCCGGTGGACGGCACCGAGCACGACGTCCCAATCTCGCTGAGCCGAGCCGGGCGGACGCCGATGCAGCCCTTGCTCCTCCAGCATGGCGTCCAGCCGCGCGGTGCGGCGTGCTACCGCGTCGGGGGACTCGGGCTTGATCAGTGCTTCGATCTCTTCCCGGCTGCCGAAGGTGACAAGTCCCGAGGCAACCGTCGCTACGCCGACCGACGAGCTTCGGGGATCGTTGACCTCACCTTCACAGTCGTCCTCGTCATAACAGCGCCAGTGGGTACCGGCCCGGATCTGGTCGGTCCACACGGCGTGCAGGACCGGAATCCCGGCTGTCCCAAAGGTTTCTCGAAGCTCATGGATGAGGTCGTGATGTGGCGGTCCGTCCTCGTCAGACGGTGTTGTCGGCGGCGGCTCCTGGTCCGGTCGAGGATTGTCGTGATCGTCGCCGATGTGTTGAGCGCCGCCCACCACGACCAGCAGGACAGCATCCGCTTGGCGCCGAACCACGGGGCTGCTGAGCAGGTAGGCGGCCAAGCCATGGCGGTCTTCCGCCGAGGGCAGATCCACGCGCAGTGTGGTTCCTACCCGGGTCATGCCGGGCAGGCCGTGCAAGGTGATGAGCACCAACGAGTTTTCGGGATGGAACCCGAGCAGGTGCGGTATGGCGGCGAGGATTTCGCCGGGATGGGCAAGTTGCGCGATGTGCCGCAGCGGTGTCGTTGTCATACGACCCATGATTCGACGCGCCACGACCGACGAAAAGCACCATTTCGCAAATTGTGGACAATACAGACGCCTGTGGACAATTCAGTTCTGCAAGGGAAGAAACCTCCCCCGGACGACTGACATCCACCCGACCGAAATACCGGCTCTCTTCGGTATTTCAGCAAGATCCACGCGCGTGGGTGAACTCAAGATCATGGGACAGGTATGGCACGGCCGCGGTTTCGCCGGACCTTCCTGCGACCTCGAAAACCACCAGCGGTGGCCGGGTTGATCCGGCCACCGCTGGTGAACGACTGTCCGCGTACCTTGCTCGCTGTCAGCTGCAGCCGGAGGTCGCGCCGCACCCCTCGCACAGGTAGCACGAACCGGACGGGCGCATCTTCGTGCCACAGGTCATGCACAACGGCGCGTCCGCGGCCTTGCCCAGTTGCAGCTCCAACAGTTCCGTTGAGCTACCGACCACAGGTGCCTCAGCCCTGGTGTCGGTAGCCGATGACGGGGCCGATGAGTCCACCGTGGACCGCAGCGTTTCCAGGTCAACGGTGTCCAGTTCGGACGAACCACTCCCCGCGGAGCCCGCCGCGGATTCGATCCCAGCAGTCTGCGCCGCGCGCTCATCAGCGGTGAAGATGCCCAGCTGAGCGCGCTTCTCGTAAGGCAGGTAGTCCAGCGCCAACCTGCGGAACAGGTAGTCCAACACGCTGCTGGCCATGCGCACGTCCGGGTCGTCGGTCATCCCGGCCGGCTCGAACCGGAGGTTCTGGAACTTCGAGACGTAGAACTCCAGCGGGATGCCGTACTGCAACCCCACCGAAATCGACATCGAGAAGGCGTCCATGACACCGGCCAGCGTCGACCCCTGCTTGCCCAGCTTGACGAAGATCTCGCCCAGACCGTCGTCGGGGTACGAACCAGCGTGCAGGTAACCCTCCGCACCGCCGACCGTGAACGACACGGTCTGGCTCGGCCGCTTCTTCGGCAGCCGCTTGCGCACCGGCCGGTATTCGATCTGCTTCTCCGGCTCCTTGTCCTCGCTCGCGGCCTGGTCGCCCTTGCCCGCCGACAGCGGCTGACCCACCTTGCAGTTGTCGCGGTAGATCGCCAACGCCTTCAACCCGAGCCGCCAGCCCTCGAAGTAGATCTGTGCCACGTCCTCGACCGCTGCGGATTCGGGCATGTTGACGGTCTTCGAAATCGCACCACTGAGGAACGGCTGCACCGCTGCCATCATCCGCACATGGCCCATGGGCGCGATCGCCCGCACCCCCATTGCGCAGTCGAACACCTCATAGTGCTCGGTGCGCAGGCCCGGAGCGTCGATCACGTGGCCATGCTCAGCGATGTACTCGACGATCGCCTCGATCTGCTCTTCCTGGTACCCCAACGACCTGAGGGCGCGCGGCACGGTCTGGTTGACGATCTGCATCGACCCGCCACCGACCAGCTTCTTGAACTTGACCAGTGCGAGGTCCGGTTCGATACCGGTCGTGTCGCAGTCCATGGCCAGGCCGATGGTGCCGGTCGGAGCCAGCAGCGACGCCTGAGCGTTCCGCCACCCGTTGCGGCCGCCGATCTCCAGGCATTCCTGCCACACCTTCGTGGCCAACCGGTGCACGGCGGCGTCGTTGTAGTCGTAGGTGCGGACCAGGTCGTTGGCTGCGGCGTGCTTACGCATCACCCGCTGGTGTGGTTCCGCGTTCCGCGCATAGCCCTCGTACGGGCCCACGGCACCGGCGAGCTCGGCGGACCGCTTGTAGGCCGCTCCCGTCATCAGCGACGTGACCGCCGCGGCAAGTGCCCGGCCGCCGTCCGAGTCGTAGGCGTGGCCAGTGGCCATCAGCAGGGCGCCCAGGTTGGCATAGCCGATGCCCAGCTGGCGGAAGCTGCGCGTGGTCCGCGTGATCGCCTCGGTCGGGAAGTCCGCGAAGCAGATCGAGATGTCCATCGCGGTGATGACCAACTCGACGGCTTTCGCGAAGCGCTCGGCGTCGAAGGCCAGGTCCTCGCCGAGGAACTTCATCAGGTTCAGCGATGCCAGGTTACAACTGGAGTTATCCAGGTGCATGTACTCACTGCACGGGTTGGAGGCCGTGATCCGGCCGCTCTCCGGGCAGGTGTTCCAGTCGTTGATCGTGCTGTCGTACTGAATGCCCGGGTCAGCGCACTCCCACGCGGCCTGCGCCATCCGGTTGAACAGCTCCCTGGCCGGCACGGCCCGCACGACCGAACCATCGGTTCGTGCACGCAACGCGAACTCACCGTCGTTCTCGACCGCGCGCATGAACTCGTCCGAGACCCGGATCGAGTTGTTCGCGTTCTGGTACTGCACCGACGCCATGTCGGCGCCACCGAGATCCACGTCGAAACCGGCGTCGCGCAGCGCACGAACCTTGTGCTCTTCCCGTGCCTTGGTGTCGATGAACTCCTCGACATCCGGGTGGTCGATGTCCAGCACCACCATCTTCGCCGCCCGCCGGGTCGCACCGCCGGACTTGATGGTGCCCGCCGAAGCGTCGGCACCCCGCATGAACGACACCGGCCCGGACGCCGTGCCACCAGAGGACAGCAGTTCGTGCGAGGAACGAATCCGGGACAGGTTCAACCCGGCGCCGGAACCGCCCTTGAAGATCAGTCCCTCTTCCTTGTACCAGTCCAGGATCGACTCCATCGTGTCATCGACCGACAGGATGAAGCACGCCGACACCTGCTGCTTGGAGCTGGTCCCCACGTTGAACCAGACCGGCGAGTTGAAGCTGAACACCTGGTGCAACAGCATCCAGGTCAGCTCGTGCTCAAAGATCTCGGCGTCGGCATCGGTGGCGAAGTAGCCGTTGTGCACACCGCTGCGCACGTAGGTCCGCACCACCCGGTCGATCAACTGCTTCAGGCTCTTCTCCCGCCGGTCCGTACCCACGGCACCACGGAAGTACTTGCTGGTCACGATGTTGACCGCGTTCATCGACCAGGACTCGGGAAACTCGACTCCGCGCTGCTCGAAGTTGACCGAACCGTCCCGCCAGTTGGTCATCACCACGTCCCGGTGCGCCCACGCGACCTCGTCGTAAGGGTGCACCCCCTCTGTGGTGAAGACGCGCTGCACCCGGATGCCCGTCTGCACGGCACCAGTCTCCGATTCCCCCTTGGCACCGGACGCCGGGTTGCCGACGGTCTCTGTCATGACGTGCCCCACTCCCTTGTTACTCGCTGCTGATCCGTTGGCCTTGTCCGATCCTCTGGTCGGGCTCGGCCTTCTGTCCCCCGAACGATCTGGCCCTTCCGCGGCCGTGTTCCGCTGTCGCTGGACGCTCGCCGTGCCACGACGCGAACGCCTACGCGTTTTGCTCACTGATCTCCGTCACTTGCTCACTTGATCCGTTGCGATTCGCTGCCCGCAGGTCCGCGATCTCCTTCTCGAAGTCCTCTACCGAGGAGAAGGCCCGGTAGACGCTGGCGAACCGGAGGTAGGCCACCTCGTCCAGTTCGCGCAGCGGGCCGAGAATGGCCAGGCCGACCTCGTGGCTGGGGACCTCGGACATACCCAGCGCGCGAATGGTCTCCTCGACCTGGTGGGCGAGCTGCTGCAGTGCGTCCTCGGCGACCGCACGACCTTGGCAGGCCCTGCGAACACCCCGCACCACCTTCTCGCGACTGAAGGGCTCGGTGACGCCGGAGCGCTTGACCACGCTCAGCACGAGCTCCTCGACCGTGGTGAACCTCCGGCCACAGGAAGAACAGGACCTCCTGCGGCGGATGGCCTGGCCGTCTTCGACCTCGCGCGAGTCGATCACCCGCGAGTTCTCCCCGCGGCAGAACGGGCACCGCATCGACACTCACCCCCTTCGTACGCCACCGGCGACGCGCCCCCGCTTGCGAAAACAGCATCAGACGCAGCAGTGCCAGACACGGCCGCTCCACTTGCCTCCGCGACCTCTGACGGGTCCCGAACCCCAATCTATGGAGTAACCACATCGGCGTAACTACTACATCTTGGGGTTGACCTTAACCCTCCTCCCAAGCCAAAGCAAACCGACTCGCGGGCGAGTCGCCACCTGGTTCAGCCGTTCTCAGCAGGCACGAGCAGCGACGCACCGACCGGGGCTCCCGCTGAGCCGAGGCCGTTGACCCGCATGATCTCGTCCACCACTGTCCTGGGGTCACTGCCCGGCGCGAACCGGCGAGCCAACGCCCACAACGTGTCGCCGGGCCGTACCGCTACTACAACCATGCCCCTGGGCACCGACATCACCGACCCCGCCGACATCGCCGGCGCGAGAGCGGCGCACACCCCAACCAGCAGCACCACCACGAAGCTGAACGCAGCCGCCAGCGCCAGGCGCCCCCACTCCGAGCGAGCAGTGGCGACGAGCGACTTCTCCGAAGCACCACCAACGACCCGTGCCTGCACAAGATCCGCCATGATCGACCCTTCTCGACACTTCGATGCACGATCGAATGAATGTTCGAGCGAACGCTTGTGCGATTGTGTACCACTAATAAGACCGGAACGCGAGCCCGGAACGCCAGTGATCCGCCTGAAATTAACTCGAACAGGTGTTTGATCTTCTCCTTCACGCCGTCTACTGTGGAAAGCGCACGACCTGTTATGCGCCAATCCATTCACGGCCACACCCATCCACAGGGAGGCAGCGGTGACGAAGAGTTCGATTGACGACCGAACGCCGGACCGGGACAACGCACCGGCCGAGATGCACTCGCTCCCCGAACAGGCCACGCCGGCCGACGAACTGACCGATCGGCAGCTACGGGTACTGGACGCCATCCGGGACTGGATGAGCGAACACGGCTACCCGCCAAGCGTGCGCGAGATCGGTGACGCCGTGGGTCTGACCTCCACGTCGTCGGTCGCCTACCAACTACGGGTGTTGGAGCGGAAGGGCTACCTGCGCCGCGACCCGCACCGGCCCAGAACGGTTGGCGTACTGGTCACGGATGCCGTCGCCGAGGAGGACGCCCGCCGGGCGGAGCAGGCCAACCCCGCGTTCGTACCGGTCGTGGGTCGTATCGCGGCTGGTGGTCCGATTCTCGCCGAGGAGTCCATCGAGGACGTGTTCCCGTTGCCGAAGGAGATCGTCGGCGAAGGAACGCTGTTCCTCCTGCAGGTCGTCGGTGACTCGATGGTCGACCTCGCGATCACCGATGGCGACTGGGTCGCTGTGCGGCAACAACCGGACGCGGAGAACGGCGATGTCGTCGCCGCCATGATCGACGGAGAGGCCACGGTCAAGACATTCAAACGAACGGATGACCACGTCTGGCTGATTCCGCACAACGAAGCCTACGAGCCGATCTTGGGCGACGGCGCGACCATTCTCGGCAAGGTCGTGGCGGTGCTGCGGCGCCTGTGATCGAGCAGCTGATCCAGCTGGCTTCGACCTGATACGGCTCCCGGTCGCCGGAGACTCCGGCATACCCGCGTCGGTCGTGTGCGCGGTTGCGCGCGAGTGCTCACTCAACACAGCGACCGGTGGTGGCGTGTGTGCCTATGCAAGCCATATGCCCCGGGGACATCGCACGCGATCCCCCGCCATGGTGGCTGAGTTGGCGAAGGATCTGCGTGGACGGCGACCTGAACCCGACGGTGGTGTCAGCCGGCGAAGGGACGCAAAGCGCCGGCAAGGTCCGGGCGGACCTTGGCGCGCACCTTCGTGCCGTCGACGGTGTGCTCCTCGGTCATGACCTCGCCTTCGGCATGCACCCGGGCCACGAGTTCTCCCCGCGTGTAGGGGACGAGGGCGTCCACCAGGACATCCGGCTTCGGTAGCCGCTCGGCGATGGCCTCGTGCAGCTCCTCGATGCCCGCACCGCTGCGCGCTGACACGAACTCCGCATCCGGGAACAGCCGCCGCAGCTCGGCCATCTTCGTCCCGTCCGCCGAGTCGATCTTGTTCACGACCAGCAGCTCAGGTGGGATCGGAGCATCCTGCTCCTGCGCGATCTCGCTGACCACCTCACGCACCGCCGACACCTGACGGTGTGGTGCTACTTCGCAGCCGTCCACCACATGGATCAGCAGGTCGGCCCGGGTGACCTCTTCCAGCGTGGAGCGGAACGCCTCCACCAGCTGATGCGGCAGGTGTCGCACGAACCCGACCGTGTCGGTCAAGGTATAGGGGTTGCCGCCCGGCGTGCTGGCTCTCCGGGTGGTGGGATCGAGCGTGGCGAACAGCTCGTCCTCCACCAGCACACCCGCATTGGTGAGCGCGTTGAGCAGGCTGGACTTGCCGGCGTTGGTGTATCCGGCGATGGTCACGCTGGGCACCGCGTTGGCCTGGCGACGACCGCGCTTGGTGCTGCGGATCGTACGCATGCCGACCAGCTCCTTGCGGAGCTTGGAGATCCGCTTGTGAATACGCCGACGGTCGGTTTCCAGCTTCGTCTCACCGGGGCCACGCAGACCCACGCCACCGTTGCCGCCCCCGGCACGCCCGCCGGCCTGCCGCGACATCGCCTCACCCCAACCACGCAGGCGTGGAAGGAAGTACTGCAGTTGGGCCAGCTCCACCTGGGCCTTGCCCTCTTTGGAGCGGGCGTGCTGCGCGAAGATGTCCAGGATCAGCGCCGTCCGGTCGATGACCTTGACCTTGAGCTTCTCCTCCAGTTGCCGCAGCTGGCCGGGTGCGAGCTCACCGTCACAGATCACCGTGTCGGCACCGGAGCCGGTGACCACGTCACGCAGTTCCCGCACCTTGCCGGAACCGACGTAGGTCGCCGGGTCGGGCCGTTCGCGGCGCTGGATGAGACCTTCGAGCACCTCGGAACCGGCGGTTTCGGCCAGTCGCGCCAGTTCGAGCAGCGACTCGTCGGCTTGAGCGGCGTCCCCATCGGTCCAGACGCCGACGAGAACCACCCGCTCCAGCCGCAGACGCCGGTACTCGACCTCGGTGATATCGGCGAGTTCGGTGGACAGGCCCGCTACGCGGCGTAGCGAACTCCGTTCCGCTCGCTCCAGTTCGCCGACCGAAGGTTCGCCGTTGGGGCTGCTGCCCGCCTCGAACTCGTCGCCGGAGCCGATGCCGCCAACATCAAAGGGGTCGAGGCCGCGTCGCATGACAGGTTTGTTCATATCAACGCCAGTATCCCACGCTGCGCACCCGATTTTCACCTTTCGCCGGGCAGCGCAGCGGGCGGCGTACCACTCAGGCTGTTTCGGCGTGCTGCCACCAGCCGGCGTCGAGTTCCCCGCGCGCCACCAGCGCGGCGGGACCGGTGAGCGTCGTGGTGGACTCCGTGACCTCGACGTCCACCGTGCCGCCCGGGACGTGGACCCCACGCCGACCGGTGTGCTGCCCCTCGGCTCGCAGGGCCGCGACCGCGGCGGCCACCGCTCCTGTGCCACACGAACGGGTCTCCCCGACCCCCCGTTCGTGGATGCGCACTCGCACCTGATCCCGGTCCAGAGCACGCACGAACTCGACGTTGACCCCGTTCGGGAAGAGCTCGGCATCGTGTGGAGGCGGGGTGCTCAGGTCCAGCCCGGCCACCTCAGCCCGGGTCACGCACGCGAGGTGCGGATTGCCGACATCCACCGCGACGCCGTGGAACGTTTGCCCGCTCACCGACGTCGTGGATTCGCCGAACAACGAAGCCGGCCCCATGTCCACCGTGACGCTCCCGCCGGGGTGGACGACCACCGGTCGCACTCCGGCACGCGTACCCACGTCAAATGTGCCCTGCTCGGCAAGCCCCGCGTCGACCAGGTACCGCGCGAACACGCGGACACCGTTGCCGCACATCTCCGCGAGGGAGCCGTCCGCGTTGCGGTAGTCCATGAACCACACCCCCGAAGGCACCGACTCGGGGATGTCCTGAATGGCGTCGGACCGCACCACCCGCAGCACGCCGTCGGCTCCCAGCCCGCGCCTGCGGTCGCACAGCGCGCGCACGCGCTCGTCAGTGAGCTTCAGCTCGCCATCGGGATCGAGCAGAACGACGAAGTCGTTCTCGGTGCCGTGCCCCTTGGCGAACGTGATGGTTTCTCCGGTTTCGGCGTTGCGCTGCACGTCCACCAGTCTACGAAGTCGACACGCCGGCCCCGGCATCCAGCAGGGCGTGGACGTCGGCGAACAGATCCGGGTCGGCGGCGTCGAACCAGTGCAGGCGCCGGTCGCGCCGGAACCAGGAGCGCTGCCGGCGGACGAACCTCCGGGTGGCGCGGGCGGTTTCCGCCGCGGCCGCGGCCATGTCACCCTCGCCGTCGAGTTCCGCGAGGATCTGCTGGTAGCCGAGCGCGCGAGAGGCGGTCTTGCCCTCCCGCAGGCCCTCTTTCTCCAGGCGGAGGACCTCGTCGACGAGTCCGGCGTCGAACATTCGCGCCACCCGGACGTCCACCCGCTCGTCCAGTTCCGCGATCGCTCGGTCCAGGCCGATCAGCACTGCGTCGTAGCGGGGCGGGCCGAACTGGGGCAGGTTCGCTGAGAACGGTTTGCCGGTGATCTCGATGACTTCCAGCGCGCGGACGATGCGGCGCTGGTTGCTCGGCAGGATCGCCTGGGCGGCGGTCGGGTCCAGCCCGACCAGCCGGTCATACAGCGCGGCCGTCCCTTGCTCACGCAGTTCGTCCTCCAGGCGGGCACGCACCGCCGGATCGGTGCCGGGGAACTCCAGGTCGTCGATCACCGCCTGCACGTACAGGCCGGAGCCTCCCACCAGGACGGGCGTGCGCTCGGCGGCCAGCAGGTCCTCGATGACCGCTCTGGTCTGGCGCTGGTAGGCAGCGACCGAAGCCGTCTCGGTCACGTCCAGGACGTCGAGAAGGTGGTGCGGGATGCCGTGACGCTCGTGCGGGGCGAGCTTGGCGGTACCGATGTCCATCCCCCGGTAGAGCTGCATGGCGTCGGCGTTCACGATCTCGCCGCCGAGCTCGGTGGCCAGCCGCACCGCCAGGTCGGACTTGCCGGTGGCGGTCGGCCCGACCACCCCGACCAGGCGACACTCCACGCTCACGCGATCGACCCTACGCGTCACGGCGGGAACACACGGCCACGTGATAAGTCACCCCGAAAGGGGTACCGGAGTACAGCACGTCTCCCTCCCAGGCTGCGCCCGTGGCCTGAAGCGCCCCGGCGAGGACCTGAAGAGCTGCCCGTCCCTCCACATGCAGCTCCTGCGCCAGCCGCGAATCTATCCGCAGCAGCCGATCCGGGTCCGCCGTTGCCAACGCCTGCCGAACGTCCTCGTCGAACTCCTCCGCGCGGTCGTCCGGCGGGTACGGCGAGCGTTCGCTGCGGCACGCGGACCCATCGGCCAGGACGAGCAGGCCGACCGGTTCCCCATCCCTCGCAAGCCTGGCGCCGAACTCGCGGCACTCCGCTGCCGGCGTCTCCGGCCCCAGCAGGTGTGTCGTGACCTCGTCGGCCCCCACCTCACCACGCAGCCATCCGGCGACGAGCGCGGGCAGCGGCAGGAGCGGGTCCGGGACGACACCGGACTCACCACCGAAATCCACCGGCACGTCCACGCCGTACCCGGCGAATGTGCCGACCGTGCCGGGTGCGAGTTCAACAGGCCCGTGACGATCTACCCCAACCGCCGCCCACCGGCGAGCCGAGTCAGTCAAACTGGATGCGGCGCGCAGGCAGGCGCTGCGCAGTTGCTCGATCTCCGGCCTGATCTCGACGGTCAGTTCCGGGACGAGCAGCGGCGGGTACGGGACCACGACAGCACGGCTGATCACAACTGTGCACGGTAGAGGCCGGGGTTCACGGTGCGACGAGCAGGGAGCCAGCGGCGACCGGCGGGGTATCACCGCAGGTCATACGGCCTCTGCTGGTCGTGGCTCCGGGCGGCGACCGCAATGGTGTGTGGCTGCTGCTGCCCGGGAGTACCGGAAATCGCTCTGACCTGTTTCAATGCGCCACGGTGGGCCGGACCGCCGATGAGTCCGGGCCCACGCTTGCCAGGCCCCGCCGAGGCGGGGCGCTCGTGGGCGACACGAGCACTTACAGCGGGCACGCAAGGAGGAAGCCGGCTATGACGCACCAGGAAACGACCCCCGAGCCAACGGACACGAATGCGGCATCCCGCCCTGTGGCCGGGGACTCGACCGCCGGCCATGCCGGGACGACTCCGCCGGCCGTGCCCAAAGCCTCCTCGAACCCGTCCCGCTGGGGTCGGGTGGACTCCGACGGCACGGTCTACGTCAACACGGACGAGGGCGAACGCGCGGTGGGCTCGTGGCAAGCCGGTGACACGGCCGAGGGTCTCGCCCACTTCGCCCGCAAGTTCGACGACTTGCGCACCGAGGTCGAGCTGCTGGAAACCCGCCTGTCCACCCACGCCGGGGACCCGAAGCAAGCGCTGAGCAGCGCCAAGCACCTGCGCGACGGTCTGGACACCGCCGCCGTCGTCGGTGATCTCGCCAGCCTGCGCGCCCGTGCCGACCACCTCGTGCAGCGTGCCGAGCAGACCGTGGCCGAGGCCAAGGCGGAACGCGAGCGGGCCAGAGCGGAGGCGGTGGCCCGCAAGGAAGCCCTCGTCGTCGAGGCGGAGCAGATCGCCGCCGAGGCCACCCAGTGGAAGACCGCCGGCGACCGGCTACGCGAGATCCTGGACGAGTGGAAGTCCGTGCGCGGAGTGGACCGCAAGACCGACGAGCAGCTGTGGCGGCGGTTCTCGAAGGCGCGGGACGCCTTCAACCGCCGGCGCGGCTCGCACTTCGCCGAGCTGGACCGCCAGCGCGCCAATGCCAAGGTCCGCAAGCAGGAGCTCGTCGAGGAGGCGGAGGCGCTGAGCGAGTCCGAGGACTGGGGACCGACCGCCGCCCGCTACAAGCAGCTCATGTCGGAGTGGAAGACCGTGGGTCGCGCGCCCAAGGACGCCGACGAAGCCTTGTGGCAACGCTTCCGCGCAGCTCAGGACCGCTTCTTCAGCAGGCGGTCGGCGGCGTACGACGAGCGGGAGGCCGAGTTCACCGAGAACGCCCGGCAGAAGGAGGCCCTACTCGCTGAGGCCGAGCAGCTCGATCCCTCGCAGGACCCAAGGTCCGCGCAGGAGCACCTGCACAAGCTGCAGGCTCGGTGGGACGAGATCGGCAAGGTTCCCAAGGACCGGGTGCGCGAGCTGGAAGGCCGCCTGCGGACGGTGGCCGACCGGATTCGGTCCGCCAGCGACGCCCAATGGCGCCGCACCGACCCGGAAGCCCAGGCCCGCGTGGACCAGTTCCGTGAACGGGTGGAGCAGTTCGAGTCGCAGGCGGCCAAGGCGCGTGCCGCCGGCGACGAGCGCCGAGCGAAGCAGGCCGAAGAGCAGGCGCAGCAATGGCGCGAGTGGCTCGCGGCAGCGGAGAACGCGCTGGCCAGCCGCTGACGGCGGGTACACGCCCCCGGACATCCGAACGCCCCTGACATCCGAAGCAGGCGGGTGTCAGGGGTGGTTGTCAAGGAGTGGTTGTCGCGGATCAGGGCCGGGACCAGGCGATTCGCAGCCACTGGCTGGCGATCACGAACATGCTGATCACCGCGAGGACCAGCCCGAACGACGGTCCCGCGACCGCGTTGGTCTGCCGGGACCAGATCGCCAGCAGGCCTTCGAGGGACACCATCCCGCAGCCCATCGCGGCGGCCCACGACAGCGGCCACCACCGGGTGGTCAGCGCGAGCGTGCTCAGCAGAATGCCGGCGATGGTCGAGTTGATCGAGAACAGTCTGGGCAGCAGGCCGATGTTCAAGCCCGGATCGGCCTGGCCCAGCAGAATCTCCCACCCGGTGGCGCGGCCGACCCACGGCAGCACCGAGCACAGTGCCAGGACCAGCATCACGCCGACGATGACCAGCGCCGTCGATCCGGGGTCGAACCTGCGGCTGAGCTCCCGCTCGGTCCTCGACAGTTCCGCGGAAGCCTCACGGTCACTGGTCAACAGGAACACCCCTTGCTCTCGGAACTCGCGGCCGGCTGTTCGGTGGGCATCTGTGCGGGCGCCCCGAACGACGGCAAACCCAGGCTCACACCAGAGGTCTTCGGCCGCTCCCCGGCCTCCCAATGATCCCCCGCCCGGGTCCGCCGGTGCGCGAGTACCTCGCCGTCGGCGACAAGGTGGTGTGGCGCCGCCCGGCTGATGTCGACGTGCACCACGTCACCAGGCCGGAGCTCGCCGTCCACAGCCCCCGTCGGGGTGAAATGCACGAGCCGGCCGTCGCGGGCACGGCCGGACATCCGGTGTGTCTCGGTGTCCTTGCGGCCTTCACCTTCCGCGACCAGCAGCTCGACGGTGCCTCCCACCAAGCGCTTGTTCTCCTCCCAGGAGATGTCGTTCTGCAGCCGCACGAGCCGGTCGTAGCGCTCCTGGACGACCTCCTTGGGCACCTGCTCACCCATCCCAGCGGCCGGGGTGCCGGGGCGCTTGGAGTACTGGAAGGTGAAGGCGCTCGCGAAGCGGGCCTCCCGGACCACGTCCAAGGTCGCCTGGAAGTCCTCCTCGGTCTCCCCAGGGAAGCCGACGATGATGTCGGTCGTGATCGCCGCGTTCGGCATCGCCTCGCGCACCTTGCGCAGGATGTCCAGGTAACGGTCGCTGCGGTAGGACCGCCGCATCGCTTTCAGCGTCCGGTCCGAACCGGACTGCAATGGCATGTGCAGCTGGGGGCAGACGTTCGGGGTCTCGGCCATCGCCTCGATGACGTCGTCGGTGAAGTCCCTCGGATGCGGCGAGGTGAACCGGACCCGCTCCAGGCCCGGGACGTCACCACAGGAGCGCAGGAGCTTGCCGAAGGCGTAGCGGTCGCCGAACTCCACACCGTAGGAGTTGACGTTCTGCCCGAGCAGCGTCACTTCCAGCACGCCCTCGTCCACCAGCGCCTGAACCTCGGCGAGCACGTCTCCGGGACGGCGGTCCTTCTCTTTGCCCCGCAACGACGGCACGATGCAGAACGTGCACGTGTTGTTGCAGCCGACCGAGATCGACACCCAGCCCGAGTAGGCCGACTCGCGCCGCGCCGGCAGCGTCGACGGAAAGACGTCGAGCGCCTCCAGGATCTCGACCTGGGCCTCCTGGTTGTGCCGGGCACGCTCCAGCAGGGTGGGCAGCGAACCGATGTTGTGGGTACCGAAGACGACGTCCACCCACGGAGCACGTTTGACGATCTCGCCGCGATCCTTCTGCGCCAGGCACCCGCCCACGGCGATCTGCATCCCGGGATGGGCGTCCTTGGTCGGCCGCAGGTGGCCGAGATTGCCGTAGAGACGGTTGTCGGCGTTCTCCCGCACCGCGCATGTGTTGAACACCACGACATCCGGCACGACGTCCTCGGCCGCGCGGGCATAGCCGGCGTCCTCCAGCAGCCCCGCGAGCCGCTCGGAGTCGTGCACGTTCATCTGGCAGCCGTATGTGCGGACTTGGTAGGTCTTGACGCCTTCAGCCGTGCTCACCGTTCCACGGTAGCGCCTGGTCAGGTTGCGGTTTCACCCCGCCCGGGAAGGCGCGGGCCGATCGATCACCGACCGTGTTCGGGTGGATGTGCCGGTATTCCCGCAGGTCCCAGCGTCGCGTTGTAGGTGCGCTGCCAGCTGCCATCCGCGACAGTGGCGTCCAGAACTCGCTGCAGCTGATCCCGCATCGCCGGGTCGTGATCGTTGATGCCGATGAGGTGCTCGGGTCGCGCGCCGGAAGCGATCACGTAGGGCCCGACCGTGACGAATCCAGGCTTGTTCGCATCGACGCCGAACTGCAGGTCGATGCTGCCGGTGGACACGGCCTGACCTTGGAGCGTGGGAGGCAGCATCTTGAACGCCACCTGCCCCCCGTTCAGTCCGAGCTCCGAGGCCAGGACGTGGGCGAACTCCACGTCGAAACCGGTGAAGTGGCCCATGTCGTCGCGTGCGGCGAAATGCGGGTCGCCCTGGCTCAACCCGACGACGAGCTCACCGCGCTGCTTGATGTGCTCGATCGTCGGCGAGACGTGCAGGTCGACCGAGCCACCGGGGAGGTCCACCTGGTTTCCGGGAGGCTGAGCCTGGCTCCCGCCCGCTGGCGGTGCCGGCGGTGGAGCAGCACCGGTGGTAGGCGCTCCAGCCGGTTGCTGACCGCCGCAACCCGACAACGCCAGGCAGGACACCAGCGCGCTCACCCACACCCACATCCGCATGAACATCATCTTCGCCACAGCCCGTAACCGGTGTCCAGGAGACCGGACCGGCGTGTCCCCCGAACGGACTCCATCGATCACCTGGCGGTACCAGATTCGAACGATCGCTTACCTCACCGAAAGGCGTCTGACGTGCGAATATGATCGCGTCGGCGGATCGTGACGAGCTGGATCGGTTTTGAAATCCAGGTCACACGGATTAGTGTTGGCCGCTGGTACGGGCCTGGAGGCGCCAACGACGTCGCACTCTCCCTTGATCGCACACGTGGCTGATTCGCAGTCGGGAGGAAACGACGAATGGCGCAGCCCATCCACCCCAAGGTCCGCGAGGTCACCGAACGGATCGCCCAGCGCAGCGAGCACACCCGGCGCGCGTACCTGGACCGGATTCACGCCGCCGCCAACACCGATCGACCCGCTCGCGCCAGCATGGGCTGCGGGAACCTCGCGCACGGCTTCGCCGCCTGCGCGGGTTCCGACCGCAGCGCGCTGAAGGGTCTGGCCAAGCCGGGTTTCGCGATCGTGTCCGCCTACAACGACATGCTCTCCGCCCACAAGCCCTACGAGCAGTTCCCAGCATGGATCAAGGACGCCCTCCGGGCAGCCGGCGGTGTGGGCCAGTTCGCCGGCGGCGTCCCCGCGATGTGTGACGGGATCACCCAGGGGCGGACCGGCATGGAACTGTCGCTGTTCTCCCGCGAGGTCATCGCCATGGCGACCGCTGTGGCACTGTCGCACGAGATGTTCGACGGCGCGTTGCTGCTCGGTGTGTGCGACAAGATCGTGCCGGGGCTGCTGATCGGCGGGCTGTCCTTCGGGCATCTGCCGACCCTTCTCGTGCCCGCGGGCCCGATGCCCTCCGGCTTGCCCAACGCCGAAAAGACCCGCATCCGGCAGCTGTTCGCCGAAGGCAAGGCCACCCGCGAGGAGCTGCTCGAAGCCGAAGCCGCCTCGTACCACTCCCCTGGCACCTGCACCTTCTACGGCACCGCGAACTCCAACCAGCTCGTCGTAGAGGTCATGGGACTGCACCTGCCAGGGTCCAGTTTCGTGCAGCCCGGAACGCCGTTACGCAAGGCGCTGACCGAAGCGGCGGCCCGCCGCGCCGTCGAGATCTCCAGCGGGCCCGAGTACACGCCGATCGGCGAGGTGGTCGACGAGCGCGCGGTGGTCAACGCAGTGATCGCGCTGCTGGCCACCGGTGGGTCCACCAACCACACGATGCACCTCGTCGCGGTCGCCGCCGCCGCCGGAATCCAACTGACCTGGGACGACTTCGCCGATCTGTCCGCTGTCGTGCCGCTGCTGACCCGCGTCTACCCGAACGGGACAGCCGACATCAACCACTTCGCCGCCGCCGGTGGTGTGCAGACGCTGGTAGGCGAGCTGCTGGACGCGGGGCTGCTCCACCCGGACGTACGCACGGTGGCCGGCGACGGCCTCGACCGCTACCGGCAGCAACCGTTCCTGAGGGGTGACGAGCTGGTGTGGCGCGAAGCGCCGAGGCGCAGCCT
This sequence comes from Pseudonocardiaceae bacterium, assembly GCA_051984675.1. Taxonomy (GTDB): domain Bacteria; phylum Actinomycetota; class Actinomycetes; order Mycobacteriales; family Pseudonocardiaceae; genus JBPYFK01. Next base: position 155,665 of record JBPYFK010000008.1, on the reverse strand, counting down.
GGACACCGACGTGCTGCGGGGCGTGGACGACCCGTTCTCCGCCGAAGGCGGGCTTCGGGTGCTGGACGGCAACGTCGGCCGCTCCATCATCAAGGTCTCCGCCGTACGACCGGAGCACCGTCGCATCACGGCCCCGGCGCGCGTGTTCACCGACCAACAGGAATTCACCGACGCCTTCCGCGCCGGCGAACTCGACCACGACGTGGTCGTCGTGATCCGCAACCAGGGTCCCCGCGCCAACGGTATGCCCGAACTGCACGGACTCACCCCGGCACTGGGCGTGCTGATGGACCGGGGCTACCAGGTCGCCCTGGTCACCGACGGCCGGATGTCCGGCGCTTCCGGGAAGGTTCCGGCCGCGATCCAGCTCACCCCGGAAGCCGCTGACGGCGCGGCGCTGGCCAAGCTGCGCGATGGCGACATCCTGCGGATGGACGCGGACCGAGGAACCCTCGAAGCACTGGTGCCGGACAGTGAGCTGGCAGCCCGGGAACCCGCGCCGGCCACGCCGCTGGTCCAGCACGGCACCGGGCGTGAGCTGTTCACGCCGATGCGGCAGGCCGTCGGCTCAGCGGACCGGGGTGCGAGCGTCTTCTCCCTCGTCAGCCCGGCCCACGAACCGGCCGACGTCTCCGCCTGATCTCCTGGAAACGCTGACCTTCTCCGAACGGACAACTGCAGCCATGACAGCCGAATCCGCACCAACCGCATCGGACGTGCTCGCTACCAGCCCGGTTGTCCCGGTAGCCGTGCTCGACGACGTCGAGCACGCGGTGCCGGTCGCGCAAGCGTTGCTGCGCGGAGGTATCCGCACGATCGAGGTCACCCTGCGCACGTCCGCCGCGCTCCCGGCGATCGAGCGGATCGCCGGGGACGTACCCGAGGTCGTCGTCGGTGCCGGCACCATCACCGAACCCGGCCAAGCCGACCAAGCCGCGAAGGCAGGGGCGCGCTACCTGGTGACGCCGGGGACGACCCCGAAGCTGCTGGACGAGCTGACGGGAACGGGCCTGCCCTTCCTGCCCGGCGTCAGCACCGTGTCGGAGGCGATGCTGCTGGCCGAGCGCGGCCTCACCGCGCTGAAGTTCTTCCCCGCCGAGCCCAGCGGAGGCGTCCCCTACCTCAAGGCGATCGCGGGACCGTTGCCGCACCTACGGTTCTGCCCCACCGGCGGGATCGGCCACGACACGGCCCGGAAGTACCTGGCGCTGCCCAACGTGCCCTGCGTCGGAGGGTCCTGGCTCACCCCGAAGGACGTGCTCGCGGCGCGCGACTGGGGGCAGGTCGAAGCGTTCGCCCGGGAAGCGGCAGCGCTGCGCTGAACCCACCGGAGGTGCGGGGCGCGATGATCAGGCGGCCAACTCCGCGTAGATCCGGCTGACGGCCTGCGGGACCGAGTCCGCGACCGGGAACCCGGTCGCCTCCAACTTCGCGCGCCGCATCACTCCGGTGGTGAGCAGCACGCAGCTGGCGCCGACCTGCTCGGCCGCATGGGCGTCGTCGGCGACGTCTCCGATGAGAACGACCTCGGTCGGGTCGACGCCGATCGCGCGCACGTGCTCGGCGAGGTGGGCAGCCTTCGAACCACCGCCGATGTCCTCCCGCAGGCCGTCGACCCGTTCGAACAGCCCGATCAACCCGAGTTCGGTCACCAGGGACACCAGTTCGTCGTGGAACCACATGGACAGCAACGACTGACTGTTGCCGTCCGAACCCCACTCTTCCAGCACGTCCGGGACACCGTCGGCAAGCCTGGTCGTGTGCAGCAGGTCGCGGTACGCGTGGTGGTAGCGGAGGTCGATACGAGCCCAGTCCTCCGCGTCCAGCTCACGCTCCAGCAACCGCTCGTAGCACTGCGTGAGCGGACGGCTGAACACCGAGCGCCAGTGGGCGAGGTCAATCGCCTCTCTGCCGAACTCGGCGCACACCGTGTTCACCGCAGCGACGACCGCGTCATTGTCGTCCAGCAGCGTCCCGTTCCAGTCCCAGACGATGTGCCGCACCCGGCGGGGGTTCCGTAAGCCACTCACGAAGTCGGAACTTTACGAGGTCACCTGGCGCGTCACGAAGCCGGGCCATCGAGTTCCGAGCGGTCCAGATCGGCTCGTTCGAGTTCCTCCCGCACCACCCGGTACGCCAGCGCTTCGGAGTAGCCTTTGCGCGCCAGCATCCCCATCAACCGGCGAACCAGCTTGGTGTCCGATGCCCCATCGCTGCTGCCACTGGCGGAGACCGACGACCGAATCCTACGCCGCACAAGTTCCCGCGCCCGCTGAACTTCGGTCTCATCATCGACAGTGGACAATGCCTCGTCCACAATAGACTCTTCAACGCCTTTGCGGCGCAGTTCGAACCCGAGCGCCCTGCGGCCGAGCCCCTGGTAACTGTGCCGGCTGTGCACCCAGTTCTCCGCAAACGAGGCATCGTCGATCAGACCCGCTCTGTCGAACTTCCGCAGGACCTCCTCAGCGATGTCCTCGTCGATTCCCTTGCGCAGCAGGGCACGCATGAGTTCGGCCCTGCTGCGAGCACGTGCCGCCAACAGCCGATACACGGTGTCCCGCGCCCGCTGGCGCGGATCGTCATCGGCTGGCGAGTCACCAGGAGCCATCACGAACCTCAGAACTCGGTCGGTGCCGGGTCACCGCCCTCGGCGTCCAGTTGCGGTCCGATGCCGAGCTTCTCCTTGATCCGCTTCTCGATCTCGTTGGCGATATCCGGGTTGTCCCGCATGAACTTGCGTGCGTTCTCCTTGCCCTGCCCGAGCTGGTCGCCTTCGTAGGTGTACCAGGCGCCGGACTTGCGGATGATCCCCTGCTCGACGCCCATGTCGATGAGGGAGCCCTCGCGGCTGATCCCGTGGCCGTAGAGGATGTCGAACTCCGCTTGGCGGAACGGCGGCGCCACCTTGTTCTTCACGATCTTGACGCGGGTGCGGTTACCCACCGCCTCCGAGCCGTCCTTGAGCGTCTCGATCCGCCGCACGTCCAAGCGCACCGAGGAGTAGAACTTCAGCGCCTTACCACCGGTCGTGGTCTCAGGACTTCCGAACATCACGCCGACCTTCTCGCGGAGCTGGTTGATGAAGATCGCCGTGGTTTTCGCGCTGTAGAGAGCCGAGGTCAGCTTGCGCAGGGCCTGGCTCATCAGCCGGGCCTGCAGGCCCACGTGGCTGTCGCCCATCTCGCCTTCGATCTCGGCACGCGGCACCAGCGCGGCGACCGAGTCGATGACGATGACGTCCAGCGCACCGGAGCGGATGAGCATGTCCGCGATCTCCAGCGCCTGCTCACCGGTGTCCGGCTGGGACACCAGCAGCGAGTCGGTGTCCACCCCGATCGCCTTGGCGTACTCCGGGTCCAGGGCGTGCTCGGCGTCGATGAACGCCGCCGTGCCACCCCCCTTCTGCGCGTTGGCCACCGCGTGCAGCGCTACGGAGGTCTTACCACTGCTTTCCGGGCCGTAGATCTCCACGATCCGGCCGCGTGGTAGGCCGCCGACACCGAGGGCGACGTCCAGTGAGATGGAGCCGGTGGGGATGACTTCGGTGGGAGCGCGCGTCTCCTCGCCGAGCCGCATCACCGATCCCTTGCCGAACTGCTTGTCGATCTGGGCGAGCGCCAGTTCGAGCGCCTTGTTCTTGTCGGGGTTGCCCTTGTCGGTCGCTGCCATCAGATGTCCACCTCGGTTGGGATCGCACGGACGAATGGAACCTGTCGAACGTGTCGGCTCCAACGCTACGAGCCGGGACCGACACTCTGGTTGCGGGGCGATCCACATACTACCCGAACGCACGTTCGATGAACTGCGGACACGCCAGTACTGTCACCTGGTCGTGTGGGCTGGCACTGGCCATTCGGCCGGCGGACACTCGAAGAAGCCCCCCGGAAAGCACCGCTGCTGGATACACACGCTGCTGGATACACACAAGGTTGCTGGGCACGCACGAGGAGGTGCCGGCGATGAAGCTGGATCGCTACCTGCCGCCGGAACACCCGTTAAGCAAGATCTACCGAGTCGGTGCCGCCGTGTTCGGAGCCGGTCTGATCGTCTTCGGGGTGCTCGGCCTGGCCAACCGGTTGCAGTTCCTCTACGTCACTGGCGTGGAGATCTTCGGGCTGTCCACCAACGGGCTGTTGTCGATCATCTCGATCGTCGTGGGGTTGATCCTGCTCGGAGCCGCGGTCTGGGGAGGCGTGGTCGCGTCGACCACGACGGCGACCCTCGGGGTGCTGTTCTTCCTGTCCGGCCTGGTGAACCTCGCGGTGCTGAACACCGCCTTCAACCTGCTCGGGTTCAAGATCCCGAACGTGGTGTTCAGCCTGGTAGCCGGGATGCTGCTGATGTTCGTCGGGTTCTATGGCCGGGTCAGCGGCGGACTGCCGTTCGACAACCCGTTCGTGCTGTACCGGCATCACGAACCGCCGGGCGGCCTCTCTGAGCAGCAGGAGCACGACCGCGAGCGAATCGCCGAACTCGGCCGCTTCACCGACGCCGAGATCGCCTACGCGGAAGGACACCCGACGCTGGAGCAGGAGCGACTCATTCGCGCCGAGGCGTGGCGGCACGCGCAGGAGGAGCGCCGCCGCGCTTACGAGCACTACGCGCGCATCCAGCCGAGGATCTCTCCATACGAGTGGGCCGGGGATGTGACAAGGTCCGTTGACCAGGGCGAACTCACGCAGGAGGGGATCCCCCGCGAGGAGCCGTCGCGACCGGCCGGGGCGCGGACCGAGACCGCACCACAGCCACGCGAGGCCGAGGAGCAGACCGCACCGGAGCATGAAACGCCCGAACAGGCGAGACAGAAGCAGGCAGGCAGGGAGCGCAGCGAGTCGTGAGCCGGCTCGGTGAACCGCTTATCGCCGTTCCCGTGGCACCTCGAAGGCTTCGCAGACCGCGAGCCAGACCTGTTTGGGTTCCAGGCCGGCTTCCAGCGCTTCGTCCACGGTGCGCCCGCCCAGCGAGGACATCACATGGTCCTGGGCGATCATCTCGGCACGGGTCTCACCGAAGTGATCGGCCATCTGGCGACGGAAGACGGTGTGGCGCATCGCCGTCCAGGTTACGTCGTAGCCTGGGAGGGTGATGTCAGGGAGCGGAGTTGTGCTGGCCGGAGTGCTGTCGCCGTTGTCGCAGGGCGGTCTGACCGATATCACGGGCCTGGGCGGCAAGCTGGTGGAAGCCGCCATCCTGATCACCGTGATCGTGCTCGCCCTGCGGTGGTTCTGGCAGCAACGCAAGCGCTGACCGGCACGGACCTGATGTCAGGTAACGGGTCCACGATGGTGGGGTGAGCGACGCGCTGGACCTCTTCTCCCCTCCGACCCACGACTGGTTCCGGGGGGCGTTCGAAGCGCCTACCGATGCGCAGGCGGGGGCGTGGGAAGCCGTCGCGGATGGTCAGCACGCGCTGGTGGTCGCGCCCACCGGGTCCGGGAAGACACTGGCCGCGTTCCTGTGGGCACTGGACCGGCTGGCCGTGCGTGGACTACCCGCAGACCGCAAGCGCAGATGCCGGGTGTTGTACGTGTCCCCGCTCAAAGCGCTGGCCGTGGACGTGGAGCGCAACCTGCGGGCACCGCTGGCCGGTATCCGGCAGGCCACCCAGCGGCAAGGCAGCAGTCCGCCGGACATCACTGTCGGGATGCGCACCGGCGACACGCCCCCGGACCAGCGGCGGGCGTTCACCCGCACTCCACCGGATGTCCTGGTCACCACGCCGGAGTCGCTGTTCCTGCTGTTGACCTCGGCGTCTCGGGAAGCGTTGCGCGGGGTCGAGACAGTCATAGTTGACGAAGTGCACGCGCTGGCTGGCACCAAGCGGGGTGCGCACCTGACGCTCTCGCTGGAGCGCTTGGACGCATTGCTGCCGCGACCCGCGCAGCGCATCGGCCTGTCGGCCACCGTGCGGCCGGTCGAGGAGGTCAGCACGTTCCTCGCCGGCGGGCGGCCGGTGCACGTGGTGCGGTCATCCAGCGCGAAGCGCGTGGACGTGCGGGTCGAGGTGCCGGTCGAGGACATGGCCGACCTCGGGGCTGGGCCCGATCCGCAGGAGGCGAGCCCGCAGGTGTCCAGTACTGACTCGCCGCAGCGGCCGTCGATCTGGCCCGCCGTGCAACGCCGCATCCTGGACCTGGTGCGCGCGAACCGGTCGACGATCGTGTTCACCAACTCGCGGCGCCTGGCGGAACGTCTGACGGCGGGGCTGAACGAGCTGGCCACGGAGGAGTTCGCCGCGGAAGACGAGGCTGCCGGGCTGCCGGGCATCGCGAGGTTTCCCGCCGAAGCGGTCGGCGAGTCGGGTATCACGGCCGGGGCGCCGGCCACGGTGGCCAGGGCGCATCACGGTTCGATGTCCAAAGAGCAGCGCGCGTCCGCGGAGGAACAGCTCAAGGCCGGTGTGCTGCCGTGCGTGGTGGCGACGTCGTCGCTGGAGCTGGGCATCGACATGGGCGCGGTTGACCTGGTGATCCAGGTCGAGACGCCGCCGAGCGTGGCGTCCGGGATGCAGCGGATCGGGCGCGCGGGGCATCACGTCGGCGCGGTGTCCAGCGGCGTGGTGTTCCCGAAGTTCCGGGGGGACCTCATCGGGTGCGCCGTGGTCGCGGAACGGATGGGCGAGGGCCTGATCGAGGCGCTCGCGTTCCCGCGGAACCCGCTGGACGTGCTCGCGCAGCAGATCGTCGCGATGGTGGCGATGGACAACTGGCACGTGTCCGAGCTGTCCGGGTTGCTGCGCCGGGCGGCACCGTTCGCCGGGCTGCCGGATTCCGCGTTGCGGGCGGTGCTGGACATGCTCGCGGGACGTTATCCGAGCGAGGAGTTCGGCGAGCTGCGCGCCCGCATCGTCTGGGACCGGGTGAATGACGAGCTGCATGCACGGCCGGGTGCGCAGCGACTTGCGGTGACCTCGGGAGGAACCATCCCCGACCGGGGGTTGTTCACCGTCGTCACGCCGAACGGTGACGCCACGACCCGCTCGGGCGGAACTCGGGTCGGTGAGCTCGACGAAGAGATGGTGTACGAGTCCCGGGTGGGTGACACGTTCCTGTTGGGAACCTCAGCCTGGCGGGTGGAGGACATCACACACGACCGGGTGGTGGTGGTTCCGGCGCCGGGGCAACCGGCGCGCATGCCGTTCTGGAAGGGTGATTCTCCCGGACGGCCGCTGGAGCTGGGGCGCGCATTCGGCGAGTTCGTCCGAAAAGTATCCACAATGGACAACGCTTCGGCGCGGGAACACGTGGTGCGCGCCGGACTGAACGAGTGGGCTGCCGACAACCTGCTGTCGTATCTGGACGAGCAACGGCGCGCCAGCAGGCATGTGCCCGACGACCGGACCATTGTCGTGGAGCGGTTCCGGGACGAACTGGGCGACTGGCGGATGGTCGTGCACTCGCCGTTCGGCGCGCCGGTCAACGCGCCCTGGGCGCTGGCCATCGCGGCACGGATGCGCGAGCGGCGCGGGATCGATCCGCAGATCGCCTCCTCCGATGACGGCATCGTGCTGCGGTTGGCGGACGCGCTGGACGAAGCGGGTGCCGAGGTCCTGCCCACGGCCGAGGACGTGATGCTCGACCCCGCCGAGGTGCAGCAGGTCGTGACGGCGGAGGTCGGGGGTTCGGCGCTGTTCGCGTCCCGCTTCCGCGAGTGCGCCGCGCGGGCGTTGCTGCTGCCCCGGCGCGACCCGCGCCGCCGTGCCCCGCTGTGGCAACAACGCCAGCGGGCGGCACAGCTGCTGGCGGTGGCGTCGCAGTACGAGGAGTTCCCCATCGTGCTGGAAGCGATGCGGGAATGCTTGCAGGACGTCTACGACGTGCCGGGGCTGACGGAGCTGATGTCGCAGATCGCCGCCCGCCGGGTGCGGGTGGTCGAAGTTGAGACGGCGACACCTTCGCCGTTCGCCCGCAGCCTGCTGTTCGGCTACGTCGGCATGTTCCTGTACGAGACGGACGCTCCGCTGGCGGAGCGCCGGTCGGCCGCGCTGAGCCTGGACTCCACCCTGCTCGCGGAACTGCTCGGTTCCGAGGCGCTGCGCGAACTGCTCGACCCGGACGTGGTCACCGACGTCGAGCGCCGGCTGCAGCGGTTGGACGGCGAACACCGGCCGGGCGGCCCGGAGGATGCCGTGGACGTGCTGCGCTTCGTCGGCGATCTGTCCACAGAGGAGGCATCGCGGCGCGGAATTACGGTTGAGTGGTTGGAGGAGCTGCAGGCGCAGCGCCGGACACTGAATGTGCGGATCGCGGGCGAGTCGCGCTGGATTCCGGTCGAGGACGCCGGGAAGGTGCGGGATGCGCTGGGAGTGGCGCTGCCGGTCGGGGTACCGGAGGCGTTCACCGAGCCGGTACCAGATCCGTTGGGAGATCTGCTGATCCGGTTCGCACGCGCTCGCGGCCCGTTCACCGCCGAAGCGGCGGCACACCGGTTCGGCGTCGGCGTGGCCGTGGTCACCGCCGTGCTGGACCGGCTGGCCGGCAACGGCCGGCTGGTGCGGGGCGAGCTGCGCCCGCTGGAAGCCGGCGGTGGCAACGCCTGGGAGTACTGCGACTCCGAGGTGCTGCGCAGGTTGCGGCGGGCGACCCTGGCCCGACTGCGGGCGGAGGTCGAGCCGGTCGAACCGGCGGTCCTGGGCCGGTTTCTGCCCGCCTGGCACGGCGTGGGGGCACCCATGCGTTCCGCGCCGACCGTCGATGACGTGCTGTCGGTGGTCGAGCAACTCGCCGGCGCACCCGTTCCGGCGAGCGCATTCGAGTCGCTGATCCTCCCGGCCCGGCTGCCCGGGTACTCTCCAGCGCTGCTGGACGAACTCACCGCGACCGGCGAGGTGACCTGGGTCGGGTGCGGGCGGTTGGCCGGCGGGGACGGCTGGATGGCGGTCGCACCGACGGACGTGGCCGACCTGCTGCTGCCCGATGTGTCCGAAGAGGACAGAGCAAACGCGGCGACGCCGCTGCATCAGGCGTTGTTGAGCACGTTGGAGGGCGGCGCACAGTTCTTCCGGCAGCTCGCGGAGCGGTGTGGTGCACTCCTGCTGGAGCAGAGTGAGGCGGCTCCCACCGATGACGCCGTCATTACGGCACTGTGGGACCTGGTGTGGGCCGGTTTGATCAGCAACGACACACTGGCCCCACTGCGCGCTGTCGTGTCCGGGCGGGGCGCCGCGCACAAGCCTCGACGTGCCGCGCCACGCGGCCGGTATGCCCGGCTGCGGGCGAGCCGGCCAGCGATGCCGACCCGCACCGGTCCGCCCACCGTGTCCGGGCGCTGGGCGTTGGCACCCCGCGCGCCCGAGGACCTACCGTCGCCCGAGCTGACCCGGCGTGCGCACGCCAGAGCCGAGGCGCTGCTGGAGCGACACGGCGTCCTGACCCGTGGTTCCCTGGACGCCGAGCGGGTCAGCGGCGGCTTCGCCGCCGTCTACAAGGTCTTGCGGGCGATGGAGGAAGCGGGCCGCTGCCGGCGCGGGTACGTCGTCGAAGGGCTCGGCCCCGCCCAGTTCGCGGTGCCGGGCGCTATCGACCGGCTCCGGTCGTTCTCCCGGCAGGAACCGGACGACAGCCCCAACGTGCTCGTGCTCGCCGCAGCGGACCCGGCCCAGCCCTACGGGGCCGCGTTGGCCTGGCCCGAGCCGGCTGGCGACAGCAGGCATCGTCCGGGCCGCAAGGCCGGCGCCCTCGTCATCCTCGTGGCAGGTGAGGCCGTGCTCTACGTCGAACGGGGTGGCCGCTCGCTGTTGTCGTTCACCAACGACGAGCAGACATTGCGCACCGCCGCGAACGGGCTGGCCCGAGCCGTCCGGGAAGGGTGGCTCGAACAGCTCGTCGTACAGCGTGCCGACGGTGCGGGAGCCCTGGCCTCCCGGCTGGCCGAGATCCTGACCGAGGCGGGATTCCGCGCCACGCCAAAAGGTCTGCGTCTGCGTGCGTGACACCGGTCCTCAGCCGCAGTCGGTCGCTCAGTGTTGCGCCAGTTGCAGCAGGCTCCACAGCTGCGCGGTCGCTTCCCTATCGCCGGTGATCTTCAGTGCGCGGTCGGGTAACCGACCCCAGAGCCACAAGTACACAGTGGACGCTCGCCCGCGGATCGTCGCGTCGAACTGACGGTCCGCATCCGTCCGGCTCACGCTGGTGGTCTCTCGCGAAGCTTCCGCAACCCAACTCCTCTCGTCCCCGAACACACCCACCGCCCACGTGCGACCTGGTCGCACGCCCAACGTGCGCAGCCGGTAACCGAACCACAGCCGCAGGACCTCGTCGATCCCGTCGTGCGCGACGTCGGTATCGATGGGCTCGGTTCCCGTGGCCGCAGCACCTTGGACGTCCACGCGGTGGACCGTCGTCGCGTGCACCATCCGCCGCAGCCAGGACGCCCCGGTCACCTCCATCGCGGTGCCGCCCTCCGGCCACCAGCCCTGACACGGCCGGTCGGCTGGCCGAGTGCCGAACTCGGCCAGCAGCTCGGCCAACCGATCGGCCAGCCGGTCGGTCACCTCCGAAACATCAACACCCGAAACATCAACCTCCGCAGACTCGTCCTCCCACTGACCCGAGTTCCAGGGCGCTCGATCCGACCCGGTCAGGCGCTTCAGGCATTCCTGGTACAGGTCGACGACGTGCGACAGGGTTTGCCGCACCGTTCGGCCGGACACTCCTTCCACCGGCACCTCGGGGTCGGCTTCCCGAGCGGCGGCGACCAGCAACCGCCCTTCGCCGCCCAGCGCCTCAAGCATCCGCCCATGATCGATGAGCGCGGTGGTCATGGGGTCACTCCGCTGAACCGCCTGCCGACGATGCCGAGAAACTCCACCGTCAGGGTGAGCAGCCGTTGCGCGTCGCTGGCGGAAATCCGGCCACGGACGCCAGCCTGCGCGGTGGCGCTGCGCTTCGAACAGGACGCGAAGCCGTCCGCCCATTCCCCTAACTCAGGAGCCGCTCTCGCGAGCAGAGTCCACACGCTCGCCGGCCGATTCTCGGGACGCGGACCTTCGGCGACGACAACGGCCGTCGCGGCTCTGAGCGCCGCGATGTAGGCGGCGACGTAACGATCCTCCGGCCGCGTCGCGTGCTCGGCGTCGCCCAGAGACCGACTCGCCTGGGACAACAACACGGCTACGCGCGCTGGCGCCGGTATTCCTGCCACTGGCGCTTCGGATGCCGGCGCTGCTCGCCGCACAGTAGGCGGGGGCTCCGCGCAGTCATCGAGCGGCGCGCGTGGTGCGGGGATGGCGGCGGGAATCGCGGATTCGGTGGACGTGAACCGGGTAGACATCGGCGTTCTCCTCACAGTGCCCAACAGACCTCATGGGGCCTAAGCGGACCTTGACGGAATGCGTCCTGCGTGCGCCCGAAGGCGCGCGTATGCCGTGGGGAAGCCGGCTGCGTCCGGTGGTGAGGTGCTTCCCCCACCCCGCCACCGGACGCGCTGTTCGAAGGACGGATACGAAAGACTGATCGAACCCGTGTTCGAACAGTTCCAGATTAGCCCGCCCCGGCAACCCACCTCAAGCGATTCGCAATAGATCACCTGTTCGAGTGCGAGACCGGTCCCGGTCCCGCCCATAAAAGGATCACCCACCAGGCCGCCCATGACCCGAGCGGAACCTCTAGTGTTCGCCCCGTGACCGCCGCGCCTTCTCCCCGTTGCGACCGAGTGGTTGACCTGTCAGCCGACCAGCTGCGACCACGACTCAGCGAGGCCGTGGAGCTGTACGTGTCAGCGATGCGCTACCCGCGTGGAACCATCCAGCAGCGCATTCCCATGTGGTCCGCGCACATGCTGCGGGCAGGATGGCGGGGCGTCGGCGCATTCTCCCCGGACGGCCGGATGATCGGCATCGGCTACGGCTATCTGGGCGCGCCTGGGCAGTGGTGGCACGAGCAGGTGCGCAGGGGACTGCTTGCCACCGCCTCCACTGCCGAGGTCCAGGAGTGGATGAGCGACTACTTCGAACTCACCGAGTTGCACGTGCACCCGCACAGCCAGGGCGGCGGGATCGGAGAGCAGCTGCTTCGGCGGCTGCTGGCCAACGCACCCGGGCGCACGGTCCTGCTGTCCACGCCGGAAGGGCCGACCCGCGCGTGGAAGCTGTACCGGCGCACCGGGTTCGTCGACATCCTGCGCAACTACCGCTTCACCGGCGATCCCCGCCCGTTCGCCGTCCTCGGGCGGGCGCTGCCGCTCGATCCGTCGCCATGACCAACCGGGCCGGACCGGTCACAGCTCGGCGAGCTGCTCGCGCAGCGTGTCCAGCCCCATAGCCCCCATCGTCAGGGCCTGGCGGTGGAACTCCTTGAGGTCGAACGCCGAACCGTGCCGGCGCTGGGCGTCCGCACGAGCCGCCAGCCACAACCGCTCACCGAGTTTGTACGACGGTGCCTGGCCCGGCCAGCCGAGGTAGCGGTCGATCTCGTCGCGGACGTGCGCGGCGTCGGTGATGGTGCGGGTGAGCATGAACTCCAGCCCCAGCTCCGGCGTCCACCGCTCGCCCTCGTGGAACCCGGTCCCCGCCGGGATGTCCAGTTCCAGGTGCATCCCGAGGTCCACGACCACCCGGGCCGCCCGGAAGAGCTGGTCGTTGAGCATCCCGAGCAGGTTGCCGTCGTCGGTCAGGTAGCCCAACTCCCGCATCAGCCGCTCCGCGTACAACGCCCAGCCCTCGCCGTGGCCGGACACGAAACACGCCAGGCGCTGGAACTTGTTCAGCCGTTGCCCCTGGTGCACCGAGGTCGCGATCTGCAGGTGGTGACCCGGCACGCCCTCGTGGTAGACGGTGGAAACCTCCCGCCAGGTGGGGAATTCCTCCTTGTCGGCCGGCACCGACCACCACATGCGGCCCGGCCGGGAGAAGTCATCGGTGGGGCCGGTGTAGTAGGCCCCGACACCACCACCGGGCGGAGCGATCCGACATTCCAGGCGCATGAGCTCGTCCGGGATGTCGAAGTGAGTGTCGCGCAGATCCTCCAGTGCCTGGTCGGACAGGCGCTGCATCCACGCGGCGAAAGCGTCCTGGCCGTGCACCCGGTAGCGCGGCTGGGCGTCCAGCGCGGCCGCGGCCTCGGCGAGCGTCGCCCCGCGCTTGACGCGGTCGGCGACCTGCTTCATCTCCGCCTCGATCCGGGCGAACTCCTGCCAGCCCCACTCATAGGCTTCGTGCAGGTCCAGCCGGGCGCCGGTGAAGTAGCGCGACCACAAGCGGTAGCGGTCCGTCCCCACCGCGTCGCGGGCGGGGGCCTTGGGCAACAACTCGGCGCGCAGGAACCCGGCGAGGTCGGCGTAGGCGTGCGCTGCGGCGTCAGCGGCCGAGCGGAGGTCCTTACGCAGCGCCTCGTCCACAGCGTCGACGCCGTCCGCCCGGACGATCATGGCGGCGAAGAACGACTCGCCACCCCGCTGCCCCGCCCAGGTGTCACACTGCTCGGCTACGCGTTGGACCTGCCGGGCAGCGGCGACGTCACCGCGCGAGGCGGCTTCGGTCAACGACGCGCGCAGCCCGTTGACCGCCGCCGGCATCGCGTCCATCCGCCGCGCGATCGTTCGCCACTGCTCGGCGGTATCGGTGGGCATCAGGTCGAAGACCTGCCGCAGTTCCTGCACGGGGCTGGCGATCACGTTCAGCGACCGGATGTCCTCGCCAGCCTCGTGCAGTTCCACGTCGATGCCGACGCGCTCGGTGAACACGGCCTTGGCGATCCGCTCCGCGGCATCCGCCGGCTCGGCGGCCACGACGCCGGCCAGCGCGCGCCGGGCCAGTTCCCCGCGCTCGCCGTGGCCGTCCGGCGAGAAGTCGGTGAGGCGGTCGTCCCCGCCGGGGATACCGAGGTAGGTGGCGGCGATCGGGTCCAGCGCGGCCAGGTCGTCGACGAACCGGTCGCAGATCTCGTGAACGCGACCCCGGGCGGTTGGTCCAGTAGACATGGGCGGAACGCTACCGCGACGGGTACCCGGCTCCATATGTCGCCGTAGCCCTGTGTCGAGTACTGGCGATTTCCGGCCAGCGGTCGTGTTCCCCCCTCAGTCGGGTTCCGCAGCGCGCGGAATCCGGTGCCAGATGGCACGATGATCACCGTGCGGCGTGTCCTGGGGAGGAAACGGGGCTTCCTCTTAGTGCTGCTGATCGCGGCGATGTGTGCGCTGGTCAGCGGCTGCCTACGCGCGGACACGTCGCTGACTCTCTCGGACGACGACCGCGTGTCGGGACACCTGTTGCTGGCGTCCCAGCCGGTGCCGGGGCAACCGTCGCTGGCGCTGAACCCGCCGCGGCAACTGGCCGACCGGGTGCACAAGGTCCCGTACTCCAAGGACGGCTACGTCGGCTCCGAGTTGTCGTTCAGCGGGCTGACCTTCGACGAGGTGCACGATCTGGCGAAGGCGTTGAGCCCGTCAACCTCCCGCTACGACTTCTCCCTGCGGCGCTCTGGCTCATTGGTGATCGTAGACGGCATGGTGGACCTGACACCCTTGGCGAACACGGACTCATCCGTGCGCCTCGAACTGAGCGTGCCGGGCGAGGTGGCCACCACCAACGGGCACGAGAGCGGCGGGGTGATCACCTGGAAGCCCCAGGCAGGTGAGGTGACCCAGATCCACGCGGCAGTGCAGTTCGCGGCGGCCGGTGCCAGCACCTGGTTCGACTGGGCCATGCTGATCACCAGCCTCACCCTGGGGGTGGCGATGGTGGTCGCCCTGCTCGCGCTGCACGTGCATCGCCGGATGCGCTTCGCGAGCATGCGCGCTCGTTGACGGCCCCTGGCTCGTCGTCGTTCGCACCCTCAGACTTCGCGCCCAAACGGGTGACACCCCCTGTCGCAGCGACCGGCGCACCCGTCACGGAGGATAGTTGGTGCCCCCGCCGGCAGCTCGCAACCAAACACACGGCTGGCAAGCTGGCCACCAAGCGCAAGGAACCATCACCGTGGATCTCGACCTTCCGGGCCAGGTGCAGCAGACCCTGGCCGACTACCTGGAACTCCGCCGAGCCGAGTGCAAGGAGCTCGCACCGGACTTCGCCGAGGCCGTGCACGAGCTCGGCCGGTTCGTGCTCGGTGGGGGCAAGCGCATCCGGCCGACGTTCGCCTGGTGGGGGTGGCGGGCCGCCGGTGGCGCCGAGGAGGGACCGGAGGCGACGGCGATGCTGCGCACGGCCAGCGCGCTGGAGCTGTTCCAGGCGTGTGCGCTGCTGCACGACGATCTCATCGACTCCTCCGACACCCGGCGGGGTCAGCCGACCGTGCACGTCCGCTTCGCCGAAACCCACCTGTCCGGAAGCTGGCGCGGGGAACCGGCGCAGTTCGGCATGGCAGCGGCCGTCCTGCTCGGCGACCTCGCCCTGGCGTGGGCCGACGACATGCTGCACTCGGCCGGGCTCACTCCGGCGGCCCTGGCCCGCGCGATTCAGCCGTGGCAGGAAATGCGCACCGAGGTCCTGGCCGGGCAGTACCTGGACATCCTCAACCAGGTGCGCGGCGACGAAACCGCGCGGGCAGCCGTGAAGGTCGCGGAACTGAAGTCCGCCTCCTACACCGTCGAACGCCCTCTTCACCTCGGCGCGTCGATCGGTGGCGCCGACGAGGACACGGTGTCGGCGCTCCGCCGGTTCGGCGCGGACGTGGGGGTGGCCTTCCAGCTCCGGGACGACCTGCTCGGCGTGTTCGGCGACCCGGAGGTCACTGGGAAACCGGCTGGTGACGACCTGCGCGAGGGTAAGCGCACCCTGCTCGTCGCGTGGGCCACGGACAGCGCACGCGAGCGCGGTGAGCACGCCGCGCTGGAGCTGCTGCGCAGCGTGCTCGGCGATCCTGAACTGGACCAGGACAGGGTCGAGCGCACGCGGGAGACGTTGACCGCGCTCGGCGCCGTCAAGGCTGTCGAGAGCCGCATCGCCGAGCTGACCGAGTCGGCGCTGCGGGCTCTGGACTCCGTCAAGGTTCCCGAGCCCGCGCACACCCGGTTGCGCGAGCTCGCCGTCGCTGTCACGGAACGCAATCACTGATGGTCCGCGCCATGCGGCGGATTCCCGGTCGCTGCGAGCACGTCGTGGTCGTGGGCGCCGGGCTTGCCGGCCTGGCGGCAGCCCTGCACCTGGTCGGCGCCGGTTGCCGGGTGACAGTGTTGGAGCGAGCCGCCGGCCCGGGAGGCCGAGCCGGGCGTCTGACGACCGCCGGCTACCGGGTCGACGTCGGCCCGACGGTGCTGACCATGCCCGAGTTCGTCGACGAGGCGCTGCGCGCGGTCGGCGAGTCGTTGCACGACCGGTTGGAGCTGGTGCCCCTGCACCCCGCCTATCGGGCACGCTTCTCCGACGGCTCGGCCCTGGATGTGCACACCGACGCCGAGGCAATGGAAGCCGAGGTTCGCCGGTTCGCCGGACCGCAGGACGCGGACGGTTACCGGCGGCTCCGCCGTTGGCTGACCGAGCTCTACCGGGTAGAGCGGGGCCGGTTCATCGACGCCAATTTCGACTCGACACTGGACCTCCTGTCCCCGGAGCTGGTGCGGTTGGTGGCGTTGGGGGGCTTCGGCCGGCTGGGGGCGGCGGTGGGCCGCTTCGTAAGTGACGAGCGGCTGCGCCGGGTTTTCTCCTTCCAGTCCCTCTACGCCGGCCTGGACCCTTCCCGCGCACTGGCGCTGTACGCGGTGATCTCCTACATGGACACGGTCGGGGGCGTCTGGTTCCCGAAGGGCGGCATGTACGCCGTGCCCGAGGCGATGGCGGGCGCGGCCCAGCGCGCCGGGGTCGAGTTCCGGTTCGAAACCGAGGTCGAGGACCTCGAACGCATCGGCAGCCGGATCACGGCGGTGCGGGCATCCGGCGGGCAACGCTTCCCGGCCGACGCGGTCGTCCTCACCCCGGATCTTCCGGTGACCTATCGGCTGCTCGGGCGGGCCCCGAGACGGCTGGTGCCGCTGCGGTGGTCGCCTTCGGCCGTGGTGCTGCACGCGGGAACCACCCGGACCTGGCCGGGCACCGCCCATCACACGATCTCCTTCGGTGCGGCCTGGCAACGCACCTTCCACGAGATCATCCGGGCGGGCCGCTTGATGACCGACCCCTCGTTGCTGATCAGCCGCCCGACCGCGTCCGATCCCTCGCTGGCGCCGGACGGCCGGGAACTGCACTACGTCCTGGCGCCGTGCCCGAACCTGGCGACGGCACCCGTCGACTGGGCACGGCTGGGCCGGGCCTACCGCGACGAGTTGCTGGGCGTCCTCGAGTCCCGCGGTTTCACCGGGTTCTCCGAGAGCATCGAGATGCAGCGGCTGGTCACCCCGGCCGACTGGGCAGCCCAGGGCCATGCGGCCGGAACACCCTTCGCGACCGCGCACACATTCGCGCAGACCGGGCCGTTCCGACCGGGCAACCTCGTGCACGGTGTGGACAACGCCGTACTCGCCGGGTCCGGCACGGTTCCCGGGGTGGGGGTCCCGACGGTCCTGCTCTCCGGCAAGCTCGCTGCTCGGCGCATCACCGGTTGAGGCACTGGCAACACCGTGGCCCTGCGCACAGCCCCGCCCGGCGCGCACGGCTAGCCTGGTGAGCTGGGACGAGCCTCCCACGGCGTGCTCCCCATCGCGCCCCCACACACGGCTGGACCGCATTTTGGACCGAAGCACCCGGGACGAACTGGACGCCGCGGGCATCGACGACCCCCGGCTGCGCACCGCCTACGCCTGGTCCCGCCAGGTCAACGCACGGCACGGGCGTACCTACTTCCTCGCCACCCGACTGCTCACGCCTGCCCAGCGGCCGGCGGTCCATGCGCTCTACGGCTTCGCACGCTTCGCCGATGACCTGGTGGATGACCTGGATGCGGCAGACAACTGGGATACGGAGGACGACGCGGGGCGGCGACACCAGCTCGACGTGCTCGAAGAGGCGCTGCTACGCGGGCTCGGTGGCGGGGCGTGCGACCACCCGGCCCTCACCGCCGTCGTCGACACCGCACGCCGCTACGGCCTGACCACCGACCTGTTCACCGACTTCCTGACGTCGATGCGGATGGACACGACGGTGACCGAGTACGCCGACTTCGACGCCCTCGCCGGCTACATGCGCGGGTCGGCGGAAGCGATCGGGCTGCAGATGCTGCCCGTCCTCGGCACCCGGTGCCCGGCCCCGGAGGCCGCGCCGTTCGCCGCGAGGCTGGGCACGGCGTTCCAGCTCACGAACTTCCTGCGGGACGTCGGCGAGGACCTCGACCGCGGCCGGTTGTACCTGCCGACCGGCGAGCTGGCCGCCTTCGGCGTCGATCGCGACCTGCTGGTCCACTGCCACCGCAACGGGACCACCGAACAGCGGGTCAGGCGGGCACTGGCCCACCTTGTCGCGTACAACCGGGAGGTCTACCGGCAGGCCGAACCGGGGCTCGGCCTGCTCGCCCCGGTGTCCCAACCGTGCGTGCGCACCGCCTTCACGCTCTACCGTGGGATTCTCGACGAGATCGAACGCGCCCGTTTCGACGTGTTCCGCCGCAGGGCCGTCGTCCCGCTGAGCCGTCGGCTCGCGATCGCGCTACCGGCCCTCGCGCGGGCGTGGGCAGCCCGCTGGAGGCCCGGCGACGGTGGTCAGGCGACCCCGTCCGGTCGGAAATCCCCGTCCGGTCAGAAGCCCATGGCTTGCGCCCGGCGCTTCACTTCCTTGCCCCGGTCGCTGCGCAGTGCCTCGATCGGCGAGCCGGGCAGCGAGGCGTCCTCGGCGAACAGCCAGCGCAGGATCTCGTCATCGTTGTAGCCGTTGTCCCGAAGCACGGTGATCGTTCCACCGAGCCCCTTCACGACGGCCGTCTCCGTGAGGAACACCGTCGGGACCCCGAGCACGCCGTCCCGGCGGACCGCGAGGAGGTGACCATCACGGATCAGTTGGTGCACCCGGGTGACCGGCATGCGCAGGCGCTCGGCGACGTCTGGCAGCGGGAGGATCTCCACCTCGGGAGCTAGGACATCGAGAGCAGCAGGAATCGCACTCACGCTCCCCACGATGCCACATCACACGTACCCCTGCCTTGCACCAGTCGGGTCACATCGTCTCCTACGATTGCGCGGGGACCGTTCCTCGCGACGCCGGCGGGTGCTTGGCCGAATCGCGCCGCGAACGGGTGACCGACCCAGGCCAACAACGTCAGAGGGCCGCAAGCCCGTGAGCCCCGGCTCCGGGGTGTTGGCTACGGTTGACAGAACATGACTTCTGAGACGCGCCCGAATCGTGGGGCGAGCCTGGTCGGTGCGCTGCTGGAACGCAGGTACCGAGTAGACGCGCTGGTCGCGCGCGGCGGGATGTCGACCGTCTACCGCGGTCACGACACCCGCCTGGACCGCCCGGTGGCGCTCAAGGTCATGGACCCGCGGTACTCGGCCGACCCCTCCTTCGTTCAGCGCTTCGAGCGGGAGGCCCGTGCCGCCGCGCGGCTGCACGACTCGGGTGTCGTCGCGGTGTACGACCAGGGCGTCGACCGCGAACTCGACGATGACGACCACGTCTACCTGGTGATGGAGCTGGTCCGGGGTGGGACGCTGCGTGACCTGATCCGTGAGTACGGGCGGCTGCCGCTCGCACTGGCGCTGAGCGTGCTCGAACCCGTGCTCGCCGCGCTGGCGATCGCGCACCGGGAGGGGATGGTCCACCGGGACATCAAGCCGGAGAACGTGCTGATCGGCCAGGACGGCCAGGTCAAGGTGGCCGACTTCGGACTGGTGCGGGCCGTGGCGGCGGCCAATGCCAGCAGCGGAAACATCGTGCTGGGCACGGTCGCTTACCTGTCGCCGGAACAGGTGACGACCGGTGCGGCGAGCGCCCGCACCGACGTGTACGCGGCTGGTGTCGTGCTCTACGAGATGCTCACCGGCGAACCGCCCTATACCGCGGACACCGCGCTGTCCGTCGCTTACCGGCACGTCAACGACGATGTCCCACCGCCCAGCGTGCAGGCGCCAGAGCTTCCCCCCGCCATCGATGACCTTGTCGTGCGCGCCACTCGGCGCGACGAGTCGGTGCGACCGTCAGACGCCGCCGCGTTCCTGGAAGCGGTCCAGGCGGCGCGGGCGGAGCTGGGGATCGTCACGGTGCCGGTTCCTGTCCCGACCCTCGCTCACGGCGTCGAGCCGGCCGGCAGTGTCGACGATCCGCCGACTGAGCAGTTTCCGGCCGTAGCCGGGACGGGTGCCGGCGGGCCGCAGGGCACCCGCGCGATGTCCCGGGCGGAGGCCGAGCAGGCGTCAGGTGACCGCGCGGGCGTCGGCGTCCCCGACCGGCGCCGGAACCGGCCGGCACTGGTCTGGACCCTGGCCGTCCTGGCGCTGGCCGCGCTCGTCGGGGTGGGAGCGTGGTGGCTGGGCAGTGGCCGCTACGTCGCCGTGCCCAGGGTGAACGGGCTCACCGAGGCGGCGGCCACGCAGGCGTTGCGCAACGCCGGGTTGGAACCGGCGATCACCCAGGACTTCGACAACACCGTTCCCACCGGGACGGTCATCCGCTCCGATCCGACGCAGGGTTCCCAGGTGGCCAGGGGCAACGAGGTCCAGCTCGTGGTCTCCCAGGGGCGTCCGAAGGTGCCGGCGGTCAGCCCCGGGCTGACCGCCGCGGAGGCCGAACGCCTGCTCCGCAACGCCAGGCTTCAGCCCCAGCTCAACCCGGCGCTCAACCGCTTCGACGACACTGTCCCGGCGAACCGGGTGATCGGGGTCAGCCCTGGCCCCGGCACGCGGGTAACCTTGGGTACGCCGGTGACGATCATCCTCAGCAAGGGACCCGCACCGGTGGCCGTTCCCGACGTGCGCGGGATGACCCGGGAGCAGGCGTTCCAGGCGCTGCAGTCGCGCGGCTTCCAGCCCTTCGACGCCGGAGTCCAGTTCTCGTCCGATGTAGACGGTAATCACGTGATCGGCACCACTCCCCAGCCGGGCACGCTGGTCCAGGTGCGCGACAACCCGCGCATCGGCGTGGTGGTCTCGAACGCCGTGACCGTTCCCGAGTTCCTGGGTTCCACGGTGGACGCCGCTCGTCAGCAGGCAGCGGCCCTCGGGCTGCCGCTGGACGTCCGGCAGTTCGTCCCCCGCAGTACAAGCCAGGTGTTCGCGCAGTTCCCGCTCGCTGGATCGAAGGTGCAGCCCGGCACGACCGTGCATCTCACCGCGTTCCCGTAACCGGCCGACAGCGGGCCGAACATCACGAACCGGTTACCGCGCTGTCTCCACCGCGGTACTTCTCCGTCCATGTGCCAGTATTGCTGGAGATGTCCCCGAGTCCCGTTCCGTCCTCGACCCCACGGAGCGAACCGGCCACGGCCCCGCCTTCCCCGCTGGGTAGCCGTGCCCTGCACGGTCCGCTGCCACTGCGAACCGTCGCGCTGGGCGCGGTCGGTTCGCTGCTGATGCTGGCCGGTTCGGTCGGCGCGGGCGGAATACTGCTGTCTGACCCCGTGCTCGGATCGGGTCCGCTGTCGGCCGTGCGTTACGGGCACGGCCGTGACCTCGCCGCCGGGGTGCTGTACCTGGGCTTCGTTCTGCTGGTGTGGGCGTGGGTCCGGCTGGGCCGTGGAGTCCTGAATGGCCTGGTCGGCTCCCGTGGGGTCCTGCTGGCCGCGACGGCCTGGATCGCCCCGATGGTCCTCGCGCCGCCACTGTTCACCAGGGATGTCTACAGCTACCTCGGTCAGGGTCTGCTCGCGTTGCAGGACCTCGACCCGTACCTGGACGGCCCATCTGTCCTCAGTGGACCTATACCGGACAACGTGCACTGGTTCTGGCAGACCACCCCGGCACCGTACGGTCCGCTGTTCATCGCCATCGCCAAGGCCGTGGTCCTGGTGGCCGGCAGCAACGTCCTCGCGAGCGTCATCGCCATGCGGCTGGTGCTGCTCGGTGGTCTGGCCCTGTTCGTCTTCGTGCTGCCCGGTCTGGTCCAGCGACTGGGCGGCCAGCTCCCGCTCGCGTTGTGGCTGGCCGTGGCCAGCCCGCTGACCGTCGTGCACCTCGTCGGCGGGCCGCACAACGACATGCTAGTGGTGGGCCTGGTCGCGGCAGGCGGTCTGCTGACGCTCGAAGGGCGGCATGTCGCCGGGATCACGTTGGTGACGCTGGGCATGGCGGTCAAAGCGACCGCCGGCGTGGCACTGCCCTTCCTGGTGTGGGTGTGGGCGGCCCGTCTGCGGGGCGCGCTGTGGCAACGCTTCGTCCGTGCGCTGGCCGCTTCCCTGGCCGTCTTCACCGCCGTGTTCGGCAGTTGCATGCTGCTGGCCAAGGTAGGTTTCGGCTGGTTGCCCGCGCTGTCCGCGCCGTCCCGGATCGTGAACTACCTCTCACTCCCGACCGGGCTCGGGCAACTCGCGCACCAGGTGGTGTCGCTGTTCGTCGACGTCGACGCCACGCCGTTCGTCAAGACCGGGCGGACGGTCGGAGCACTCGCGCTGGTGGCCTTCCTGGCGTGGCAGTGGTGGCTGGCCCGCGAAGGAGGCCCGGACGCACTCCGCCGCGCCGGGGTCGCGTTGCTCGTCACCGCGATCCTGTCCCCCACGACCTTGCCCTGGTACTTCAGCTGGGGAGTGGCGCTGCTGGCCGCGGTGCCGTGGAACCGCCGCATGCTCGCGCTTTTCGTGGCCGCCTCGGTTGCCGTGACCCTTGTCTACTACCCGGACGGCGAGGAGGCCATGAACAACTGGGCCGCCATGCTCGTGGTCGTCGCCGGTGCGGTGTTGGCGGGCCTGTCACTCCTCCGGTTCGACCCGCTCGGGCTGGGGGACATGTTCCTGCGGTGGGCACCGAACACCCCGGCCGGCGCAGCGGACGACAAAAGTGTCAGCCAGCGGGGACAACCTGGGTCTTGATGCCGTGCCCCGCGCGGAAATCAGCCAGCGCGGACGGGAACTCCTCCAGCTCGACCGTGGTCGTGACGACCGTCGAGACGTCCACGGCACCCGTGACCAGCAGGTCACGGGCACGGTCGAAGGTGTTGTGCGCAGCCACCGAACCCACGATCGTGATCTCGTCGTGGAGCACGCGAAACGGTGAGAACCGGGCCGTGGCGCCGTCCGCGAGGGCGATCTGCAGAAAGGTACCGCCCGCCCGCACCCGTCCGAGCCCGTCTTCGATCGCCGCGATCGAACCGGTCGCATCCACGACCAGCTCCCAACCCCCGGCACGGTCGAACTTCTCGGGGCTGGTGGAAACCGTGTTCGCCCCCATCGCCTCCGCCGCGGTCAAGCGGTCGAAGCGGGAATCCACCACCGAGAGGGACGCCACACCACAGCGGCGGAGCAGCACAACGAGCAGCAGCCCCATGGTTCCCGCGCCATAGACCAGCACGTGGTCGGTCAGGCCGTGCGGCACGCGGTCCAGGCCGTGCGCGGCGCACGCCAGCGGCTCGACCAACGCCCCGACCATCGCGGGAGTACCCGGTGGGAGCGGGTAGCAGTTCCTCGCCGGTGCCTTGACGTACTCGGCGGCCCCTCCCGCCGCGGTGATGCCGATCGCGCCATCGCGTTCACACAGGTTGTCTCGGCCAGCCTGGCAGTAGGCGCAGCGCCCGCACGGCAACGACGGATCGATGGCCACCAGGTCTCCCTCGGCGACACCGGCGACAGCCGGCCCCAGCGCGATCGCTCGCCCGGCGATCTCGTGGCCCGGCACCACCGGGTACTCGACCGCCGGAATCGCGCCGTCCACCAACCGCAGGTCCGTACCGCATATCCCGCAGGCCCAGACCTCGATCAGGACCTCGTCCGCCGCCGGCACCGGTGCGTCCACAGTGGACACCGATACCTGTCCAGGGCGCTCGACGACGGCCGCGCGCATCGCGCTCACCCCAAGGGGTTCGTCCGGTTGCCCGACGTTGTCAGTTACGCAGCATCTCCGCCACCAGGAAGGCCAGCTCCAGCGACTGCTGGGTGTTCAACCGGGGGTCGCACGCGGTCTCGTACCGGCCGGCGAGGTCGGTGTCCGAGATGTCCTGCGCGCCACCCAGGCACTCGGTGACGTCCTCGCCGGTCAGCTCGACGTGAATGCCACCGGGGTGGGTGCCCAACCGGTTGTGCACCTCGAAGAAACCCTGGACCTCATCGACCACCCGGTCGAAGTGCCGGGTCTTGTAACCCGTGCTCGACTCGTGGGTGTTGCCGTGCATCGGGTCGCACTGCCAGATCACCTCGTGCCCGGCAGCCGTGACCTTCTCCACGATCGGCGGCAGCAGGTCCCGGACCTTGCCGTTACCCATCCGGCTGATCAGGGTGAGCCGGCCGGGCTCGCCGTGCGGGTCGAGCCGCTCGACGTACTCCACCGCCATCTCGGGCGTGGTCGCCGGCCCGATCTTCAACCCGATCGGGTTCGCGATCAGCTCGGCGAGCGCGATGTGCGCGCCATCCAGCTGGCGGGTGCGGTCACCGACCCAGAGGAAGTGACCGGAGAGGTCGAACAGCCGTGGCTGACCGTTGGAGTGGTCCAACCGCAGCATCGCGCGCTCGTAGTCCAGCACCAGCGCCTCGTGGCTGCTGTACAGGTCCACACTGTGCAGGGTGGAGTCGTTGACCCCGCAGGCGGTCATGAACCGCAGCCCGCGGTCGATCTCGGCGGCGACCGACTCGTAGCGCTCCCCTGCCGGCGAGTTCAGCACGAAGTCCTTGTTCCAGTCGTGCACCTGGGTCAGCGCGGCCATACCCGCGCTGGTCAGCGCCCGCGACAGGTTCATCGCCGCACTGGCGTTCGCGTAGGCGCGGATCATGCGCGACGGGTCGTGCACGCGCGCCTCTTCGGTGGCGACCAGCGAGTTCACCATGTCGCCCCGGTACGTCGGCAGCCCCAACGCGTCGAGCGGGTTCGACCGGGGCTTGGCGTACTGGCCGCCGAGCCGGCCGATCTTGACCACCGGCATGCTCGCGCCGTAGGTGAGCACGACCGCCATCTGCAGCAGCGTGCGGATCGTGGCCCGGATGTGCGGCTCGGTGTTGTCCGCGAACGTCTCCGCGCAGTCACCGCCCTGGAGCATGAACGCTTCGCCCCGGGCGACCGCCGCGAGCTGACCGCGCAGGCGGTCCACCTCGGCGGGCACGGTGACCGGCGGAACGCTCTCCAGAACCGTACGAACGTTGCGCACCTGTTCCTGGTCCGGCCACTCCGGCTGCTGCGCGGCAGGCTTGGCCAGCGCCTCGTCCAGCCGCGCGCGCAGGTCAGCCGGCAGCGGCGGCAGTTCGGGAAGGCTGTCTACAGGTACGTCGACCGTCCAGTTCACGCACTCCAGGGTAGGTGGTGACCGGACCCGGTCAGAACGCGGGAGACCGATCCCACAGCCCGCACCGGGCCGAGTTCATGCCGGATGATCAGCCGAGCTTGCGGTGATCCCAGCTGATGGTGCGGGTAGGGGTGAACCGCAGGCCGACCCGCTTGGACGCGCGGTCCAGCAGCCTCGTGCCACCACCTTCTGGTCGCCCCGCCCGCGCGAACTGACACCGGAAATAAACACCGTTCACCGCAAGGGACGCCGGATCTCACACGACATGGTGAGCGCCATGCGGGCGAAGCGGGCGGACTCAGCCGAAGAGGACCTCGGCTTCTTCGTACCGGTGCAGCGGAACCGTCTTCAGCTTCGCGGTCGCCTCGGACAGCGGCGTCCGCACGATCTCGGTCCCCCGCAGGGCAACCATCTTGCCGAAGTCGCGCTCATGTGCCGCGTCGATGGCATGCAGACCGAAGCGGGTGGCGAGCACCCGGTCGTAGGCGGTAGGCGTTCCGCCGCGTTGGGTGTGCCCGAGCACCACCGCGCGGGACTCCTTGCCCGTCCGGTGCGCGATCTCCTCGGCCAGCCAGGTGCCGACACCGCCGAGCCGGACGTGCCCGAACGCGTCCTTCTCCCCCACCTGCAGCACCTCGGCGCCACCTTCCGGGACCGCACCCTCGGCGACCACGATGATCGGCGCGTACTCCCGCTCGAACCGGCGCTGCACCCACTGGCAGACCCGCTCGACGCTGAACTCCTTCTCCGGCACCAGGATCACGTTGGCGCCCCCGGCCATCCCGGAGTGCAGCGCGATCCACCCCGCGTGCCGGCCCATGACCTCGACGACCAGGGCGCGCTCGTGCGACTCGGCGGTGGTCCGCAGCCGGTCGATCGCCTCCGTCGCGATGTGCACGGCGGTGTCGAAACCGAAGGTGTAGTCGGTGGAGGCGAGATCGTTGTCGATCGTCTTGGGCACACCGACCACCTGCAGCCCCTCGGCGGTGAGCCGCTCCGCCACCCCAAGGGTGTCCTCACCGCCGATCGCGATCAACGTGTCGACCTGCTGGTCGGCCAGGGTCTGCTTGATCCGGGCGACACCGTTGTCCTGCTTGATCGGGTTGGTTCGGGAGGAGCCGAGGATCGTTCCACCGCGATCGAGGATGTGCTCGACGTCGTGGAGCCCGAGCGGGGTGGTCAACCCGTCCAGTGGTCCCTGCCAGCCATTGCGAAAGCCCACGATCTCGTGCCCGTGTACCTCGATCCCCTTACGCGTCACCGCACGGAGCACGGCATTCAAACCGGGGCAGTCCCCACCCCCGGTGAGCACTCCGATGCGCATCCCGGCTGGCATGTTGGCCTCCTCGTACCTCATTGGCGATACGTGATCTGGATCTCGTACGAGGCAGAGCTTGTCACGTGCTTGATCGGTGCAGCAAGCAGGGTCCTCACTTCAGAGGGTAACCGCGCCGGCGGCGCTCCTCCTCGATCACGTACCAGCGCTGGAGGTTGTGCTTGGCGTCGGCCAGCGCGTCATGCGCATTGGCCGGAGCCGGCGGCAGCTTGGGCTTGCCGACCTCCTCCCACCGCTGTCGAAGATCGCGGGTGAACTTCGGCAACCGGGAGGGCAACGCCGGCATCGAACCCCACAACTGCGCGAGCGCGACATGGTCGTAGGCCGCATACCAGGCCCACAGCTCGATGTCACCGCCGGCAGCGGTCAGGAAGGCGAACAGATCGTCGCGGATCTGGGCCCGGGACCGCCAAGCCGCGTCCGCGGGTGGGGGCAGCAGTGGCAACACGTTCTGGCGCACCCACCGGCCGGCGCGCCCGGCATCGAACTGGCTGGACACCGCGTAGAACTCGCGACCGGACTCGTCGACCACCCCGATCGAGACCAGGTCGATGGTCAGGCCGTCCTCGATGAACTCGCAGTCGTAGAAAAACCGCACCGCCCAAGCGTAGGTTCCGGTCGGGCGAACCGGTCACCACCCCAGGTACCGGACCGGGGTGTCGCTGGAGACTAACCAGCCTTGGTCTCGGGCATGCGGGCCGTGGACTGCCAGCCGCCCACGTCCTGCCCCTGGGCGGCGAGGTCGTCCTTGGCCTTGGCGGCGTAGATGTCGACGTACTCCTGACCGGACAGCTCCATCAGCGCGTACATGATCTCATCGGTGATCGAGCGCTCGGCGAACCGGTCGCCGGCCAGCCCCTCGTAACGCGAGAAGTCCAGCGGGCGACCGACCCGGACGCGCACCTTGTGCGGGCGCCACATGACGGACCCGATGGGGTTGACGCGGTCGGTGCCGTCCATCGCGATCGGGATGACCGGGACGTCGGCTTCCAGCGCCATCCTGGCCACCCCGGTCTTCCCCTTGTACAGCCGGCCGTCCGGGGAGCGGGTGCCTTCCGGGTAGACGCCGAGCAGCCGCTGCTCGCGCAGCAACCGCACGCCGGTGTCCAGCGCGGCGCGCGCGGCGGCGCCGCTGGAGCGGTCGATCGGCACCTGCCCGACGCCGGAGAAGAAGAACTTCTTGAACTTGCCCTTGATACCGCGACCGGTGAAGTACTCACGTTTGGCGAGGAAGGTGACCCGTCGGGGCAGCATCAGGGGCAGGAAGAACGAGTCCGCGACGGCCAGGTGGTTACTGACGAGGATCGCGCCGCCACGTTTGGGGATGTTCTCGGCCCCTTCGATCATCGGACGGCACAACAACCGCAGAATCGGCCCCAGAAAGATGTGCTTCATCACCCAGTACAGCACCGTGCCTGGCCTCCCTCACGCGCCCATGTGTGTGACCACCGGCGAATCCCGCGTTCGTTAAAGAGTACGAACTCGGCGCGTGTTGGCACAACGCGATCTCCGTTACCTCCATTCGACGGAGTGTGCCGGCAGTAGCGATCCGTGCACGGCACGTCATCACCGAGGAGTGGACGAAGACCCGATTCTCCGCTCTCCCGCAGGGCCTTTCCCGTGCGACGATGACACCATTGCCGGCACGCCGACGATCCAGGGAGGCCCACGGTGCCCGTTCGCACAGGCGCCGAGCCCTTCGCGCACGCCCGCGACCGCCTCGGGGAACAGGTATGAGCACGCGGCACGACGGCTCCGAGGGGCCAGAGGACATCGACGCGGCGTTCGCCGAGATCGTCGCTGAACTGGAGCATGACTCCTCGCTCGCCCGCTGGTCACGGGACTTCGACGAGGCCGCGGCGGCCCGACCCGGCCGGCCCGGCGAGGAGTCCACTGAGGATTCCGCCGCCTCGGCAGATCAGGCCGCAGACGGCGAGCGGGAGGGCAAGCCCGCCGGCACGGGGGCATCCGGCGAGTCAGCCGAACCGGCGCCGCACGAGGACGAGGGCCACTTCGAGCCGCCGGAACCACCGCCGCTACCCGCACTGCGCCCGGCGACGATCGGCGGCCTGGTCCTGATCGGTCTCGGCTTCGCGCTGCTGCTGGTCACCAGCATCAGCGGGCTGTACCCGGCGTTCCTCCTGCCGGTCGCGCTGCTGTCGATCAGCGCCGGGATCGGCTGGCTGGTGCTTCGGATGCGCCAGGACCCGCCGGAATCCGACTGGGACGACGGCGCCCAGGTGTGAGCCGGTACCGGGCCGTCTCCCGCGCCTCCGGCGTCTCGCCGGAGTTCGCACTCACGTACTCGCGGGCCAACTCCGCGGCTCCGACCATGCCCGCCTCGTCACCGAACTGTGCGACGCGAATCCGCGCCAACGGTCGGTTCCCCGCCCCGGTGACGGATTCCGCGTAGTGCGTCCGCGCGTCCTCCAGGAACAGCGCCGCGGAACCGGAAACGCCGCCGGCGAGCACGACGACCTCCGGGTCGTAGACGTCGGCGACCAGGGCCAGCCCTTCCCCGAGCCAGTGCGCCAGGTCGGCCATCGCGCGCAGACCGATCGAATCACCGTCCTCGGCGGCCTTGGCCACGCCGGTCCCGGTGACGGTCTCCGGTTCGATCGCCGCCTGGATCGCCAGCGGCGTGCCCGCCTCGGGATCGTCGGCGGCCAGCTCGACCGCCGTGGTCGCCAGCGCCGTGCCGCTGCAGTAGCGCTCCCAGCATCCGCGCTTCCCGCAGGGGCACTGCCGACCACCCGGCACGAGACGGAGATGCCCGAGTTCCGGTGCGACGCCGTGTGCCCCACGAAAGACCTCACCGTCGATCACCAGCGCACCCCCGATCCCGGTCCCGATCGCCACCAGCGCCGCGACCCGGGCCCCGGCGGCGGCACCGAACCGCTGCTCGGCGACGGCGGCCGCGTTGGCGTCGTGTTCGAGCACGACGGGCAGGTCGAGGCGCTCGGCGATCCGGTCCGCCACGGCCACATGCCGCCAGGCGAGGTGCGGGGCGAAGCGCACGATCCGGCGGTCCTCGCTGACGAACCCCGCGACGGCCAAGCCGACCGCGGACACCGGGTAGTGGCGCAGCAGCCCCCGTACGGTGTCGGCGATCGCGTCGTTGAGGGCGGTCTCCGCATGCGGAGTCGGGACGCGGGCGGTGTCCACGACCACGCCGTGCGGGTCGACGACGCTCGCCCGCACGCTGGTACCGCCTACGTCCACACCGACTGTCAGCACCCCGGTACCTCTGTCAAACCTGTACCTCGGTCAAACCTGTACCCCTGTCAAACCTGTCCCCGGTGACGTTCACCGGGTCGGCGCTTGACGCGGTAGCACCCGACCACCGACCCGCTCGATCTTGATTCGCTGGACCCGCTCCGAGGTCTGCTGGTCTTCCGGCTCCGACGAGTCCCGGGTACCCGGATCGGCCGCACCTTCCGGCCCGCCTGGAGACTCGCGACTCCCGGTTCTGGAGAACTCCCCACCTCGCTCTCGCATTCCCGAACCCGGCGACTCGCCCGGTGCGTCACCACCCGGTGACGCCGGCTCGTCGCCGCAGCTCCGCACCATCGCGGCGAACGTGGTCAGCTGGTCGGCCAGCCAGGCGGCCAGCTCAGGACGTTCCCCGCGCAGCAAGCCCACGATCCCGCACGCCGGGCACCACGCGCAGCTGGGCGCGACCCGGCCGCAGGCACACCGGGCACCGCCGAGGTCACGGAAGCCCTCCCCGTTCGAGCCGTCACCCGAGCGGTCCAGCCCGGCGAGGTACTCCTCGGCACGTCCGGCCAGGGCCTCCACGAGCTTGCGCACCTCGTCGGGCAGCCTGCCGGAACCCTCGTTTCGCGTTTCGGTCACGTCGCTCACCGCATCCACAGCGCAGGGTCGGGACGGAAGGTCACGGTCAGGCCGTCATCCCCGGCGACGGCATCGGTGACGAGGCATCGCTGTAAGACCGCAGGCAGTGTGATCAGCCGGCGGCGACCGTCCACGGTGACAGCCAGTTCGTCGCCGATTCGTGCGAGATCCAGTTCCGCGTCGGCGTGCAACGGCAGCGCGACGCGCAAGGAGTACTCCGAGTCCAGCGAGCGGCCCCCACCAGCGACGTCGAGGACCGGCTGCTGCTCGACCCCGATCAGCGGGTCCTCGTCGC
The DNA here is from genome assembly GCA_051984675.1 of Pseudonocardiaceae bacterium. Taxonomy (GTDB): domain Bacteria; phylum Actinomycetota; class Actinomycetes; order Mycobacteriales; family Pseudonocardiaceae; genus JBPYFK01. The sequence continues at coordinate 124,963 of JBPYFK010000008.1, read as the reverse complement.
CGTAGAGTTCGACAGCCACGTCCAGCAGCGCGGAGGCACCCACCGGCTCGGCGGACCGGTAGCCGACGACGTGGACCGGCAGGTCCGTGGTCTCCCGGAGTTCGGCGAGCACGGCGTCCTGCTCCACGCGCCGGGCGCGCAGCCACCCCGCGGCGACCCCCCGCGCCGAGCCGGGGTGGGGTACCAACCGGTTGGCCACCAGGCCGTCGACCGCGATCTCCTGCAGAGCGAGCGCGGTCAGCGTCCGCCTGGTTTCTGCCGCCACCAGAGCTTCCGGGGTCAGTACCAGCCGGATGCTGGTCGTCTCGGCGTCGGTGAGCAGGTCCCGCAGCGCGCGCAGTTCGTCGGCGAGCCGGCTGAGCGCGTCCCCGACGGCGTTCCACCGGTCGCTGTTGTCGCTGCCCGCCAGTGCCGCGAGCATCCCGCGAACCACCCGGTGGTGGGTGGGGAACAGACGCTCCAGATAGCTCGCGAAGGCTTCGGGCAGCGCGAGCAGCCGCAGCGTCTCGGCGGTCGGGCCACAGTCCACGACCACCGCGTCCCAGCGGCCCGACTGGGCGTGGCGTCGGACTTCGGACAGGGCGAGGAGGTCCTCCACCCCGGGGAGCACGGTGAGTTCCTCGGCCTCCACCTCGGTGACTCCTGAGCCCGTGAGCAGGGTCTTCAGGTGCTGCCGAAGTTCCGCCCACGCGCCGTCAAGGAGATGGCGGGTCTGCACGTGCATCGCGGACAGCCCGGCACCGTCCGGGAGATCGACGTCGACCGGTTCGGGCCCGAGCGACACACCGAGCGCATCGGCCAGCGAGTGGGCCGGGTCGGTCGACACGACCAGCGTCTTGCATCCTCGACCAACCAGCCGGACGGCGGTCGCGGCGGCGAGAGTGGTCTTGCCCACGCCGCCTTTGCCGGTGAATAGCAGAACTCGCAACGGAGATCCGTCCCTTGTGGGTGGCTTCCCTTGGGTGGGGATGTGCTGCTCAGGTCGGCTCGCTAGCCGGGGCTACTGGCTACCGGGCGCTCTCCACACGGCGCTTGAGTTCCCTCAACGCCGTATCCATGATCATCTTCTCCGCTTTGCGCCGGAACATGCCGATCATCGGGATCGCCAGGTCCACGGCCAGGCTGTAGGTCACCTCGGTCGTGCCGTCCGCCAGTGGTCGCAGCTGGTAGCGACCCTTCTGGGCCTTCTGCACCTGCCCCTCGGTGAGCTTCCAGTCGACCGACAGCCCGTCCGCGGCCCAGTCGTAGACCAGCACGTAGGTGTCCTTGACCACGCCCGCGTCAAGGACGAAGCGAACGGACTCGGCCCGGTCCCCCGTGGTGGAGAGAACCTCTGTCTCCTTGACCGCCTCCGCCCACTCCGGGTAGGAGGCGAAATCCGAGATCACCGCCATGATCTCCGCTGGGGGAGCCTCGATCACAATGGACTGGGTGGACTGATCGACCATGCCGCGCAGGTTACCGCGTGCACCGGTGCACAGCGGCCACCGGCGGCCAGTTGTTCGCCACATTTGACCCGCACGACCTGTGCCCGACACAGCTGGCCGGCTCGCTCACCACCGCAGGACGTAGGGTCGCGCGCTGCGCTGGAAGTGCCCGACGTTGACGCACTCGGTGTGCCCCACGCGCACCCGCTGCGCCAGCGGCTGGTGGACGTGACCGAACAGCGAATAGCGGGGTTTGTGACGCTGGACGGCCGCGAGCAATCCCCGCGAGCCGTGCTCGTGCCGGCGCGCCACGACGTCGTAGACCAGCTCGGGGATCGCCGGTGGGATGTGGCTGCACAGGACATCCACCGCGCCCAGTTCGGACAGCGCCGCGTCGTACTCGGCTTCCTCGCGCAGGTACGGCACCCACGGCGAGTTCCGCCGCAGCGTGCCGCCCGGTGGCAGCAACGCTCCGCCAACGAACCCGAAACGCAGGCCACCGATGTCCACGGACTCGCTGTCCAGCGGGTGGATTCCGTCCCCCGCGAACTCCTGCCACAGGTGTGGGGCGTCGACATTGCCAGCCGTCACGTACGTGGGCGCCGGCATCGCGGCGAACAGTTCGGCGTACTGCTCGCGCACCGCGTCCTCGATGACCCTGGCCGGATCGGAAAGGCTCGCCCACAGCGAGCGGACGTACGCGGCGATCTCGGGACCGCGGTGGTTGCGGCGCAGCTCAGCGAACCGGGCGACCTTCTCCGGCCCGAAAACCGCGCCCAGGATGCCCCGGCTGTGGTCGTGGTAGTCCACGAAGTCGATCAGGTCGCCGAGCACGACCAAGGCGTCGGCGCCGTCACCGGCCCGTTTCAAGGCTTCGGTGTTGCCATGGACGTCCGATACCACATGCACCCGCATACCGTCCCAACCTAGCCGGAATCGGGCGCCAGTGACCAACACGCCCAACCGCCCCCACAATCACCCGAAGGTACGACGTAGGTGGGCGCGCCAGCCGGCGATCAAGCCAGCCGTGTCCAGCCCGGCGACCTCACGCAACGCGGGATCGACGCTGGCGTTGGTGCCACTACCGGCGATCCGGCGGTACAGGTCCACCACCCGCCGCTCGCCCGCTCGTTCGGCCAGGTAGCGCACCACCGACCAAGACTGCTGGTAGGCGAGGTCCAGGCGCGGTCCGGGAAGGTGGAACTCGGCGTCCGCGGGAAGCCCCGCGGGCGGTGGACCGCGACGCAACTCGGTGGCGAGGTCGGGCGCGATCTGCGCGGCCGCGATGCCGCTCTTGCGGTAGCCGACGTAGTCGGCGAACCCCTCCAGCAACCACATCGGGGCACCGTCCACTGTGTCCGCCCGGGCGGCGACATGCGTGACCTCATGCTGCAGCACGACGCGCAGCGCCACGTCGGACAGCCGCTGAGCTGTCCGGGGATTGAGCACGACGCGCGGTCCTTCGACGCGGTGCACCGCCGGGTCCACCCGGTCGGCCACCGCAACGGCGGCGATCCCGTCCACCGCGAACTGTGATCCGACCAGCGAGCGCAGCTCGTCGGGCGAGTCCGGGATCAGCACCGCGACCCGCTGGGACCACCCGCGTCCCCACACGTCGGTCACCCCGCCGATGACCTGGTCCAGCATCCCGGCGACCCGGTTGGCCAGCTCGCGGTGACCGTCGTGGCTGATCACCATGCCGGCCGAGGTGGTTCGCACCCGGCAGGGCGCGAAGTCCCACGGTCCCCGCCATGTCTCCCGACCGGGTGTCACAAGATCGGGTTGGTGGAAGCTCTCGTCGTCGGTGAGGTACCAGGAGTCACCGCGCCGGGCGAACACGAACCCCATCGGCCGACCGGTCGCGACGGTGTCCACACGGGACAGCCCATAGTTCAGGGTGACCCGTGGGGCCCACACCTCGTCCGCCGGGACCGGCAGACCCGCCGGCTGGCGTGCGGGCTGCGTACCGTCCACGGTGTAGTCCCACTGCGAGAACGGGACCTCCGTGAGGTTGTCGAACATCGCCCGTTGGAGGTCCAGGAACTCCTGCGGCGCCTTGGGGTCGACGGTGGCCAGGAACGCCGTCTTGTCGCGGTGGCGCACCGCTTGGGCTCGCTGCTCCAGCAGCGCTCGCACCCGCTGGGTGCGGGAATCCTGGCGCCGGGCATCCGCCTCGGCACTGAGCATCCAGGGCACGGAAAGCCCCGACGCGACGCGCTGGTTCGGCGGTGTGAGTTGGGCTGGGGCGCGACCGTTACTGCCGGGCAGCGACACCACCGCCAGCCCGAGCAGGATCGCTGTGGCGACGGCCACGCACGGCCATCCCCGTACCGCCCAGCGGTGCACACGCAGATGCTAGGGCCAGCCACCGGAAACGGCAGGAAACGTCGTCCTGACGGTGGAGCGGGCCCGTGATCGGGGGCGGCGCGGCGGGCGCGCCCGCCCCCGGTCGGCACAACGGGATCAACCCGCGACGCGCCGAATCGCATCCACCGAGCCGATGTACTGGTAAGGAGTCACCTTCACGTTCTCCCCCTCGGTCGGTGCGTGCACGACCTTGCCACCACCGACATAGATGCCGACGTGCTCCTCGCCGTTGAAGAAGATCAGGTCGCCCGGTTGCAGGTTGCTTTGGGACACCGAGCGACCCACGCCCACCTGCGAGTAGGTCGACCGCGGCAGCGAGATACCGGCCTGCCGATAGGCCCACTGCACGAGGCCCGAGCAGTCGAACTGGTTCGGCCCGGTGGCGCCCCAGACGTACGGGTCACCCACCTTGCTCAGCGCGGAGTTCACGGCCTGGATCGCGGCACCGGAACCGGCCAGAGCGCCAACCGTGTCATCGGTGCCGCTGATCGCCTTCTTCTCCTTCGCGCTCAGCGACTGGTAGAAGTCGTTGGCCTTGGCCACCTGGGCGTCCATGGCCGCCTTCTTCTGCTGCAGGTCGTTGAGGATGCGCGCGGCGTCGGCTTCGGCCTGCTGCGCCCGATTGCGCGCGTCCTGGGCCTGCTGCTCGGCGGCGTTGGCCTGCTGCGTGGCGCTGGTGAAGCGCTTGAGCACGTCGTCCTGGTCCTTGGAGAGAATGTCCAGAGCCGAGGCTCTGTCCAGGTAATCCGTCGGGCTCTTGCTGACCAGCAGCTCGGACAGCTGGTTCATCCGCGCGCCCTGGAAGGAGGCATGGGTGAGGCGGTCGACCTGACCGCGGAACTTCTCCTCTTCGGTCCGGGCCTGGTTGGCGACCTCCTGGGCGTGTCCTGCCTCGGCATTGGCCCGCGCCAGGTCCCCCAGGCGCGCGTTGTGGTCGTCCTGGGCCTTCTGGAACTGGTTGGTGAGAACCTCGGCCTGGCTCGACAACTGGTGCAGCTGGTTGGCCGCGTCGTTGGCGTTGCTCGGGGGGGCCGGGTCCGCGATCGCGGGCGCGGAGGTGATCCCGACGGCGGTAGCGACGGCCGTGGCCGCCAGGGCTCCACGCATCGAACGTTTCAGTCGGTGCGACGCCACGTAGCGCACAGCTCCTTCGTCTGCTCCGACCGCCTACCGGGGTCTCGGGGTCCAGCCGGGTGCTGCGGCGGCATGAGCGCGCACGCACCTGCGCTGGTTTCACGAGCTGGTGCCCGGTTCGGCCCCCCGACGGCCGATTCGGCGGGACTCGCGGAGCCGCCCGGTTTGGGCGACTGATCGCCGCGAGGTCTCGCATAGGCTACGAAAAGTGAGTCCGATGGTCCAGAAGCGGGGCGTAAATTTTGTGCACCCGCGCACAAGGCCTCTATCGGGTCAACGGCGATAGCTGAGTGTGTTCATCAGGGCGATGTTGGCCCTATGCTGGCGATTTATCTACGCCAATCCGTGTGAAGACCGAGATCACGTCGTGATCGTGCTATGAAATCGATCACTCTGCGAGCGGTCGGTTTCAGCGCCGAGCTGCATGTCGAAGATCGGTCGAGCTGTTGACCGCTGTCCGTCAGCGGTCAACAGTCGGCGTCACACCCGGCTGATCCGCGCGAGCAACAGTCCAGACGAGACCGGATGCGCGCCGTGCGGCCGGACGGACTCCACCACCTCGCGATCCGACGTCGCAACCACCAGCGGCCGTCCCGCGGGCTCCGCGGCGACCAACGAGCGGATCACGTCGTCGGCCTGCACACCCGGCTCGCTGAACAGAACCCGCACCCCGCGAGGTCCGGCGACCGGCACGGACAACACGTCGGCACCGTCGAAGATGACTGTCACCTCCGCCCCGGTGCGCGAGGCCAGAGCCGCCAGCTGGTTCGCCAGCCGCTCGCGCTGATCGGCCAGCGGCAGCTCCGGGTAGCCGGTCTTGGTCACGTTGTAACCGTCGACGATCAGGTGGACCGCGGGGAGCGCGAGCAGCCGTTCCAGCGCGGCCACGTCGGGCACGTCTTCGGTCAGCGCGCTCGGGGCACGCGCGCCGGTCACGGCGTCGGCGGGCCGCCGACCGCTGCTGGACGAGCCGATCTCCCGCCGCAGCCCGCCGATCGCGCCTTCCAGCGTGTCCAGCAGCAGGCCGAGGCGGACTTCGTCCGCCTGCCGGGCCTCCCGGGCCGACTGGCGGGCCAGCTCCGCATCCTGCCGCGCCCGCTCAGCCCGGCCCTGCTCAGACCTGGCGCGCTCGCGCTCGCGGTCGCGCTGCACGGCCATCTCCTCGACCGTGCTCGCAGCCTCCTCGCGCACCCGCTCCAACTCCGCCCGCGCCTCCTCGGCGACGTCCTTTGCCTCCCGGAGCCGCACGCCCTGCTCCCGCAGCCGCTTCCGCAGGCGGTCGGCTTCGCCGGTGTTCTCGTCACGTGCCCGATCGGTAGCAGCGCGCGCCTCCTCCAGGTCGGCGCGCAGCCGCCGGATCTCGGCTTCCAGCTTCTCCGAGCGCGCCGCCGCCGCGTCCCGTTCCCGGCGCAACCTGCCCTGCTCAGCGCGGAAGTCGCACAGCTCGACATAGTGGACCGCGGCGTGCTTGCCGAGCAGGAGCGTGGCCACGGCGACGTCCACGGCGTCCTCGGCCTCGACGTCGAGCGCCTCGGGACGGTTCTTTCGGCACCAGTCCACTACCGCGGTGCGGAACACTTCCGAGTCGTGGAACGCCCCGACGAGAGCAGCCTGGCCGAGCTTGGCGCGTTTCGCGGGCGCGAACCGAATCACCGGACGCAGTTGCGCCGGCACGTCGGAGCCGCGCATGTCACCGAGCGCGGACGCGGCGAGCTCCGCGAGCCGGGACCGCAGCGCACCGGGCAGGGCGTCCCAGTCGACCGGCGCGGCGTCGCGTGGACCAGCGTCCACAGCAGACTCTTCAGGGTGGGGGGATGCGTCCTCGCCCCCCGGCATCGACGCCGCCATCCTCACAGCCTAGTCGCCGGGCTCAGGCAGCAGCTCATCCGACCTGTGCCGGTCGGGCCATGTCGGTGCGGCCATGTCGGTGCGGGCGGTGTCGGTGCGGGGTCGTACGGTTCATCGACGCCGACGACAGGAGATTACCGAAACGATCATGACACCTGCCAGTCCACAGTTGTCCGTCGACCCGCAGTTGTCCTTCGACGACGTCACGGATCTCGGGGTGCCGCTGCACCAGGTCACCTTCGTGGTCGTTGACCTGGAAACCACCGGCGGCAGCAGTGATCGGGACGCGGTGACCGAGATCGGCGCGGTCAAGGTGCGCGGTGGCGAGGTCGTCGGCGAGTTCGCGACGTTGGTGAACCCGCGCCGTGGCATCCCGCCGGCGGTGGTGTCGATGACCGGGATCACCGAAGCGATGGTCGCCGAAGCTCCGGTGCTGGAATCCGTGCTCCCGGCGTTCCTCGAGTTCGCCGCCGGAGCCGTGCTGGTAGCGCACAACGCTCCCTTCGACACGGGTTTCCTGCGGGCGGCCTGCGAGCGGTTCGGACTGCGGTGGCCGAAACCAGCGGTGGTGTGCACGGCCCGGTTGGCCCGCCGGGTGCTCACCCGCGACGAAACGCCGAACCACAAACTCGCCACGCTGGCGCGGATTCTGCACGCGCGAACCGAACCGGTGCACCGGGCGCTCGCGGACGCACGGGCCACAGTGGACGTTCTGCACAGCCTGCTGGAGCGGGTCGGCCCGCTCGGCGTGCACACCCTGGAGGAGCTGCTCGACCACCTGCCCGACGTCAGCCCGCAGCAGCGGCGCAAGCGTGCGCTCGCGGACGCCCTGCCGAACGCACCAGGCGTGTACCTGTTCCGGGGTCCCAACGACGAGGTGCTCTACGTCGGCACGGCCCGCGATCTGCGACGGCGCGTTCGCCAGTACTTCACCGCGGGCGAGCGGCGCAGCCGGATCAAGGAAATGGTCGGCATCGCCGACCGGGTCGACCATGTGGAATGCAGCCACCCGCTGGAAGCGGAGGTCCGGGAGCTACGACTGCTCGCTGCGCACCAGCCCAGGTACAACCGGCGGTCGAAGTTCCCCCGCCGCACGTGGTGGGTCGTCCTGACCGACGAGTCCTTCCCCCGACTGTCGGTGGTACGCCGGCCGCGTGCCGGCGCGTTCGGGCCCTTCAGCTCCAAGAACGCGGCGGCTGAGGCGGTCGAGGCGCTCCAATCGGCGACGACGCTCCGCCGCTGCACCGACCGGATTCCAGCCCGGGACCCGCAGGGGCACCCGTGCGCGCTCTACGAACTCGGGCGCTGCGGCGCGCCTTGTGCCGGCAAGGAGAGTATCGAGGAGTACACGACGACGGTGATCACGGTGCGCGATGTGATCACTGGAACGAACGACGCTCTGCTGTCGCGCCTGCACGCCGATCTTGACCGCCTGTCGCTGGCGCAGCGATTCGAGGACGCGGCGGCGCATCGTGATCAGCTCGCCGCCCTGGTTCGGGCACTGGACCGGGGCCAGCGGCTGGCCGCCCTGGCGGCGGTACCGGAGCTGGTCGCCGCCCGCCCGGACGGCTCGGGTGGGTGGCACCTGGCGGTCCTGCGCTACGGCCGGCTCGCCTCCGCCGGTGTGGCCCCGCAGGGCACGCGGCCCATGCCGGTGGTGGACACGCTGGTGGCCTGCGCGGAGACCGTCCGGCCTGGCGAGGACCCGCTGCGCGGAGCGCCAGCGGACGAGGTGCACGTCCTGTACCGGTGGCTGACCACCGGAGGCACTCGTCTGGTCCGCTGCGCACTTCCCTGGTCCGAACCGGCCGGTGCCGCCGGAAGCTGGCGGGGCTGGCTGGACCGCGCCGTCGCCGGCCGCACGCCTTACGCGGCCGTGGACTGACCGCGTAAGCCCGTCACGCGACCATGTCGAACGCGGCGATCACCTTGGTCGGGCGCAGCCGCACGACCAGTTCGCCGGGGACACCGTTGCGGCGGCCGAACTCCTCGGCACGGTTCGCCCCCATGTACCGACCTGCGATCCTGGTAGCGGTGCGCAGGAGCTCGTCCGGGTCCTCCGAGACCGTCGCCTCGCCCTGCACCTGGACAAAGCCGAACGGCGGCTCCTCGAGATCCACACACAGCACCAACCGGGGATCCCGGAGGATCGCGGCACCTTTCGCCGTGCCCTTCCCGGTGTTGAACACCAGCGCGTCGCCTTCGAGCACGAACCAGACCGGCGCGACCAGCGGCCGTCCGTCCTGGGCGGTGTAACCGAGCTTGCCCGTCCGCGTGCCCTCTTCCAGGAACGCTCGGACTGCAGGGTCAGTGATCGACGTCATACCCGGACGGTACCGCCGGACCGATCCCGCCGGCTGGCGGCAACAGCAACGGGGTCCGCCAGTAGACGGACCCCGTTCGGTGTGTATACGCCCTTCAGGGCGTCACTCCTTGGGCTGCTGAGGCTTGCCGGCGACGAGTTCACGCCGCTCGGCGTTGTTCTCCTCCTGCCGCTGCGCCTCGGCCTCGGCCGCGTCAGCGCGTTCCAGAGCCCTCGTCTCTTCAGCGGGGTCGGGCCGCAGCAGGCTGCCCGGAACCGGGTGCCCGGCCATGCCGAGCTTGTTCATCTTCTTCGGGACCGGGGCGCCCTGGTACGGCAGCGCTTCCGGGTGGCCGTGGTCGTCCACCGGGCCGAGCGGCTGGTGGACCTCGATGAACTCGCCGTGCGGCAGCCGCTTGATGATGCCGGTCTCCACGCCGTGCTCCAGCACCTCGCGGTCCGCGCGCTGCAAGCCGATGCAGACGCGGTAGGTGATGAAGTACGCGATCGGCGGGAAGAGCAGCAAGCCGATCCGGCCGAGCCAGGTCATCAGGTTCAGGTCGATGTTGAGCTGGAACGCGAGCAGGTCGTTCATACCCGAAGCCATCAGCACCAGGAACAGCGTGATCGCCATCACACCGAGGCTGGTGCGCACCGGCACGTCACGCGGGCGCTGCAACAGGTTGTGGTGCGCGTCGTCCTTGCTCAGCTTCCGCTCGATCATCGGGTACGCGAGCAGCAACGTGAACAGCACGCCCATACCGCCCACGGCACCGAAGAACACCGGCGGAACCGTGTACGGACCGAGGTAGAGCTCCCAGGCCGGGAAGATCCGCAGGATGCCGTCCGCCCACATCAGGTACCAGTCCGGCTGGGAGGCCGCCGAGACGTGCGCCGGGTTGTACGGGCCGATGCTCCAGATCGGGTTGATCTGGAACACCCCGCTGATGACGGCCAGGACGCCGGTCACCAGCGTGAAGAACGCACCGCCCTTGGCCGCGAAGGTGGGCATGATGCGAACGCCGACGACGTTGGTCTCCTTGCGCCGCACGCCCGGGAACTGGGTGTGCTTCTGGTACCAGACCACCGCCAGGTGCGCCGCCACCAGGCCGAGCATGATCCCCGGGATCAGCAGCACGTGCAGGATGTACAGCCGGGGGATGATCTCCGTGCCCGGGAACTTGCCGCCGAACAGAATCCAGTGCATCCACGTGCCGATCACCGGGATCGACAGCACGATGCCGGACATCGTGGCCCGGATACCGGTGCCGGAGAGCAGGTCGTCCGGCAGGGAGTAGCCGAAGAAGCCCTCGAACATGCCGAGGATCAGCAGCAGCGCGCCGATGGTCCAGTTGGTCTCGCGCGGACGCCGGAAAGCTCCGGTGAAGAACACCCGGAACATGTGCGCCATCATCGCGGCGACGAAGACCACCGCCGCCCAGTGGTGCAGCTGCCGCACGAACAGCCCACCGCGGACCTCGAAGGAGATGTCCAGCGTGCTGGCGAACGCACGGGACATCTCCACGCCCTGCAGGTTGCGGTAGATGCCGTTGTAGGTGACCTCCTGCATGGAGGGCTCGAAGAAGATCGCCAGGTAGACACCGGTGAGCACGAGCAGCACGAACGAGTACAGCGCGATCTCGCCGAGCAGGAAGGACCAGTGCGTCGGGAAGACCTTGTTCAGCTGCCGCCGCAGGCCCTGGGCGAAGTGGTAGCGCGTGTCAAGTTCGTCCGCCGCCGTGGCGGCCTTGGCGTACGCGGCGCTTTCCGACTTGGTGGGCGTTGTGATCGAACTCATGACTTGCGCTCCCAGTAGGCCGGGCCAACGGGCTCAATGAAGTCGTGCTTGGCCACAAAATATCCCGACTCGTCCACCGTGATCGGCAGCTGTGGCAGGGATCGCGTGGCCGGACCGAAGACCGGCTTGGCGTAGGTGTTCACCACGTCGAACTGCGACTGGTGACACGGGCACAGCAGCCGGCCGGTCTGCTGCTCGAACAGCGAGGTCGGGCAGCCCAGGTGGGTGCAGATCTTCGAGTAGGCGAAGAAGTCCCCGTAGTTGAAGTCCTCCTGGCCCTTGCGCTTGACGGGCGTGCTGCCGGGGCGCAGGTGAATCAGCATGACCGGCGCGTCGCCCGCGCGCATCGACTCGGACAGCTCCTCGGGGTTGTTGCGCATCGACTCCCGGAACGGGAAGACCGTCTCGAAGCCGCCCGCCGCGATGTCCTCCGGCCGCACCAGCGCGACCTCGTGCGGATCACCGGTGTCACGACGCAGGAACGTCTTCTCGCCGTCGGGGGACAGCCACCCGGTGTGCGCGAGGGTGTCCTGCGGCGGCCCCGCCCACGGGTTCTTGACCAGCCCGCCGAGCGCGAAAACGCCGGTCCCGAGCCCGAAGATGCCCACGCCGAAGCCTGCGGTGCGCTTGACCAGCGCGCGCCGGGCGATGCCGCTGCGGTTGCCGGCGTCGGCCAGCAGCGCGGTCGTGGTCTGGCGGTCCAACTCGCTGGACGGGCCGTCGTGCCGCTGCTGGACCGCGACCTCGTGCGGGAGGAACTTCTTCGTGTACAGCACCGCACCCACGCCGACCGACAGGATCGACAGGCCGAGGAAGAACCCGATCAGCGGGTTGTACAGCGAGTAGATCAAGTAGCCGTGCGGGTTGGTCAGCGGGTCGGCGTAGTGCCACGGCCAGAAGACGAACACGCCGATGAACGCCAGCGCCGACAACCCGGCGAGCGTGAACCAGGCGGCGACCGCACGCTCGGCGCGGCGCTCGGCCCGGGTGCCCTGGACCGGCCACCGGTCCCGATACTCGGCCAACTCGACGTCGTCAAGCGCGAGGCCCAGCCGCATCTTCTCGTCGCGGCTCATCTCCGCCAGTTCGGCCTCGGTGAGCTCCCTGTCCTGCTGCCTGCTGTCGCTGTGCTCACTCATGCCCTGGCTCCGATCCACAGCGTGATCCCGATCAACGCACCGAGACCGACCACCCACGCGATCACCGTCTCCGGCCCCGGGCCGTACCCGCCCAGATCATTGCCGCCCGGGTTGTTGTTGCCGTCGGTGACCGACTTGATGTAGGCGACGATGTCCTTCTTCTCCTCAGGAGTCAGCTGCCGGTCCGAGAACTTCGGCATGTTCTGCGGGCCGGTGAGCATCGCCTCGTAGATCTGCTGCTCGCTGGCGTCCTTGAGGTTCGGCGCGAACTTCCCCTGCGACATCGCGATCCCGCGCCCGGTGAAGTTGTGGCAGGACGCGCAGTTGAGCCGGAACAGCTCGCCGCCGCGCGCCGAGTCGGGGCCGCGCAGGGCCGCGCCAGCGGCCTCCGGGGCCTCCGGGCCGCCGCCGTAGGCCTGGACGTAGGCCTCCAGCGCGTCGATCTGCTCCGGGGTGAACTTCGGCGGCTTGCGCTCGGCCTGGGCTTCCTGACGGACCATCGGCATCCGGCCACTGGAGACCTGGAAGTGCACCGCGGCCGAGCCCACTCCGACCAGCGACGGCCCGCGGTCCTGCACACCCTGCAGGTTCGCGCCGTGACAGGTGATGCAGGCGTTGTTGTAGAGCTGCTCACCCTGCCGGATCAACGCCGTGTTCGTGTCGGCGTGCGCCGTCTGCGGCTGGGGCAGCAGGAAGGTGTAGAGCCCGCCGGCGCCTACCAGGGCGATGCCCAGCGCCAGCACACCGGAAAGCCGGCGGCGCAGCTTCGAGCCGGCCCGGTTCCGTTTTGTGTTGGTGGTCATGAGTGCGGCAACCCTTGCTGTCAGGTACGGGAGTTCAGCGGCGGCAACGTCGCGCTAGGGGACGAGGTAGATGCAGGCGAACAGCCCGATCCACACGATGTCCACGAAGTGCCAGTAGTACGACACCACGATCGCCGCTACGGCCTGGGACGGAGTGAACTTGCTGAGCTTCGTCCGCGCCATCAGGAAGATGAACGCGAGCAGCCCGCCGATCACGTGCAGACCGTGGAACCCGGTGGTCAGGTAGAAGACCGTGCCGAAGGCGGACGAGGAGATCGTCGTGTCGTGGAAGTTGACCAGCTGGTAGTACTCACCCGCCTGGCCGAGCACGAAGATCGTCCCCATCAGCAGCGTGATCGTGTACCAGCGGCGCAACCCGTACACGTCGCCGCGCTCCGCTGCGAACACGCCCCACTGGCAGGTGAACGAGGACGCCACCAGGATGATCGTGAAGGGCAGGGCGTAGGGGATGTCGAGATGCGCTGGCGGTGGTGGCCACTCGCCCACGTTCTGCGCCTTCACCGTGAAGAACATGGCGAAGAGGCCAGCGAAGAACATCAGCTCGCTGGACAACCACACGATGGTGCCCACGCTGACCATGTTCGGCCGGTTCAGCGAGTGCACGCGTTGACTGATGGAGGGCGCTGCCGTTGTCACGCGACGCATTATGTCTTGCAGGTTTTCCGCCTGCCCGCGCGGGTCCGCCCGATACCGGATTCGCACGATTGTGTAACTGACGGTGAACGACCGGTCGCGTGGGACCCCAGCTCGGCACCCCTCCCCGGAAACCGTCGATGACCTCGGATTTCCCGATCTCTGGGAAGGGGCGGCCAGCGGGGTCCACACCTGGTCGGCACGCATGTTGATCGCGGTCCCCTACTCCGCGGCGCGCCGGGCCGATAGCATCCGAGTGGATTCTGGGCAATGTTCGGTATCACAGGTTCGGGTTCACCGGGTCTCGTTCCACCGGGTCCGCCCCACCCCCGCAGAGGAGGAGCTGATGAGCACAGCGACCACGAACGTTCTCGTGTTCAGCCATCGGCCCGATGTCCGTGAGGCGATCATCACAGCGGTCGGCCGCCGACCGGCGCCGGACCTCGGTCGGGTTCACTACATCGAGGCCGGCAGCGTGGCCGACGTGCTCGCCGAGGTGGACGGCGGAGGCGTCGACCTGGCGATTCTCGACGGTGAGGCGCAGCCGACCGGCGGCATGGGTGTGTCCCGGCAGCTCAAGAACGAGATCACCGGCTGCCCGCCGATCGTGGTGACCGTGCGGCGGAAGGACGACCGCTGGCTGGCAACCTGGTCCCAGGCGGACGCGGTGCTGGTGCACCCGCTGGACCCGCTGTCGGCGGCCGAAACGGTGGCCGAAGTCCTGCGAGCGCGGCCAGCCGCCACCGCTCGCTGACACCGCCGGCTGGCCGGGCTGGCCGGTGCGCTGAACGGAGATCGCGTGGGAACCATGGCCGGAAGTTGGGCCGCCCTGCTGGGCAATCTGGTGGCCGGCAGGGACCTCTCCGCCGAGGACACGGCGTGGGCGATGGACCTGGTGATGGCCGGCGAGGCGACGCCGGCTCAGATCGCCGGGTTCGCCATCGCCCTCAAGGCCAAGAGGGAAACGGCCGCCGAGATACGCGGTATGGCGGACGCCATGCTGGCGCACTCGCAGCGGCTGGAGATCCCCGGCCGCGCGGTGGACGTCGTCGGCACGGGAGGTGACCGGTCGGGCACGGTCAACATCTCGACGATGGCGTCGATCGCGGTCGCGGCGGCCGGCGTCCCGGTGGTCAAACACGGCAACCGCGCGGCTTCGTCGAAGTGCGGGACCGCCGATGTCCTGGAAACCCTCGGCGTCGCCATCGACCTGCCGCCGGAGGGCGTGCGCGCCTCGGTGACCGAGCTGGGCGTCGGGTTCTGCTTCGCGGCCAAGTTCCACCCGGCATACCGGCACACGTCCGGTCCACGCCGGGAGCTGGGCATCCCCACCGCCTTCAACTTCCTGGGACCGCTGACCAACCCGGCCCAGCCTTCGGCCGGGCTCATCGGCTGCGCCGATTCCCGCATGGCACCGGTGCTGGCCGAGGTGTTCGCCGCCCGGGGCCACTCGGTGCTGGTGGTCAGTGGTGATGATGGTCTCGACGAGATCACCACCACAACGACCACCAAGGCATGGGTGGTGCGCGACGGCCAGGTGCGCCAGGAGCGCATCGATCCGACGGCCATCGGCGTGCCAGTGACCACACCGGAATCGCTGCGGGGCGGTGGACCAGACGTCAACGCCGCAGCCATCCGGCGGTTCCTGGCGGGTGAGCGCGGCCCCGTTCGCGATGCCGCGCTCATCAACGCCGCCGGCGCGCTGGTCGCGTACGAGGGGCCGGCTGAGGACCTGCACGCGCAGCTCAGCGAGGGCAGGGACCGGGTAGCGGGCGCCGTCGACTCCGGCGCCGCGGCGGATCTCCTCGCACGCTGGGCAAAGCGGTCCAGCGACCTGCGGTCGCAACTCGCCCAGTAAGCCGTTTTCCCGGCGGTCACGGAAACCTCCGGTCAGGGCCTGCCGGAGGGACCTCTGCTGGACTCAGTCGCCGGATTCCAGGCCGATGGAGAAGGCCGCCTCGGTGTCCCGCCGGGAGTACGACCGGAACGCGATGTGCGTGTCGGTGTCCAGCACCCCCGGCACCTTGTTGATCCGCCCCGGCACGATGTCCGCGATCTGCTCGTGGTCGCTGACCCGCAGGATCGCGATGAGATCCACGTCACCGGCGCACGAGTACACCTCGGCGACGCCTTCCAGGTCCGCGATCTCCTGCGCCGCCTCGGTGAGCCGATCCGCCGCGGTCTGAATCAGCACGATCGCCGTGATCACGGTTACCTCCAGTTTGGGACGTCGTCACTGTGATCGTAGAAGCACGCACAGCCGGTGCTCAGCACAACGCCCCTCCAACCAGCGGTTGAAGGGGCGTTGTCGCTGAAGATCCTCAGCTCACTCGTGACCCGGTCCGGTGTGGTACTCGAACACCAGGCCCGCGACCATGATCAGGATGAAGCCCACGGCCAGCACGATCATCCAGACGTGGAAGAAGGCGAACGCCAGGCCGCCGAAACCGGCCGCCGCCGCCAGCCCGACCGGCCAGTAACTGCCCGGGCTGAAGAAGCCCATCTCCCCGGCGCCGTCGCTGATCTCCGCTTCCGGGTTGTCCTCCGGGCGGGGCTCGATCCGGCGTGCGACGAACTGGAAGTAGCTCCCGATCAGCAGCGACAGGCCGCCGACCAGGATCAACGCCACCGTCCCCACCGGTTCCTTGGACCAGACACCGTAGACGATCGCCGAGATGAAGAAGAAGAAGGTAATGGTGTTGAAGATCCTCGCTTCGACCTTCATAGCGTCCTCGCTCTCAAGCCGCGCCCGGCGCGCCTCAACCGTTGCTGCCGCGCTCGGACGGCACGCCCGTGTCGCGCTTGGTGTTGAACGGATAGGTGGTCACGGAGTGCGGCGTGCACAACTCGCCGCAGTTCATGGCACTGAGGGCCTCGGCAGCCGTGAACGGGTGGCCGGTTGCCGGGTTGATCGCCCTGCGCAGGTCCATGTAGTGCTCGAACTTGTCCGGCGAGAGGGCGCGCACCTCGAAGTTCATCATCGAGTGGTACGTGCCACACAGCTCCGCGCACCGGCCGACGAACGCGCCTTCCCGGTCGATGGTGTTCTGGAAGACGCTGTCCTGGTTGTTCTTGTCCGGGTACGGGAACACGTCCCGCTTGAAGTTGAACGCCGGCACCCAGAACGAGTGGATGACATCCTTCGACAGCAGGTGGTACTCGACTGTGGAACCGGTCGGCAGCACCAGCAGCGGAACCTCGTCGCTGCTGCCGACCGTGCTGACCGGCAGGCCGTCCGCTCCGGTCGCCGGCACGGTGCGCCCGCTGGCGTCCCGGTAGGCGTCGTACTTGAACTCCCAGTTCCACTGGAACGCGACCACGTCGACCCGAGCACCCGGATGCTCGTCCGACTTGGCGTCGACGTAGTTCTCAGTGGTGGCCGTGAAGTAGAACAGCACCACGACCATCACGAACGGGATGACCGTGTAGACGATCTCCAGGGGAAGGTTGTACTGGAACTGGCGCGGCAGCTCCTCACCCTTCTTGCGGTGGAACGCCACCGCCCAGAGGATCAGCCCCCAGACGATCACGCCGACGGCCAGTGCCGCGATCACCGCCCACGTCCACAGGGTTCGCATCGACTCCGCCTGCGGGGTCACACCCTGCGGCCAGCCAAAACCCAGGACTTGATCCTTCGTACAGCCCGTGGCCGCGACGCCAACCAGGCCGATCAGCCCACTGACCTTGACCAGCCGTGGCACTCGGGTCCCCTCCTTCAGGCCCACTGCGCGACGCCTCCTCGCTGCCAAACTCACCGACGCGGCGGAACCGATCGGCACTCGGTGTCGAGCGCGATCCGCCGCCGGAATGCTCGGGTGAGCCTAGCCCAGCTGTAGCCGCGATACTGCTCCGGGGTTGGCCTGCCTACCGATGCCGGGTGAGCCCCGATCCACCGAGTGTGCGAGCAGATCACGATTGGTCACACTCGGTGTGCTCGCCGAGCCGGGGCGGCTACGGTCCGTTCCGAACACCCCCGTGGCCGGTCGTGCGCGGGACCAGCCGGCATACTGACGCCAACGACGCCGAGATGAGAGGTGCGCGAGACGCGTGTGCGGCCTACTTGGACTGGTTTGTCCCACCGAAGCCAACGCCAGGAACGCGACGAACGCGGTGGCCAGCGCCTTGGCGTGCCAGCGGCACCGGGGACCGGACGAGAGTCAGACGTGGCAGGGCGGCGAGGTCGTGTTCGGCTTCAACCGCCTGTCCATCATCGACATCGAGCACTCGCACCAGCCACTGGTCTGGGGGCCGCCGGACGAGCCCGACCGGTACACGATGCTGTTCAACGGCGAGATCTACAACTACCTGGAGCTGCGCGCCGAACTCATTGACCGGTTCGGGGCACGGTTTGAGACCGACGGGGACGGCGAGGTCATCGTCGCCGCGTACCACTACCTCGGGACGTCGATGGTGGGCCGGCTGCGTGGCATGTTCGCGTTCCTGATCTGGGACAGCCAGCGTGGAGTCGTCTTCGGCGCCCGTGACCCGTTCGGCATCAAGCCGCTGTTCTACGCGGTCGGACCGAACGGCGTGGCGTTCGCGAGCGAGAAGAAGAGCCTGCTGAACCTGGCGAACACGTTGGGCTTCGCCGAGGACCTGGACCGCAAGGCCCTCCAGCACTACCTGGTGCTGCAGTACGTACCGGAGCCCGAGTCGCTGCACCGCTCGGTCCGGCGGATCGAGTCGGGCATGTCCTTCACGGTGGCCCCGGGCGGGGAGCTGGTCACCGAGCGCTACTTCTCGCCGAACTTCAACTCCCGCCCGGCGAACACCGACGGGGACGCGCAGCGCCTGCACAACGACATCGTCAACGTGATGCGCGACTCGGTCGCCAAGCACATGCGCGCGGACGTGACGGTGGGGGCGTTCCTGTCCGGCGGCATCGACTCCACTGCCATCGCCGCGCTCGCCAAGGAGCACAACCCGAACCTGATCACCTTCACGACCGGGTTCGAGCGCCAGGGCTACTCGGAGGTGGACGTCGCCGCGGAGTCGGCTGCGGCCATCGGGGTCAAGCACGTCATCCGCACGGTGTCCCCGCAGGAGATGATGGACACACTGCCGCTGATCATCTGGTACCTGGATGACCCGGTGGCGGACCCGGCGCTGGTGCCGCTGTGGTTCATCGCGCGGGAGGCCCGCCAGCATGTCAAGGTCGTGCTGTCCGGTGAGGGCGCGGATGAGCTCTTCGGCGGCTACACGATCTACCGCGAGCCGCTGTCGCTGGCGCCCTTCGAGCGGGTGCCGGGTGCGATGCGCAAGGCCATGGGCCGGGTGTCCACCGCGATTCCCGAAGGTGTTCGCGGCAAGGACCTGCTGCGCCGGGGCTCGTTGAGCCTGGAGCAGCGCTACTACGGCAACGCGCGGATCTTCCGCGACGACCAGCTGCGCACGGTGCTGCGCAACTTCGACCCGCGCGTGTCCCACACCGACGTCACCGCCGAGCCGTACCGGATGTCGGCGGGCTGGGACCCGGTGACCCGGATGCAGCACGTGGACCTGTTCACCTGGCTGCGCGGCGACATCCTGGTCAAGGCGGACAAGGTGACCATGGCCAACTCGCTGGAGCTTCGGGTTCCGTTCCTGGACCCCGAGGTGTTCCGGGTAGCCAGCACCATCCCGCTGGAGCAGAAGATCACCAAGGAGACCACCAAGTACGCCCTGCGGCAGGCGCTGGCCCAGGTCGTGCCACCGCACGTGCTCAACCGCCGCAAGCTCGGCTTCCCGGTCCCGATCCGGCACTGGCTGAAGGACGAGCTGCACGACTGGGCGCGGTCGATCATCCAGCACTCGCAGACCGATGCCCTGCTGAACAAGCAGGCGGTGCTCCAGTTGCTGGAGGAGCACCGCTCCGGCGTGCTCGACCACAGCCGGCGGTTGTGGGCACTGCTGGTGTTCATGCTCTGGCACGGCATCTTCATCGAGGGCCGGCTCTCCCCCGAGGTCCCCGAACCGCACTACCCCGTCAAGCTCTGACCCGGTCTCGCACCGGTGTGGCAGCGGAGGCTTCCAGCCGGGTCGGGTGCATGTAACGGCTGATACATTGCCCCGTGTGACTAACCACGAGCCAGCTCGGTGGCTGGTGTTGGTGGTGCGGCTGGCTGCGGAGCCTTCCCGGCATCGGGTCGCGGTGTGGCGAGAGTTGCGCCGGATCGGGGCGCTCTCGTTGGGCCAGGGAACTTGGGCGATACCGGATGTGCCCGCCTTCGAGGGCGGGGTGGCCCGTGCCATCGAACTCGTCGAACGCGGCGAGGGCGAGGTCGTCGTGCTGCACGCCTCGGGGCGCGGCGAGGCTGACGAGCAGCGGCTCGAAGCGCTGTTCACCGCCGAGCGGCAGGAGGAGTGGACGGAGTTCCTCGCCGACTGCGACAAGTACGACGCGGAGATCGACAGGGAACTACGCAACCGCAAGCTGACCATGGCCGAGCTGGAGGAGGAAGAGCAGAGCCTGGAGCGGCTGCGGCGCTGGTATCGCGAGCTGAAGGCGCGGGACGTGTTCGAAGCCGCGTCGGCTGCTGACGCCGAACGCCGGCTCAAGCACTGCGCGCAGCGGCTGGAACACTACACCGAGCAGGTCTTCCGAGCCCTACACCAGATGTGAGTCCGCAACACCCGACGAGTCCGAGTCAAGCGAAAGGTGAACGATGTCAGATGTGACCTACCTGGAGGCGGTGGTCGTCGGGGCGTTGCAGGGGGTCTCGGAACTCTTCCCCGTCTCCAGCCTCGGGCACAGCGTGCTGCTGCCGGCCCTGATCGGCGGGCAGTGGGCGCAGGACCTGCAGATGAGCAAGGGCTCGACGTACCTGGCCATTCTCGTGGCCATGCACGTCGCGACGGCGCTGGCGCTGGTGATCTACTTCTGGCGGGACTGGGTCCGGGTGGCCCGGGGGTTGTTCACGTCCATCCGCGACCGGCGGGTCGAGGAGGCGGACCAGCGGCTCGGCTGGCTGCTGGTGATCGGCACCATCCCGGTCGGTCTGGCCGGGCTGGTGTTGGAGGGGCCGCTGCGGGACTACCTCGGCAAGCCCGTTCCGTCGGCGATCTTCCTCGCGCTCAACGGTGCCGTCCTGTTCGCGGTCGAACGTCTCAGGCGGCGACCGAAGGACAACAACGACGAACTGCTGGCTCCAGACGCGCAGCGGTCCGCCGAGCTGACGGTCGATTTCTCGGCTGAGTCGACCATGCCGATGGCCGCCGTGGCGGAGCCGGAGGTGGCCTCGGACCGGCGGTTGTCCCGGCTGAGCATCAAAGAGGCGCTCGTGATCGGCGGCGCGCAGTCGCTCGCGCTCCTGCCAGGCATCAGCCGTTCCGGGATCACCATCGTGGCCGGGCTGCTTCGCGGGCTGAACCACGAGGACGCCGCCCGGTTCGCGTTCCTGCTGGCCACGCCCGTGATCCTGGCCGCTGGCGTGCTGAAGATGCCGGAGCTTTTCACCCCGGAGCACCAAGCGGTGCTGGGACCAGCGATCGTGGGCAGCCTGGTCTCCGGGATCGCGGCGTACATCTCTGTTCGCTTTCTCACGTCCTACTTCGAGACGCGGACGCTCCGGCCGTTCGCGCTCTACTGCCTGGTCGTGGGCCTCGGCAGCGCCGTGTACCTGAGCGTGTAACAGCCGAGTTCCGAAGGTGACGGCGCCGAAAGCACTCTGGCCGCTTTACGCGGCGGGGTTCGTCACCGCCTTCGGGGCCCACAGCATCGCGGCCAGCCTCGGTGCCTACACCCGCCAGCAGCACGCCTCGCTTCTCGCGTTGGGCGTGCTGCTGGCTGTCTACGACGGCGCCGAAGTGCTGCTCAAACCCGTTTTCGGTTCGCTGGCCGACCGTGTCGGTTCCCGCCCGGTGCTGCTGGGCGGGTTGTTCGCGTTCGCGGCTGCCTCGGCGGCTTTCGTCCTGGCCGGTGATCCCGGGGCGGTGGGGCTGGCCCGGTTCGGCCAGGGGGTCGCCGCCGCCGCGTTCTCGCCAGCTGCCGGGGCGCTGGTGGCACGGCTGTCGCCGGAGAACGGCCAGGGCCGTGCCTTCGGCGGCTACGGGGCTTGGAAGGGACTCGGCTACACCCTCGGCCCGGTGCTCGGGGGCGTGTTGATCACGGCCGGGGGCTTCGACCTGCTGTTCACGACTCTCGCTGGGCTCGCGCTGGTCACCGCCGTGTGGGCGGCGCTGATCGTGCCGGCCACGCCGGCCCTGCCGCGCGCCCGCCAGACCGTTGTCGCGCTGGCGCGCAGCCTGACCCGCGCCGGCTTCCTCCGGCCCACCGCTGCGCTGGCCGGTGCGACCGCCGCGCTGGCCGTCGGGGTGGGTTTCCTACCGGTGGCCGGCGCCGCCAGCGGGCTTGGCCCGTTGGCTACCGGCGCGGCCGTCTCGGCGCTCGCCGCGTGCGCGGCACTGGTGCAGCCGTGGGCCGGGCGTCTTCGGGACGCCGGACACCTCGCCGACGGGCCGGGGATGGCCGGCGGTCTCGTCCTGGCCGCTGCCGGCGTCGCCGTCGCGGCTGTGGTGCCTGGCATCGTCGGGGTCCTCGGCGCCGCCGTCACCATCGGAGCCGGCACCGGAGTGGCCACCCCGCTGGGCTTCGCGCACCTGGCCGGAACCACTCCGGCGGAGCGCCTCGGCCAGACCATGGGGTCGGCGGAGGTGGGCCGCGAACTCGGCGATGCCGGTGGTCCGCTGCTGGTGGGCGCGCTCGCCTCGACTGGCGCGCTCGGGGTTGGGCTGATCGGTCTCGCCATCGTTGTCGGCATCACCGCGATCGCCACGGTGGGCGCGCGTACCCCCGCGCACTAGGTCGACGGTTTCAGGCCGGGAATATGTTGTGCCAGCGGGAGAACACGTTGTCCGGGTCATACTCGGCCTTGATCCGCGCCAGGCGCGCGTAGTTGTCCGGGCCGAAGCTGTCGAGGATGCGTTCCCGGCCCTCGTCACCGACGAAGTTGAGGTAGGTCCCGCCGGACGTCCACGGTTCCAGGTCGCGGCAGAGGCTGTCCGCCCATTGCCGCCCGCGACGGTCATCGGCCGGGTCGGTCCACAGTGCCATCGGGTGCACGACCCAGGGCGCGTCGCGGTGGGCCAACGCTGACCCACGATCGCGCGCGACAGCCCCGCCCCATGCCACCAGCGCACACTGCGACGGCGAGGGTGTGATCATCTCGCCGGAGCTCGCACAGAAGCGCTGCACCGCCTCATCCGGCAGGCGACGCAGGTACTCCCCGGTCCAGTGGTTCCGGTAGCCGGGCGGGATGTCCAGGAAGCTCTGGAACTCGGGGTAAGGAATCTCAGTGACCACTGTGGACACTGCTGGGAGGTCCTCCACCGGACGGATCTGGCGCCGCAGCTCCTCCGGGGTGCCGATACAGGTCACCACGAGCCAGCAGCACAGCTGGCCGACCAGTTCCGCTGGCACGAAGTCCGCCGGCGGCGCGGTGAGATAGAGCAGGCCACCGCCCACCTCGTGCGGAGCCCGCTCCATCAGGTCACGAAAGCCCGTCGTGGCCTGGATCCCGTCCTCCACCCGGAACATCAACAGCGCGATCGAGAACGACGGCAGCCGGTGCAGCCGGAACGTCAACGAGGTCGCGACGCCGAAGTTGCCGCCACCGCCGTGAAGCGCCCAGAACAGGTCGGGATTCTCCCGCTCACTCGCGGTGATCGGTTCCCCGTCAGCGGTGACGAGGTCTACGGAGACCAGGTTGTCGCAGGCGAACCCGAACTTGCGTTCCAGCCACCCGGAACCACCGCCCAGCGTCAGGCCGGCGACACCGGTGGTGGACACGCGACCGCCGGTGGTCGCCAGCCCGAACTCGTGGGTGGCCCGATCGACGTCCCGCCACACCGCTCCACCGCCGACCTGCGCGATCCGGTCCCGCTTGTCGACCGCCACCGAGTTCATCCGGCGCAGGTCGATCACCAGACCATCGGGCACCAGACTCGCGCCGGCGAGGTTGTGACCGCCGCCGCGCACCGCGATGTCGATTTCGTTGCTGCGCGCGAAGTCCAGCACGGCGGCGACGTCGTTGGGGTTCGCACACCGCGCGATGACCAGCGGCCGCGTGTCGACAGCGCCGTTGAACAACGCGCGGGTTTCCTCGAATCCGGAGTCGTCCTGGGCCAGCACCTCGCCGTCGAGCCGATTCCGCAAGTCACGCGCAGCGACGCGTCCGAGTTCCACTGCGGTCATGGGCATCCTCCCTGCCGCCGGCACCGTATCCGCGCGCACAGGCCACAGCGGTGCGATCAGAGCAGTCAGAAAGGGATTTCGCCCAGTTGGGGCAGTGATACTCGCCCCGGAACACTCGCTTCCGAAGACCCGCCGGTCAGCGGGCCAACTTGGCGTTGCGATGCAAGGCCGTGGGGTGCCCCGCCAGCTCAACATGCTCCTATGGTGGCGAAACCTCGACGGCGTCATAGCCCCCGTTGGGGGATGCAGCGCAACACACTTACCCCATCGGGGAAAGGTCAACCAACTTACGTCGCTGGTAGGGCGCGGCCCACTTCGCGCGCCGCTTCCTGACCGTAGGCGGCGGAAAGTCGCTCCCAGGCGACCGAGCGGTCCAGCGTCCATTCCTGGGTGCCCGTCACCTCCAGGACGTGCACCGCGATCAGCGCCCCCAGCCGCGCGCATCCGCGCACCGGCAGGCCAGCCTCCACCCCGGCCAGGAACCCGGCCCGGAAGCCGTCCCCTACCCCAGTGGGATCGACCTTGCCGTTCGCGGGAACAGCCGACACGTGAACGTGATCCAGGTCACGGCCCACGATCTCCACTCCGCGTTCCCCGAGCGTGGTCACGCGCATGCCGACCCGCTGGAGCACGTCGTCCTCAGCCCATCCGGTCTTGCGGAGCAGCAAGCCCCATTCGTAGTCGTTGGTAAACAGGTACCGCGCGCCCACGATGAACCGTCGCGCCTGCTCGCCGCTCATCCGGGCAAGCTGCTGCGACGGGTCGGCGGCGAACGGGTAACCGCGCTGGCGGCACTCCTCGGCGTGCCGCAACATCGCCTCGGGATCGTTCGGGCTGATGAGCACCAGGTCACAGCCCTCGCGCTTGATGACCGGGGCCAGCTCGATGTTGCGCGCCTCGGTCATCGCGCCGGCGTAGAACGAGGCGATCTGGTTGAACGCCTCGTCCGTGGTGCACACGAACCGTGCAGTATGGGCGAACTCGGAGTAGTGCACGCCGGAGCAGTTCACACCGTGCCGTTCCAACCACGAGTGATAGTCGGCGAAGTCCTCCCCGACCGCGCCGACCAGGACAGGTCGTTGTCCCAGGACCCCCAGCGCGAACGCGATGTTGGCCGCGACCCCGCCCCGGCGCACCACCAGGTCATCCACCAGGAAACTCAGTGAGACCCGTTCGAGGTTGTCAGCGACCAGCTGCTCCGTGAACCGGCCGGGAAAGTGCATCAGATGGTCGCTGGCGATGCTGCCGGTCACGGCCACGGACCCGGTGTTCGGCACGGGGACTCCTCAGCGTGGGAGACGCCAACGGGGGTGACGAACGAAAGGGCGGTTCTCCCGCACCCGGTGCCGGAGAGCCGCCCGCAGAACCAGTGATGAACAGTGGCCGGTCAGTGGAACGAGTCACCGCAGGCGCACGAGCCACCGGCGTTGGGGTTGTCGATGGTGAAGCCCTGCTTCTCGATGGTGTCCACGAAGTCGATCACCGCACCCTGCAGGTAGGGGGCGCTCATCCGGTCCACGACCACGTTGAGGCCCTGGAAGTCGCGGAAGGCGTCGCCGTCCAGCGAACGCTCGTCGAAAAACAGCTGATACCGCAGTCCCGCACAGCCGCCGGGCTGAACGGCGATGCGGAGGTGCATGTCGTCACGCCCCTCCTGGTCCAGCAGCGCCTTGGCCTTCGTCGCGGCCGCGTCGGTGAGGGTGACGCCGTGCGCGGGGGCCTCGGTCTGGGTGTCCTGGGCGGTCATGGTTCTCCCTAGGTTCTGCTCTCGGGTTCTGCTCGTGTGGGGTCCTGCTTCTGCTGCCTTCGTCATGCCGAACGCCGAAGGTTCCCACCCTATTCCACTCGTGCTCTTCTGCCATGGTGGCACAAACCTCGGGAATGCCGCTGTGACGTTCACTCCCCGAGCACACCCGACTCACCAGTCCCAGCCGCGGACCGTGGTGTTCGTCCCACCAACACGATCACTTACGCTGGTCGGGTGAGGTTTTTGCGCCGCCAGCCCGACGCCCAGGACCAGCTCAGCCAGGACGGGACAGACGGGACGGCCGTCGAGTCGACCGAAGAGCAGTCCCGCGCGCAGACGCCCGCCAAGGGCAAGCCCACGCCGAAACGGCGGGACGCCGAAGGCAGGCGTCGCGGGCCGGTCGCGCCGCCGCCGAAGACCCAGCGCGAGGCGTACAAGCGGGCGCGGGGCAACAAGTCCGAGCGCCGGCAGGCCGCCGCCGAGCGGCGGGAGCGGATGATGGCCGGCGACGACCGGTACCTGATGCCTCGCGACCGTGGCCCGGTGCGCGCCCACGTCCGGGATGTCGTCGACTCCCGCCGCCACCTGATGGGCCTGTTCATGCCCGCCGTGCTGGTGGTTTTCGCGCTGACCCTGGTGCGCAACCTGGTCGTGCAGCAGTACGCGAGCCTGGCATGCTTCGCCCTGCTGCTGGCCATGATCATCGAAGGCGTGTTGCTGGGTCGGATGGTCGTACGCCAGGTTCGGGAGAAGTTCCCGAAAAGCGAGGAGAAATCGTTCACCCTGGGTTGGTACGCGTTCTCGCGGGGCATGCAGCTGCGCCGGCTGCGGGTGCCGCGTCCCCGGGTGAGCCCGAAGAACCCGGTCCAAGCTGAGTGATCCCACCAAGGTCCCGTGAGCGGGCCTCCCGGTTAGGGTCGCAACCATGGAGTTCCGTCGCCTTGGCCGCAGCGGCCTGACCATCAGCGAAATCTCGTACGGCAACTGGCTCACCCACGGCTCGCAGATCGAGGAAGAGCAGGCGAAGCAGTGCGTGCACGCGGCACTGGACGCCGGGATCACCACCTTCGACACCGCCGACGTGTACGCGGCGACCCGCGCGGAAACCGTGCTCGGCCGTGCACTGTCGGGTGTGCGCAGGGAAAGCCTGGAAATCTTCACCAAGGTCTACTTCCCGACCGGCCCCGGCGAGAACGACCGTGGTCTCGGGCGCAAGCACATCCTGGAGTCCTGCGACGCGTCGCTGCAGCGGTTGCAGACCGACTACGTCGACCTCTACCAGGCGCACCGGTTCGACAAGACGGTGCCGCTGGAGGAGACCATGCTCGCCTTCGCCGACCTGGTGCGGCAGGGCAAAGCGCTCTACATCGGCGTGTCGGAATGGACCGCCGAGCAGATCTCCCGTGCCGCCGCGCTCGCCCGCGAACTGCGGCTTCCGCTGATCTCCAACCAGCCGCAGTACTCGATGCTGTGGCGGGTGATCGAACAGCAGGTCGTCCCGGCCTGCGACCGCGAGGGCCTCGGCCAGATCGTGTGGTCACCGATCGCGCAAGGCGTGCTGACCGGGAAGTACCAGCCGGGCCAGCAGCCGCCGGCGGGGTCCCGCGCCACCGACGAGAACGGCGGGTCCACCTTCATCTCCCGGTGGATGCGCGAGGACGTGCTGAACAGGGTGCGGGAGCTCAAGCCGATCGCGGCTGACCTCGGACTGTCGCAGGCGCAGCTCGCGGTCGCCTGGGTGTTGCAGAACCCCAGCGTGTCGTCGGCGATCGTCGGGGCCTCGCGCCCGGAGCAGGTCGCCGACAACGCCGCAGCCGCGGGCGTCACGCTCGACCGCGACGTGCTGGACAAGATCGACGAGATCCTCGGCGACCTGCCGGAGACCGACCCGGCGCTGACCGCTTCGGCGTGAGCGCGAGCATCCAGCAGGGCTGGCGGACCCTCGTGCTGGGCGGAGCGCGCTCCGGCAAGTCCGCCCACGCCGAGGGCCTGCTGCCAGCGGACGAGCCGGCCTGTTACGTGGCGACCGCCCGGCATGACCCGGCCGATGCGGAGTGGAGCGAGCGGATCGCCGCGCACGTGGCCCGCCGGCCGGCGACATGGCGGACGGTCGAGGCCGCCGACCCGGCACTGCTGCCGGAACTCATCGCGGGCCACCGTGCCGGCGAGCCGGCGCTGCTGGTCGACGATCTCGTCACCTGGCTGACCACCGTGCTCGACGATGCCGGCGCGTGGGAACGCGACCCGGCCGCGTTGCGCCAGGTGGCTACGCAGTGCGATGCCCTGGTCACGGCCGTCGGGCAATGCGCAGGTCGGCTGGTGGTCGTCTCCGCCGAGGTCGGCCTGGGGGTCGTGCCGGCCACGAGATCTGGAAGACTCTTCCGCGACGAGCTGGGTGCCCTCAACGCTCGATTGGCGGAGTCGTGTGACGAGGTGGTGCTGCTCGTCGCCGGAGTACCGCTCCAGCTGCGTTCACGAGGGTCCGCGCCGGTGGCGACGACCCATGCACGACCACGGAGGAACGGCTTGTCCACCGAACCCGAAGCTATGTCCCCAGAGATCCAGTTCGGTGCGGTCCCCGCGCCCGACGAGCAGGCCCACGAACAGGCCGCGGCACGGCAGAACCAGCTCACGAAGCCGGCGGGCTCGCTGGGGAGCTTGGAGCAGCTTGGCGTGTGGGTCGCGGCCCGGCAGGGCCAGTGCCCCCCTCGCCCGTTCGAGCGTCCCCGGGTCGTGATCTTCGCTGGTGACCACGGCGTCACCAGCAGCGGTGTGTCGGCCTACCCGAGCGAGGTCACCGGCCAGATGGTGGCCAACTTCCTGGCCGGCGGCGCCGCCGCCAACGTGCTCGCCGCCGCCGCGGGCGCGACCGTCCGCGTGCTGGACATCTCCGTCGACTCGGACACCCCGGAGTCGGTGCGCACGCACAAGGTGCGACACGGTTCCGGGTCGATCGACCGCGAGGACGCGTTGACGCAGGCCGAGGTCACCGCCGCGATCAAGGCCGGCATCCGGGCGGCCGACGAGGAGATCGACAGCGGGGCCGACCTGCTCATCGCGGGGGACATGGGCATCGGCAACACGACCCCGTCCGCCGTGCTGACCGCCGCGATCACCGGCGCCGAGCCGGTCGCGGTGGTGGGCCGCGGGACCGGCATCGACGACCAGGCGTGGATGCGCAAGACCGCTGCCATCAGGGACGCGCTGCGCCGCGCCCGCAAGGTCGTCGGAGACCCAGTTGCGCTGCTGCGCACCGCCGGTGGTGCGGACATCGCCGCGCTGGCCGGCTTCCTAGCGCAGGCCGCCGTGCGCCGCACGCCGGTGCTGCTCGACGGCGTCGTGGTCGGCGCCGCCGCGCTGGTCGCGCAGCAACTCGCGCCCGGCGCCCGGCAGTGGTGGCTGGCCGGGCATCGCTCGGCGGAGCCGAGCGCCAGCCTGGTGCTGGAGCACCTGGACCTCGTGCCGGTGCTGGACCTGGGCATGCGGCTCGGCGAGGGGTCCGGGGCGCTCACGGCGTTGCCCGTCGTGACAGCCGCCGTGCGGGTGCTCGGCGAGATGGTGACGTTCGCCGAGGCGGGTGTCGCCGGCCCGAGTGAGAGCGAGGAGAGCAGCGCAGCTGCCGCCCAGTGAACTGCCGCCCAGTGAGTGGACGCCCAGTGAAAGACGCTCAGTGAACGGGTTCCTTCTCGCGCTGTCGTGGCTGAGCGTGCTGCCCGTGCGCGTCAGCACGGTGGATCAGCGAAGCTGCCAGCAGGCGATCGCGTTCGCGCCGGTCGTGGGCGCGCTGCTCGGCACGGTCGGCGCGGTCGCGCTGTGGGTACTCACCGCGTTCGGCGCACCGCCGCTGATGGCAGGCCTGATCACGCTGGCACTGCTGGTGCTTCTGACACGGGGTATGCACGTCGACGGGCTGGCCGACACCGTTGACGGGCTCGGCTGTTACGGCCTGCCGGAGCGGGCCCTGGCGGTGATGCGCGACGGCGGCGCCGGCCCGTTTGCCGTGGTCGCGCTGGTGTTGACGCTCGGCATCCAGGCAACCGCGCTCGCCGCGCTGGCGAGTTCGGCGCACTGGTTGGCGATCGTGCTGGCGTGGTCCGCCGGGCGGGCCGGGTTCGTGCTGTGTTGCCGTCGCGGGGTACCCGCCGCCCGGCCGGAAGGGATGGGGGCCCTCGTGGCCGGGTCGCAGGCTCCGGCGACCATCGCCGCCTGGTGGGTGGCGCTGGCCGCCCTTGGCGCCGTAGCCGTACCCGGAGCCTGGTGGTGCGGGGTACTCGCGGTCCTGCTCGCCGCCGCGGTCCTGCTGCTGTTCAGCAGGCACACACGACGCAGGTTCGGCGGCGTGACCGGGGATGTCCTCGGCGCCGCCGCCGAGATCGCTACGACCGTGGTGCTGGCGGTCTGTGCCTGCGCGTGATCGTCAGGCCAGCGTGGTCATCCAGCCGTGGGTGTCCGGCAGGTGACCGTGCTGGATACCGGTCAGGCGCTTGCGCAGGGCCATCGTCAGCTCCCCCGCCTGCCCGTCCGCGATCGTGAACTCGCCGTCGGCGTGCTTGACGTGCCCGACCGGCGTGATCACCGCGGCGGTGCCGCAGGCGAACACCTCGGTCAGCTCGCCGGAGGCCGCCTTCTTCTCCCACTCCTCGGTGGTGATCCGGCGCTCCTCCACGCGGTAGCCGAGTTCTTCACCCAGCCGCAGCAGCGACGAGCGCGTGACTCCCGGGAGCAGGGAGCCGGACAGCTCCGGCGTCACAAGGCGGGCGTTCTCGCCCGAGCCGAACACGAAGAACAGGTTCATGCCACCCATTTCCTCGACGACTCGCCGCTCCACCGCGTCCAGCCAGACGACCTGGTCGCAGCCGTTCTCCACGGCCTGCGCCTGCGCGACGAACGAGGCCGCGTAGTTGCCGGCGAACTTGGCGGCCCCGGTGCCTCCGGGGGAGGCACGCACGTACTCGTGGCTGAGCCACACCGTGACCGGCTTGATCCCGCTGGCGAAGTAGGAGCCGGCCGGCGAAGCGATCACCAGGTACAGGTACGTGTTGGCCGGGCGGTTGACCCCCAGGCTGACCTCGGTGGAGATCATGAACGGCCGCAGGTAGAGGGAACTCTCCTCCGCGTCCGGCACCCACTCCCGGTCCACGCCGACAAGCTCGCGCAGCGACCCCAGGAACAGCTCCTCCGGCAGCTCCGGCATCGCCAGTCGCCGAGCCGAGGACTGGAACCGCCTCGCGTTGGCTTCCGGGCGGAACGCGGCGATCGAGTCGTCTGGCTGGCGGTACGCCTTGAGCCCCTCGAAGATCGCCTGGGCGTAGTGCAGAACGGTGGTCGCAGGGTCGAATTCGAGCGGGTGATAGGGCTCTAGTCGGGCATCGTGCCAGCCGTCTTCGGAATTCCAGCGGACAGTCACCATGTGGTCGGTGAAGTACCGCCCGAATCCCGGATTAGCCAGTACCTCAGCTCGGCGTTGCGGGGTTGCCGGTTGCGGGCTGAGGGTCCGGGAAAACGACAGAGTCTGACTCATGTCCGTACCGTATCTTGCCCGCCGAGCAGTGCAAACAGAGATCCCAGAAGTTGGGGATCCGAGTGTCGGGGGTTCCTGTACCGGGGCTCAGGGGAGCTATCCCAGTGGCTCCGGCGGCAGTTGCGGCAGCGCCCATTCCGGGTCGGGCCGGGCGTCGCAGTAGGTGCCGTCGAAGGGGAACCGCCCGCGCTCGGCGAGGTCGATCATGCGCTCGCCTTCGGCACGCAGCCGGCGCATCTGCTCCGCCGAGAACCGACCGGCCCGCAGGGCGGCCAGCGCCTCGTCCTGATCCTTCCACCTCCAGTTGCCATCGGGCGACACGGCCAGGTCGAGCACCCCGTCCGCCCGGTCCACTCCGGTGTCGTCCGCCCCCAGCGGGACCTCCAGATTGACGTACCAGTCCCGGAACGAGCCGTCCGGTTCGAAGAACCACCACACCGACGACCACTGCCCCTCCGGGACCAGCCGCAGCGTCGCCCCGCCGTGCCAGGTCGACCGAGCGGGCACCCGGGGACCGACGAAGCGTTCAGGCAGCGGGAGCTCGCGGGGTCTGCGCCCGTCTGGGTGGGTTGTGATCCGAATGTCGGTTCCCGGCAGGACCCAGCACCACAGGTGCAGCCCGTCGTCCGCGACCGCGCGAGCCGGATGCACGTCACCCAGCGAACCGTCCAGCCGGCGGAAGCGGTAGAGCAGCTGTTCCCCGGGCTGCCACCGACGCGAACGTCCCCGGGATCGCTCCGTGTCGATCACTCCGTCAGGTTAGCGCCAACGTCCGGTCCTCCACCCGGCCAGCACGGGACCGGCGAGCACCGTCGCCAAGGTCGCGATCAGCACCGGTACGGACGCACTCATCGCGAGGACGACGCAGATCCCCAGCGCGAAGCAGGACAGCCGCATCGACCAGGTCGGACCGTCCATCAGCAGGACGCGTGCGCCAGCGCTGGCGAACGCGTGATGCACCAGCACGCAGCATGCGGCGAACGCGATGGCCGTCGCGGGCTCCAGCACCAGCGAGAGCCCACCAGCGGCGAGCGCGACGAGCACTTCCAGCAGGTAAAGCGTGCCGTGGCTGCCGGCCCTACCGAGGCCCGCCGGGAGGTCACCCTCGCGGAGCACCCCCTGTGCCTCGGAGCGGAACAGCTCGAGGACACCGAGCAGCGCGGGCAGCATCGCTATCGCGGCGCCGGCCTCGACCGGCCGCAGCAGGCCGGACGCGTCGGCGGCGCCCAGCGCGTCGACCAGCGGAGCCGGCGACACCGCCAGCCGGGCTGGCCCGAGCTGGTACAGCAGCGCCCCGGTGACGATGACCGCGACCAGCGCGGTCGCCGCGATCGCGGCAGCCACCGCGCGATGCGCGCGCCAGCGGCCGACGCGGTCGCCGGCCGCGGCCGGAGCGGTGATCCGCTCGAACCCGAGGAACGCGAAGAACATCACCCCGGCGGCGGGGATGATTCCCACCGCGCTGCCCGAACTCGTCCCCGCGACCGATGTCGCCGGTGCGACCGGGCCGATCGCGAAGCACGTGATGACCACGAGCGCGAGCACCGACAGTGTCACCGCCGCCCACACTCCCGCAGCGAAGCCGCGAATCCGCAGACCGGTGGTGGACGCGAGCACGACCAGTAGCAGCACGGTGATCGCGACGGCCGAGGGGGCGTGGGGCAGCAGGTGTTCGCCGATCGCCTTCGCGATCGCCGCCATCGCGGCCGTCAGACCCACCAGGTACGCGCCGGTGGCCATCCGTGCGGGCGCCACGCCCAACCGAGACCGGATGCAGGCATGCGCCGCCCCAGGTCCCTTGTACCGGTCACCCAGCTCGGAACTCGCGACCGCGCAGCTGTAGGCGGCCAATGCCGCGATCGGGATGCCGAGCAGGCACCAACCACCGGCCGCCCAGGCAGCGCCGGCCGTTCCCACGAACAGCCCGGCTCCCCACATCCCGCTCAGCGCGGTGGCGACGCTGGGCAGCACATTCAGCCGGCGCGGCGGTGCAAGCTGTTCCGGCACGCGGCGAGTCTACGCCAGCGCTTCACGTCGACCTCGCGTTTTCGCGATCCGGTCCCGCGCCCGCGCTGGCAGCCGTTCTAAAGTGCAAGAAGAATCCCGTCATATCCCGTACCGGCAATCTCCTCGAGGAGTCGTTCGTGACAACGCCGAAGCTCGCACTCACCGACACCAAGGCGCCAGCGCTGACGGTCGAAGCGCTGATCATCGGGACCGTGGAGGGATCGGATGGTCCCGAGCTCGCGCACGGGAGCGAGCAGGTCGCGGAGGCATTCGACGGTGATCTGTTGAAGGTGCTGGGCATCCTCGGCGCCAAGGGCAAGGCCGACGAGGTCGTCAAGCTGCCCGGCGGCAACGGCGTGCGCGCGGAGATGGTGCTCGCGGTCGGTCTGGGCAAACGCGGCCAGGACGGCGGTGTCACCGCCGAGCAGGTCCGGCGCGGTTCCGGGGCCGCCACCCGCGCGCTCAACGGGATCTCGCACGCCGCCACAACGCTGTCCCATGTGGACATTTCGGCCGCCGCGCAGGGCACCGTCCTGGGCGCCTACTCGTTCTCCCGCTACAAGTCCCAGAACAGCACCGAAGCTCTGGCCAAGGTGGACCTGGCGGTACCGACCGGCGCGGTCAAGGACGACGCGAGCAAGTCCGCGCTGAAAGGCGCCACCGCCATCGCGGAAGCCGTGAACACCGCCCGCGACCTGGTCAACACCCCGCCGAACGACCTGTACCCGGCGTCCTTCGCCGACCGCGCCGCCGAGCTGGCCCGCGAAGCGGGTCTCGACGTGGAAGTCCTGAACGACGACGACCTGCGCAAGCAGGGTTACGGCGGAATCCTCGGCGTCGGCGGCGGTTCCACCCGCCCGCCGCGCCTGGTCCGGCTGAAGCACAAGGGACCGAAGGCGGCGAAGAAGGTCGCGCTGGTGGGCAAGGGCATCACGTTCGACACCGGCGGGATCTCCCTGAAGCCCGCCGCGAACATGGAGGAGATGACCTCCGACATGGCCGGCGCCGCCGCCGTGGTCGCGACCATGGTGCTGGCCGCCAAACTCAACTACCCGCTGGAGGTCTCGGCCACCGTGCCGATGGCCGAGAACATGCCCTCCGGCACCGCCTACCGGCCCGGTGACGTGCTGACGATGTACGGCGGCAAGACTGTCGAGGTCCTCAACACCGACGCCGAGGGCCGGTTGATCCTCGCGGACGCGATCGTGCGTGCGTGCGAGGACGCGCCGGACTACCTGGTGGAAACGTCCACGCTCACCGGCGCGCAGGTCGTCGCGCTCGGCAGGCGCACGCCCGGTGTGATGGGCAGCGACGAGTTCCGCGACCGGGTCGCCCGGCTGTCCCAGGCCGCCGGCGAGGGCGGCTGGGCGATGCCGCTGGCCGACGAGCTGCGGTCCGACCTCGACTCCCGGCTGGCGGACCTCGCCAACATCACCGGGCACCGGTGGGGCGGGATGCTCGCGGCCGGGGTGTTCCTGCGCGAGTTCGTCGCCGACGGCGTCCAGTGGGCCCACATCGACATCGCGGGTCCGGCGTTCAACACGAACTCGCCGTGGGGCTACACCGCCAAGGGCGGGACCGGCGTCCCCGTGCGCACGCTGGCGGCGGTGCTCGCCGACATCGCGGCCGAGGAGTGATCCCAACC
Source organism: Pseudonocardiaceae bacterium (assembly GCA_051984675.1). GTDB lineage: Bacteria > Actinomycetota > Actinomycetes > Mycobacteriales > Pseudonocardiaceae > JBPYFK01. The sequence continues at coordinate 90,400 of JBPYFK010000008.1, read as the reverse complement.
AGCAGTGAGCACAGCCGGCAGTGGGCACAGCCAGCAGTGAGCACAGCAACGAACGACCGCAGGGCATTCGCGCTGCTCTTACCAGGTGACAATCTGTGATCTCGGACTCAAACGGATCACGCTCGGGTGGCGGCCGGGTGCCAAGATGGCGCGGTGACGGAAGCGGCGCGGAGGACTCAGCACTGCTACCAAGTCGACGTGGTGTGGACCGGTAACACCGGTAGCGGCACGGCCAGCTACCGCAGTTACCAGCGCACGCATGAGGTCCGGGTCGCGGGTAAGCCCGTCCTCAACGGCTCCGCCGACCCGGCCTTTCGCGGTGACTCCGACCGGTACAACCCCGAAGAGCTGCTCGTGGCGTCGCTGTCGCAGTGCCACATGCTGTGGTACCTGCACCTCGCGGCGGACAGCGGTCTCGTCGTACTCGGGTATCACGATCAGGCTCGGGGCACGCTCGCGGAAAACCCGGACGGTTCCGGCCAGTTCAGCGAGGTGGTTCTCAGCCCGGAGGTCGTGGTCGCCGACCGCGCCAGCGTCGACGTCGCCGAGACCCTGCATCAACGCGCGCATGAGGTGTGCTTCGTCGCGCGGTCGGTCAACTTCCCGGTGCGTCACGAACCCACGATCCGGGTGGCGAACTGACGCCGCAGGACGTGGCGGTTGAGAAGCGCCCGGAGACGATCAGTCCTCCAGCGCTCGGCGCTGATCGCGCTTCCGGCGGATGCGCTGCCGGGCCAGGTAATCCCGCATGCGCTGCGGATAGCCGACCTTGGTCACCTCGTAGCAGGGAATCCCGAGGTCGTGCGCGAAATGCTGGGCCGCTGCCAGCCCGCCGATGCGCCGGCGCGTCCACTCCCCGTCATGCGCGATCAGGATGACCGTGGTCTCGGTCATGGCGGTGGGCGGTTCGACATACGCTTCCACGCCGCGCCGTTGAGCCGCCCACGAGCGTAAGTGCGCGGTGTCCTCCGGGCTCGCCCGGCGCGCACGCGGACGTCTACTCCGCAGGCGGTCGAACAGCCCCACCCGGATCACCTCCCCTGCACTCAGCGTCCCCACGCATTGGCTCGGTTTCTCCTTCAACGTGCCACGGTCCTCTCCGGTTTCCGTACCGGATAGCCCCGGTGTGACGCGGACGACTCACTATGTGATCGCCCGCACTGTGATCGAGGCTGCGAGCTGCGCGGAACACACCCAGCCCGCATCGCGTTAACGGGTGACGTAGTGACAAGATGACCTGCGGATGTCTCGTGACCACGGGGCACCTCTGGCGAACGCCACGACATTGAGTCAACGATGCCTGTCGAGGAGATCGAAGTGACCGACAAGTCCGCCGACCTCGTCATCCTTGGTGGCGGTTCGGGCGGCTACGCGTGCGCGTTGCGCGCGGCGCAGCTCGGCCTGTCCGTAGTTCTGGTGGAGAAGGACAAGCTGGGCGGCACCTGCCTGCACCGCGGCTGCATTCCGACCAAGGCGCTGTTGCACGCGGCCGAGGTCGCCGACGCGGCGCGGGAAGGCGACCAGTTCGGCATCAAAAGCTCGCTCGAAGGCGTCGATATCGCCGGGGTGAACTCCTACAAGGATGGCGTGGTCGCCCGGCTCTACAAGGGCCTGCAAGGGCTGGTCAAGTCCCGCAAGGTCGACTACGTCGAAGGCGAGGGCCGGCTGGTCGCGCCGAACACCGTCGAGGTGGGCGGCGACCGCTACACCGGCACCAACGTCGTGTTGGCCACCGGGTCGTACTCCAAGACCCTGCCCGGCCTGGAACTGGGCGGCCGGGTCGTGGCCAGCGAGCAGGCGCTGACCCTGGACTTCGTGCCCGAACGCGTCGTCGTGCTCGGCGGCGGGGTGATCGGTGTGGAGTTCGCCAGCGTGTGGCGTTCCTTCGGTTCCGAGGTCACCATCGTCGAGGCGTTGCCGCACCTGGTGCCCAACGAGGACGAGGCCATCTCCAAGCAGCTGGAGCGCGCTTTCCGCAAGCGTGGCATCAAGTACCAACTGGGCACGCGTTTCGCCGGGGCCACCCAGACCGACACGCAGGTGACGGTGAATCTGGAGGGCGGGCAGCAGCTGGAGGCCGACCTTCTGCTGGTGGCCGTGGGACGCGGTCCGAACACGGCCGGCTTCGGCTACGAGGAAGCCGGTGTGACGGTGGAACGTGGTTTTGTGCGCACCGACGAGCGGCTGCGCACAGGAGTGCCCGGGGTGTACGCGGTGGGGGACATCGTGCCGGGTCTGCAACTGGCGCATCGCGGGTTCCAGCAGGGCATTTTCGTCGCGGAAGAGGTCGCGGGGCTGTCCCCGACCCCGATCGACGAAGCGGGTATCCCCCGGGTGACCTACTGCGAGCCCGAGGTCGCCTCCGTGGGGTTGACCGAGGCCGCCGCGCAGGAGCGCTACGGCTCGGCCGAGACCACGACCTACGATCTCGGCGGCAACGGCAAGAGCCAGATCCTCAAGACCGCCGGGTCGATCAAGCTGGTCAAGGCCCCGGAGGGACCGGTCGTCGGGGTGCACTTGATCGGGTCGCGGGTCGGCGAGCTGATCGGCGAAGCCCAGCTGATCTACAACTGGGAAGCGCACGCCGAGGATGTCGCTCCGCTGGTGCATGCCCACCCCACGCAGAATGAAGCCCTCGGCGAGGCCCACCTCGCCCTGGCCGGCAAGCCGCTGCACGCACACGGCTGAGCGGCTAACACGAGCAACGCACACGAGGAGTCAGCAAGAGATGGCCTTCTCAGTCCAAATGCCGGCACTCGGCGAGAGCGTCAGCGAGGGCACGATCACCCGGTGGCTCAAGCAGGAGGGCGACACCGTCGAAGTCGACGAACCCCTGCTCGAGGTCTCCACCGACAAGGTCGACACCGAAATCCCGTCGCCGGCCGGTGGCGTTCTGCAACGCATCATCGCCCGCGAGGACGAAACCGTCGAGATCGGCGCCGAGCTCGCCGTGATCGGGGAGAGCGCGGCGGAGGCGGGAGCTCCGGCGGCCCAGCCCGCAGCCGAGCAGCCAGCCGCCGAGCAGCCGCCCGCGGAAGCGGCACCGGCTCCCGAGCCGGCGGCAGCCCCGGCCGCGCCTGCCGAGCCGGAGCCGGCGGCACCCAGCGGTGGTCAGGCTGCCGCGGGCACCCCGGTCGAGATGCCGGCACTCGGCGAGAGCGTCACCGAGGGCACGATCACCCGGTGGCTCAAGCAGGAGGGCGACACCGTCGAAGTCGACGAACCCCTGCTCGAAGTCTCCACCGACAAGGTCGACACCGAAATCCCGTCGCCGGTCGCCGGCACCGTGCTGGAGATCAGCGCCGGTGAGGACGAGACCGTCGAGGTCGGTGCCCGGCTCGCGGTCATCGGGGAGCAGGGCGCCGCCCCAGCGGCCCCCGCCGCACCGGCGGCTCCGCCGGCCGAAGCGGCACCGGCTCCCCAGCCGGAAGCACCCCAGGCCGAAGCACCCCAGCCGGAAGCTCCGCAGCCCCAAGCTGCCCAGCCGCAGGCGGCCCAGCCCGCCCCAGCTGAGGCACCCACGCCGGCTGCTGCGCCGACGCCCGCCCCGGCCCCCGCTGTCGCGGAGGAGGCGCCGACCTCCGCGACCGCGGTCAATGGCCGGGCACCAGCAGCGTCGGCCGAGGCTCCGGCCGGCGGCCCGTACGTGACGCCGCTGGTGCGCAAGCTGGCGTCACAGCACGGCATCGACCTGTCGACGATCTCGGGTACCGGGGTGGGTGGCCGTATCCGAAAGCAGGACGTGCAGGCGGCGATCGAGAAGGCCCAGCAGCCGGAGCCGGCCCAGGCGGCGGCACCGGCCCAGGCGCCGACCCCGAGCCGCGCGCCCGTCTCGCTGGAGGTGTCGCCCGAGGCCGAGGCGCTGCGCGGCACGACGCAGAAGATGTCCCGGCTGCGCCAGCTGCTGGCCAACCGGATGGTCGAGTCGCTGCAGACGTCCGCCCAGCTCAGCACCGTGATCGAGGTCGACGTCACCAAGATCGCCCGGTTGCGGGAACGCGCAAAGCAGGCGTTCGAGGCGTTCGAAGGTGTGAAGCTGAGCTTCCTGCCGTTCTTCGCCAAGGCGACGGTGGAGGCGCTCAAGCTGCACCCGAAGCTGAACGCGTCGGTTCAGGAAGAGACCAAGGAGATCACCTACCACGGCGCCGAGCACCTGGCGATCGCGGTGGACACCGAGCGGGGGCTGCTCTCGCCGGTGATCCACGACGCCGGTGACCTCAACCTGGGCGGGCTGGCCCGCAAGATCGCCGACGTGGCCGACCGCACCCGGCAGAACAAGATCAAGCCGGACGAGCTGGGTGGTGGCACGTTCACGCTGACCAACACCGGCAGCCGGGGCGCGCTGTTCGACACGCCGATCGTGAACCCACCGCAGGTGGGCATCCTCGGCACCGGCACGGTCGTCAAGCGTCCGGTGGTCGTCACCGACGAGGCCGGGGGCGACACGATCGCGATCCGGTCGATGGTCTACCTCTCGCTGTCCTACGACCACCGCCTGGTGGACGGCGCGGACGCCGCGAGGTTCCTCAACACCGTGAAGCACCGGCTGGAGGAGGGCGCGTTCGAGGCTGACCTCGGCCTCTGATCACGCGTTAGGCCAACAGAGCGAACAGGGCCACCCGCCACACGGGTGGCCCTGTCGTATTCGCGCCACGCACCGTAATGAAGTCGTTGCGACGTTGTCGCAGCAAGCCGCCTCGCGTCGACGCGATCATTACGCCAGTATCGGCACCATGCGCGTAGTCGTGGCCGGTTCGTCCGGTTTGATCGGCACCAACCTCGTCGCCGCACTGCGGGAGGCCCGCCACGAGGTGATCCGGCTGGTACGGCGGAAACCGGCTGCCCCCGACGAGCGCGGGTGGGAACCGCCCCTCGGCCGCCTCGACCCGGACGCGCTGGATGGCGCGGACGCCGTGGTCAACCTCTGCGGCGCGCCGATGGGCCGCAAGCGGTGGACCGACCAGCGCAAACGTGAGCTGGTGGATTCTCGCACGATCCCGACCCGGGTGCTGGCCAAGGCCGCCGCGGAGCGCGGGGTGCCGGTGCTGGCCAACGCCTCAGCCGTGGGCTACTACGGCGACCGCGGCGACGAGGTGCTCACCGAGTCGGCTGCGCCGGGCACTGGGTTCCTGGCCGACCTGTGCCAACGCTGGGAAGAGGCCACCGCCCCGGCCCAGGACGCCGGGGTGCGCGTCGTACGCCTGCGTACCGGACTGGTGCTCGCCCCTTCGGGCGGCCTGCTCGGCCAGCTCAAACCGCTGTTCGCCTTCTTCCTCGGCGGGCAGCTCGGCAACGGAGAGCAGTACATGCCGTGGATCTCGCTGGACGACGAGATCTCCGCGATCCGCTTCACGCTCGAACAGCCCGAGGTCTCCGGTCCGGTCAACCTCACCGGTCCGAAGCCGGTGACCAACGCCGAGTTCACCAGAACTCTCGGGGACGCTCTGGGCAGGCCCGCGCCCTGGGTGGTTCCCGGTTTCGCGTTGCGCGCGGTGCTCGGTGAGCTCGCGGAAGAAGCCGCGCTAGCCGGCCAGCGCGCCGTGCCGCGCGTGCTGGAACGGGCGGGGTTCAGCTTCCAGCACCCGTGCCTGGCCGCCGCGCTGGGCGCGGCCGTCGCTTCCGCGAACTGACCGCTGCTGGGTACGGAGCTGTTCCTGGGTACGGAGCTGTTCCTGGGTACGTAGTAGCCTCGGCCGAGTGAGTCGCTTGAACGGTTCGTGCCGTGCCTCGTCCGACCCCGTTGAGGTGCGGAACCTGGGAACCATCGATTACCTCGAAGCGTGGGAACTGCAGAAGGAACTCGCCGCGGCCCGTGCTGCCGGGACCGGTAGCGACACGTTGTTGCTGCTTCAGCACCCGTCGGTCTACACGGCAGGGAAGCGCACCTCCCCCGAGGACCGGCCGCAGGATGGCACGCCGGTGATCGACGTCGATCGCGGCGGCAAGATCACCTGGCACGGGCCCGGTCAGATCGTCGGCTACCCGATCCTGCAGCTGGCCGACCCGGTCGACGTCGTCGACTACGTCCGGCGCATCGAACAGGCGCTGATCTGGGTCTGCGACCAGTTCGGCCTGGACACCGGGCGGGTGGACGGTCGTAGCGGGGTGTGGCTGCCGGCCGACGGCACCCGCCCCGAGCGCAAGATCGCCGCTATCGGCATCAGGGTGCAGCAGGGCGTGACCATGCACGGCCTGGAGTTGAACTGCAACGCGGACCTGGCCCACTTCGACCGCATCATCCCGTGCGGGATCAGCGACGCTGGTGTGACGTCGCTGGCCACCGAGCTGGGTCGGGACGTCCCGGTGGCCGAGGTGATGCCGCTGGTCCAGCGCGGTGTGCTGGACGCAGTGCAGGGCGCTCTACCCGTCAGCGAGCGCGACATCGTCCGCCGCTCGGCTCCCGAAGCGGCCGGCGTCACCCTGCAGCTCGACTCGACCCTGCGCTAAGTCCAGGCCCGGTACCGCTCAAGCCCAGTGCTCAGCCCAGCCTCGGAACCACCTCGGAGGCGACCAGCTCCAGGTGATCGAGGTCGCTGAGGTCCAGGACCTGCAGGTAGATCCGGGTGATCCCGGTGCGCTCTCGCCAGGTCTCGATCTTGTCCACGGCCTCGTCGGGTGTCCCGGCGAGGCCGTTGACGCGCAGTTCGGGAACCTCCCGCCCGATCGCGCGGGCACGGCGGGCGAGTTCCGCCTCGTCTTTGCCGACGCACAGCACCAGAGCCGCTGAGCGCACGATCTCGGACGGATCGCGACCGACCTCCTCGCACGCCGCCGCCACCCGGTCGTACTGCGCTACTGCGGTGTCGATGTCCACGAACGGCAGGTTGAACTCGTCCGCGAAGCGTGCGGCGAGCATCGGCGTCTTCTTCTTGCCGCCGCCCCCGATCAGCACCGGCGGTCGGGGCCGCTGCACGGGTTTGGGCAGGGCCGGTGAGTCGACGAGCTGGTAGTGCGTGCCCGAGTAGTTGAAGGTCTCCCCCTCGGGCGTGTCCCACAGCCCGGTGACGATCTCAAGCTGCTCGGTGTAGCGCTCGAAGCGCTCCTTGAGTTCGGGGAACGGGATGCCGTAAGCGGTGTGTTCCTGCTGGTACCAGCCGCTGCCGAGTCCGAGTTCGATTCGCCCACCGGACATCTGGTCCACCTGGGCCACCGAGATCGCCAGTGGCCCGGGAAGCCGGAACGTGCCGGCGCTCATCAGCGTGCCCAATCGCAGCCGGGACGTTTCCCGGGCGAGCCCGGCAAGCGTGACCCAGGCGTCGGTGGGACCGGGACGGCCGGTCACCGATCCCATCTTGAGGTAGTGGTCGGACCGGAAGAACGCGTCATAACCGGCGCTTTCCGCGGTCTGAGCGACCCGCAGCAGGTCGTCGTAGGTGGCCCCTTGCTGGGGCTCGGTGAAGATCCTGAGTTTGACTCCCTCGCTCACGCGTCCCCACGTTAATCCAACACGGCTAGCCCGCATCACTCTCATCCGCTCCCCGGCGCAGTCCCTCCAGGAGCCGCTCGACGCAGTGGCCGACCTCGGCGCTGGTCCGCTCCGGTTCGGGTGACCCGGCGATCGCGGTTGCGCCCGCGGACAGCGCGCCGAACACGACCGTGGAGAGCGCGCCGAGCGGCATCGCCGTGATCTCGCCGGAGTCGATCAGGGCGCCGATGGTCTGCCGGATGATGCCGAACGTGTGGCGCTCCTCAGCGCCGCGGTGTTCCTTCCACCCCATCACGGCGGGGCCGTCCAGCGTGACGATCTGCTGGTAGGCGGGCTCCAGGCACACCCGCAGGAACGCGTGCAAACGCGCCTTGGCGACACTCCACGGATCGCTCGGCTCCTCGCCGTTGACCTGCGCCAGGCGCTCCACCACTTCCCGCTCGACGGCTTCGAAGGCGGCAAGGAACAGCGCCTGCTTGCCGGCGAAGTGGTGGTACAGGGCGCCCTTGGTGACCCGGGCTCGCTTGACTACCTCGTCCAACGAGGTGCCGGCGTACCCGCGCGCGCTGAACAACTCCACGGCGGCGTCCACCAAGGCGCGGCGTGTCGTCTCGGTGTACTCCGTCCGCCTGGATTGCCCCCCGGCTGCCGCTTGCCCTGTAGCCATGCTCACGACCGTAGGCCATACCGACAGTACGTACGCATGATACTGTCGGTACTGTCACATACCGATGGTATGCCGCACACCTTGGGTATGCCACGTTCGGAGGTTCGCCATGACCTGGGACGACTTCTACCAGCGGCAGCACGCGACCGAGCGGGCCATCGACTTCGCCCGCCAGCACCCGGACGAGCCGCTCGACATCGAACGGATTCCCGCCGCGCAAGCCGCGTTCGCCAGCACCGAAGAACTGCTTGCCGCCCTGCACTACACCTGGACTCAGGCCCTCACCGGCCGGATCGGCGTCGCGCTCGCGGTCGCCGAAGAAGACCCGCATGCCGACCGCGTGCAGGCGGTGACGCGTGCGTGGCGCCAGGCTGCGGCCGAGCACCCTGTCCTGCGCCGGGTCCTCGAGGACCATGCGCAGCACCCGTCGGAGCTGCTGCGGAGGTGTTTCCAGCGCGAGCAGCGGCTGCTCGGGCTGGCCTCGGGCCTGGCCGACCTCGGCGAGCCAGCCGAGGACATCGCGCGCATCGGCTCCGCCTTCCTGCGGCTGTTGCGTGTGGGCCCGGAAGAAACCGGCACCGAAACAACCAACACCGCAAGCACCGGCACCGCGAGCACCGACACCCCGCCGGAGGCTCGCCGGGCCAAGAAGCCGATGCTTCCCCGCCTGCGCAAGCTGATCCCCAGCAGCTAGCCACCAGGGACGGCGGAGCCGACAGAGCGGACGGCAGCGCCGCTAGGCCGCCCCGCCCGCCCGCTGCTCGGTGGTGAGCAAGGTCATAGCCGAACACAGCGGACTCGGCCTGGCGGCCAAGTGGACCGCGACCACGCAAGCGCCGTGGTCGCGGGCTGCCGAGCTGACCGGGGGCGCGCCGGACCCGCGCTGATCTTCGGCGGCGGAGGCGTAGCCTGTCGAGCGTGAGTGTCTCGCCGGAGGGGCGGAAGTTGTTGCGCCTGGAGGCGCGCAACAGCCAGACGCCTATCGAGAAGAAGCCGTCGTGGATCAGGACCCGGGCCAAGATGGGGCCGGAGTACCAGGAGCTGAAGAGCCTGGTGCGCCGGGAGGGGCTGCACACCGTCTGCGAGGAGGCGGGGTGCCCGAACATCTTCGAATGCTGGGAGGACCGCGAGGCGACCTTCCTCATCGGCGGTGATCAGTGCACCCGCCGCTGTGACTTCTGCCAGATCGACACCGGCAGGCCCGCCGCGCTCGACACCGGCGAGCCGCGCCGGGTGGCGGAGTCGGTGCAGGCGATGGGCCTGCGGTACTCCACGGTGACCGGGGTGGCCCGCGACGACCTCGACGACGGCGGCGCGTGGCTGTACGCGGAGACGGTGCGCGAGATTCACGCGCTCAACCCCGGCACGGGTGTGGAGCTGTTGATCCCGGACTTCAACGCCGAGCCCGAGCAGCTCGCCGAGGTGTTCTCCTCGCGGCCCGAGGTGCTGGCGCACAACGTGGAGACCGTGCCTCGGCTGTTCAAGCGCATCCGGCCGGCGTTCCGCTACGAGCGGTCGCTGAAGGTGCTCACAATGGCCCGGGAAGCGGGACTGGTGACCAAGTCGAACCTGATCCTGGGTATGGGTGAGACGCCCGACGAGGTCGAGCCGGCGCTGCGGGATCTGCACGAGGCCGGTTGCGACATCATCACGATCACGCAGTACCTGCGGCCGAGCGCCCGGCACCACCCGGTGGACCGGTGGGTGCGGCCCGAGGAGTTCGTCGAGCACACCAAGGCGGCCGAGCGCATCGGGTTCCCCGGTGTGATGGCCGGTCCCCTGGTGCGGTCCTCCTACCGGGCCGGCAGGTTGTACGCGAAGGCGGCCGAACACCGGGGAATGACCCTGCCGGACAACCTCGCGCACCTGGCCGAAGCCGGTACGGCGGCGCAGGAAGCCAGCAGCCTGCTCGCCCGCTGATCACAGGTCCGCGACAGCCACGGACCACGTCTGCACCTCGCCGCCGCGCCGCCGTATCCTGAAGACCATGGCCAAGCAGGACAACGCCGCCGCCAAAGCAGCGGCCAAGCAGAAGCGGCAGGAACGCTGGGCGCGCGTGAAGCAGGTCTTCGAGGCGTTCAAGATGCAACGCCGGGAGGATCCCAAGCTCCTCCCGTTCATGCTGGGCGCGTTCGTCGGCATCGCCGTCCTGGTCTTCCTGCTCGGCATCCCGTTCGGTATGCAGTTCATCGTCCTGCCGGCGGGCATCGCGCTCGGCGTGCTTGCCGCGGTCATGATCTTCGGCCGGCGCGTCCAGTCGAACGTCTACCGCAAGGCGGAAGGGCAGCCCGGTGCTGCCGCGTGGGCGCTGGACAACCTGCGCGGCCAGTGGCGGCTCACCCAGGCCGTAGCTGGAACCGCGCAGCTCGACGCCGTGCACCGGCTGATCGGCCGCCCGGGCGTGGTGCTCGTCGGCGAGGGCGTCGACCATCGGGTGAAGTCGCTGATCGCCCAGGAGAAGAAGCGGGTGTCCCGGCTCGTCGGCGACACCCCGATCTACGAGATCACCGTCGGTGACGGCGAGGACCAGATTCCGCTGCGGAAGCTGCAGTCCCGCCTGATGAAGCTGCCCCGCAACATCAACCAGGGCCAGATCGACTCGCTGGAAAAGCGGTTGTCCGCACTGGCCAGCCGGGGCAACGCGATGCCGAAGGGGCCGGTTCCGCAGGGTGCCAAGATGCGCACCATCCAGCGCGCTAGCCGCAAGGGCAAGTAACCGGCGAGCCGTGCTCAGCGGCAGTAATTCAGCGACGGAATTTCAGCGACGGACGACGGCGGTCTTGGTCATCCGGTCGTGCCACGACCGCCCGTCCCGGTCCCAGACGACGGCCGGGATGATCAGGAACGTCAGCAGGCAGCGCAGCATGGCGCGCCACGGCCCCACCATGAGTTCGCCGTCCAGCCGGGCCACCTGGATCTTCGTCAGCATCATGCCGGGCGTGAACCCGGCGAAGCTGACCGGGAACGTCGCGATCACGGCCCAGACCACCAGGCTCCAGTCACCGGGCACGCCGCCGGTGAACAGGCTCGCGACCAGGCCGGCCAGCAGGATGTCGATCACGAACGCGAGCGCACGCCGACTGACCGGCGCCGCCGAGCCCGGACCGCTTTCCGGCAGCCCGAGGTGCTCGCCGCGCCAGCGCGGCCAGTCGTCCCCCCGCTGGGCGTCCTGCACCCGCTTGAGGGCGGTCTGCGGACCGGACAGCCATGACCCGATCAATCTACCCACCATTCCAGCGTACGGAGAGCGGACTGCGAGCCGGTAGCTGGCATCGCGGTTACCCCGTTCGGGCGCCAGTTAACAAGCGCGAAACATTGGAGAGACGACGGGGCAACACCGGTGACATAGGGTAGCGCCGAGCCGGCGCGAAAGCACCACGTCGGCGAGCTGTCGAGTGCGTGAGGAGTCAGCCAGGGTGTTCAGCAATGCAGACGAGGTCCTGCGCTTTATTTCCGATGAGGACGTGAAGTTCGTCGACGTCAGGTTCTGCGACCTGCCTGGCGTGATGCAGCACTTCACCGTCCCGGCGGGTGCGTTCGATCAGGACGTCTTCACCGAGGGGCTGGCGTTCGACGGTTCGTCCGTCCGGGGCTTCCAGTCGATCCACGAGTCGGACATGCAGCTGCTGCCCGACCCGGCCACGGCCAAGATCGACCCGTTCCGCGCGGAGAAGACGTTGAACATCAACTTCTTCGTGCACGACCCGCTGACGCTCGAACCTTACAGCCGCGACCCGCGCAACGTCGCTCGCAAGGCCGAGCAGTACCTGGCCGAATCCGGTATCGCCGACACCGCGTTCTTCGGCCCGGAGGCTGAGTTCTACATCTTCGACTCGGTCCGCTTCGGCGAGGACGCGCACACCGCGTTCCACGAGGTGGACTCGATCGAGGGCTGGTGGAACACCGGCCGCGAGGAAGGCGGCGCCAACCTCGGTTACAAGACCCGCTACAAGGGTGGCTACTTCCCGGTCGAGCCGTACGACCAGACCTCCGACCTGCGCGCCAGGATGGTGAGCAACCTCATCGGCAACGGCTTCTCCGTGGAGAAGGCGCACCACGAGGTGGGCAGCGGCGGCCAGGCCGAGATCAACTACAAGTTCAACACGCTGCTGCACGCCGCCGACGACCTGCAGCTGTTCAAGTACATCGTGAAGAACACGGCGTGGCAGGAAGGCAAGAGCGTCACCTTCATGCCGAAACCGCTGCAGGGCGACAACGGCTCGGGTATGCACACCCACCAGTCGCTGTGGCAGAACGGCAGCCCGCTGTTCTACGACGAGTCCGGCTACGCCGGCCTGTCCGACACCGCGCGCTACTACATCGGCGGCATCCTGCACCACGCGCCGAGCCTGCTGGCGTTCACCAACCCGACGCTGAACTCGTACCACCGCCTGGTGCCGGGCTTCGAGGCGCCGGTGAACCTGGTGTACTCGCAGCGCAACCGGTCCGCGTGCATGCGTATCCCGATCACCGGCAACAACCCGAAGGCCAAGCGCGTCGAGTTCCGCTGCCCGGACCCGTCGGGGAACCCGTACCTGGCCTTCTCGGCGATGCTGATGGCCGGTATGGACGGCATCCGCAACAAGATCGAGCCGCCGGAGCCGGTGGACAAGGACCTCTACGAGCTGCCGCCGGAAGAGGCCAAGAACGTCCCGCAGGTGCCGGACAGCCTGGCCTCGGTCATCGACAGCCTGGAAGCCGACCACGACTTCCTGCTGGAGGGTGGCGTGTTCACCCCGGACCTGATCGAGACCTACGTGCAGCTCAAGCGGGAGAGCGAGATCGACCCGATCCGTCTGCGCCCGCACCCGTACGAGTTCGCGCTCTACTACGACGTGTGAGCCAAGGTGCGCTGAGCACGTGGATGGGCCGCCCAGCATCGTGCTGGCGGCCCATCGCGCATCCACGGCGCGACTCAGCGACCGTTCCAGGGCGTCACGGGCAGGCCGGTGGCCCCCGGCCGGAACCGGAACAGCGCGCCCGCGTACGGGTCGTGCGCGAAATCCCGTTCCTGGTAACCGCAACACGCCGACGTCACGTACATCTGGTCCAGGTCGGGGCCACCGAACGCCAAGCTCGTGATCCGGCGAGTGGGCGCCCATAACACCGTTTCCAGATCGCCGTCCGGGCGGTAGCGGTGAATGCGTCCCGTCCAGTTCATCGCCACCCACACGCATCCTTCGGTGTCGACCGCGATGCCGTCGGGCGCACCTTCCCGCTCCGAGCACACCACCCACCGGTGGCCGGGCCCGGCCCGACCGGCCTGGGCGTCGTACGGGTGCGCCCAGATCGTGCGTGGCCCGGTGTCCACCAGGTACATTGTGCGGCCGTCCGGGCTGAATGCTGGCCCGTTCGCTGCGGTCAAGCCGCCCACCACCATCCGCGCGCCCGCGCCGTCGAGCACGTACAGCGCGCTCGCACCGGGTTTGCGGTCGTGGGTGAGCGTGCCGGCGAGGAAGCGTCCGACCGGGTCACAGCACCCATCGTTCATCCGATCACCGCGCCAGACCGTGGTGACCGGGCGCACCCCGCCGCGCGCCGGATCGACATGTGCGAAACCCATCCCCGCTGCGCCGACCAAGTGGTTGTTCGGTGCCGCGGCGACGGCGGTCACGACCGTCGGCAGCACGACGACCTCGTCCACCTCGGTGCCCGCGTGATAGGTGTGCAGTTCCCGCCGCAGGATGTCAACCCAGTGCAGGCACTGCCGGGCCGGCACCCACAGCGGCCCCTCCCCGCACAGCGCTTGCCGGTCGACGAGCAGCTCGAAACCATCGAACATCGCGCGCACCCCCAGCGCGAGGCACGGGATACTTGATCAGAGGCTACCGCTGGGCACTGCTCGCAGGGAGGCGTCCGATCTGGTGTCTCGCTAGGCTTCGGCGGCCTGGTTTCCTTCTAGCGAGGCTCGCAGCCGCTGAAGGGTCGTCTCCATGTTGCGCCGGTTGTGCTCGTGCCGGTTCGTCGACCGAAGGATCGCTGCCCCGATCAAGGACAACACCGCCCCATGCACGCCGGAGCGCAGGTCCACCCACGTTTCGATGACCTCGGTTCCTTCTGGAACCTCCCGGAAGTCGTACTGCCAGCGAGATATCGGCCCGCCCATCGCGCGAACCTCGAAGGCGAACGAGTTCCCCGGATCGGCGGCGGTCACGGTGCATGTCGTCGACCACTTGGCGGCCTTGTTGGCGTTCGTGCCTCGGAATCGGCTGCCGACCTCGATCGGTTCGCCGGTCAGCAGCTCCGCGCCGGTCGCTTCCGGGCTCCACTCACCCATCCGCCGGACGTCGCTGACCGCCTCGTACACCTCCATCGGAGGCACCTCGATGGTCGTACGCACCTGTTCCACGCGGTTGTTCGAACTCTCCACCATGGGGTAAGCCACCTCGATCCGACGCCGATGCTGTGGAGGTAATCTCACACGTCTCCGGCGCCGGATCAAGAAGCCCGGCTCACTAAGGCGTGAGCACGAGCTTTCCGCGCACGTGGCCGTCTTGGAGCAACCGGTGTGCCTGCGCGGCCTGCTCCAGCGGGAAGGCTTGCTGGATGTCAACCCGCATGTCACCGGAGGCGACCAGACCGGCGAGCCAGGACAGCTGGGCGGCGTCCGGCCGAACGAAGACGTAACGGCCGCCCTGGTTGAGCACTGTGGACGGATCCACGATGGACGAGTGCCGGTGCGGATTCCGCAGCAGGGCGGGCGAACCTTCCAACGCTGGCCCGCCCACGAAGTCGACTACGGCATCCACCTTGCCGTCGCCGCCCACGAGGTCCGCCACGCGGGAGGCCAGACCTTCGCCGTAGGTCACCGGCTCGGCACCCAGCTGACGGAGGTAGTCGTGATTGCGTTCGGAAGCGGTGCCGATCACGCGGGAAGCTCCGAGCTGCCGGGCGATCTGCACCGCGAGGTGCCCGACTCCCCCAGCCGCGGCGTGCACGAGCACGGTGTCGCCCGCTGTGACCTCCACCGCGTTGAGGGCCTGCAAGGCGGTCAGCCCGGCCAGTGGCAGCGCGCCCGCGACCTCGAAACTCACCGACGCGGGCTTGTGCACCAGGCTCCGCAGCGGCGCGGGCACCAGCTCGGCGTAGGCGCCGTCCTGGACGTGGTCCTGCCGGACGTACCCGAGCACCTCGTCACCCGGCTTGAACCCGGTCACCGCCGGTCCGACGGTCTCGACAACGCCCGCGACGTCCCAGCCGGGGACCAGCGGGAAGTGGTGCGGGAAGGCCCCGCTGAGATACCCCTCGCGGATCTTCCAGTCCACCGGGTTCACCCCGGCGGCGCGGGTACGAACCAGGATCGTGTCCATGCCGACCAGCGGGTCCCGGATCTCCTGGTAACGCAGGACCTCGGGACCGCCGTACTCGTTGAGCGCGATTGCCTTCATGGCCAGCACGAACATCATCCGCGCCGCGGGCTATTCCCGGGCGATACCTACGAGTGAATCTGGTTACTGGTCATAGAACACGCGCTCGACGACGGCGTGGGCACGGCGGGTCGTGCGCAGGTAGTCGTCGACGAACTGGCCGCTGGCGCCGTTTGGCGGGTACCCCAGGGCGCTCGCCACCGCCGCGACCTCCCGGGGACTCTTGGGAAGCTGGTCACCTGGCTTCCCGCGCACCAGCATCACCGCGTTGCGCGCCCGCATCGCCAGGGTCCAGGCGTTGATCAGCTCCTCGGCGTCGTCGGCCGCGAGCAGGCCGGCGTCCACACACGCGCGCAGGCCGTCGACGGTCGACGTCGTGCGCAGGTCCGGGAACTCGTGCGCGTAGCGCAACTGCAACAGCTGCAGCGTCCACTCGACGTCGGCCAGCCCCCCGCGACCCAGCTTCGTGTGGGTGGCCGGATCGGCGCCCCGGGGCAGCCGCTCGGAATCCACGCGGGCCTTGATCCGGCGGATCTCGCGGACCTTCGCGTCATCCACTCCGCCCTCGGCGTAGCGGATCGGGTCGACCGCGCGGCGGAACCGCTCCCCCAGTTCGAGGTCACCGGCCACCGGCTTGGCGCGCAGCAGCGCCTGCACCTCCCAGACGTCGGCCCACTTGCGGTAGTAGGTGAGGTAGGAGTCCAGCGTGCGCACCGAAGCGCCCTGCCGCCCCTCGGGGCGCAGGTCGATGTCCACGTCCAGCGGCGGGTCCTGACTGGGCGAACCGAGCAGCCGGCGCACCTGCTCCACCACGGCCGTCGCGAACTTGACCGCCTCGGACTCGCCGGCGCCGCCGAGTGGCTCGCACACGAACAGCACGTCGGCGTCCGAACCGTAACCGAGTTCCGCCCCGCCGAGCCGGCCCATGCCGATCACCGCGATGCGGGCGGGAGCCCCCTCCCTGGTCGTCCACTCTGGACGGTGGATGAGATCGCGAACGGACGTGTCCAAAGCGGACTGGAGTACCGCGATCCACACGCTGGACAGTGCCCGCGCCACCGCCGGGGGGTCCATCAGACCCAGCAGGTCGGCGCACGCGACACGGAGCAACTCGTGGCGGCGCAGCGAGCGCGCGGCAGCCACCGCACGCGACGGATCAGGATGCCTGGATACCGCGCTGCGCAAGGAAGTCGCCACCGCACCGAGATCGCGGTTCGCCAGCGCGGGCGCGTCGGCCAGCAGGTGCAGCACCTCGGGAGCACGCATGAGCAGCTGCGGGACCAGCTTGGACGTGCCCAGCAGGACGGCCAACCGCTCGACCACCACCCCCTCGTCCCGCAGCAGCCGCAGGTACCACGGCGTTTCGGCCAGTGCTTCGGACACTTTGCGGTAGGCCAGCAGACCGCCGTCCGGGTCCGGGGTGCCGGCGAGCAGATCCAGCAGGACCGGCAGCAGCGCTCCCTGGATCGCCGCCCGCCGTGACACTCCCGAAGTCAGGGCCTGGATGTGCCGCAGCGCGCCCTCCGGCGAGGTGTAGCCGAGTGCGGACAGCCGCTCGGCGGCGGCCTTGGTGGTCAGCCGCAGCGCGTCGGTCGGAACCTTGGCCACGGACTCCAGCAACGGCCGGTAGAACAGCTTCTCGTGCAGCCGGCGTACCCGGCTGCCGTGCCGGCGGTATTCGGCGAGCAGCAGGTCGGTCGCGCTGCTGCGTCCGTTCGACCGGAAGCCGACCGCGCGGGCGAGGGGGTGCAGCGTCGCTTCGTCGGTGAACGCGGGGAACAGGTGCGTGCGCCGCAGCTGCCGCAGCTGCAACCGGTGTTCCAGCTCCCGCAGGAACCGGTAAGAGGCGACGAGATCGGCCGCGTCGGCACGCGCCACGTACCCGCCGTCACCCAAGGCGCGCAGGGCATCCAGCGTGCTCGTCACGCGCAACGCCTCGTCGCCGCGACCGTGCACCATCTGCAGGAGTTGCACCGCGAACTCGACGTCACGCAGCCCTCCCCGCCCGAGTTTGAGCTCCCGGTCGTTGAGCTCGGCCGGCACGTGATCTTCGACGCGGCGGCGCATCGAGCGCACGTCGGTGACGAAGCCCTCGCGCTCGGAGGCCGTCCACACCAGCGGTTGCACCGCCTCCAGGTAGCGTTGCCCGAGTTCGGGGTCACCGGCGACCGGGCGCGCCTTGAGCAGTGCCTGGAACTCCCAGGTCCGCGCCCACCGGCGGTAGTAGCTCAGATGCCCGTCGAGCGTCCGCACCAGCGCGCCGGCTTTGCCTTCCGGCCGCAGGTTGGCGTCGACCTGGAAGAATGCGTCACCGCAGATCCGCATCAGCGCGCTGGCCAGCCGAGTCGCGCGGGAAATGTCCGATTCGGACTCCGCGACGAAGACGACGTCCACGTCGCTGACGTAGTTCAGCTCGCGACCGCCGCACTTGCCCATGGCGATGACCGCGAGACGCGCCGCAGGCGCGCAGTCTTCGGTTCCGGCGGCCTCCCCGAGTTCGCCTTCGGCCACCGACAGCGCGGCCCGCAGCGCGGCGACCGCCAGGTCCGAGAGCCTGCTGGCCACCTGCTCGTACGACACGGCGTCCAGCTCCGCTTCGACCACGTGCGCCAGGTCGTCCGCCGCGATCTCCAGCAACAGGCCACGGTAGGCCGTGCGCAACGCGCTGACGACACCGCTGGCACGTCCCCGGACGGCTTCCAGCAGCACGCTGCTGGCCTCCGCCAGCGTGCGCGCACCGGGCCAGGAAGCGGACAGCAGCCGGCGCCACTGCTCCGGGTGCGCGACGAGGTGATCGGCGAACGCACTGGACGTCCCCAGCACACCGAACAGTCGACCGCGCAGACCAACGTCGGCGCCCAGCGCTGCCGCCAGCTCGTCCCATTCCGTGCGGCTGGCGTCCCGCATCCGGTCCATGCTGTGCAACGCGAGATCTGGATCCGCCGACCTCGACAGCGCGCCCAGGACGGCTTCGCACCCCTCCACCGGTCCGGTGTCCGCCCACCACCCGGCCGCCCGCAGCTGCTCCTCGGCACGCCCCACGTCGCTGAATCCGTACCTGGCCGGTGACAGCACGTTTTCACCTTACTGAGGTCATGCCAGTGGCAGGCACCGGCTGGTGGGCCGTTGCTCCGGCGGTTGGGCGGCCAGCCGCACGAAACGCTCAGCGATCGGCTGCCAGGTTTCCGCGACGTCCACGTGGAACGCGTCCAGATGATCGGGGTCGAGCTGGCTGGGACGGACGGCTTCCGCGATCGCGGGCATCCGCCGTGCCCAGTCGAGCACGGTCTCCGTCGTCGTCTCGATGTGGAACTGCAGCCCGTAAGCGCACGAGCCGACGCGGAACGCCTGGTTCGGGTACTGCGGTGAGGATGCCAGCAGCTGCGCCGACGGCGGCAGCGTCGCGATCTCGTCACCGTGGAACTGCAACACGTCCGGGGTCAGCGGCAACGGCCCCAGCAGCGGGTCGTCGCCAGCGATGTCCCGTTTGGCCACCAGCAGCGTGCCGGCCTCGGGCCCTTCCCGCCCCTGGCGCACCTGGCCACCGGTGGCCATGGCCAGCAGCTGCGCGCCGAGGCAGATCGCCAGCACGGGCACTTGTTCGCTGACCGCGCGGCTGAGCAGCCTGCGGACATCCGCCAACCACGCGTGGGCCACGTCGTCACCGGCGCTCATCTCGCCGCCGAGCACGACAAGACCGTGGTAACCGGCGAGCGACTCCGGCAGCTGCTCGTGGCTGGGCAGCACCACCCGCAGCTCCGCACCGCTTTCGACCAACCATTCCCCCAAGTGGCCCGGCGGATCGAGCTCCGATGGCTGCACCACGAGAATCCGAACGTCGCCCATGCGGGCGAGCGTACGCGGCAGAGAGGGAGAAAAAAGAAGGTGGTGGTGTTGGCGGTGTCCTACTCTCCCACGCCCCACCGGGCGCAGTACCATCGGCGCTGGAGAGCTTAGCTACCGGGTTCGGGATGGGACCGGGCGTACCCTCTCCGCTATAACCACCAACACCACCCAAATCTTAGCTGGTGCGGCTCGTCAGCTCGCAAGTCCGCTGCTGGTCACAGACTTTAACAGACTCCGTCGTTCCAGTATTTCCGGGGGTCGTTCCAGTATTTCCGGGGGGCGCACGCACTGCTCATCCGGCCTTTCCACGCGGACGCAGCCACAGCTTGACCGTGCTGGAGGCACCGGCCGTGGCCATGGCTTCCAGCAGCTCTTCCGCTGAGACCGCCTGGGTCCGCCCGACCGGCACCAGGTCGTAGCCCCACGTCCCGAACTCGCGCAGCGCCGCCGCCGGGTCGTCGCCCAACTGCTCCACCGCCTCGGGCGTGAACGAGCACACGACGTGCGGGCGGTCCTTGCGCAGCAACCGCACCAGCCCGCCGAGCGCGCGGTGCACCCGCCCGCCGAGATCGACGTGCACCACTGACAGGCGCAGCCCCCGCAACTCGCCCAAGGTCTCCAGCTCCTTGTCCAAGCGCACGCCGGGCGCCTTCGGCGACTCCGGCTCGTCCTCTCCGACCAGCTCCGGGGTCACCGGCCGCACGGACAGCCCGCCGCTGATCGCGTCCTCGGCGATCAGCTCGCACTGGCCGTCCCAGGCGGCACCGCTGATCACGGTCAGCCGCTGCGCGACCGCGGCCGGCAGGTTGATCTCGACGTTGCGCCCCAGCAGCTCGCGCGCTCGCTCGCTGGGCTCGACGGCCACCACAGCGCCGCTGGTACCCAGCCTGCCGAGCACCCGGACCGTCTGATAGCCGACGTAGGAACCGACGTCGAGGAAGATCCCGTCCGGTTCGAGCAGCGAATCGATCAGCGCCGACACCTCGGCGTCCCACGCCGTGTGCGAGGACAGCCACGGCAACATCAGGCTGTCCTCGGCCGGCAACCGCAACAGTCCCGCGTCACACACCACCAGGGCCGTGGTGCCGTCGTCGGAGCCGTGCTGCCTTTCGTGCTCCCGCAACAGGATTCGTTGCAGCACGTCGGTGCGCTGCGCGGCGAAAGCCGCGCTCTGCGTCGCCGAGCGCAGGTCCGCCCCGACCTGGCCGTCCCGGTCGTGCAGGGACTCGGCCACTGTGGACTCCAGCGAGTCCAGGCGGTCGAGGGTGCGTTCCACTGCGGCCGTGAGCCGATCGAGGCGTTCCGCGAGCGCGTTGACCTGCTCGTCCCGCTTGGTCGACTCGCTCTCCAACTCGTGGCGCAGGTCGGTCAGCTGCCGGCCGTGGCCGACGAGTTCGGCCCTGCTGCGCACCACGCCGTCCTCGGTGCCGGCCAGCTGGTCGCCGAGCTGCTGCTGCCGGTGGGCGAGCTGGGTGAGTTCGGAACGCAGCGACTCGATGTCGATCTCGCCGGCTTCGTACTGCTTGCGCAGCAGCTCGGCGGCGGTCTGCTCGACACCGTCCACCAGCGACCGCATGACCTCGCGGATGTGCTGATCGTAGTGGCCGAGAGCCTTGAGGACGGCTTTGCGCAATGCGGGCGCCATCGCGTTACGGCTGCCGGCGCCGACATCCGGCGGCCGGTGCAGCGCGTGCCGCGCGATCAGCAACGGGCGCAACGGGTCGTCCAGCTGGCCGTGCTGGTCCTTCGACCACTTGGTGCGCCAGCTGCGGTACGCGTGCTCGACGCGGTCGCGCAGCCGTTCCCCCGCCTGGGTGACGTTGTGCTCGGCGAGCAGGTATTGCCGCGCGGCCAGGCCGAACCGCGCGGTGTCCTCGGGATGCTCGGCGATTTCGCCCAGCATCTCGGCGGCCGTTGCCAGGTCGGGCTCACCCGCTCCCTGGCAGGCCACGAGCTTCGCCCCCTGTCCACCGAGCAGCTCGCTGACCGCGCCGTGGTCGCTGGCCAGGACCGGCACGCCGCGCACGGCGGCACCCAACAGCCGCAGCGCCACGTGATCACCGCCGACGCCGCCGTCGGCCCGGTGCAGGGAGACCACGCAGTCGGAGGCGGCCACCACGTCCGGCACGTCGTGCTCGATCAGCACGATTCGCGGGTCGGAGACGATCGCCAACCGCAGACGTTCGGAGGCTTCCGGGTACTCCGACCCGCCGGTGACGGACAGCAGCAGTCGGACGTCCTGCCGTTGCGCGGATGCGTTCTCCTGTTCCGGGTCAGCACGCTCCGGGAAGGCGTTGAAGAACGCCGTCACCAGACCCAGCACATTGCCGTGCCGTTCGGCGGAATGGTCCACCTCGGCGGCGAAGACGAACTCGTCGGACAGCCCGATGCGGGCGCGTGCCGCCTTTTTCGTCGGCAGGTCCACGATCCCCGGGTCGGGCAGCGGGAGCGCGACCACGCGGGTGACGCGCGAGCCCGCACGGCGAGCCGCGTGCCGGCTCGCTTCGGACAGCACCCACGTCTCGTCGGCGCGCTCCGGTGCCCGCTCCCCGGAGCCATGACTGAGGCCGGCGTCCGGGCGGATGTCGATCAGGTGCCGGCCGGCGGGTACCAGCTCGTCACCGTCGCAGCGCACCACAACCGGGTAGGAGGGCGTGTCCGCCGAGGGCAACCCGGACGAACGCACGGCCGCCCGCACCAGCTCGGCGAGCTCGCCGCCGCCGAGGACCGCGACGCCGAGCTGGTCGACCAGCGCGGACTGGTGGCCCGTGGGGTCTCGCCGCACCGCCGCCGCCGGTACCCGGCCGTTGGTGACCCCGACATCCGCGCACCATTCCCGGAAACCCTCCGCGTCCGCGCCGAACGGATCGGGAAAGTCCTGACGCAGCAACGGATCGTCCCGCCAGACCGCCTCCGTCCACCGTGACCCGCCGACCGCGCGTTGCCGCGCGTCGCCGGGTTCGCAGGCCCAGCGCAGGAAGATCGTCACCGGGTCGGCGCCGCCGTCGTCCTCGGCGGGACCGCCCGCCTCCTCGGCGGCACCGCCCGGGCGCCCGCCGGGATCGAACGGGCTCGCCGGCGCGGCCTCACCACCCTGCTCGGCACGGGCCAGCGCCTTGCGGTACTCGGCCCGCAACGAATCCGGGATCGCCGTACCGTCCGGCAATGCGTGGAACCGGTGCGGCTCCTCCCGGGTGTAGCCGGCACTGACCAGCGCGTTGCGGTAGTTGGCGCACAGGCGCGCCAGCACCGGGTGCTCCGACAGCAGCACGCGCGGACGGTCGGCGTAGGCCACCGACAGCAACCACGGTCGTTCCGGCTGGAAGTCGTCGAAGTGCACGCTGCGCAACGGCGAGCCGTTCACCGTGTGCTGGCCATCGGAGGACACGGTCAGCTCGCGCTGCGCCGCGTTCCACACCGACAGGCCGACTCCAGGGTCACGGAGCACGTGGTGATCGACAAGCGCCGACGCGCCCTCCAGGAAGGCTTCCGAGCTCGCCGGGTCGGCCAGCATCTGGTCGGCCCACAGCTGCAGGAACTCCTCGGCGCCGACCGACACGGCGAGCAGGCTCAGGTCGAACGTGCCGGCTTCGAGCAGATCGGAGGGGCTGGGACGGAGTTCGTCGCCGACCAGCGGGCGCAGGACGCGCGGCGCCAGAGCGACCGGGCGTTGCGGTGTCAGCCCCGCCAGCAGGTCGTCGAACGGGCCGAACACCTGCACCGAGGGCTCCAGGGAGAGCACCGGCACGCCGTACGGCACCAGCCGGCTCAGCAGGCGCGGTCGGAGGACGGCGCGCAACTGGTCAGCGGTGCACGACGCGGCCAGCCGGGCGAGTTCGGCGCTGCCCACACCGACGTCAGCCGGTGTCAGCAGCGATGTGCGCCCCGCTTCTCGCGGCTCCGTGGTTTCCGCGCCCGACCTGGGGTCGTCGGCCACCAGCACGGCGAACCGCGCGTACGGGTGCTGGCGCAGGAAGGAATCCCGGAGCACCTGCGCGGCGGGCAGCTGGCCACGGCAGACGACGGTGCAGCCGATCACCGACAGCGCCTCGGGAGCGATCGGCGTGTCGTGCCCGGCTTCGCCGGCACTGTCGGCTGGCGGCTCGGACGGCCACTCCAGCTCGCTGACCTCGACGAAGGACTCCAGCGTCGACTGCGACGGCTCGCCGGGTTCGCCGTGTGCCCCAAGGGGGTCAGGATGCGCCTGAGAATCAGTCACGCCGACGAACCTATCGCCCGCCGGAAACCACGAACATGTCCCCGGGACCACAGCGGTCCCACGCGGATCAGCTGACCCGTCTCACAACCGGGGCATCAGGGTGCGCAGTTCGTACGGCGTGACGTGGCTGCGGTACTCGTGCCATTCCTCGCGCTTGTTGCGCAGGAAGAAGTCGAAGACGTGCTCGCCGAGGGTTTCCGCGACCAGTTCGGACGACTCCAGCTCGACCAGCGCCTCGTTGAGGTTCTGCGGCAGGCTGGCGTACCCGGCGGCCTTGCGCTCGGCTTCGGTCAGCGACCAGACGTCGTCCTCGGTGGCCGGGGGCAGCTCGTAGCCCTTCTGCACTCCGCGCAGCCCGGCGGCCAGGATGACCGCGTACGCCAGGTACGGGTTGCACGCCGTGTCCAGACTGCGGACTTCGACCCGCCGCGACGAGGACTTGCCCGGCGAGTACATCGGCACGCGCACGAGGGCGGACCGGTTCGCGTGGCCCCAGCACACCGCTGTGGGAGCTTCTCCACCGACCACCAGGCGCTTGTAGGAGTTCACCCACTGGTTGGTGACGGCGCTGATCTCGCGGGCGTGGTGCAGCAACCCCGCGACGAAGGCGCGTCCGGTTTCGGACAGCTCGTAGGGGTCCTCCGGGTGGTAGAAGGCGTTCCGGTCACCCTCGAACAGGCTGATGTGCGTGTGCATGCCCGAGCCCGGCTGGTCACTGAACGGCTTCGGCATGAACGACGCCCGCACGCCCTGGGTCAGCGCGACTTCCTTGACGACGTAGCGGAAGGTCATGACGTTGTCGGCCATGGTCAGCGCATCGGCGTAGCGCAGATCGATCTCCTGCTGACCGGGGGCGCCCTCGTGGTGGCTGAACTCCACCGAGATGCCCATCGCCTCCAGCGTCTCGATCGCGTTACGCCGGAAGTGCGGGGCGGCGTCGTGGCTCGCCTGGTCGAAGTAGCCGCCGGTGTCGGCGGGAATCGGTTCGGTACCGTCGTCCGGCAGGTTCTTCAGCAGGAAGAACTCGATCTCCGGGTGGACGTAGCAGGTGAACCCGGCCTCGGTCGCTCTGGCGAGGGTACGGCGCAGCACGTGCCTGGGGTCGGCCCAGCACGGTGACCCATCGGGCATCGCGATGTCGCAGAACATCCGCGCCGAGTAGTGCTCCCCGTCCGGCGTTTCCCAGGGCAGCACCTGGAACGTCGAGGGGTCGGGCTTGGCGACCATGTCGGACTCGAACACCCGGGCGAATCCCTCGATCGACGAGCCGTCGAACCCGATGCCCTCGGCGAAGGCGCCTTCCAACTCGGCGGGCGAGATCGCCACCGATTTGAG
The DNA here is from genome assembly GCA_051984675.1 of Pseudonocardiaceae bacterium. Taxonomy (GTDB): domain Bacteria; phylum Actinomycetota; class Actinomycetes; order Mycobacteriales; family Pseudonocardiaceae; genus JBPYFK01. The sequence goes on along the minus strand of JBPYFK010000008.1, from coordinate 65,540 downwards.
GATGCCGAGGACGTCGGTGAACCACAGCCGCACGAAGCGGATGTCACGTTCCTCCAGGGTGCGGAGTACAAACTCCTGCTGGCGGTTCATGTTCGCAGCGTAAATCCTCTAGGCCGATCGTGGCGTTTCCGGGCACGCAACACCGCGTAACTGATGGCCCCAAGTCGGCGGTCACGGCCTGCAGCGCGCGCCCGCCGGCGGGGTCCGCAGATCCACCAGGTACCGGATGCCGACCTCGTCAACGCACGAGTTGCCCTGCAGGAACACCGTGTGCTGGGTGCCTTCGAAGGTCAGCAGCGACGAGTGCAGCGCGTTCGCCAGGTTGACACCGGCCTGGTACGGCGTGGCCGGATCGCCGGTCGTGGAGATCACCAGGGTGGGCGGCAGGTTCCCCACCGAGGGCTGGGCCTGCTTGCCGGTGACGGGTGTGGGCCAGAACGCGCAGATCTCCTCCGCCGGGCTCGGCCCGCGACCGTCGTCGAGGAACGGCGCCGACTGCCGGTACCGCTGGTCGGCCGACAGCAGCTGGCCGCGGTCGGTGACCCGCTGGTCGTCCACGCAGCGGATCGCGTTGAACGCGTCGGTGACGTTGGCGTAGTTGCCGGCGGGCTGGCGCTCGTAGTAGCTGTCCGCGAGCGCCATCAGCGTGTGCGCCCGCCCCTGGGCGAGATCGAGCAGGCCGGTGTTCAGCGGTTCCCAGAGGTCCTGGGAGTACAGGGCCTGAATCGCCGCCGTCGTCGCGTCCTGGTACGACATCTTCCGGCCATCCCCGACGTTCAGGGGGTGGTCGATCAGCGGTCGGGTCAGCTGCTGGAACGCCGACACCGCGCGAGTCGGGTCGGGGCCGACCCCGCAACGCTGCTGCCGGGCGCACCAGGCCGCGAAGTCGTTGAACGCCCGTTGGAATCCCGCCCCCTGGTCGACCTGCGAGTCCACCACGTTCTCGGTGGGGTCGATCGCCCCGTCGAGCACCATCGCGCGCACGTTGCCGGGGAACTGCTCGGCGTAGTCCGCACCAAGACGAGTGCCGTAGGAGTAGCCGATGAAGGTCAGCTTCTGGTCGCCGAGGACCGAGCGCAGCACGTCCATGTCCTTGACGACGTCCCGGGTACCGACGTTCGCCAGCAGGCCGGTGCCGCTGCGCTGCGCGCACTTCGCCGCGTAGCCGCTCTCCTCCTGTTCCAGCGCCGCGACCCCGGCCGGCGAGGGGTCGGAGTGGTTGACCAGCCGGTCGGCGTCGCGCTCCGGCCCGCTCAGGCATTGCACGGACGGCTGGCTGGAGGCGACCCCGCGCGGGTCGAACCCGACCAGGTCGAAGCGCTTGCCCAGATCGTTGCCGGACGTGGCCGACGCCAGGCTCGCCGCGGAGCTCATCCCGGAAGCACCGGGGCCACCCGGGTTGATCACCAGGGAACCGATCCGGTGCGCGGTGTCACTCGCGGGTTTGCGCAGCACGCCCAGCGTGATCGTCTGGCCCTGCGGGTTGGCGTAGTCCATCGGCACGGTCAACCGCGCGCACTCCAGACCGGGCGCCTGGAAGGCCGCGCGGTCCTCTGTGGTGGTCGCGTAGTTGGGGCACGGCTCCCAGCGCAGATCCTGCCCGTAGAACCGGTCCAGCCCGGCGGGGACCGGCCCCACTGGACCGTGATGCTCCACATGGGGCTGGAGCGGCTGCTGTGACTGGGGCGTGCATGCCGCAACACCCACCAGAGCGACGATGGACCCGATCACGGCCAGTGCACGTATCACGCAGTGATCGTGACATGCGCGACGGCCGCGCTGCTGCCCGACCCTGCCGGAGCTGCGACTTACCCGGGTGTCGCACACGCGCTTCCCCCTTGCGCGAAGATGTCAGCATGCCGCAGTTGCGTATCGCTCTCGGACAGGTCAATGCCTGTGTCGGGGACATCGCCGGCAACAGCGCGATGATCCTGGAATGGACGAAGAAGGCCGTGCGGGAAGGCGCCCACCTGGTCGCGTTCCCGGAGACGGTCCTGGCTGGCTACCCGGTGGAGGACCTGGCCCTGCGCAAGTCGTTCGCAGCGGCCAACCGGTCCGAAATGGAGTTGCTCGCGGGCCGGTTGGGCGAGGCCGGGTGTGCCGACACCCTGGTCATCGTCGGGCACCTGGACCGCGACGACGAGGGCATTCGCAACGCCGCGTCGTTGCTGTACCGGGGTGAGGTCGTCGCGACCTACGACAAGCACTACCTGCCGAACTACGGCGTGTTCGACGAGGCTCGCTATTTCGCCCCCGGCAACGATCTGCCGATCGCCCGGCTGCACGGTCTGGACGTCGGCGTCGTCATATGCGAAGACATCTGGCAGAACGGCGGGCCGGTGTCCGCACTGGGCCATGTCGGTGTGGACCTCGTTGTGGTGATCAACGCCTCGCCGTACGAACTGTCCAAGGAGGACCAGCGCACCCCGCTGGTGACCCGCCGGGCTGCGGAGGCCCGGGCTCCGATGGCCTACGTCAACCTCGTGGGCGGGCAGGACGAGCTGGTCTTCGACGGTGACTCCATGGTGGCCACCCCGGACGGTCAGGTCCTGGCCCGTGCCCCGCAGTTCACCGAGCACCTGATGCTGGTGGACTTGGACCTAGTCGCGGGTGGACACACGCGCACGACCATCGAGCCGGAGGTGTCCGGGGCGGAGAACCCCGTCATCGGGGATGCGGCACAGGCGTTCCACACGCCGCCGCTGCCGGCGTTCAATGTGAACCGGATCACCTTGCACCCCGATCCGCTGCCGCCCTACGAGCCGCTTCCCCGCGAACCCGCCGGCGAGGCGCTCTCCGATGAGGCCGCGGTGTGGTCGGCACTGGTGACCGGCCTGCGCGACTACGTGCACAAGAACGGGTTCGGCTCGGTCATGCTCGGTGTCTCCGGTGGCATCGACTCGGCCCTGGTGGCGGCACTCGCGGTCGACGCCCTCGGTGCGGACGCGGTCAACGGCGTCTCGCTGCCGTCCAAGTACTCGTCGGCACACTCCCGTTCGGACGCCGACGACCTGGTTGAGCGGACCGGGATGCGCTATCGCGTGGAACCGATCGAGAACATGGTCGCGACGTTCGTCGACCAGCTCGGGCTGACCGGCCTCGCCGAGGAGAACATCCAGTCCCGGTGCCGGGGCATGACCCTGATGGCGCTGTCCAACCAGGAGGGACACCTGGTGCTGGCCACCGGGAACAAGTCCGAGCTGGCAGTGGGCTACTCCACGATCTACGGCGACGCCGTCGGCGGCTTCGCGCCGATCAAGGACGTGCCGAAGACGCTGGTGTGGCGGCTGGCGAGGTGGCGCAACAACGAGGCCGAGAAGCGCGGCGAGGTGCCGCCGATCCCGCCGAACTCGATCACCAAGGAACCGTCGGCGGAGCTTCGCCCGGACCAGGTCGACACCGACTCGTTGCCGCCGTACGACATCCTCGACGCCGTCCTGGACGGCTACGTCGAAGGCGACCGGGGCTACGCCGACCTGATCGCGGACGGTTTCGACGCCGAGCTCGTGGAACGCATCCTGCAACTGGTGGACCGCGCCGAGTACAAGCGCCGCCAGTACCCGCCGGGCAGCAAGATCACTTTCAAGGCGTTCGGACGGGACCGCCGGCTGCCGATCACGAACCGGTGGCGGGAGCTCCGCCCGTAGGGGAACGTGCGTTCAGGAAGCGGTGAGGGACGTTCCGCGCGCACCCCCAGAACACGCGGAACGGCCCTGCCGCACCCTCCCCACACCGTGAGACGCGCGAGACGCGTGAACGTTCCATCGATTTGTCGGGTACGACGTGCCCGATGTGAGATCGGTCCGCTTCCGTCCCGTCCTTGGCCTCCGCGTGGCACGCTGCTGTGCGTAGCGATCCGCAATGCCCGGGGACCCGCTTCGGCGGGCTTCGAGGAAAGGACGGTCAATGATGACTGCTACCCCTGCCGGTGAAACGGCCGCGCCTTACGGCACGAACGCACCCAAGCGCCGGGTGCGTGTCCACCACCTGCAAGAACTCAAGCACCGCGGCGAGCCCTGGCCGATGCTCACCGCGTACGACACGTACAGCGCACGCATCTTCGACGAAGCCGGCATTCCCGTGCTGCTGGTCGGCGACTCCGCGGCGAACACCGTTTACGGCTATGAGTCGTCCCTGCCGGTCACCGTGGACGAGCTGTTGCCGCTGGTCCGCGCGGTCAGCCGGTCTGCGCGGCACGCGCTGGTCGTGGCCGACCTGCCGTTCGGCTCGTACCAGTCGTCTCCCGAACAGGCGCTCGATACCGCCGTGCGGTTCATGAAGGAGGGCCACGCGCACGCCGTCAAGCTGGAGGGTGGCCGCCGCTACTTCGCCCAGGTCGAAGCGCTGGTGTCGGCCGGAATCCCGGTCATGGGCCACCTCGGCTTCACGCCTCAGAGTGAGCACAGCCTGGGTGGCTACCGCGTGCAAGGGCGCGGTGAGGGCGCGGAGGCGCTCACCGCGGACGCGCTCGCGCTTCAGGAAGCGGGTGCTTTCGCGGTGGTGCTGGAGATGGTCCCGGCGACGGTGGCCAAGAGCGTGACCTCCGAGCTGCACATCCCGACCGTGGGCATCGGCGCCGGCCCGGACTGCGACGCGCAGGTGCTGGTCTGGCAGGACATGGCCGGGCTCAACACCGGCCGGACGCCCCGGTTCGTCAAGCGGTACGCGGAAATCGGCACCGAGCTGGCGGGAGCCGCGAGCCGCTTCGCCGAGGACGTGCGGCACGGCAGCTTCCCCGCGCCGGAGCACTGCTTCGACTGACGCCACGGCTGGCCGGTGACGACGGCACGCGAGGTCGTCACCGGCCACCCAGCTCGTCGCGGCCGTGTGGGGTGGTCCAGACAGACAGGTCCGGCCCGGCGGGCACGATGCCGGTCGGGTTGATGTGCGGGTGTGTCCCGTAATAGTGCCGTTTGATGTGGTCGAAGTTGACCGTGTCCCCGAATCCCGGCGTCTGGAACAGGTCGCGTGCGTACGCCCACAGCACCGGCATCTCGGTCAGCTTGTGCCGGTTGCACTTGAAGTGCCCGTGGTACACGGCGTCGAAGCGCACGAGCGTGGTGAACAGTCGGATGTCCGCCTCGGTGATGGCGTCCCCGGCGAGGTAGCGCTGGCCGGCCAACCGCTCGGACAACCAGTCCAACCGGGTGAACAGCCGCTCGAACGCCTGCTCGTAGGCCCGCTGGGTGGTCGCGAACCCGCAGCGGTACACGCCGTTGTTGACGTCCGCGTAGACCAGCGCGTTGATCTCGTCGATCTCGTCGCGCAGCCGCTCGGGATACAGCTCCGGCGCACCGGCGCGGTGAAAGGCCGACCACTCGGTGGACAGATCCAGAGTGATCCGCGGGTAGTCGTTGGTGACGACCTTCCCAGTCGGGATGTCGATCACCGCGGGAACCGTGTACCGCCCGGTGAATTCCGGGTCGGTGGCCAGGTACGCCTCGGACAGGAACTCGATTCCCAGCTGCGGGTCCCGGCCTCCCTCGTCCAGGGTGAACCGCCAGCCCCGGTCGTCCCGGATCGGGTCGACCACCCCCATCGGCAGGACCGTGTCCAACCCCAGCAGCCGCCGGACGATCACCGAGCGATGCGCCCATGGGCAGGCCAGGCTGACCACGAGCCGGTACCTGCCCGGTTCCGCCGGCCACCCGCTCGAACCGTCCGCCGTGATCCGGTGGGTGAAGCGGTTGCGCTGCCGGACGAACTCCCCGGCGGTCGATGTCTCGGTTTCGAACTGCGCTCTGGCCATACCACCGACCGTAGATCCCCGGCAGGCCCTACGTCTCGGCCCGGAGCTACCGGGCTCGGCGGGCCAGGACGTCGGCGTGACAGGGCTTGGGCGCACACCAGCAGCCCAGGCCACGACCGGACAGCTCGCCCTCGCGGAGTCTGCGGGTCAGTTCGGGCTGCTCGTCCAGCCATTCCTCGTAGTGGGCGACCATGGCGTCCCGGTCGGTTTTCGCTTCCTTCACGAACGGGCTGGCGAAGTCGGACTGCGGCCACGCGTGACGTGCGCCCGCGTGACCGACGTAGGTCAGCAGGCCCTCGTCTTCCAACCACGGCACGAGATGCTGATGCGGCCCGTTCTTGCGGACGTTGACCACCGTGGCCTGCCCGTCGAGGATCCGCTGCGCCCGTTCCCGCTCGTCCTCGCTCCACTCGGCGGCTTCCGCCGGAAGCCGCTTCGGCCGTTTCGGCACCGCCCTCGCCTCCCCGCTGTCGTGAGCACCGACCCTCGACCTCATCGTGCCGGTCGCGAGCCGTACCCGGCAGCTCAGGCGTCCCGACGGCTCAGATGTCGGTGATGCGCAGGCCCGCGTGCGCCTTGTAGCGGCGGTTGATCGCGATCAGGTTCGCGGTGAGCGCCTCCACCTGGTGCGCGTTGCGCAACCGGCCACCGTAGACGCCCCGCATCCCCGGCACGATGCCCGCCAGCTCGCGCACCAGGTCGGTGGCCTCCCGGTCATCGCCGAGCACCAGCACGTCCAGATCGACGTGCGTCACGTTCAGGTCCGCCAGCGTCACGGCGGAGACGTGGTGGAAGGCCGCCGTCACGCGGGAGTCGGGCAGCAACCGCTCTGCCTGCTGTGCGGCACTGCCCTCGGGAACCTCCAGCGGGTACGGCCCCAACTTGTCGAAACCCAGCGGGTTCACGCAGTCGATGACGATCTTGCCGGCGAGTTCGGAACGCAGCGCCTCCAGCGTGGGCTCGTGCGCGTCCCACGGCACGGCCGCGAGTACGACGTCCGAGGCGGTAGCGGCTTCGGCGTTCTCCAGCCCGACGACGTTTCCCCCGGTCACCTCGACGATCTCGGCGGCCGCCTGGTGCGCCCGATCGGCTTTCCGCGACCCGATCACGATCTTCAGGCCAGCCTTCGCCCAGCGGATCGCCAGCCCCTTGCCCTGTGCCCCGGTCCCGCCGAGCACCCCCACAGTCAGGTCCTGGACACTGGAAAGCTCCTGCACACTGGCCACACCCTGCCCCTTTCCGCCGGATGGCCGTTCGGCACACGGATGTGCGCCCACTCGGTCCAACGATCAAGCATGCGAAAAGAGTCCATCACACTTCAGCGCGTGTTTCAGATCACCTCGAACGTGACCCTGCGCAGCCGCGGGTCGGCTTCCGCCAGTCGGACCCGGACAGGTTGCCCTTCGACCAGCTCATCGCCGGTGCACCGGGCGATGACCGGCGGGTCCGCTACGAAGATCTCCCCGGCGGCGGGGTCCTCGCCGTCGGCCTTCAGGCCGTCGGTTCTGAGCCCGTTCGCCTTCAGCCCGTTCGCCTTCAGCCCGTTCGCCTTCAGCCCGTCTGCTTTGAGCCCGTCCGCTTTGAGCCCGTTCGCTCTGAGAACCGTGGCGGGGAACTCCGAACCGACCTGCCCGGCCAACGTCCACGCTTCCGCCTGCGCGATACAGGCGCGCTCCACCTTCGCGGCGACCCGGTCCGAGTTGCCCATCGCCGAGGGCAGCAGTGGCAGTGCCTCCACCACCCACTCCGGTATTTCCCGGTCCTGCGCCACCGCCAGGCACACCTCGGCCGCGTACCGGTCCGCCAACCGCCGCAGGGGGGCGGTGACGTGCGCATAGTCCGCCCCGATCCCGGCGTGGCCGGTCTTGGCGGGCACACCCGCGCTGAAGGCGGTGTAGCCAGTCCCGCGCAGCAGGCGCGTGGCCGCCACGTGCAGGGCCAGCGCCTCTGGGCGCTGCGGGTCGAGCCCGGCCAGGAACTCCGCCGGGCCGTGGTGGTCGGGCCAGGACACCCCCAGCCGGGCCGCCGACCGGCGCAGCCAGTCCACCGTGCCCCGCTCCGGGTCGGGCAGCGTGCGCAGGAGGCCGGTCCCGGACTCAACCATGATCTCGGCCGCGCACATGCCGGTGAGCAGCGAGATCTCGGCGTTCCACTCCTCCACCAGCAGCCGGGGGCGCAGCACGACCTGCCAGCCGCCGTTGCCGTCCGACCGCACCTGCTGCTGCGGTAGGCCCAGCTCGATGGCTCCCCGCGCGAGCGCGCGTTCGCGCCTCAGCCGCCCCACTTCCGGGAGCAGCTCGATCGAGGGATGGGCAACGCCGAGTTCCAGCGAGCGCTGCACGCCCGTGTAGTCCAGTTGCGCCACGGAGCGGACCAGTGCCCGGCGCACGCGGGTACGGGTGGCTTCACCGTAACCGTCGAGGTCGATCGTCCAGAGGACCGCTGGCCGCACCTGCTCAGGCAGCAGGCTCGCAGCCCCCTCGGACAGCAGGGTCGGGTGCAGCGGCACGTTCCCGTCCGGCAGGTACAGGGTCTGGCCCCGGTTCAGCACCTCCGCGTCGATCGCCCCGCCCGGTGGGACGAACGCGGCCACATCCGCGATCGCGTAGTAGACGCGATAGCCCCGCCCGCCCAGCCGTCGCCGTACCAGAACGGCCTGGTCCAGGTCTTTCGAACCCGGCGGGTCGACGGTCACCAGCGGGAGGTCGGTGGCATCCAGCCGGGGCGTCCGAATCACCGGCGAGGCCACCGTCTGCTCGATCTCCGCCAGCGCGGCGGCCGGGTAGTCCGCGGGAAGCCCCAGCTCACCGCGGACTGACGAGAAATCCAGCGCGCGACCATTCGGGTGCGGCGGATCTGGCAACGGCCAAGACAGGTCGGTGGCGCTGCCGGCAACGGCACCGGCGCCACGTCGTGGTACCTGTGCCGCCCCCATGGGAACTCAGTTCCCCTCGCCCCAACGACAGCCGGCCATGATATGAGCCTCGCATGCCGCACGCCGCGATGTCACGCGCTTGAGCGTGGATCACCCGGGTGAACCCGGTCGAGCGGCCTACCAGGCGGGCGGTGGAGGCTGCGGTTGCGGCCCGTTCTCCCCGGTGGGGTCGCGTGACGGGATCGGGTCCAGGCAGGACACCAGCACCCGGCAGCTCTCTGGATTCTCGATCCTGCGCCCGTCCCGCATCCGATACTCCAGCTCGCCGGTGTCCCCGACCTCCACCGTGCAGCCGACCTCAGCGAGCTGGTCGTCGTCGAGGTTCACCAGCCGCTCGTAGCGGGTGGGCACGGCCCGGTACACGGGCCACTGCAGGTACGCGTACGCCTGGTGGAACTCGGCCAGCAGGCGCTGCATCTGCTGCTGCCAGGGCAGCGGCATCGACTCGGCCAGGGAGCGCGGCACCACGACATACCCCTCGTCGACCCCGAGCCGGACGTCGTTGAGGTAATCCCCGAGCGGGGTACTCGACGCCGGCGGCCTGGTGGGCCGCGGAATCGGATCAGGGGTGAACATCTCGTCGCTCCTTCCCTGCGGCCGGGCTGGCCACCCGTCAGGCACCGCCCTGCCCCGGCAGCCGCGGTCGTGCCTCGGCGGGCGGGGCCAGCACCGGTGCCGGGACATTCTTACCCGGAACGCTCGGCACCGGCGGCATTTTCGCCGGGTTCGTCGGCAGGCCGGGCACGACGGGTCCCGCAGGCACGGCCGGACCCGCGGGCGGCGGGCTGGCCTGCGCCTCGGGTGCGGCCTGCGTTCCGGGGTCCGGTAGGGGACGAACCGCCATCGGCATCAGCTCACCGTCGTCCCACATCTTCGAACGCTTGACTCCCTCACCTGGCTGGGGTGCCTGGATCACCTCGTTGTTCCCGATATAGATCGCCACGTGATGCACGGCGTTCGGGTCCCGGTTCACCGACCAGAAGATGAGATCACCGGGCCGGGCCTGCGAGATCGGCACCTTGACCCCGGCCTGCGCGTACTGGGTGACCGTGTACTTCGGGATGCTCACCCCAGCGGCTTCCCACGCCTTCTGCACCAGCCCGGAACAGTCGAAGGAATCCGGCCCGGCCGCGCCCCAGATGTACGGCTTGCCGATCTGGGTCTCGGCGAAGCTGATCGCCTTGTTCACCCCGATCCCGGGAGCGGGAGCGTTGCCGCACCCGCTGATGCCGGGAACGTGGCCTTGGGTGCTGACCAGCTGCGCGGCCATCGGCTCCCACTCGTTGTACCGGGTCGGGTAGGCGGACCGCTCGACCTGCTGCGCCACATCGCCGGGGCGCATCTGCTGCCAACCGTGGACGCCCTGCAGCACGTCGTAGAACTTGTTGATCGCGTAGTTGACGTTGGTGATCTGCCCGATGTCACCCCAGCCCATCGACGGTCGCATCTGGAAGACGCCCAGCGAGTCCCGATCCCCGTGGAATGCGTTCGTCAGCCCCGACTCGGTCTTGCCGGCCTGGATCGCGATCTGCCATGCCTTCGGCGGGAGCTGCCGCTGCTTGCCGACGTCGATGATCTGCTGGGCCAGCGCCACCTGCTCCTGGCTGAGCCGGCCCGCCTCCTGGCGACCACGCCCCGAGCCGTCGGCCCACGGCCCGAGGTCGGAACTGCACTCCGACCAGCTGGCGCCGCCGCTGCTCATGCTGCCGAACAGCGCGGTGAACGCCCCAAGTAACAGCAGGCCACCGAACCCGGTGAGGACCACGGCGACCACCACGAGCTTGCGCATGTCAGCCCACCTTGTTGTATCCGGCCACCCGCCAACCCTGCGGAGTGGACACCACGAGGACCTGGATGTCGCCGGCGTTGGTCGGTAACCGCACCTGCATCGAACTCGCGGTGGACGAGGTCGCCGCAGCCCGAGCGGTGATCGCGGTCGCCGGCACGTTGGCCGGATCGATCGAAGACATCACGGTGAGGTACTCGTCCGTGGTGTATGGACGCAGCCCGGCCAGCCACTGCTGGCCGGTGATACCCGGAGGGTGATTCACCCACTGCCGTCCCCACGCCTCGACTGCGGCTAATCCCGCCGGGTTCGGTGGTGCGGGCGGGGGCGCGGTCTGCGGCACCGAGAACGTCGGTGGTGAGCTGTCGGTGACCACCTGTTGCGGCGGCCGTTCCGGGTAGCTGCGCTGGCTGCTGCCGTTGTGGATCTCGGTGCGTGTACGGCTGGCCGGCGCGGAGGGCAGCACCAGCCCGACCACGGTGGCGATCACCGCGAACCCTACGACCGCCACGGCCAGGTGCTTCGGTGAGCGCAGCGGCCAGCCCCAGAACCTGCGGTAGACCGCAGCTCGCCCCCGATGCGTGCGGATCGGCATCGGTCGTGCTCCCCTCTCAGCTCCCAGTCACGGGTGACCGTGGATCAGGCCCAGTGCGTGTCATCGGCCACCTCCAGCCCGCGCGAGGGGCGGTAGACGACGTACACCGGCTTGCCGGCGACGACCTCCATCTCGGCCCGTCGTGGTGCCTGGCGCGGGGTTTCGGTGGCGACGGGGTCCTCGACCTGCCATGGCCGGTCCCCGGTGTTCGACGGAACCAGGACCGCGTCCTCGTCGTGGAGGTCCCACTTGGACTCCACCACCGGTGCGGTGTCGACGGCGCGGCTGGGCGTACGGCCTTCGGGCAACGCGCCGGCGTGTCGCGGCACGCCGGCCCGGTACTGCTGCTCGGCCCGCCCACTCGCCAGCGGAGACTGCGTTCCGGGACCGCCGCCCATCGGCGGCGACCCTGGCGGGGTGGCTGCCCCGGAGAAGCCCGAAGCACCACCGGGATAGTCCATGCGCTCCGCCGTGGCCGACACCGAAGGATGGTCGGCCTCCGGTCGCGACCGCCGCCGGCCACGATGCTGAGCCGCGTACCCCTCTCCCGGCACGTCCTCGAACTCGGAGTTGCGGACCTCGTCCCAGAAGTCGTCCTGCGGGGTGGGCTGCCGGTCACGACGCCGGAAGCGGGACAGCATTCCCGGTGGTACGCGAGGTATCGCACCTCCCGCGGTGCCCACCGAGAGCTCGACCATCTGGGTGATTCGCCGCAGCGGCCTGCCGACCATGAAGAACACGATCGTCACCAACCCGGCCAGCATCATCTGGGTGAGCAGCGAGAACCCGCGGGTCGGAGTGAAGACCCAGTTCAGCAGCATCGCGTGCAGACCCGCCATGGCGGAGATCACGACGACGTTGAGCATCGCCGCGCCCGCTAGGCGGCCCACCGACCGCAGCACCTCGTGGTACAGCAGTGCGACCAGGCCGATCAGCGGCCCGGCGAGGATCAGCACGCGCAGGAGTACCTGGGCGAGCAGGATCGCGGCCTTCGCCAGGAGTTGGAACGACGCGTAGGCGAACCCCTGCAGGAAAGCGAGCAGCCCAGCGCCGATCCGGCTGCCGTCGGTGCCCTTGAAGTAGCCGTAGGCGCTGCCCGACTTGGCGGCCACGTCCTCGTATGCCGCCTTCTTCGCGTCCGGCGAGCCCGCGTCAGCGCCCGAGTTGACCTCCGACTTCGTCCACGCCTGCGCCCACAGGAGTTCACCACCCAACTGCTTGGCCTGTGGCGCATCGGGCGACCCGAACTCGCCGCGCAACCAGTTGCGGTGGATGACCTCGTTGTGCAGCAGGGTGGGCAGGGCGTCCCGCTGGTCCATCCCGATTTCCTGCAGGAAACCGGCCTGCACCGCCGAGGTGCCGGTGATCACGACCTCGTCCAGCGCGTGCGTGTAGACCAGCGGCGTCAAGTACGTCGCGGAAGCGAACCACAAACCCGCCAGCGCCCACGTTCCACGCTTACCGATCGACGCCAGATCACCGGTCCAGATGTAGCGGAACAGCAGCACCGCCAGGATCAACGCGGCGACGCCGAACCAGGGCGCGAACACGCTGTCATAGAGAGCGACGGTCCCCGTGGTGATCAGGTCGTCCAGCGGCGCCAGCAGATTCCCGGACAGCAGCGCGTAATGCAGCCCGTTGGTGGCGCCGACCAGGTTCTTCCCCACGTTGAAAAGCTCGTTGCCCACCCAGGTGTCCGCCACCGCGTTGGGGCTGGTCACCCCGGTCGGACCGCACCCGAGGTCATAGGTGTGCCAGACCATTCCGGCGTAGCCGTAGTCGGCGTACGGGCTATGCGGCAGGCCAACGGTGATCGGCGCGGGGTCGATCGCCCCCACCATGCCGGCGCCCGGCCGCTCCGGGTTCGGCGGCTCCTTGCAGCTGAAGTCCTGGGCGAACGCGGGCGCACCGCACAGCGTCTGCAGCCCGATCAGCGCGACGACCGCCAGCAGCGGGCCTCGGCGACGCCGGCGCGCCACCGGTGGAAAGGCTGCCGCATCCTTCCGGCCGGGGCGGCGTCGTACTCGCCGCCAGGCAGCGAGCACTGCGGCAACGGTCACCGCCACGGCAAGCAGCACCGCCGTAGCGCTCATCGCGGCTCGTCCCCGCTCCGCGCGGCGCCGTTCGTTCCGCCGTCGCCGGCAGCGCGGTGATCACCCCAGCCGACCCCGGCCACTTCCAGGGTGAGCTCGTCGAGCTGTTCCTCGTCGATCTCCTCATCGTCGACGTCGTCGGCATGGCCGTCCGGCCCGCCGTAGTCCGGTGCTTGGCCGGGTTCCTCCAATGCGGCCGGGTCCAGCTCACGCCGTTGCCCACCACCACGCGGTTGGTCGGTGCCCGTATGCATCGCGTCCGAGTTCGCCGTGTTCCGCAACGCCATTCCGGTCTCACGGGACGGCGACTCCTCGGCGCTCGCGGGCGTGGTGTCCAGCGCCCCGCGCAGGTGCTCCAGGTGCGGACCGCTGAAGTCGATGCGGATGCGCTCGACTCCGCCCGCACCGTCACCGAAGATGAACTGCCGCGGCGACCGGTCGCGCTCGGTGTTGTTGCGGGCCGGTCCGGGTCGCCGGCCCAGCGCGGACACCACCTGCTCGTAGCCGGCGCCGACCGGCACCTTCAGCAGCCGCAGCGCGTCGGCCTGCGCCTGCTCGTCGTCCAGCCGGCCGACGAACACCGAGTCCAGCAGCGCCGAAAAGCCCTGGATACGCAGGAAGTCCGCGGGGATCTGGCTGGACAGCAACACCCGGACGTTCCACTTCCGGGAATCCCGGGCGAAGCGGTTCATCAGCACCCGGCCGGTGGGCACCTCGGAAAGGAAGAACGCTTCGTCGATCCACACACCCTTGCGCTCACCCTTCGGCCGTTCGTAGATCGAGCGCTGGGTCAGCCACGCCGCCAGGTTGAGCATCTCCACACCGAGAGCCTCCGCGTCCGTCCAGTGCTCCCGGCCGACACCATCCTTGGGCAGCGTCAGGCCCGCCATGGTCAGCACCGTCAGCCGGTCCTCGCGCGCTTCGGAATACGGGTCGGCGTCGTCTTCCGGGATCAGCAGCGACATCCGCTCGCGCAGCTCGTCGAGGAAGTCCGCGACGACGACGGCGTGCTCGTGGTGCTCGCTGGCGTCCCGCCGCAGTGCCTCGAAGACCATCCCCGGGTGCGCGTCCGGCCTCCCGCCGACAGCACGGACCGCGCGCAAGACCACGATCCGGGTCTGCGGCAACCGGGCAACTTCGTACGGCAGGAGCCCGGTCAACACGTCGAGCACGAGACGGCGGCGCGTCGCGGCGGCCAACGCGCGCTCCCGGCGCCACCCGCGTTCCGGGTCGTCCTCGTCGGCGAAGTGCTCCAGCATGGGCTCCGCCACCACGCGGTACGGGTTGAGGATGCCCGGTTGCGCGTTGAGCAGGTTGATCGGCCGCGCGAACGGCCGGAGTTCGGGCAACTGGCACAGCTCCGCCAGCGGGCCGGAGGGGTCCAGCAGCGTCCAATGCGCCCCGGAACGCAGCGTCTTGTAGACGGTGCCACCGCCCAGGAACGACTTGCCCCCACCGAGACCGGCGACCATGGCCGTCAGCCCCGACGCGTCCCGGACCTCCTGTGCCATCCACGGGTCCCAGGCGACCGGGCGGCGGGTCGCGGTGCAGGTCTCGCCGAGCAAGATGCCACGCCGGTCACCGACCTCCGCCGTCGCCTGTGGTACCGCCGACGCCGCCCACACCACCGAACCACGGCGCATGTAAGCGGCCGAGGCCAGCGGTTCGCCCGGGATGAACTCCCGGGCCATGTGGTACTGCGCCTCGGGATGCTCGATCGCGATCTTCGGCTTGTACAGGTCGAGGATCTGCTGGGCCAGCCGCAGCGCGTCCCGCTCACTCGGCCCGGACACCGCGCAGCGCCACCAGGAGCGCACCCGGGTGGCCAGCGCGGTGAAACCCGAGGTCATCTCGTCGTCGATCTCCAGCACCCGCGCGGCCTGGCGGGACAGCGAGGTCGGCGGTTCCAGACCGTGCTCTTCGGTGTAGTGGCGGACCTGCGAGCGCACCTTGTTCATCTGGCGTTGCAGCTCGCCGCCGACGTCTTCGGGTCGCCGCACGTAGATCCGTGCCGACCACTCGACCTGGGCCGGCAGCCGGTCCGAGTGCTGCATCCACGGGTCGTCGACCTCGGGGATCTGCAGCCCGTGGGTCAAGCCCACCGTGAGCACGGTGACGTGCCGGGTCACGCCGGCGTTGGATCCGGTCCGCCCGCGAACCGTCACCGTCGGCGAGTACGGCTCCTGGTGCATGTCGGCGGCGTCCGTGAACGACGCGAGGTCTTCCGGTTCCCACTCGACACCCGGAACGGCGGGGAGGTTTCGCGGCGCGGGCAACCCCAGCGAGCACGACCGGTGCATCAGCCAGGACATCTCCTCCGCCGTGGCAGGACGACCGTCCAGCCCGGCGCTACCGATGACCCCGTCGAGGTGCTCGATCTCGCTGTCCAACGCGACCAGTTCGGCCTCGACGGCCTCCGGGAACACCCGGCGCAGCAGTGGCGCGGCACGTTCCACGGCACGGTCGACGACGTTGCGGGTCTGCACCTGGACCCCGAGGTAGACCTCTTTCTCCGCCATCGACCGGCCCATGAGCTGCTGCTGCTCGCCGACCATGTACTCGTCGAAGCTCAGCGCACCGCGGACATCCGGCAGCGGGTTGCGGGCGTTGCGCACGTGCGCCTCCGCCCACATGCGGATCGGGTACGGCCGGTTGGTCACCCGCAGGTGCAGCCAGCGGCCCTGCAACTCCGCGTACTGCCCGGCGATCGCGGCGATGAGATCCTGCCGCTGGGCGTCCGAGCGAAACGACCACCGCTGCGGGGAAAGCCGGTACCACGCGAAGACGTCCTGACCAGTGCGCAGCAGGTGCCCGTCGATGGAACGCGCGGCGATCGACGGCGTGTAGCTGGGAATGGACTGCTCACCGGGAAGTCTGCGGTTCGCGCTCCTGCCTTTCGCCTTCGGTTGGCGCAGCTTGCCCTGTTGACCTGGGCCCTGTTGACCTGGGCCCTGTTGAGATGAGCCCTGTTGACCTGAGCCGGGTTGACCCTGCCCCTGCGGCGCGTTCCGGCTGGCGGCCGGGCGGCGCGGCTGCCCCGGGTGCTGGGACGAGTTCTGCTCACTTCCTCGTCGACGACCGAACACCGCGAACCTCCTTGCTACGCGCGCCGCTGGGAGCTTTCCTGCGACCTGGCTGCTCGAACCGCTGCCGGCTGGACGGATTCACCCCGACCTGCCTCGATCCGACCCGTTGCGTCCCGGCCTGCTTGCGTCCGGCCTGCTTGCGTCCGGCCTGCTTCGCGCCGGATTGTCTGGACAGGGCTTTCCTGCGACCGGATGCCGCCCCGGGGCGCTTCGCCTGACGGCCCTTCGGCCTGGGGCGGGGACGGGTGCCGCGCACCCGGACCCGTGCCGCGCTCGCCGCACCACCCCGGTTGACCGTCGATTCCCTGGGCGCGGTCAGTTCGCGCAGCCACATCACCATGACCGCGCCGAGTGGCCGTTCGTGGCTGATCCGGGAGCAGATGATGCGGGTCAGCGCGACCGTGATCACGATGCCCCACGCCGTGGAGAAGAAGCCGAAGCCGATGTTCATCCGCCGTTCCACGGCAAGGACCAGCAGGAAGACCACGGTCCCCACACCCCAGGCCACATAGCGGGCACGCCAGGGGAACGTCGCTTTCGGCGGGCCGAGCCAGACGGCGTCGACGCGGTAGACCTCGTCGTCGGTGCGAATCCGCACTGGCGATCACCCGTTGGTGCTGAACAACCCGGCGATGAACGTGCCGATGTCCACACCGGAGCCCGTCACCGCCAAGCCGATGATCGCCAACGCCACGAAAACACCGCCGACGCGGCGCATCACGCCCGCGTTGTCGCCCTTGCCGCCGCCGAGCCACAGCAGCAGCAATGCCACGGTCAGCAGCAGCAACGGCAGGAGGTTGTTGAGGATCCACCCGCGGATGCCCTCTGTTCCGAGGCCCGTTGGTGCGAGTTTGTACAGGTGCCCCAACGCTTCCAGTGGCATGGCGGTCATCTTTTTACTCCCGGGTACGAGGAGTGCCGTCGGATTGGTGCCCCAGTTCTAGCGTCCCGGATGCCCAGGCACCAGCCGCTGGCACGCCAACCCACCGGGAAGGTCCCGGCTGCGCAGTACGAGTAGAACATGACATCGTGACCAGCAGTAGCGACGACAGGTCGGCAAATGGCATTTCGTCTGGCTGTGTAACACCTTCGGCGGGGAAGGCCCCCGGACCTACCGATCCATCCCCGCCGCAGGTGGGAAGGGGCGGGCGCCGACAACACCGGACTGACGCAGACTGCGCTTGTTCACCCGTTCATGAACCTTTCCGTTACGGACCGTACAAACTTCTGGCCGAGGTGCCGGGCACCCCTCACATGATGCACCTGATGGGATCATCAAGGGGGCAGATTTCAGACAGCCGCACCGAGTTCACTCCGTCGCCGCAACGCGTCGACCATGATCACGATTGCCGCACCAGGCTAGCCTCTCGACGAAATCGCCGCGCAACGGGTCATCTCCCCGTGTGAGAGCACGGACACGCGGACCGATGCGGCAAACGGGTGAATTTCATGTCACTCCCGCCGCGATGCCAGCACCCGGAGTGTCCACGGTGGACATCGGCGGTCCCTCGCGCACCCTGGACTCAGGGCTTGCGGCCGACACCGGCGAGGGCGAGTGCCCGCTCCGGGTCCGCACCCAACTCCCGTTCCGGCTTCCAGGCCGAAGTCCAGGTCACGCCGGGTTCAACCAGCTCGAAATCGCCGAACAGCGCGGTCAGCTCCGCTGCCGTACGGAAGTAACCGGCCCGCGACGACTTGGCGTAGCCCGCGCGCACCCGTTCGGCGCCGCGTGCCAGGTCATCCGGCACCCCATCGGTGCTGATCTGCGACAACACCAGGTACGAGCCGGGCGGCAGCGCTTCTCGGTAGCGCGCGAGCACCGCTTCGGGAAGATCACCGAGGTCGATCTGGTGCAGGACCGGCACGATCAGTAGCGCGAGCGGGCGAGCGAAGTCGATCAGGCGCAGCACATCGGGCCTCCGCAAGATCGTGTCCGGGTCCCGCAGGTCAGCTCGGACCACCGCGGAGAACTCCCGCTCCGGGTCCTGGCCGGGCTCGTCGAGCACCAGGTCCGCCTGCGTCACCGCGACGCGATCGTGGCCGGTGTACACCGTCCGGGCTCGCGGGTTGATCGCGCGAGCGAGCTGGTGCACATTTCCTTCCGTCGGCACGGCCGAGCCGAGGTCCAGGAACTGCGTGATCCCCTGACCCGCCAGCCAACTCACGGCGCGCCGCACGAACTGGCGGTTCTCGATCGCGACCTGCTTGATCGTCGGCAGCCGGGCCACCATCTCCCGGCCGAACTGGCGGTCCACCTGGAAGTTGTGACCGCCACCGAGGTACCAGTCATGCACCCGGGCAGCCGCCGGGCGGGTCACGTCAACCCCCTCGGGCGGCCACTGCTCGTCGAGCTGGCCACTCCTCAACGTGGACACGCGATCACCGTTGGAGGAAACGCGTCGAAGCGGGCACTGCCTCGCCAGAGATCAGGTTCTTGGTTGACCGGCTTGACTCTCGCCAACATCCAAGTTCCCTCAAACAGTGGTCATATCAGGGGCGTTTGCGAACCCTTGCTACCGAACCCTTGCTACTGAACGTCGAACGGCTCGCTACCCTTCGCGAGCGCTCGCTGGCGCGAGCCTAACGCCGCGAGCAAGCCGGTTGTTCGGATATGACCCCAACGCGGGACTGACCGCATGCGGACGACCCGATCACGAGGGCGGATGATCAGTGCGCGCC
This sequence comes from Pseudonocardiaceae bacterium, assembly GCA_051984675.1. Taxonomy (GTDB): domain Bacteria; phylum Actinomycetota; class Actinomycetes; order Mycobacteriales; family Pseudonocardiaceae; genus JBPYFK01. Next base: position 46,617 of record JBPYFK010000008.1, on the reverse strand, counting down.
GCCGGTCGAGCCACTGCCCCAAATACGTGGGCTGAATACGTGTGCGGACGAGCTGACCTGTAAGCCGGATTCTGTCCCTGGGGTCCTTGCGGCACTCCCATTGGGCGACCATCCCTCTCGGCCTGCCGTTGCCGGCAGGCTCCAGCGGCCTACCCGCAGGCATCGGGCGGGCAACCCTCGAACGCCTGCGCAGGCACCACACGCGGTGCCCTCTTGGCCTTGCTCCGGGTGGGGTTTACCGAGCCATCCCGGTCACCCGGGATGCTGGTGGTCTCTTACACCACCGTTTCACCCTTACCCGGCGTGCAGCCGGGCGGTCTGTTTTCTGTGGCACTGTCCCGCGGGTTTCCCCGGGTTGCCGTTAGCAACCACCCTGCCCTGTGGAGTCCGGACTTTCCTCGACGAGGTGTTCATCACGCCTCGACGCGGCCGCCCGGTCAGCTCATCCGCACGGGGTCCATTGTAGAGATCGCCACACCGACTCCCCGGCGGCGGCCGTCCACGACAGCGACCCTGCTCACACCCGATCGATGCAGGTAGACGGCCGTACGCCGGCCGCGTCGGGAGGCGGCTAGCATCCGAACCGTCGCACTTATTTTCCGTGGGTAGGAGGACAATCCATGGCCCAGTCCCCCGTCAATGTCACCGTCACCGGCGCTGCCGGTCAGATCGGCTACGCGCTGCTGTTCCGGATCGCGTCCGGGCAGCTGCTCGGCGCGGACACTCCGGTGCGGCTTCGCCTGCTGGAGATCCCGCAGGCCGTCAAGGCGGCCGAGGGCACCGCCATGGAGCTGGAGGACTGCGCGTTCCCGCTGCTGAGCGGCATCGACATCAGCGACGACCCGCGCCAGGCGTTCGACGGCACGAACGTCGCGCTGCTGGTCGGAGCACGCCCGCGCGCCAAGGGCATGGAGCGCGGCGACCTGCTCGAAGCCAACGGTGGGATCTTCAAGCCCCAGGGCGAAGCGATCAACGCCGGCGCCGCCGACGACATCCGCGTGCTGGTCGTGGGCAACCCGGCCAACACCAACGCCCTGATCGCGCAGGCACACGCGCCGGACGTACCGGCGGAGCGGTTCACCGCGATGACCCGGCTGGACCACAACCGGGCCCAGTCCCAGCTCGCCAACAAGCTGCGGGTGTCGGTCAACGACATCAAGAAGCTGACGATCTGGGGCAACCACTCGGCCACCCAGTACCCGGACCTGTTCCACGCCGAGGTCGACGGCAAGATCGCCGCCGAGCAGGTGGACCGGTCCTGGCTGGCAGACGATTTCATCCCGACGGTCGCCAAGCGCGGTGCCGCCATCATCGAGGCCCGGGGCGCGTCCTCGGCGGCGTCGGCGGCGAACGCGGCCATCGATCACGTCTACGACTGGGTGAACGGCACGCCCGAGGGTGACTGGACGTCGGCCGGTGTGGTCTCCGACGGCTCCTACGGCGTCCCGGAGGGGCTCATCTCGTCGTTCCCGGTGGTCTCGCGCAATGGTCGCTACGAGATCGTGCAGGGTCTGGAGATCGACGAGTTCTCCCGGCAGCGCATCGACGCGTCGGTCCAGGAGCTGGTCGACGAGCGGGACACCGTCCGCAAGCTCGGCCTGATCTGAGGTCGGCGGTGCTCGCACCGCACAACTGAGTCCGCGGGCGGAGCGGGTCGGGCCTTGTACGCCGGGTTGCCATGCCGGTGTGCAAGGCCCGTTCCGGCCCGTTCGGCGAAGTCAGCCGGTCAGCGGGAACCTCCGCTCGACGTGCCACGTGGCCGCGAAGGTGGCCAGCCAGATCTGGTCCAGTTTCGCTGTGACGGGTAACCGCTCGCGCACCCGTGCCTCGATCTCCCCTGCCTCCTGCTCGGCAGCACCGACTGCGACCGTGAGATGGGGGGCCGGGTCGGCGCCGTACCGCCCGTCGTAGGGCGTGAGCTGCGGCCAGCGCCGCCGAGCCGCGGTCACCAGCGGCCTCAGCGCGTCGGCGCGCAGGGCGACGAACCCCGGATCGCGCAGGATGGCGTCGAAGGCCACCTCCATCGGCGGATGTGCGGCGGCAAGCTCGTGCACCTGCCGTCGAACATCGACCTCGCCGCCGTCCTTGGAAGGGTCCAAGAACGGGTCCAAGAACGGGTAGAGCAGCGTGACGTGGGCGGGAAAGTCCCGAACCGCGTGCGGGTAGTCAGCACCTACGCTGCGCAGCAGCGGGTCCACTCCCGGCGCCGGGAGCACCAGCGCGGTCTTCACACCAGGTGCGAGGTGTCGTTGACCAGCGAGACCGACGCATTGCCGTCCAGGTAGAAGTCGAGAACGGACAACGACGCAAGATCGAGGTGCAGCCGGTAGAACAGCGACGGGCCGACGTCGAGTCCCAGGCGCAGCAGGCATTTGATCGGTGTCACGTGGCTGACGAGCACCAGGGTGTTCCCGGCGTACTGCTCGACCAGCTGGTCCCGGGTGGCCCGCACCCGCCGGAACACCGCGTCCATGCTTTCCCCGTTCGGCGGCGGCACACACGGGTCACCCAACCAGCTGCGATGCAGCTCGGGGTACTGCTCGGCGGCTTCGCGGAACGTGAGTCCTTCCCACTCGCCGAAATCGGTCTCCAGCAGCCCGTCGTGCGGCCGGACCTCACCGCCGGTGGCGACGGCGATCGCCTCTGCCGTCTGCTGCGCCCGCTTCAGCGGCGACGTCACGACCGGCGCCCCGGCGACACCTTCCAGTCCGGCCAACCGGCGGGCGACGGCCGCGGCCTGCTGCTGTCCCAGCTCGGTCAACGGCACATCGCCGCGACCCGAATATCGGCGCTCGACGGAGAGGGCTGTCTGCCCGTGCCGCACCAGCAGGAACCGCGTCGCCGTACCCGTCGCGCCGTTCCACGCAGGCAGCCGCGCGCTGCGCTGGGTCTCCACCGGCTTGCTCTGCTCGCGCTGTTGCTCCGCGGGCCCGGCCGTCGTCGACTCACCCGCCTGGGTGTCCATCGCCTCGTTGGCCAGCCGGTCGGCGTGCGCGTTCCGCGCACGCGGTATCCACTCGAAGTGGACCCCCTCGAACTGGCGGACCAGCTTCTGCGCCTTCAGCGCCAGTGGCTTGAGGTTGGCATGCTTGACCGACCAGCGGCCAGACATCTGCTCGACGACGAGCTTGGAGTCCAACCGCGCCTCGACCTCGCGGACGCCGAGCTCCAGCGCCGCTTCCAGCCCGGCGATCAGACCCTCGTACTCGGCGACGTTGTTCGTCGTCGTCCCGAGCCCGCCGGAGCGTTCCGCGAGGACCTCGGACGTTTCCGGGTCGCGGACCACGGCTCCGAACCCGGCCGGGCCGGGGTTGCCACGGGACCCGCCGTCAGCCTCGACGATCGCTCGCCGTACCGGAGTGTGGGTCACTGGCCCGGCCCTCCCGTCCGCACCAGGATCGCGCCGCACTCCTCGCAGCGGACGACGTCATCGGCGGCAGCCTCGCGAATCCGGTTCAGGTCGATCGTTCCCAGCTCGATCCGGCAGGCGCCGCAGCGCCGGCCGGTGAGCGGCGCCGCGCCCACGCCCTTCTGCTTCAGCAGCCGGTCGTAGAGACCGATCAGCTCCGAGGGCAGCTCGGCCACGAGGACCTCGCGTTCGGAGGTGCGCTTGGCCTCGGTGCTGTCCAGGTCGGCCAGCGCCTGGTCGCGCCGGTGCTGGGCCTCCGCCAGCCGCTCCTCGGCCGCCGTGACGTCCTGCCGCGAGTGCTCGACGTCCGCCTCCAGCGCCTCCCGGCGTTCCATCACTTCCAGCAGCTCGTCTTCGAGCTCGCCTTGCCGGCGCGTCAGGGTCTCCAGCTCGTGCTGCAACTCCTCCAGCTGCTTGGCGGCTCCGCCGGCGTCCATGAGCTTGCGGTCACGGTCCTCCCGCGCCCGGACCTGGTCGATCTCGTTCTCCAGCCGCTTGGCGTCCCGGTCGATGTCGCCGAACGAGGTCTGCGCGGCTACCAACGCGTCCCGCTTGGCCTGCGCGTCGCGCTCAGCCCCGGCGATCTCGTCGAGTTCGGGCAGCGTGCGGCGCCGGTGGTCGATCCGGTACAGCTCGGCGTCGACCTCGGCGAGATCGAGCAGGGTGCGCTGCGAGGCGGGGTCGGCTTTCACGCCAGCGTCCTCCCGGGGTCGGTGGCCGCACCACCGGCGTGGACCGTCCACGGGTCGGTACGGCGGATGGAGACGAGAACTTCGACACTACTCGGGGCTGGCGCACTGCTCGGGGCTGCCACCGCATTGCTTCCATTGGCCGCGAAACCCTCGGCGCCCAGAACCGGCGCGGCACGTCCTGCCGGAGCAGGGCCCGGGGTCGGGCCAGGGCCTTCCTGGGCCACACCCTCCGCCACCAGGTCCGCGGCCTGCTGGCACCACGGCCACTCGCTCGCCCAATGCGCGACGTCCACCAACGCCGGCACGCGGCCGCCCGGGACGTCGGCCCGGGCGAGGTGCTCGCCGGCCGGGTGATGCCGCAGGTCACCGGTGACGTAGGCGTCCACGCCGGCGGCGATCGCATCGGCCAGGTGCGCATCCCCCGCGCCACCGCACACGGCGACGGTCTGGATGACCCGGTTCGGATCGCCGGCACCCCGGACACCCCACGTCGTGGTCGGCAGGCTTGCCGCCACCCGCTGGACAAAACGGTCAAACGGCTCAGGTTCCGGCAACTGGCCGATCCGCCCGAGGCCGGTACTGCCGCCTTCAGCATGTGGGGCCAGCGGTCCGACCACCGTGAGCCCGAGCGCACTCGCCAGCGCGTCGGACACGCCAGGCGAAGCGCTGTCGGCGTTCGTGTGCGCGCAATACAGCCCGATGCCCGCCCGGACGAGCCGGTGCACCAGCCGCCCCTTCGGGTCATCGGCGGGAACACCGTGCACTCCGCGGAGCAGCAACGGATGGTGCGCCACCAGCAGTTGCGCGCCGACCTGGATCGCCTCGTCCACCGTGGTCTCTACCGGGTCGACGCAGAACAGCACGCGCTCCACGAGATCCTGCGGGTCACCACAGACCAACCCCACCGCGTCCCAAGGCTCGGCGAGCTGAGGAGGGTAAACCCGTTCCAGTGCCGCCACCACATCCCGCAACCACGCGGTCATACCGACATTCCCCTGTTTGGCATTCCCCTGTTTGGTATTCCGTTGTTCCGCATTGTGCTGTCCGGCAGTGTGCTGTCCGGCACGGGCGGCTTGCCCTCGCCGGCACTGAGAACCTCCCGCATCGCCTCCACCAGCGCAGCGTTCTGCTCCGGCGTGCGCACGGCGACTCGCACATGCTCGGCGTCCAGTCCCGGGAACGTGTCCCCGCGCCGCACCGCGATCCCGCGTTCTCGCAGCGCTTCACGCAGGCCGTGCCCACTCCTGGGCCCACTCTCGGAGCCGCTCTCGGGCCAGTTCTTGACGCGCAGGAGCAGGAAGGGCGCGGCAGCCGGCAACCGCACCTCCACTCCAGGCAGCTCGCCGAGCGCGGCTGCGAGTTCGTCGCGGTGCCCGGCGGCTTTCTCCGCTGCACGCGCCGCCTCGGTGACCGCACCCGATTCGCAGCACGCTGTGACGGCCTCCAGCGTCAGCGCTCCGACAGGCCAATGTGGACGGTGTTCGGCAAGGCGGGTGAGCAGGTGCGGATCGCCCAGCGCGTAACCGGCCCGCAGCCCGGGCAACGCCCACGTCTTGGTCAGGCTGCGCACCACCAGCAGTCCCGGCGCGCGGCGCCGCGCCAGCGACTCCGCTTCCCCCGGCACCGCGTCCATGAACGCCTCGTCCACCACGAGGACCCGGCCAGGCCGCGCCAGCCGGAGCACGTCGTCTGCGACGTGCAGCACCGATGTCGGATTCGTCGGGTTACCCAGCACCACAAGGTCAGCGTCCTCCGGTACCGCCTCCGGGCGCAGCCGGTAGCCGTCCCCTGCGTCGAGCGTCACCCGCGCGATCGGGACTCCCGCCGTGCGCAACGCGATCTCGGGCTCGGTGAACGACGGGTGTACGACGGCCGCGAGCCGCGGGCGCAGCCAGGGCAGGAGCGCGAAGCACTCCGCTGCCCCGGCGAGCACGAGCACCTCGCCCGCCGAGCGGCCGTGCCGGGCGGCGACGGCCTCGCGGGCGGCACGGTCGTCGCCGGACGACGGGTACTGGCCCAAGCGGTCGAGCGCCGCGGTCAGCCGCTCGCGCAGCCACTCGGGCGGCCGATCGAGACGTACGTTCACCGCGAAGTCGAGCAGCCCGGGGGCGGCATCGACGTCACCGTGATGGCGCAGAAGCTCCTGGTCGGCCTGGCTGGTCATCCCCGGCAGTGTATTGACCCACCGCGACACCCCAACCGACCGGCCACCGTGGAGAGATCACGAACGGCCAACGCCTATCCTCGGCGCCGTGCACGTCAGCTTCATCTGTACCGGGAACATCTGCCGATCACCGATGGCCGCACTGGTCTTCACCCAGAAGCTCGCCGAAGCCGGGCTCGATGACCGGGTGACCGTGACCAGCGCGGGCACTGGCCCCTGGCATGTCGGCGAGCCGGCCGACCCGCGTACCGCCAAGGTTCTCGCCGACCACGGCTACCCCACCGAACACACCGCGCATCAGGTCAGCGACGAGCACCTGGCCGCCGACCTGCTGCTCGCGATGGACGCCGGACACCTCCGGGTGGTGCGCGACGCCGTGGACGATCCCGACCGGGTACGGCTGCTGCGCTCCTTCGACCCGAACGCGGACGAGTGGGCCGAGGTCCCGGACCCGTACTACGGGGGCGAGCGCGGCTTCGACAACGTTCTGGAGATGATCGAGGCGGCCATGCCGCAGCTGGTGGAATGGGTCCGCGAGCGCGTGTGAGCGGTCATACGGCCAGTGTTCGCCGGATTCCGGTCACGCGGTAAGAGCCCACCTCCAACGAACATAAGTTTGAGTGATCAGTACGCACTCGATCGAGCGGAGAGCGATGGGACTCAGCGACCAGGTCGCGACCGCCGTCGCCGACCTGACCGGCACGACCGCTGAGCACGTGCACCGCCTCGGTGGCGGTGACACGGCGGCGGCCTTCCGCGTGGACCTTCCCAGCGGTGAGCGGCTGTTCGTCAAGCACGCCGCGCCCGAGATGCCAGGTGCGGTGGCCGCGGAAGCCGCCTCGCTGACCTGGCTGGCTCAGCCCGACGCGGTGCCGGTGCCCGCCGTGCACGGCCAGAACGGAACATGCCTGGTCACCGACTACGTCCACCCCTGCCCGCCCACCCGGGAAGCCGCCGAGGAGCTGGGCCGCGGCCTTGCCTGGTTGCACGCCGCGGGCGCTCCCGCGCACGGTGCCCCACCCCCAGGCGGGCCGCAGGACGCGTGGATCGGGCTGGCGCCCATGCGCAACGAGCCGACCCCGGACTGGCCGTCCTTCTACGCCGCGCAGCGGATCGAGCCCTATCTCCGGTGGGCGGTCGACGCCGGCACGCTGCGCTCGTCGGACGGCGAGGTGATCTCGCAGGTCTGTGAGCGGATCGACCAGCTCGCCGGCCCTGCCGAGCCACCTTCGCGCCTGCACGGCGACCTCTGGAGCGGCAACGTGCACTGGGGAGCGGCTGAGGGCCGGGGATCGCGAACCCGGGCCTGGCTGATCGATCCCGCGGCGCACGGGGGTCATCGGGAAACGGACCTCGCGATGCTGCATCTGTTCGGCTGCTCACACTTGGAGCGCGTCGTGGCGGCATACCAGGAGGTCCACCCCCTCGGCGCCGGGTGGCGAGACCGGATCGGGTTGCACCAGCTGTTTCCCCTGCTCGTCCACACCGTCCTGTTCGGTGGCGGTTACGGGCGCCAGGCCGTCGCGGCGGCGCGCTCGGCGCTCGCCCTGGGCTGACCCGCACGGGCTCCGCCTCGACCACCGGCTTACCGTGGTGGAGTGCGCCTGAAGTTCCTTCTGCGACCCGGCTGGATCGGCTTCGCCGTCGCGGTCGTCGTGTTCTCGACGCTGTGCTTCACCGTGCTCTCTCCCTGGCAGTTCCGCCGCGACGCGGAGAACCAGGCGCAGAACGATGCGATCCAGTCCTCGATGACCACCCCACCCAAGCCGCTTGACCAGGTGTTACGTCCGGGCACGAACCCGGGCCCGGGCACCGAGTGGTCGCAGGTCACTTTCTCGGGTCACTACCTGCCCGCGGGTGAGACGCTGGGCTGGCAGCGCACGGTCCTGGGTGAACCAGCCTTCGAGGTCCTCACCCCGTTCCAGCTGGACAACGGCACGACGTTGCTCGTGGACCGCGGGTACATCAGGCCCATCCACGGCATCCAGGCCCCGCCGTATCCCGCCCCGCCGACCGGCCGAGTCACGGTCAGCGCCCGGGTGCGGGTCGACGAGGAGGACCGGGACCACCGGCCCGCGTTCCAGCGGGATGGTCACCTCTGGGTGTACGCGATCGACGCGGCGACGGTGTCCGCCGGCACCGGCGTTGCGATCCGGCCGGGATACTTCCAGCTCAACGAGCAGCAGCCGGGCGTGCTCCAGACGCTGCCACTTCCCCAGCTCGACAGCGGACCGTACTTCTCGTACGCCCTGCAGTGGATCGCGTTCGGGGTCATGGCACCGCTGGGGTTGGCCTACCTGGTGTATCGGGAGCTCAATCCCATCGAGGACGACCCCATCGAGGACGACCCCACCGAAGACGACTTGGCCGCCGAGTCGACAGGCAAGGGGTCAACCCCCAGGGGGACACCCGGCAAGGGATCGACCGGCAAGCGGTCGAATGACCGCGAAGCCGCTGCGGGAGGCGGTCGACGGCGGCGCCGGATGTCGGTCGCGGAGGCGATCGCCGAGGACGAGCGCCGCGAGCGCGAGGAACTCGCAGCGCTTGCGACGCAGGAGCGCGAAGAAGCCGAGTCACAGTCCTGACGTGTCTGTCCCAAGCATCAGGGCGACCGTACGGACGTGACGTCGGTGTGCACGAAGTCTTTGCCGATGAAGAGCAAAGGCTCATTGAAGTCTTTGGCGAGGGCGTAGGAAAACAATCCCCGATGGGTTCAGGCCAGCCGGGTGTCCAGTACCTCCGAAATCACGGTAGGCATCGCGAGCGATCGTTGCCTGGCTTGTCGCAACCGGTTCGATGCGGATACCGGCGACCCGCGCCAGCTCGTCGAACTTCCGGCTCGCCACGGGATCTCGGCTGCCGTCCACGACGACAGCGGCCTCCAGATAGTTCGCAGCCGAAATTCGGACGCAATCCGCAGCCTCGATTGCGGAAGCCGAGCTTGACCCGAGATCCTCTCAGCGCTTCCGGTGGCGCAGGCCGAGGACGCCCGCGGTGACCGCCGCGAGCGCGCCGGCCGCCGTTCCGATCGCGCGCGACAGCTGGACGCTGCGCGGCACGTCACACGCATCGGCCGTTCGCCCGTCCCCCAGCACCGGGCGCTCCTCCACGCCGTGCCGGTAGACCGTGCACCCGCCGAGGCGGATGCCCAGCGCACCGGCGAACGCCGCTTCGACTTGGCCCGCGTTCGGGCTCGGATGCGCTGCGGCGTCGCGCCGCCAGGCACGTAACCCTCCCCGCGCCGAGCCACCGACCAGCGGAGCGCACGAGGCCGTGAGCAGCGCGGCGAGCCGCGACGGCGCCAGGTTGGCCAGGTCGTCCAGGCGGGCTGCCGCCCAGCCGAAATCCCGGTAGCGCGGTGAGCGGTGGCCCACCATCGCGTCGAGCGTGTTCACCGCCCGGTAGCCGAGCAGCCCGGGCAAGCCCGCGACCGCACCCCAGACCAGCGGAGCGACGACGGCGTCCGAGGTGTTCTCCGCCATCGACTCGACCGTGGCCCGGGCCAGACCGTGGCGATCGAGGTGTTCGGCTTCCCGGCCGCAGAGGTTGCCCAGCCGCCGCCGGGCCGCGTCGAGATCGCCGGACGCCAGCGACCGGCCCATCGCCGTGCCCTCGCGGGCCAGCGACGCTCCGCCGAGCACCGCCCAGGTGATCACCGCCGTAGCCGCCACCTGGAGCACCGGCCGATCCCGGGTGACCCTCTCCGTCGCGGCTCCGACCAGGGCTGATCCACCGACGAGCACGCCGGTGTAGGCGACGCCGGCCGCCCGCCGGTCCTGGTACATCACGTGCTCGATGCGGCTGGCGATCGCTCCGAAAGCGGCCACCGGGTGCCCGCGATGCGGATCTCCGAAGGTCGCGTCCGCCACCACCCCGAGCAACAGCCCGACCGCTCGCCCAGCGCTCACTCGACGTGATCCTCCTCAGGCACGTACCGACATCCGGTGGAACGCTACCGGCGTGACATCGCGTGTCGGGTCGGCGGGTTATCGTGGCCCACCGTGACAGTCCCTGATCAGCAAGCCGCCACGCTGCGCGCGGACGCCGAACCGGATGGGGTGGTGCCGGAGGACACCACCACGGGAGGGCAGCGGCTTCAGCTGTACTCCTACCTGCAGGCGCGCGAGCATCGCACCTACCTCGCGATCATGCGGCTGTTCACGTCCACCCTGCTCGCCGACCTCTCCGCCGGCGAGGTCGCCGCCGCACTGGCGACCGCTGAGCGGGAGGGGCGCATCGACCCCGGCGAGTCCGATGTGGACACTGTGATCGCGCGGCTCAAGCAGTTGGCGACCTGGGGGAACCTGGTCGTCGGCCGGCGGGAGACGATCGCGGCGAGTATCGCGGAGTTCCAGCACGGCAGCGTTCGTTACCAGGTCAGCAAGCTGGCCGTCCGGGTACAGCGGGACGTGGACGCGTTGCTGCGCGTCCCCGAAGGCGCGCGGGAGGTTTCCCGCGAGCTGCTGCCGGCCATCGAGCGGGGGCTCGGTGAGATCCGCGTCGCGGTGTCGGAGGCTCTCGCGGCGGAGTCCCGGCAGGCCCCCACCGAGTCCCGGCAGACCAAGGAGCGGCTCGCCGAGCAGGTCACCACGCTGTTCCTGCAGCACGCCGAACTGGCCGCTACGGTCCGGGACTTCTACGCCTACCTGGGCCAGGTCGTCACCCGACATCACCTGGCCCCTGAGGAGATCTCCGGGTTCCGTAACCTGCTCGTCGAGTACATCCAGATGGTCGTCGAGGACGTGCTGCGGCACACCCCCGCGATCGCCGGCTCGCTCGCCAGCCTTGCTGGCGTGCGCGGCGACCTCGTGCGGCTGCTGGGTCCGGTGGACGAGCTGGGGTCGGCGGTGGAGCGCGCGCGGGGGCGTTCCGAAGCGGACTGGCAGGAGCTGACCGACTGGTTCGTGGACAGTCCCGGTCGCCCGAGCCAGGTCGCCGCGCTGCGCGAGGCGACTGCGCGGGCCATCGGCTCGCTGCTGGCCAGCGTCAAGCGCGCCACCTCCGGGGGCGGTCTTGTCCCTGGACGGCGGGGTGAGCTGCTCGAACTGGCGCGCTGGTTCGAGCAGGCCGATCACGACCAAGCGCACCGGCTCTACGCCGCGGCGTTCGGCCTCCACCCGGCGCGGCACCTGCTTCCCGCTCCCGACTACGACGCGGACAACCACGACGTGGCGTGGCGGGATGGCCCGGTGCACGACGTGACGGTCAGCGTCCGCAGTCGCGGGGATCGCGGGGCGCGCGGCAGAACCTCGCGGGTGCTGGACGATCCGATGACGGAACAGTCCCTGCTGGCGGAGGCCCGGGAGGCTGGCGACCGCCGTGCCGCCGCCGTGGCCGAACTCGCCGCGGCCGGGCCGAGCCTGCCGCAGACCCGGATCTCGGCCGACGCGCTGGGCGTGCTGTGTGAGCTGCTCACCCTGGCGATGGCGCACCGGGAACGACCGGAGGACACCGGGTCCACTGTGGACCCTGTGCACCGGCTGCGGGTGACGGTCCGCCACGAACCCGGTCAGGACACCAGGATCGGGAGCGCGTCGGGAACCCTGACGCTCTCCGACACGGTGCTCGACGTCGAGGATGAGCGCGCGGCCACGAAGGCGGCGGCGCTATGAGCCCGCGGGCGTCGACCGTCGCGACCTTCGACGATCTCGGCGACATCGACGCGGCGAACGTGGTGCGCTGCGCGCGGGTGTTGCTGCGTCGCCCGCTGCTGCATCCCGGCACGCCGGACGGCGACCTGCTGCCCATGATCTACCGCCATCGCGCGGTGTTGCAGGACATCTTCAGCACCCTGCTCGGCTACCGGCTGGTGGTAGAACGCCGGTTCGCGCGGTTGTACAAGGCCGGACCGGCCGACGACACCACACGCGGCGAACAGTCCCTTTCCCCCCGCGGATACGCCTACCTGGCACTGACCCTCGCCGCACTGACGGGGATCGGGCGACAGGTGCTGCTGTCCCGGCTTGTCGGCGATGTGCGCGCCGCGGCGGTCGAGGCGGGCCTGGAGGTCGTCGACGACCCGGCCGATCGGCGGGCGTTGACGGCCGCGTTGCGCCATCTGGTGGCCCTGGGCGTGATCAGCGAAACCGAAGGCAGCGTGGCGCCGTGGGCCACGGATTCGTCGGTGGAGGCGCTGATCACCATCGACACCGACCTGCTCGGCCACGTGCTCGCCGGACCGCTGACGGACGCGGGCAGCCCCGAAGGGCTGATCGCGTCGGCCGCGGCGGCCGGGCCTCGGGGTGCCGAGCACGCGGTGCGGCGCAGGCTCGTGGAGGACCCGGTGGTGCTCTACGCCGACCTGCCGGACGAGCAGGCGCACTGGCTGCGCCTGCACCAGGTCACGGAGTCCAGGCTTCTGGAGCGGTTTTTCGGTCTCGTGGGTGAAATGCGCGCCGAAGGCGTCGCGATCAGTGACCCAGAGGATTACCTGACTGACGTACCGTTCCCCGGTCCGGGCACGGTTGCCCGGATCGCGATGCTGGCCCTGCCGGATCTGCTGGAGCGTGGTGCGCCCCGCGACCGTGACGGCAGGCATCCGGTGACAGCGGAGGACATCCGCGACGTATGCGCGGATCTTGTCGAGTCCTACCCGGCGGCGTGGTCCCGGCAGGCCACCGAGGATCTCGACGAATTGGTGCGCGACGTGGTGTCGCTGCTGCACCGGCTCGGCATGCTGCGCCAGGAACCCGGCGAGCGATGGTGGATCAACCCCGCGGCGCACCGCTGGCTACCGCAGCCCGACGCGACCCCGGCCCCGAACCGGGAGCCGGAGCAAACCGCCGTCGCCCCAGAGGTCGAGAGCCTCTCGCTGTTCGACGACCCACAATCCCCAGCCGGCCCACATTCCCCAGCCGGCCCACATTCCCCAGACGACCCTGACGAGCAGGAAGAAAGTCGATGACCCCGACGCCATCAGCAGGTTTCTCCGGCGAGCCGCACACGCCTCCGGTCGTGCCCGAAGACCGCTGGCGTCTGCATCGCGGCGGTGTGATCAACATCTGGCAGTACGCGGAGCAGGTGTTCGACCTCTCCGGCGGCCGGGCGATCTTCCAGGGCACCAACGGTTCCGGCAAGTCGCGCACCCTGGAGCTGTTGCTGCCGCTGTGCCTGGAAGGCGACCTTCGGCAGCTGGGGTCGAAAGGGTTCGACACCGTCAGCATGCGTCGCCTGATGCTCGATGACTATCCCGGCGGCCCCAACCGCATCGGTTATGCCTGGATCGAGTTGCGCCGCGAAACACCGGACGGCGGGGAGGAGTTCCTGACCTGTGGCGTCGGGGTGAAGGCGTCGAGAACGTCCCAGCAGATCAGCGACTCGTGGCGGTTCATCACCACCCGGCGGGTGGGGATCGACGTGCACCTCGTCGGTCGCCCGGACCGGATTCCGCTGGGGCAGACCCAGTTGCGCGACCTGCTGGGCGCCGACTGCGTCCTGGACGACCAGGCATTCCGCGCCAAGATCGCCGCGGTGGCCTACGGCGTGCCCGCCTCGCGTTACGGCGACCTGCTGCACCTGCAACGCACGCTGCGCAACCCGGACGTCGGGTTGAAGGTGCTGGAAGGCCAGCTGGAACAGATCCTCTCCGATGCGTTGCCGCCACTGGATTCGGCGCTGATCGAGCGGCTGGCCACCTCGTTCGACGACCTGGAGTCGATCCGGGAGAACATCGTCCGGCTGACGACGGCGGACAAGGCGCTGCGGGCGTTCCTGTCCACGTACTCGGGCTACGCGCTGGGCGCCCTGCACAACCGCGCCCGGTCCATGCGCGAAACATCGTCCAAAGTAGACAGCCTGCGCGCCGAGATCGACACCCTGGACGAGAAACTGGCCGCCAAGCGGTCCCAGCGGGAAGCGCACGAGCAGCGCGTGTCCGAATTGGACCAGCGGGAAAGCGAGCTGGAAACCGGCATCGATGCGATGCGCTCGCACCCCGCCTACACCGAGCTGCAGAACCTCTGGGACCGGGAACGGCTGGTGGAGGGCGCCCGGTCGGCCGCAACGGCGGCGCTGGAGACGGCGAGCCGCCACCGTAAGCAGGAAGAGCGCTCCGTGGAGTCCGTCCTCGGCGTGTTGCGCCGGCTGCGCGACGACACCGACGAGGTCACGCAGGCCGCCGACCGCGCCGGGCAGCAGATGACCGCAGCGGGCCTGGACGCGAGCCTGGTCCCCCGGGTGACCGCGCCCCCGGCCGCCGAGGTCGTCATCACCGCTGACCGCGTACGCATCTCCCCGGAACCGGACGCCGAACCGGTCGAGGTCCAGCGGTATGCCGCGCCCGAGGTGGACACCGACACGCTGGCTACAGCGCTGGCCACCGCCACGAAGCAGGCGGAGCAGGCGGCGACGGTCGCCCAGCGGCGTGGTGCGCTCACCTTCACCCTGCACCAGCAGTCGCTCCAGCTCGACGACGAGCGAAGCAAGGTCGTCGATCTGCAACGCTCCGCCAAGCAGGCGCAGCTCACCGCCACGGATGCGGCCGGGCGCCGGAACCAGGCACGCCAGGAGCTCGCCGAGATCGCCACCGGGTGGGTGGAGCAGGCGCGACGCTGGACGGCGGACTGGCCCGAATCCGAGGCGACCGCTCCCCAACCGCCGTCGGTTGATGAGGTGATCGCGGACCGGTCGGCTGTCCGACACGCCCGGGATCAGGTCCGCAAGTGGGCCGCGCCACAGCTCGACGAGGCCAGGCAGCGGGTGTCCGAAGTAGACAGCGAGCTGGCCGCGCTCCAGTCGAGGCGCAGCGAGCGCGAGGCTGAGCTGGCCGAACTGCGCGCGGGCCGCGAACGCATTCCGGCACGCCCCGACTGGGCGACCGCCGAGCGCGATCCGCGACGCGGAGCCGCCTTCTATCGGCTGGTGGACTTCCGCCCGGAGGTGAGCGAGGAACGGCAGGCCGGGCTGGAGGCCGCGTTGCAGTCCAGCGGGCTGCTCAACGCGTGGGTACTCGCGGACGGCTCACTGGCCGATGAGCATCCCGCCGATCTCCTGGCTACCCCCGGGAAAGCCAGCGCCGGCGCCGCGACGCTGGCCGACGTGCTCGTTCCGGCCAGCGAGCCGGACTGTCCGGTCACGACCGAGCAGGTCGCCTCGCTGCTCTCGTCCGTCCCGGCTCCCACCGAATGGTCCACATCGGACGGTGACGGGTTCGGCGTGAACGCCACGGGGCGCTGGCGCGCCGGGGTGCTGTCCGGGCAGTGGGCGAAGAGCACCGCCGAGTACGTCGGTGCGGGCGCGCGGGAGTCCGCACGGGCGCGGCGTATCGCTGAACTGGAGGACGAGCTCTCCCGGCTGTCCGACGAAGTCGCCGAGGCACAGCGGCGACGCCGGGACGCAGCCGAGCAGGTGACCGCGCTGGAGCAACACCTGGAGTCCTTTCCCGACGACGGCGACCTGCTCACGGCGCACGCGAAGCTCACCTCG
The DNA here is from genome assembly GCA_051984675.1 of Pseudonocardiaceae bacterium. Taxonomy (GTDB): domain Bacteria; phylum Actinomycetota; class Actinomycetes; order Mycobacteriales; family Pseudonocardiaceae; genus JBPYFK01. The sequence continues at coordinate 30,929 of JBPYFK010000008.1, read as the reverse complement.
GCGGTGGAGTCCGCCGAGGACGCCGAGCGCACGGCGCGCGAGCTGCGCGAGCAGCACGAGCGCGCAGAGCAGAGCTGGCAGGCGGCGCACGCGGAGCTCGTGCGCGCCGCCGGCGAGGCGGATCTTCCCGCTGAGACGGCGGCGCTGGAAGCCGCGCAGCGGGCGGCGACCGAGGCACGGTCGGGCGCGGAGCGCGTACGCGGGCTCGTGGAGTCCCGCGTACGGGCGACGCTCGACTCGTTCCAGAACATGTCGCTGCACCACGACGCGGCGGTCGCCGACCGCATGGCCGCCGAGGAGCAGGCGGGCGAGGCATGCACCGCCTACGCCGAGCAGGCGAGCGCGCTCGCCGAGCTGAGGGCGGCCGTGGGCGGCGGCGAGGCGGAGGAAGTCGACCGCAAGCTGAAGTCGATGGAGTCCGAGCGCACCCAGGTACGCCAGGAACTGCCGAAACTCCGGGAGGACATCAGCAGCCTGCGGGAATCCATTGTCAAGGTGGAAACGCAGCTGGAAAGCAAGCGGGGGCAGCTCACCGGACGACAGGAAGAGGCCGAAACGGCGCAGACCGCGTTCCGGGACGCGCTCGGTGTTCCAGGAATGTGGACGGCGATGACCATCGCGGACGACGGGAAGGAACTACCCCCATCACGACCGTCCGATATGGGCGATGCCGCCGACGCGGTGCTGTCGGTCGACACCCGCAAGACGGCTACCGAGACAGCCGTTCTGAACCGCTTCCAGACGTTGCAGCAGTCCCTCAGCGGCAGCTACGACATCACTGCCGGTGAGCAGAGCGGGCTGCTGACGATCACGGTGACCGGCGAGGAAGGCCCCCGTTCGGTTGCCGACGCTGCCGTGCGGGTGAGCGAGACGCTCGCGCAGCAGCGCGGATACCTCAACGAGCGGTACCAGTCGATCTTCGCGGATTACCTGATCCGTGACCTCGCGGAGCGCCTGCGCGGCCAGATCGCCATCGCGGAGGACCTGTGCGAGCGCATGAACGCGGTGCTGGACAGCGCTCGGTCCAGCCAAGGCGTGCATGTGCAGTTGGAATGGCAACCCTCCACCGCGCTCAGCGACGACATCCGGCAGGCCATCGAGCTGGTACGCACGCCGTTCGCCAACCGCAGCGAAGACCAGGACGAGCTGCTCCGCCGCGTGTTCACCGACCTCATCGAGGCCGAGCGGGACAGCACCTCGGGCGGTTACGCGGAAATCCTGTCGCGTGCACTGGATTACCGTTCCTGGTACGCGTTCACCGTGCGGGTCCGTGACGAGGGCCCGGAGGGCAAGCCGCGTGTCCGCCGCCTGCGTCAACTCTCGTCCGGCGAGACCCGCCTGGTCTCCTACGTGACGCTCTTCGCCGCGGCAGCGGCTTTCTACGACGCGGTCAGCGTGTCCGCCGGTGGCGCCGGACCGCTGCGGCTGGTGCTGCTCGACGAGGCATTCGAGCGACTGGACGATCCGACCGTCGCCCGGATGCTGGGACTGCTGGTGGACCTGGACATGGACTGGCTGATCACGTGGCCGAGCGGGTGGGGCGTCTCGCCCAAGATTCCCCGGATGCACATCTACGACGTGCTACGACCGCGCAGCGGGCACGGCATCGCCTGCACCCACACCACCTGGGACGGCCGTGACCTGGAAAGGGCAGACCCGTGAGCCGCGAAGACGACGTCCGCGCAGTGTGGGGCGGACCGGAGTTGGCCGGGTTATGGGAAAAGGCGCGTGAAGCCCTGGAGTCCCCGCAGCAGCCGGCCACATTCCGCCTGGAGCTTCCAGACCAGGCCACCCGAGAGCAGGTCGGCCAGGTCGTGGGACGTCCGATGTGGGGTCAGGGAACCAGGATCAGCGCGTCCAAACTGGACGAGGCGCTGCGGAACACCCGGTTCGGGCTCGGGCTGCGCGAGGTACTGGAGATCCTGCACGGACGCCCGGTCGAGCAGCGCGAATCCGCCGGAGCAGTAGGAGAAGCGCGCCGGGAACGAGTGATCGACGCCCTGCGGGACGCCCTGGCCGAGCACAGCCTCGACTCGCAGCCGTGGGCGCAGCCGTGGATCGACTGGGTTCGCCAGTACGGTCGGGTCGCGGACGAAGCTCTGGAACAGGTGGGGCGCCGGGCTGCCGCAGTGCTCGCGCACCTGCAGCTCGACCCGACCAAGACACCCGAGCGCTGGGCGAGCCGAGCCGACCTCGCCGCACGCTTCGGCGGTGGCGCCCACGAGCTGGACAGCGGACTCACGCTCACCCGAGTGGTACTCCGAGCGGCCGCACTCGCACACGGCGCGGAACCGCCGGGCAACGAGCGGGAGCGCCGAGCGCTGTGGGAGCGTTCGGGGGTCGCGCTCGATGCCGTGTCCGCGACGGTCCTGTGCTGGGCGTTGCCCGTGCGGGGTGAGAGCGACTGGGCGCGGGTGTTGCGCCAACGAACGGCGTTGGGACTTCCCACGCACCTGACCCAACTCGACCTCGGCGCGGCCCCGGAGGCGCTGGTCGAACCGGGGACGTCCGTGGCGGTCTGTGAGAACCCGCGGGTGTTGGAGGCGGCAGTGCGTGAGGACCTCCAACATCCACTGGTGTGCGTGTCGGGCCACCCGACGACAGTCGCCCTCACGCTGCTGCGCAACCTCGTGGGCTGCGGCGCGAACCTGCACTACCACGGGGACTTCGACTGGGCCGGTCTCGCGATCGCCCGATCCGTGCTCGCGGTGGGAGCACGGCCGTGGCGAATGTCCACAACGGACTATCGCGAAGCCGTCAATGCGGCGTCCGCCCAGCGCGTGGATCTGCCGACGCTCGTAGGCGCACCGACGGACTCGCCTTGGGACCCGGATCTGGCTTCCCTGATGGCCGATGTCGGCCGCGCGGTCGAGGAAGAGGTGGTCCTGCCCGATCTTCTCACCGATCTCCGCACCGGCCTGTGAGCTGACCGGCCTGTGAGCTGCTGACTCCGCCACCGGCGGCGCGCACTGGGGTATCGTCGGGCGATGTCTTTCGTCGACCGGGTGGGGCTGGAACATCCCGTGGTTCAGGCTGGGATGGGCAGCGTGGCCGGCGCTGAACTCGCCGGTGCGGTCTCCGCGACTGGCGCCTTGGGAACGGTGGGCATCCTGCCTCCGGCGATGTTCCAGAACGAGCTCGGGCAGGCGCGGGAACGTGCCGCCGGTCGGCCGGTCGCGGCGAACCTGCTGGTCCCGTTCACCAAACAGGCGCATGTCGATGCCTGCCTGAGCACGAACCTGCCGGTGGTGGTGCTGCATGGCGGCTTCGACCGGGACCTGGTGTCCCGCCTGCGGGAGGGCGGGATCATGGTGTTTCAGACGGTGGGCACCGAGGCAGAAGCACGTCGCGCGCTCGCGGACGGCGCGCAGGGCCTGATCGCGCAAGGTCGCGACGCTGGTGGACATCTTGTCGGCGTCGAGTCGCCACTGACCGTGCTTGAACGCATCCAGGCGTTGGCGGGTAGTTCACCCGTGCTGGTAGCCGGCGGTATCGCGGATGCGGCCGATTCCCGGCGCGCGCTGGACGCGGGTGCTGAAGCCGTAGTCGCCGGCACGCGATTCCTGCTCACGGACGAGTGCATGGCGCACCCTGCTTACAAGCAGCGGGTGCTCGATGCGGACCGAACTCTGGAGACTCTGCTGTTCGGGCTCGGATGGCCGATGCGTCACCGGGTCGTCCCGAACGCGGCGACCGAGCGTTGGTGCCGGCGGAGTTCGTGGGGGCCACGCCCCATCGTGGCGCTGGAATCGCTCACGGGAGCGCTCGGACGCCTCCCGATGTCGGTCGCGGAACGCATGGCCAAGACGCAGCGCCCGGCGATCCCGCTGTTCGGTCCTGCCCCGCCGACAGTCGGGATGCCCGAACGACTCGTCGACAGCTGTCCCCTGTATGCGGGCGAGACGGCTCTACGGATCGAGGCAGTCGTTCCTGCTGCTACCGCCGTGGAATACCTCGCTCCTCAGCGGTGAGGCGTGCTCGGGTAGGGACCTGAGCCCAGTCCAGGCGTTTGTCGCATTTCGTCACGACGCGGGATCGCCCCTGGCTACACTGATCGCGGATTCGGGTGATCACAGAAAGGGAGCGCCGTGCGCGATCACATCCATGGAACGACCATGCCGGTGCTGGACATCATGCTCGATCCCGGCGAGAGCATCTGCGCGGAAGCGGGCGAGCTGTCCTGGATGTCGGCCGGGATCGCGATGCAAACCTCGACGCAGGGCGCGGGCAGCGGCGGCGTCTTCGGCGCGCTCAAACGCGGTTTTTCCGGCGGCAGCTGGTTCATGACCACCTATACGGCGGGGCAGCAGCCGGGAACGGTTTCCTTCGCCGCGCACCTGCCGGGACAGATCCTCCCCATCGACGTCTCCGGGCAACCCGGCGGCGGATTCCTGGCGCATCGGCATTCCTATGTGTGCGGTACCGCCGGTGTCGCGCTGTCCAGCGCTTTCCAGCAGCGGCTCGGCGCGGGCATCTTCGGCGGCGAGGGATTCGTCCTGCAGAAGATCACCGGACAGGGACGATTCTGGGCGCAGTTGTCCGGCGAAGTGGTCAACTACACGTTGCAACCCGGTCAGACCATCCTGGTGCACCCGGGCCACGTCGGGATGTTCCAGGAAACCGTCCAGTTCAGCATCACCACCGTGAAAGGCATCAAGAACAAATTGTTCGGTGGGGACGGGCTGTTCTTGGTCCAACTGACCGGTCCCGGCCGGATCTGGTTGCAGTCGCTGCCGATCGACCGGTTGGCACATGCGCTCATGCCCTATCTGCCCTCCGGCGAAACCAGCAGTGGTTCGACGGCGGGAATGGCCGCTGGCATCGCGGGCTCATTCCTCGGCCGAAACAACGGCTAAGCCCACAGCAAGTGCTCCCGCCGCCGCGCGTGGATATGCACCGATCCGATTCCACTCCGCCGTCGGGCGTCGGATTTGCGGATCGATCGGTTCTGTGCTGGGTAGATCGTTATGCGAGGATTCGGACACCACGGAGTAGCACGGTAGTCAGCGATCAACATCGCGCGCAGCTCTTTTTCAGGAGCCCTGACTTCCCCTCACTCGGGTGAAGAATCCCGGCCAGACGCCCACATCAATTTGACAGTTCTGCTGATTACTGATCGCCTTTTTGTTGGTCTCCCTATCCACGGTACGGAGGAGGCAACTCCAGATGCGCAAACTGTCGATCTTGTTCAGTGTCGCATTAGGAATCATGATCTCCGGGGCGGTCCCCGCTGCCGGGGCAACGCACAACCCGCCACCGCCACCACCGCCGGGCCCGGGTCCGATGTGCACTCTCTACGCCTCGGCGCCGGTTCGGCAGGGCATGATGCTCACCTCCGAGGGCGGGCGCATCGGCTGCGACAACACCGCCACCGTGAGCGTCCTGATCCTGGCCGAGCAGCGGGATCAGGCTCCCCGGAAGCTGGGCGAACTGTCCCAGAGCGGCCGGGATGTGAAGCTCAAACCGGTCGCTCCCTGCAACTCGGGCCGCCCGATCACCGTCTACACGCGGGTGACCAGCTCCGCTGGCAGCGTGTACGAATCTCCGCGCAGTAGCTTCCCGGCCTGCTGAGTCCTCCGCCACGGGTTCGCTCGTTCGGGCTGCGTGACACACGGCGTGCCGGGACAATGAGGGGACGCTGCGGTGCCGTGTCACGCCTGGGAGGAGATGGGGATGGAAGTGACCTCCTACGAGCCGGGCACCCCGTGCTGGGTTGATCTCGGCAGCCCGGACCCGGACGCGGCGGCCGACTTCTACAGCGGCCTCTTCGGCTGGACGGTCACCGATCAGGGCTCCGAGGCGGGGAACTACCGGCTGTGCTCCCTGAACGGGAAGACCGTCGCTGGCCTGGGACACCAGCAGCAGGTGAGCGTGCCCCCGTACTGGACGACCTACGTGTCGGTCTCGGACGCCGAGGCCACCGCGCGCACCGTCGCGTCCGCGGGCGGGGAGGTGCTGCTGGAGCCGATCGATGTGATGAGTCTCGGCCGGATGGCGGTGTTCGCCGATCCCACCGGCGCCCCTTTCTCGGTCTGGCAACCGGGGACGCACATCGGGGCCCAGCTGGTCGACGAGCCCGGCACGCTGTGCTGGAACGAGCTGACCACCCGGCAGACCGAGCAGGCGAAGAACTTCTACCAGGCGGTTTTCGGGTGGCAAGCGGCGACGCAGGACATGGGACCGACGTCCTACACGGAATGGCAGCTCGGGGGCAGGTCGGTGGGCGGGATGATGCCCATGGACGACACCTGGTCCGCCGACCTGCCCTCGCACTGGCTGGTGTACTTCGCGGTCGAGGACGCCGACAGCGCCGCCGCACGTGTCGCTGAGCTGGGTGGCCGGGTCAGCATCCCGCCCACCGACATCCCGCCGGGCAGGTTCACCGTCGTCAACGACCCGCACGGAGCGTTCTTCAGCATCATCGCGCTGAACCAGGGAGGCATCCAGTAGTCCCGTCAGGGACGGCCGGTCTCGCCCGCTCTCGCCACCGACGATCTCGATGGTGTGACGTCAACCTCGACTGTTGCTCGCGCAAGTGAGGTTAGCCTAGCCTCATACGAGCCAGGGGGCGTCGATCTTGGTCGCTCCACCTCCGCGCGAGCAAGGGATGTCGTAGTGACCGCTGCCGACACCGTGATCGAGTCTGTGCGCGAGTCCGTCTTCGCCTGCGTGGGCAACACCCCGTTGGTCTCGCTCACGCGGCTGTTCCCACAGTCCGAAGTGGAGGTCCTCGCCAAGCTGGAGATGATGAACCCGGGTGGCAGCATGAAGGACCGGCCCGCCCGGTACGTCATCGAGCAGGGTCTCGCGGACGGCTCCATCCCGCCCGGTGCGCACCTGATCGAGAGCAGTTCCGGCAACTTCGGGATCGCGCTGGCCACCGCCGCCCGGCTGTACGGCCTGGAGTTCACCTGCGTCGTCGACCCCAAGGCCACGTCGGCGAACCTGCGGATTCTGCGCCAGCTCGGCGCGCGTGTCGACGTGGTCTCGGAGCCCGACGACTCCGGCGGCTACCTGCAAACCCGTATCCGGCGGGTGCGGGAACTGCAGCGCGACCTCCCCGGCAGCGTCTGGATCAACCAGTACTCCAACGAGCGCAACTGGCAGGCGCACTACCACGGCACCGGCGCGGAGCTCGCCGAGCAGTTGGGCCGTGGCCCGGACTACTTCGTGGCCGCCGTCAGCACCACCGGAAGCATCCTCGGCTGCTCGCGGCGAATGCGGGAACGATTCCCGGACATGCGGGTGGTTGCCGTCGACGCGGTTGGTTCGGTGATTTTCGGCAGCCCGCCGGCGCCCCGTGACCTGCCGGGTATCGGGTCGAGCCGGGTTCCTGAGCTGCTCTGCCGGGACGAGATCGACGAGGTCATCCACGTCGACGACCTCGAAGCCGCGACCGCGTGCCGAAGCTTGCTGACCGCCGAGGGCATCTTCGGGGGCGGCTCGACGGGTTCGGTGGTCGCCGCCATCGCCAGGATGCTGCCGCACGTACCCACGCCCTGCCGCATCGTCACGCTCTTCCCCGATCGCGGTGACCGCTACCTCGACCTCGTCTACGACGACGGCTGGCTCAGCGCCCAACGGAAACGCCAGCACCAGGAAGACTTATAACCAGCCTAAGTGGATGATCGCAAGCACGACGCCGATGAACGAGAGCAAGAAAGCCGAAGAGGGATAGCTGTGTCGACGATCCAACCTGACCCCACCGCGCCGCGCATTCTGTACTTGAGCCGCAGCGACGTCGCGGCGGTGGGCGGTGACCACTCCGATCTGTATGTGGACGCCATTCATCGGGCTCTCGTGCTCCATTCGAAAGGCGGTGTCGTGCAGCCGCTCAAGCCGTACCTGCGGGCCAACGGGAAGGCCGGTCACATCGCTGATCGGATCATCGCCATGCCGGCCCACCTGGACGACCCGGGCGTCTCGGGGCTGAAGTGGATCGGGAGCAAGCACGACAATCCCCGGCGCGTCGGCCTGGAACGGGCCAGCGCGGTCATCGTGCTCAACGACCCGGCGACCAACTTCCCGGTCGCCGTGCTGGAAGGCAGTCTGATCAGTGCCTGGCGAACGGCGGCGGTCACGTGCGTGGCCGCGAAGCGGTTGGCGCGTACGGGTTTTTCGGATGTCGCGCTGGTCGGTTGCGGGCTGATCGGGCGGACGCAGATCGTCGCGCTGTTGCAGCAGTTCGACAGCATCCAGACGGTGCACCTCTACGACGTGAACCCGGACGCGATGCGGTCGCTCGGCGAGGTCATCACCGCACAGCGGTCGGATGTGACCGTTCGGCACGCCACCAGCGCCGAAGACGCCGTGCTGGCGGGAGATCTCGTCGTTCCCTGCACGGTCACCGACCAGCCGTACATCCGCTTCGAGTGGCTGCGCAAGGGCGCGTTCCTCAGCAACGTGTCCATCATGGACACTCACAAGGAGGTCTTTCTCCATGCCGACAAGGTTCTTGTCGACGACTGGGAGCAGAGCAACCGGGAGAAGAAGGTCATCCACCAGCTGGTGCTGGAGGGGAAGTTCGCACGGGAGCGGCTGCACGCCGAACTGGGCGAGGTTCTCGCCGGGGACAGGCCCGGCCGCGAGAGCGACGACGAGATCATCGTGCTGAACCCGATGGGCATGGCCGTCGAGGACATCGGCTGCGCTGCCGAGGTCTACGAGCAGGCCCTGCGGCAGCGGGTCGGCACCTGGCTGAACCTGTACTGAGCGGGATCGGGGAAGCACGTGCGGCCCGTAGCGGAAAGCGCGGCGTCCGACCTGGTTCTGCATGACCTGGTGGACGCGCTGCTCCAGGAGAACCTCCACTCGATCGCGGACCGGATACGGGACGAAGCCCACCCAGCGCTGGCCGGCGAGCAGCACCTCGAATCCGGCGAACGCTGGTGCCTCGTCGACGTGGCTCCGGGCGCGGTGTGCTTCCGCGCGCACCGCGCCGTCCTCCAGCCTTACCGGCTGTCGCGCCCGCCGGTCTGGTACGTCGAAGGCGAACACGTGCGGTCGCTGGCGCCAGATGAACTGGCGCGGTTGGTTCTGGCCGGGGAATCCGAACTGCCTGGTGCGGCACGGGTGGATACCGACCTGCGTACTGCGGTCGAGCACGCCACCGTCACCCTCGAGGCGCAAGAGGACCCGAAGCCGCAGGCGGGGACGCTGCTTGCGGGTGAGGCACTGGCGACCACTCGCGGACGCCCGTTCCATCCGACGGCGCGCGCCGCTTCGGGATGGACGGCCGACGAACTCGCCCGGTACGGCACGACACTAGGCGCCCCGGTGGCGCTGGACTGGATCGCGGTGCGCAGGGACAGGCTGCGTTGGGGCAGCGACCCGGGATCGACGATGCTGCACGAGTTCTTGCTCGACGGCGAGGACCGCGAGCGGCTGGACAAGGCGATGCGAGAGGTCGGGCTCGACGAACGGGACTATCAGCCGCTGCCGGCACATCCCTGGCAGGTGGCGCACGTGCTGCCCGATACCTACCGGACGGAGCTGGAGTCCGGCGAGATCGTGCCGCTCGCTCGGGGTATCGGTCGCGGCCGACCGACCAGTTCGTTGCGCACGCTGGCGACCGTGCCGGAGTCCCGTTTCCACGTGAAGCTCCCGCTGGGAGTGTCCACATTGGGCGCCCAGCGGTTGTTGCCGCCGCGCTATCTCGACAACGGGGACCGGGCCCAGCGGACCATGCGGGACCTGGTCAGCCGCGATGGGATGCTGGAACGCCGAGTGTTGCTCTGCGCGGAAGGCACTTGGTGCGGGTGGCAGCACCCGTCGGGTTCCGACGAGTTCGACGACCGGCCGGGTCAGGTGTCCGCGCAGGTCCGGGTCTACCCCGAGGGGTTGCTCTCCAATCCTGACGTGCTGGTGGTGCCCATGGCGGCACTCGCGGCGCACCAGTGGCGGGTCCTCAGCTCGCTCCTCCGGCCGGACTGCTCGGCGGATGCGGCGGTCGCCTTCTTCGCATCGCTGGCGGAGGCGTTCTGTGAAATGGGCTTCAGCTTCCTGCGGTACGGCGTGCTCCCGGAACTGCATGGCCAGAACGTGCTGGTGACATTGCGCGACGGTGTCGTGGACCGGTTCGTGCTCCGCGACCACGACGCCCTCCGAGTGTCACCCGAGTGGATGGCCGCTGCGGGCGTACCGGACCCCGGGTACCGGATCAAACCCGGTGCGCCGCAGTCGCTGAGCCTGTGCGACCCGCGCGAGCTGCTCGGCTACCTGCAGACGCTGGGTTTCCAGGTCAACCTGTTCGGTATCGCGGACGCGCTGGCCCGGCATTACGGCATCGCCGAGGAGCGGTTCTGGGCCGAACTGGAGGGTGCCGTCACCGGCGCACTGGCCCGCCTGGACCTGCCGGATCACGTCGCGGACGTCATGGAGGACGAGGTCTTGCGGTCGGCGACCTGGCCGTGCCGGCTGGTGCTCGGGCCGATGCTGCGCGGTGCGGGCGGCGGTGGGGTCAGCATGCCCGCCGGCACCGGGCGAGTGCCCAACCCGCTCCACCCCCTCAACGCGGTCAACACAGCCGATCAGGGGCGGCGATGAACCGGCGAGCGGTCGCCCTCGGCTCGCGGCCCACGACCGTACTCCCGACCCGGACCGAAACCGATCCGAAGCAGGTGCCTACCGTTGAACGAACTCCTGGCCAGCCCGCCGGTGACGCGCTCCGTGGCCGAACGCGTCGCGGAACAGCGCGTGCTCAACGCGTTCCTGCGTGAGACGTCGATCCCTGATCCGCGCGTGGATGCCACGCGCTTCCGGCTCCCGCTCCCGGCCTCCGGCAGGGTGCTGGAAGGGACCGTCCGGTACTGGTCGGTGCTCGGCCATCACGTGTACGGTGAGCGGTTCTGGCTCACCGAGGCAGACTCGACGGCTGCCTGCGGTCACACCGAGCTGATCGAGGCCCTGTTGCGCGAATTGGAAGCCCGCGAACAGGCCGAAGGATCGCAGCGCGAGCGGCTCGTCGAGCAGATCGACAACAGCGTGCGCCGGACCGCGCGCTACCTCGCGCATGGTCGCTCGCCGCGACGTTCGCGCGGGCGCGACCTGACGCGCTATGCCGAGCAGTCGCTGCTCATGGGGCATCCGTTCCATCCGACGCCGAAGAGCGCCGAGGGCTTCACGCCGGAGGATCTCGCGGCGTACGCGCCCGAACTCGGGGCTTCCTTCGCACTGCACTACGTCGCGGTGTCTCCCGATCTGCTGGTCGAGGAGCGGGTGGCTCCCGGCGCGTGGACGCCGGAAGACGTCCACGCACCGGATGATGTTCGGGCTCCGACCGGCCACGTGTTGCTTCCGGTCCATCCGTGGCAGGCCCGGTACCTGCTGAACCAGCCGTCAGCGCGCGAGTTGGTGGCGGCCGGCTCGCTCGTACCTCTCGGCGCGCTGGGGCCAGCCGTGTATCCGACGTCGTCGGTACGCACCGTCTGCGATCCCGCTTTCGGGACCGCCTGGAAACTGCCGCTGCACGTCCGTATCACCAACTTCATCCGCAACAATCCCGCTGAGCACGTGCGCAGGGCTCTGGATGCCAGCCGGTTGGTGGCTGGCATACGCGAGCAGTGGCAACCCGATGGTTTCCACGTGTTGGTGGAAACCGGCGCCCGCGGCATCGACCATGCTGACCTCGCCGCCGATTCCTCCGTGCTGTATCGGGAGAACCCGTTCGTCACGGGCAACGACTCGCCGCAGGTTGTCGCCGGACTGCTTGAGGAGCAACCGGACGGCGGCGAGCCCGATCTGATCCGGCAGGTGCGCGCGGCGACCGATCACGTTGAGGAGTGGCTACGGCGCTACCTCACGATCTCCGCCGTACCGGTTCTGCGGATGTGGCAACGACACGGCCTGAGCCTGGAGGCACACACGCAGAACTCACTGGTGCATGTGGACGGCGGCTGGCCGGTGCGGTTCTTCGTGCGCGACATGGAAGGCACGAGCGCGAGCCGTGAACGCCTGGCCGGTGACCAGCTGACCGCGGACAGCCCGGTGCTCTACGACGACGCCGAGGCATGGATGCGGTTAAGGTATTACCTGGTCACCAACCATCTCGGACACCTCGTCCACGTCCTGGGCCGGTACACCGAAGCGGACGAACGAACGTTGTGGAGCGTGGTCCGGGACACCCTGCGGGACTCGGCGTCAAGCAGCCACGACACCTACACCCTGGACCTGCTGCGCTCGCCGACGCTTCCCGCGAAAGCCAACCTGATCAGTCGCTTCACTGAACGCGGCGAGCGGCCACTGTACGTGACCGTGTCCAACCCGATCCACGAGGTGCGCAGATGATCGCCAGTGTCGAGCAGGCGCTACGACATCCACAGTTCACCCGGGTACGAAGGCGACTGTTCCGGCAGCTCGTGGAATCGCTGCTGTACGAGGACGTTCTCAAGGCACGCGCGGACAACGGGATGCGGGTACTGGACGGGATTGATGAGCTGGGCAATCCGGTGTCATATTCGTTCACGCTGACCCAGTGGTACGGCTTTAAGCGCGTCCGGATGGGAGCGGAACCGGTACAACGGTCGGTGAACGGGGTGACCGCCGAAGCCGAGTCGCTGACACGTTTCGTGTCGGAGCTGCGGGAGAGGCTCGGTGACGATCGCGCACGGCTGGCGCAGTTCGCCCGCGAACTGGAGGCGACGCTGGTCAATGACGCGGTAGCACAGTATGTCCGTGTCCAACGCGGTGACGTGCTCGCGGGGGCGGACTACGACACGCTCGAATGCCTGATCATGGATGGGCACCCGTACCATCCGACCTACAAGTCCCGGATCGGCTTCGATGTCGCGGACAACCTCGCCTGGGGGCCGGAGTTCGCACGCCCAGGGCGCCTGCTGTGGCTGGCGGCACACCGCGACATCACCACGACCACGGCTTCGGACACGGTCCGTCCGGAGACGTTCCCTCTCCAGGAACTCGGCAAGTCCACGATCGATCGCTTCTCCGCCACGATTCGCGAGGCAGGCGTCGATCCCGCGGACTATATTCTGCTGCCGGTCCACCCGTGGCAGTGGCGGGAACGGATTTCCCGAACCATGAGCGCGGAGTTGCACGATGCGGATCTCATTGTGGTCGGTGAAGATCCCGGAAGCCACGTTCCCCAGCAGTCCCTTCGAACGCTGTCCTGCGTGGAGGATCGCGAACGCGCGTACACCAAACTCGCCCTGTCTATTGTGAACACTTCGACGAGCCGGGTTCTCGCACCGCACACGGTCCACAACGCGCCGCTGATCTCCGACTGGCTGAAGCGGATCAGGTCCGAGGACCCGTACCTGCGCGACGAGCTGCGGCTGATCCTGCTCGGTGAGGTGCTGGGGACCTCGGTGGAGCCACGCGCGACCTCCGAACTCGTGCGCGAGGACACCTACGGAGCGCTGGCCTGCATCTGGCGGGAGAGCCTGCACACGTTCCTGGAACCGAACGAAGCGGCGGTCCCGTTCAACGGGCTGATCGCGAACGAACTCGACGGCACTCCACTGATCGACCCGTGGGTGTGCAAGGCGGGTAGTGTGCGGGCGTGGGTGGACGCTCTGCTCGCCGTCACTCTCCCGCCACTGCTTCACCTGCTCCAGGCACACGGTGTCGCGTTGGAAGCGCATGCGCAGAACATGGTGCTGGTGCACGTCGACGGCCGTCCGGCTCGGCTGGCTCTGAAGGACTTCCACGACGGCGTTCGGTTCAGCCGTGCGCACCTGGCTCGGCCCGACCTGTGCCCGGAACTCGCCGGCACCCCGGCACATCACGTCAACCGCAATTCCTTCATCGAAACCGACGATCTCGACCTCGTCACGGATTATCTCCTCGATGCGTTCCTGTTCATCAACCTCGGGGAGCTCGCGCTGTTCCTCGCCGAGGCGTACGACTTCGACGAGCGCGACTTCTGGACTGCTGCCCGCGAGGCCGCGCACTCCTACCAGCGGCGCTTCCCGCGGCTGGCCGAGCGTTTCGCCGTGCTCGACGTGTTCAAGCCGACGATCGAGATCGAGAAGCTCACGACTCGACGGCTGCTGCCGGACACCGAACTGCGCCTCCACACGAAGCCGAATCCACTGGCGGACGGGGAGAGTGACTGATGCTGCGCCCCAACGCCGTACGCGGGAAAATCCATGCTGGAGAAGAGGTGTACGGGCTGTTCTGCTCGATTCCCGCTCCCGCCCTGGTGGAGATGATCGGGTGTGCGGGGTACGACTTCACCATCCTGGACACCGAGCACACGCTGGTCAGTCCGCAGGAACTGGAGAACCTGATCCGTGCGGCCGAGGCGGTCGACCTGACGCCGTTCGTCCGCGTCCCCGAGGGCGACCCGGCTGCCATCCTGCGAGCGCTGGACGCGGGCGCGATGGGCATCGTCGTGCCACACGTGCGCTACCGTGCCGACGTCGACGCGGCGATCCGGGCCGCGCGTTACGCCCCCGAGGGCATGCGCAGCCTCAACGGCGGCCGGGCAGCGGGGTTTGGCCGGATCGATCTGGTCGAGTACGTGGCGATGGCCAACGCCGAGATCATGGTGATCCCGATGATCGAGGATGCGTCCGGTGTGGACAGTCTGCCGGAGATCCTGTGCGGTGGAGGCGTCGACATGGTGATCGAGGGTGCCGCCGACCTCTCCCAGTCCTACGGGCTGACCTGGCAGACCCGACACCCGCGCGTGCGCGAGGCGTTGCGGAAGGTGCAGGGCGTGTGCCGGGATCACGAGGTGCCGTTCTGCGCGCTGCCGCGCAGCCGCGACGACCACGCGGAGTGGCGTTCAAGCGGGGTCCGGGCCTTCGTGCTCGGCGAAGAACGGGGACTCGCCGCACGGGCCCTGCGCAGCCATCTGGAGACGCACCTGAACGGAGAAGTATGTCCCTCGACCGCGTGACGAAGGTGGTGCTGGACCGCGCCGGACAGCAGCGTCCGGTCTGCCTCTACGCCTACAACCTGGACACTCTCGCAGAGCACGTGCGGGACGTGGTGGCCGCGCTGCCCGAGCGCTGCCGCATGTTCTACGCGATGAAGGCCAACAGCCACCCGGCGCTGCTGCGGACGCTGGCCCCGCTCGTCGCGGGATTCGATGTCGCCTCCGGCGGCGAGATCGCGAAGGTGCGTGCGGCGGGCGCGGCCGTGGAGATCGCGTTCGGCGGGCCCGCCAAGACAGCCGACGAGATCCGGTACGCGCTGGATCAGCGGGTCGCGCGTTTTCACGTGGAAAGCCCGCTGGACCTGGCCAGGATCTCGGACCTCGCCAGCCGCGCCGGGCGGACCGTCGAGGTGCTGCTGCGGGTGAACCTCAGCGGCCCGTTCCCGCAGGCCACGCTGGCGATGGCCGGGCGTCCCACGCAGTTCGGCATGGACGAGCCGACGCTGGCCGCCGCCGTCGAACTGGCCAGCCGCCTGCCCGGCGTGCGGGTGGCCGGATTCCACCTGCATTCGCTGTCGAACAACCTGTCCGCCGAAGCGCACCTGGAGCTGCTGCGGATGTACGGCCACACGGTGATGGCGTGGGAGCGCCAGTTCGGCCTGTCCTGCGAGGTCGTCAACGTCGGCGGCGGTATCGGCGTGAACTACACCGATACCGAGGCACAGTTCGACTGGCCCGCGTTCGCCGAAGGTCTGGCGCCGCTGGTGCGCTCGTTTCCCGCGCGTTGGCGGGACGTCGCTTTCGAGTGCGGGCGGTTCCTCACGGCGGCGTGCGGCTACTACGCCGTGGAGGTGCTGGACATCAAGCGCAATCACGGCGAGACCTACGCGATCGTGCGCGGTGGGACGCACCACTTCCGGCTGCCGGCATCCTGGCAGCACAGCCACCCGTTCGTCGTGGTGAACGTCGACGACTGGGGTTGGGATCACCCACGCCCGGAGGCGCGCGGCGAACCGGTGACCGTGGCCGGCGAGCTGTGCACGCCGAAGGACGTGCTCGCCCGCAACGTACCGGTCGCGCGGCTGCGGGCCGGTGACGTCCTGGTGTTCACGCACGCGGGAGCCTACGGGTGGGACATCTCGCACCACGACTTTCTCAGTCACCCGCACCCGGAGACGGTTCTGCTGTCGGAATCCGCTTAGGGCCGTGCGATGAGCTTCTCGATTTCGGTGTAGCTCGGCACGTCGTCCACGACGGGACCGCCGTCGCGGATCTCCTTCACCTGCGTGATCGCCGCGTGCAGCGCGGTGCGAAACAGCAGCGAGCCAGTGCTGACACGCCGGACTCCCAGTTCGGCCAGGCGTTCCAGGCGGTGCCGGCGCGGTGTGTAGAGGATGTTCACCGGCACCGGGACAGCGGCGACCACGGCTCGGATGTCGTCGTCCTCGGCCAGGCCGGGAACGAAGATCCCGTCCGCGCCCTCGGCGACGTAGCGCTCAGCGCGGGCAATCGTGGCCTGCGGGGACGGTGACTGTGTGCCGGCCAGCCAATAGGTGTCCACCCGCGCATTGAGGAACAGGTCGGGCACGCTGGTCTTCACCGCGCGGACCAGCTCCGCGTGGTGGTCAGGGTCAGCGAGCGTGCCACCGGGGCGGCCATCTTCCAGATTGATCCCGACCACACCGCTGGTCGCCAGCTCCTCGGCCAGGCTCGCCACCTCGCCAGGGTCGCGGCTGAACCCGCCCTCGACGTCCACCGTGACCAGGCAGGGCAGGCGGCTGAGCCGGCGTGCGAGGGCCACCGTCTCCGCACGTGCCAGGCCCTCGGCGTCCGGCAGGCCGTGCGCGGCGGCAACACCCAGGCTGGTGGTACCGATCGCGGCGAACCCGGCGGCGGCGAGCCCGGCAGCCGACGAGTAGTCCCAAGCATTGGGTAATAACAGTGGCTGGTTGTTGTGGTGCAGTGCCCGAAACGCGGAGACCGCTTCGACCCTGGTGTGTGTGGCCTGCATGGCTACACGGTAGATCCGCGTTACTTCGGCGCCAGCCGAAGCATCGTCAGGGTTCGTCCGCTGCCGCCAACTGGCGCCCTGGCACGTCCGGGTCGCACCCCAGGCGTGCCAGCTGGGCGCGAATCGCGCTTCTGGTCCGCCCGAACTGGCGGGCCAGATCGTCGGTGACGTCCTTGGCGGACATCGCCGCCGAACTCCGCAACCATTGGTCGCACAGTTGCTCGCCATGCTCGGCGCTCCACGGCTTTCCCGCGTTCGGCGGGAGCGGGCGGGACGGGCGGGTTCGACCGCGACCGCCCCTGCCGTGGAGCGCCGCCATCCCGTCCAGTGTCTGGACGAGCAAGCGGCTCGCCGTGTCGAGCGCTTCGACCGCGAACTGGATGTTTCCCTCTCCGATGACCCGGCCGTCGGTGTCGGCTCCAGTGAATTCCAGCGTGACCATGGCGAACTCACCGCCTTCGCCCGACTCGCCCTTGGCGCGGATCGCGTAGTGGTGCTCCCCGACGGAGATTTCGTTTCGGTAGTCCATGCCTCGGACGCTAGCGGCGCGAACGCGAATACCGGCGGTCAAGCGTCGCGAAGGTTCGCGTGTCAGGCGCACTCCCCTGATCCGGTAACCGTCCGCCACCCAGCCCAGTCAGTGCGTTCGGTCCACTCAGCCGGTGAACACCGTCCAGACCTGGCCGGGCGCGAAGGGCAGCGGCTGACCGGACGTCGTGGTGTACGTCGTGCCAACATCCGGCGCTGGACGCGACCAGTTGGCCTCGAACGACTGCCCGTCGCGGAGCACCAGGGCGTGCCCGCTGCCGACCGTCGTGGCGATCGGCGACGGCGTGCCCTTGACGTCGCTGAACGACGATTGGCCGATCGGCACCTGCTGGATCACGACGGTGCTTGCCGCAAGTCGTCCGCTGTCCGCGGCGCTGTACGGACCGCCGTCCATCGACACCAGCCACCGGCCGTCCGCCGGGGACCAGTCGAAGCCGATGGTCGCGAGGACGTAGTGCACCTCCTGGTGCTGCGTGGGCGTACCGCCCGGCGGTGTGGGGCCGAAGAGTGGCGCCGCGCCGGGTGACCATCCGGCACCAGGCGGTAACCGGTTGGGGTGGATGAACAGGTTGTGCGGGGAGACCCGCGCATCATCGCGGAAGTACGCACCCGGATCATCACCCGGAGTGACGCCCTGCAACGGGGCGCTCGCGATGCGCGGCAGCAGCCCCGGAGCCGCGCCCGAAAACGCCAGCGTCGGATGACCGAACTGGGGCAACAGTTGCAGATCGGTCTCCCGTGCGCTGCGCACCGGGCCGACCACGGCCGGCTGGTGCGAGGCGAACACCGCGAGCAGCCGACTCAGCCCGCCTTCCACTGGCTCGACATAGATCTCATCGGCGGCTCCGATGCCGACCGGGGGCCGGGCCTCGGCGAGGTTGTCCACCTTGACCGCGAGCACCGGCGGACCGGGCGGTGGCGGTGGTGGTGGATGGGTGGTCGTGACCGGTGGGTGGGGCGGAGCCGGCGGCGGTCCCTCGGTACGGCGCAGCGCGAGCGCGGTCAGGCCAGCAGCCAGCACTACGGTCAGTACCGTGAGAACGACCATGCGCAACGCGCGGATTCTCTTTCGTCGCATCAGGCTGACACCGTAATCAAGAGGGTGTCCACCCGGGACATGGCGTTCAACACGCCGGTAGCGGCCAGGGCGCCGTGATCCTCGTCCCCTTCGTCCGACCCACACACGATCATCAGTCACCTCGGGCTGCGGATGCTGCTGTCCAGATCATGCCATGTCGGACACAGCCTGCCAGTCCCACGAGGATATTTGACAGAGTTGCAACCAAACGCGAGATATCAGGAGCGCGTTAACATCGACGGACGGTCTCGACACAGCCCCCGGCCCATGAGGTTCATCATGGATGAATAGCGCGATCCTCGAGTTCGCTGATGTGCTGAAGAACCTGAGCGATAATGGTCGTGACCCTACCGCTCGCGGACTGCTGCGCGGCCGTGGTGTCGATTTCGTCGTCCTGGTGGGATGCTGCGGTTGAATCCTCGTCAGTGGCTTCGTCGTTGCTGTCTGCTGGATCGTTGTTCTGCTGCGGATCGCCGGGTACCACTGGTTGGAATTGCGTGGGTGCTGCGGGTGCTGGCGCGGGTGCGGGTGCGGTCGCGACTTTGGCGGTGATGTCGTCGATGCTGCCGTTGGCCGCGACGGCGACCTTTTCCGTGACAAACTTGCACTGATGGGGTGGCGTGGCCAGGTTCGGGGCATGCATCTGGAAATTCGGGGCGAAAGTGATCTGGAATGGACTTGGTGGGTGCGTTTGATCCTGGGAGTCAGCCCCAGTGAGGCGGTAGGTACCGTGGCTGTTCTTGCCGACGCCGGTGGTTTGGGTCAGATGGGTATGAATGTCGACGTTCGTGCCAGTCGCGGTGGGTTGGCTGCGGACGAGGACGTGGACGGTACCGTGGACGTCGACCGGCTCGTTTGCGTCACAGCCGGTAACGGTGCCGTGCAGCGGGAGGTCGACCGAGCGGTCCTGGAGTTGGACAGCGTGGGCGGCAGGCGTGGCCGCGCTGAAGGGGGCCGCGAGGGCAAGCAGAGCTACCGTGCCCGCGCTGGCGCACAGCACCTGACGACGCATAATGGCCTTCCTATGATTTTTCGTCCACTAAGGACGTTCGATGGACGTGCGTGCACGTGACCTTGGAAAAGCCGGGCGTAGTAGCCAGGTGGTCCGACAAGGTCAGCCGTCGGACCGCCTGACGTCTCCACATTGCCAGGGCGTCGAAGGGAGTCCGACTCAGTTGGCATCTTGGTTTTCGTCAGTGTTGTTGTCGTTTTTCTGATCATTCACCGCAGAGGCGTTCTGAACCCCGTTGTCACCGACGTTGATCTGGTAGATGGGCTGCTTGTTGCTGTTCGACTGGTCGGTCCTGTTGTCCTGGTCCTGATCCACTTTGGACTTGTGGTGGTGGTGTTTGTGCGCTTCGGGCTGTCCGCTGTGGTCGTCGCAGGCACTGGCCACCCCGGCCGCGCTGAACGCCAGGGGAAGCGCGAGAGCGGATGTGACGAGGACACGTGTGATCGTGTGCATTGAGATCAACAACCTCCATCGGTGTAACGAATCAAGTCGCGTTCTGTGCTTGCCCTCGCTGTTCTTGGGCTCTTCCAAGGTCGATCCGTCCGGTAGGACCCGCAACTCGAATCACGACATGTCCAACGCTTGAGTGGCTGATCAGCGCCAGAGCCGGAAGACCAACCCGCGCCGGAAGACAAACCAGCAAGGAAGACAAACGGACACCCAGCAACGGAAACTCTGTGCCGGACGGGCTACACAACTTCAACGATGTCCAGTCACACCAAGCCGATCCTGTTGTTCCTACCCGACGTCACGGATTGGTCCTCATGCGGGATGGGGCCGACCAAGCCGCGCTGTCACAGTCGTTGCGTTCACCGAGGCGCGATGCACGTCTCAGTCTTCGCCTACCTGCTGGTCCTGGTCAGTCTTGTTCCCGTTTTCCTGCTGGTTGAACGCGGCTGCGTTCTGGTGGCCCTTGTCGCCCACGTTGATCTGGTAGATGGGCTGCTTGTTGCCCTTCGACCCAATCAACGGGAAATCTCCGCCGTCCGCCCCCAGTTCCGATCTGGCCGATTCCTGGGGACCGGCATGACCATCCTGGCCGCTGACCAGGCCCGCAAGTTGACCATTTCCGCCAACCGCGGATCGCGAGTAATGAGCCAGTACCCGATAGGGCGAGCTGTGGCCACGATCGAACAAGATCCGCACCACGGACCGTGCTATGTGGTCTCGTGACTCCCCCACCTGCAGGTGATGTATTGCCAATTTCGGTTGCGGTACGACCTGCGTTCAGCGCGACCGCACGGAAATCCTTGTGAGTGCTTCGTCCTTCCGCCGCCACCCGTTACCGCACGAACTCGGCGACCGCGTTCGCGAGCTGTTCCCCGGCGTCTTCCTGGAGGAAGTGGCCGGCACCGGTGATCACCGGGTGTTCCCGTCCGGCCGCACCGGGCATCGTACGGCGCAGTACTGGCGCCATCCCGCCAGTAATCGGGTCACCATCAGAAAAGGCACAAAGAAAGGGCAGGTCCCGTTGAGACAGGGCTGCCCACGCCTGACGGTTCGCCTCGGTCGCGGGATCATCGGGTCGCGTCGGCACGAGCAGCGGCATCGCGCGTGGGCCGGCTTTGAAGGATTCCTCGGGGAACGGAGCGTCGTATCCGGCGAGCACCTCCGGGAGGAGACGGGTGCCGCATCCACTCTCGACCAGCCGCGCGATGTCCAGTTCCGGGGCGCGTTCGACAGCGTCGCGGAACTGCCACCACACCTCCGGCATGTCGTGATCACCCGTCGGAAGGCCGGTGTTGGCCGCGACGATTCGCGCGAAGCGTTCGGGATTCTCCGCGACCAGCCGCAGACCGATCAGGCCGCCCCAGTCCTGCCCGACCAGCGTGACCTGGCGCAGATCCAACCGATCAAACACCAGCTCCCGCACCCACTCCACGTGCCGCGCGTAGCTGTGGTCGGCGATCGCGGCCGGCTTGTCCGATCGCCCGAAACCGACGAGATCGGGCGCGACCGCGCGCAGACCGGCCGAAGCCAGCACGGGCAGCATCTTGCGGTACAGGAACGACCAGCTCGGTTCGCCGTGCAGCAGCAGCACGACCGGACCGTCCGTGGGACCAGCTTCGACGTACGCCATCCGCAAGGTCTGAGGTTTCTCTTCTTGGCTGCTGACCTCCGCATACCGCGGTGTGAAGTCGAAGTCCGGCAGTCCCGCGAAACGGTCCTCGGGCGTTCTCAATACCTGCATCCGGCACACGGTATCCGGTTGCCCGCGACCGGACGAGCCCCTGAGCGGGACGATATGCCCGTGGACAGCGAGCGCGTGATCGGTGTCGACGCCTGCAAGGCCGGCTGGGTGGCTGTGGTCCTGGCCGGAACGCACGTCACCGCCTACTTCGCACGGACGATCGACGGGCTGGTCGCGTTGGCGGTGGCGGACGGGCCGGTCTCGGTGGTCGCGGTCGACATGCCGATCGGCCTGCCGGACCGGGGCCGGCGCCGCGCCGACGACCTGGCGCGGGCGGCCATCGGCCCGCTGCGCTCGTCGGTGTTCATCACCCCCGTGCGTACCGCGCTGGAGGCTCCCGACTACGTCACCGCCGTCGCGCGCAACCGGGAACTCGCGGGTGAAGGCATCTCCCGCCAGGCGTTCGCACTCAAGCCCAAGCTGCTGGAGGTCGATCAGTGGGCTCGCGCTCCCGTACAGCGGGAATCAGCCCGCGACCCATCCTGCCGGCGGATCATCGAGATACACCCGGAGGTCTCCTTCGCGCGGTTGGCCGGGGCAGCGCTGAGCGCCCGCAAGCGGACCTGGGCCGGCGTCGAGTGCCGCCGGCACCTGCTCTCCCGTGCCGGAATCACCCTCCCGGCCGATCTTGGACCGGCCGGTCGTCACGCCGCCGTCGACGACGTACTGGACGCGACCGTGGCGGCTTGGACGGCGCGGTGCGCCGACGGAGGGTTGGCCCGACCGCGACCGGAGCCGCCCGAGCGGTTCAGCGACGGGCGCAACGCGGCGGTCTGGGTCTGACGGAAAAGTCCGCCAGCGCGGAACATCTGGCGGTGCCGGACCGGAAGGGGGACCATTTCCCCAGGTACTGGGACACCGGTCAGCACTGGTAGGGCGGCGGGAACATGACGGATCTGGAACGCAGGATCGTGCTCCTCCGGCACGCGAAGTCAGACCGCACGGATGCGGTACCCGACATCCAACGACCGCTCGCCGAGCGCGGGCGCCAGGACGCGCCGGTGGCCGGGCAGTGGCTGCGCAAGCACGTACCGGAGATCGACCTCGTCCTGTGTTCCCCCGCCACCCGGGTCCGCCAGACCTGGGACCTGGTCGTCGCCGAACTGGACTCCGCGCCCGAGGAGCGCGACGACCAGCGCCTGTACGCCGCGTCGGCGGAAGACCTGCTCGCGGTCGTACGGCAGCTGCACGACCACCTGCAAACCGTGCTGTTCGTGGGCCACAATCCCGGGCTGGAGGATCTCGTGGCGCTGCTCACCGGCGTCACCAAGCAGCTCAAGACCTGCGGGGTCGCGGTCCTGGTCGGCTCGGGTACCTGGGAGGACGCCGACCCGGGGTGGGCGAAGTTGGAAACGCTGGCCACCCCGCGCGCCGCCTAGCTGCGGGAACCCGGCAAGCCCGGTCCGGTCGTGCTGTCAGTGCAGCGCGCTGCCGGCGACCCACTGGTTCCAGGGCACTTCCCAGTCTCCGTAGGTGTCCCACACGGGAAGTGGCGGGCCGTTGGAGTTGTAGATCTCGACGACGTCACCGAGTCCGAAGTTGTCGAAGAACCACTGGGCGTTGTCGTGGTCAAGGTTGATACATCCGTGCGAGACGTTCGCGCTGCCCTGCTGCGCCACGCTCGCCGGGTTCTCGTGCACGAACTCGCCGTCGTTGGAGATGCGCTCGGCGAAGAACTCGTCCGAGTGGTATGCCTGCGGGTCCGGCGGGCAGACGCCGTAGGTGCAGGAATCCATCGTGAACTTCGGCTGCTTGTCCGAGATCACGTGCGGGCCGACGTGCGTGGGCGTCTGGTCCTTGCCCATGCTGATCGGCATGGCCTTGACCATCTGACCGTTGTGGAAGATCTGCATCTGCTCGGTGGCGCCGTCGGCCTTGGCGACCCATGAGTCGTGCACCGTGAACTCAAGCGTCTGGTCGGCTTCCCCGTAGACGCCGTTACCGAGGTTCACGCCGTACACGGTGGCCTTGACGGTCACCTTGCTGCCGGGCTCCCAGTAGGTCCGCGGGCGGTAGTGCAGTTCCTTGTTCGAGATCCAGGACCAGCTGCCGGTCTGGTTCGGGGTGGAGGTGACCTGCAGGTTCCGCTCGGCCGCCGCCTTGTCCTTGATCGGCTGCTGGAACTTGACCACGATCGGCTCGCCCGCGCCGAGGCTGAGGCCCGGCTGCGGCGCCGGAATCATGCTGGGAAACACCTGGGCCGCGGGCGCCAGGGTGTGGATGGTCTTCTGTTGCTGGACCGTCTTGTCGTCTGAACCCACGGCCACGGCGGTGACCTGGTAGTCGGTGTCGTAGCCGAGTACCTCGTTGGTCTGCCAGCTGGTCTGGTCACCGGACATCGCACCGCTGACGTGTTTGCCGGAAGGGTTGGTGACCACGACGGATGTGAGCTTGCCGCGCTGGACGTTCACCACGATCGGCGTCTTGGGGTTCACCTGGTCGCCGCCGGGCGCGGTGACGTTGACCGCGGCGACCGGTGGCGGCGCGACGATCTTGGGAGGGGCGGCGGATTCCGGCGTGCTCGACGAGCCACAACCCGCGGCCACGGCCATGATGACGGCCAATCCCAACGTCCCCAGCGCATGCGAACGCCCCGGCCGTATACCGAAACCTTGAAGCATCCAGCCCTCTCGATACTCGCTGGCTCGATCCGGGCCACGGTCGTTACCCATGCGTAACCCCAGCCCAGCAGACAGTTTTCAGAATAGATCACCAGAAGGAATGACCGACGAAGGCATGAGGCCAGTTCGTGTTTACCCAGTCACACGGCGAGCAGGGTGACCCTGTTGTATACCGCCGCGCCTTCATGAGTCACTCTACCGGTTGACAACGTTCGTGTGACGGAGCTAACTTTTTGCGGAATGTATATTTCGCAATGCGGAATTAGGTCTGGAGATCGGATCATCGGCAAGGTTCCGGGTGTGACCACACCCACCCGGAGGGGAGGCGACCATGCGCTTGCTGTCCAAGCTACAACCTGACGGTCCAGGAGGAGCCGGCGTCCATCCCGTTGACGAGGTGCTCCCTCCCGGCCGGCTCGGCCTGCTCGGGCTGCAGCACGTCTTCATCATGTACGCCGGCACGGTCGCGGTACCGTTCCTGATCGGCAGCGCGCTCAAGCTGGACAGCGCGACGCTCGGCCTGCTCATCAACGCCGACCTGCTGGTCTGCGGTATCGCGACGCTGATCCAGGGCGTGGGGATCTCCAAGCTCTTCGGTGTTCGCCTCCCCATCGTCGCGGGTGCCACCTTCACCGTGGTCAGTCCCATGATCACGATCGCGTCGAAGTACGGCCTCCCGTCGGTGTACGGCGCGATGGTGCTCTCCGGCATCTTCGGCCTGCTCATCGCCAAGCCGTTCTCCAAAGTGATCCGGTTCTTCCCCCCGCTGGTGGCCGGCACGGTGATCACGATCATCGGGTTGTCCCTGATCGGGCCGGCCGCCGGCATGATTGCCGGGCACAACAGCAGCAAGCCGGACTACGGCCAGATGTCGCACATCCTGCTGGGCTTCCTGGTCATCGCGATGATCATCATCTTCGCCAGGACGCTGCGCGGGTTCCTCGGCCAGATCTCACCGCTGCTGGCGCTCGCGGTGGGCACCGTCATCGCCGCCCCGATGGGGTTGATCGACTTCAGCGACGTGGCCAAGGAGCCCTGGTTCGGGATCTCCACCCCGTTCCACTTCGGCCCGCCGACGTTCAGCATCGCGGCCGTCATCTCGATGTGCATCGTCATGCTGGTGACCTACACCGAGTCCACCGCCGACATGCTCGCCGTCGCGGAAATGACCGGGCGGCGGCTGACCGACAACGACATCGCCCGCGGTCTGGCCACAGACGGCCTGTCCGCGGTGATCGGCGGCTGCATGAACTCCTTCCCGGACACCGCCTACGCCGAGAACGTCGGCCTGGTGCAGATGACCGGCGTGCGAAGCCGCTGGGTGGTCGCCGTGGCCGGCGGCATCCTGGTCGTGCTGGGGCTGGTGCCCAAGGTCGGCGCCCTGGTCGCGGCCGTGCCCGAACCTGTCGTCGGCGGGGCGGCGCTGGTCATGTTCGGCATGGTGACCGCGGTCGGGATCCAGGTGCTGCGCAAGGTCGAGTTCCAGGGCAACCACAACCTGCTGGTGGTCGCCGTGTCGCTCGGTGTCGGCATGCTGCCGGCGGTGGCCACCGACCCGACCGGGAACGAGATCTTCTTCCAGAAGTTCCCGGACTGGGCACAGATCATCTTCGGTAGCCCGATCACGCTCACGGTGATCCTGGCCTTCGGGTTGAACCTCGTGTTCAACCACCTGCGTCTCCCGGGCACGACACCATCGGGGCACGTAGAGTCGCGGGCGAACCAGGCGGGTACCACCTTGTCGAACGAAGCCGAAGGAAGCTCGTGATGGCTCTTGCGCCGCGCAATGGGCGCGCTCCCCACGTCGTCGGTCCCGCGCCGCACGCGCAGGTCACCGACAACGCCCCGGTCGAGCTACAGGAACAGCTGTGGGACCGGATGCGTGCCCTCGCCGGCGTGCACGTGGCACCGAGCATGGTCTCGGTCCCGGGAGCCCGTGCGATCGTGTTGGACGACGACCAGCCGACCGGTCCCGGCGAGGCGTTCCAGAAAGGGCGCGAGTTCGCTCATATCCACCCGCATCACGACGGCAGCCTGCACGTCACGCTCCCGGAGGAGCTCAAGGACGAGGTGGAGAGCACCGGCTGGGGTGTGCGGCACCCGGTCCAGAACGCGGTCCTGCTGTACGGGCCTCGAACCCCGGAGGAGCTGGAGACCGTGTGGATGCTCGTGAAGCGCTGCTACGGCTACGCACGCGGCGAACTGTGACGCGCCTTGGGCCGTTGAGCTGCGCCGTTGAGCTGGGCCGTTGAGCTGGGCCGTCAACCAGCCTCGGCGGGGTCCGCCTTACGACCCACCCCGCCGAGCGCTGGCAGCCGGTCCGCTTTCGAGTCGCCCACCGGTTCGTCCGGGTGCCACTCGGCCACATACACCACGCCGGGGTCCACGATCTCCAAGGCACCGAACAGGCCGGTGACCTCCTCGCGGGTGCGCAGGGAGAACTCCGTCACGTCCCGCCGGTAGCTCTCGGCGGCGGCGGTGGACCGCTCCGGGGCCATTTCCCCGGCACTGGCATGCGAAATCACCACGTAGCTACCGGGCACGACGGCATCGGCATAGCCGGCCACGATCCCGGCGGGGTCGTCGGTGCCGGGGACGAAGTGCAGGACCGCGACCATCAGCACCGCGACCGGCTGAGTGAAGTCCAGCAGCCCGGTCACCTGCGGGTCGGTCAGGATCGCCTCCGGGTCGCGCAGATCGTGCTGGACGACGGTCGCCAGCGGGTTCGGCCCGAGAATCCGGCGGCTGTGCGCCACCGCGATCGGGTCCACGTCCACGTACACGACCCGGCAGGTCGGGTCGGCGCCCTGTGCGATCTCGTGCACGTTGCCCACCGTGGGGATGCCCGAGCCGAGGTCGAGGAACTGCCGGATACCGGCGTCCACCAGGTATCGCACCGCACGACGCAGGAATGACCGGTTCGCCCGTAAGACGTCCGGCAGCTCCGGCATGACCCGGGTGACCTGCTCCGCGAACTCGCGGTCGACGGCGAAGTTGTGCGACCCGCCCAGGTGCACGTCGTACACGCGTGCGGCGCTCGGCTTGTCCCACGCATAGGTGTCACGCGGTGGTTCAGTCACGCCAGGCACGCTACCCAGCGCCGCACCGTGGACGGAAGGTTGACGAGACAAGTCTCCCGTTACCGTTTCTCGAACAGGTCCGTCTCGGTAATGCCCGGACCCTGAGCGGAACGGATGAACCACTCGATGCCGAACACGTGTCGGAAGGCCTCCTCCGGCATGGCCAGGAAGAACGACTGCTCGCTGATCTGGCTGGCGTGGGCGCGCATGGCTCGACGCTTGTGATCGAGGTACCGCGAGACGTCCACCGCCGCGGTCAACACCGACTCCGGTTTGCCGAGTTCGGTGGCCTCGGGGAACTCGATGCCGGCCGCCCTCGCCTGGTCCGCGAACGCGCTGATGCCGCGCAACAGGTGATCACGATTGAAGGTGCTCTGGTACACGCGCGGTGTGCCGGCCAGCTCGGCGGCCCGCATCCCGACGCGGTGCACCTTGATGTGGTCCGGGTGGCCATACCCGCCGTTATCGTCGTAGCAGGTCAGCACGTCCGCTCGCTCTTCGGTCAGGATCGCGGCCAGCTTCTCGGCGGCCTCCTCGACCGGTGCGCTCCAGAACGACCCGGGCGCGTCGTTGCTCGGCGCGCCCATCCCGCCAGAGTCGACGTAACCCAGGAACTCCGTCCGCTGGACGCCGAGGATCTCCGCCGACGCATGCGTCTCGGCCACCCGCCGCTGGGACAGCGTCTCGCCGTCCGACAGCACCCCCTCGGCGACGTCGCCCAGTTCGCCGCGAGTGGCGACGACCAGCACGACGCGGTGGCCCTCCTCGGCGGCCTTGCGGATCACCCCACCACAGGCGATGCACTCATCGTCCGGGTGTGCGTGGAAGGACACCAGTGTCGCCATGTCAGGACTGTCCACTGTGGGCACCGGTGACCGGGCAGCGCAGCTCTTCCCGCTCGGGTTCCTCCGGCAGCGCGGGCGGGTCGGTGGCACGCGTGCGCCTGCGGGTGAGTCGCAGCGTCAAGTCCTTCGGTTTCACCGTCAGCAGCTCGGCCAGCCGTAGCTCGTAGTCCGGGTCGCCCCGCAGGTCGTAGCGGTGCAGCAGCAGGCCGAGCACCAGGGTCGCCTCGTGGATCGCGAACTGGCGGCCGATGCACGACCGCTCCCCGGTCCCGAACGGCTTGTACGTGTGCGGTGGGCGTTTCCTCGCCTGCCCGGACGCGAAGCGGTCCGGGTCGAAGCGCTCCGCGTCCGGCCCCCACACCGCGGGATCGCGGTGCAGCGACGGGATGAGCACGACCACCCAGTCCCCCTTGCGCATCTGGTAGCGGCCCCCCAGCACGACGTCCTCCCGGGCTTCCCGGGAGTAGGCCGGCGCGGTCGGCCACAGCCGCAACGCCTCGTCGAGGACCTGGCGCACGTAACGGAGCTTGGTGATGTCCTTGAACGTCGGCTCGGGGTCTTCCTGGTCCCCCCACATCGCGTCCACCTCGGCCTGCGCCTTGGCCATCGCTTCGGGGTTCTGCGACAGGTAGTACAGCGCGAACGACAGCGCGCCGGAGGTCGTCTCGTGCCCGGCGACGAGGAACGTGAGCACCTGGTGCCGGATGTTCACCGGGTCCAGCGGCTGCCCGGTTTCGGGGTGTCGCTCGTTGAGCATCAGCCCGAGCAGGTCGCGACCGCTCGTGTCACCGCTGGCCCGCCGCGCCTTGATCACGTCGTCGACCAGCTCGATCATGTACCGCACGTTCTCCGCGTTGCGGCGGGCGGCGTCGCGGTTGCGCAGCCGGCCGATCACGGGCAACTGGAAGTTCAGCTGCTGCGCGTAGCGCAGCGCGCCGGTCATGGCGGACACGAAGGGATGCGGCTGCTCCCGCTGGAAGGATCCGAACTCGTAGCCGAAACCGGCCCGGCCGATGCTCTCCAGCGTCACCTTCGTCATGTCGGTGGTGACCTCCACCGGCGGGCCGTCCACGTGGGCGTCCCAGGACGCGATGAGCTCCCGTGCCGCTTCCAGCATGATCGTGTGGTAGCCGCGCATCGCGTTCGCCGAGAAGGCGGGCTGCAGGATGTCGTGCGCAAGCCGCCAGTTCGGCTCCGTGTTGTAGGCGGTGAACAGGCCGTCGCCACCGATGTTGCGCAGGTTCTCGATGCCCAGCCCCACGTGCTTCGCGAACCGCGACTCGTCCGAGAGCTCGGCGACCAGGTCCGCGCCCGAGACGAACACGATCTCGCGCCGCAGGAACTTCCGCGTGAAGATCGGCCCGAGGTCCCGGCCCAACCGCATGGACTCCTGCAACGGCGAACGGGTGTTGATCCCCCGCACGTCACCGAGGATCGGAACGCGGCGCGGCGGGTGCGGAATGGCGGCAGTATCCATGGGCCCCTCTCCCGGCTATTGAACCCATCTCCAATAGAGAGCATGAGCCGGCTACTGAACCGCTGTCAAGTAGGATTGAACAAGTGCGGACCCGGCTGAGCACCAAGCAGCGTCGCGAGCAACTCCTCGCGATCGGCACCGAGCTGTTCGCCGCCCGGCCCTACGACGAAGTCTGGATCGAAGAGGTCGCGGAGATCGCCCGCGTCTCCCGCGGTCTGCTGTACCACTACTTCACCACCAAGCGGGAGTTCTTCGCCGCCGTAGTGGAAACCGAAGCCGAGCGCATCCTGCGGCTGACCGAAACCGATCCGGCGCTACCGCTCACCGCGCAGCTGACCGCCGGCCTGGACGCCTACCTCGACTACGTGGAGCAACACCGGATGGGCTACCAGGTCCTGCACCGCGCGGCCGTCTCCGTGGACGAGGGGATCAGGGCGATCTGCGAGCGCAACATCGCCGCTCAGCAGCAGCGCATCCTTGACGCGCTGGCGGCCGAGTTCGCACCCAACGAAGCGACCGCCATCGCCGTGCGGGGCTGGATCAGCTTCGTGATCACCGTCTGCCTCGACTGGCTGGACCACGCCGGCGTCGCCCGGACCGAGCTGCGCGACATGTGCGCCCGGTCGCTGCTCGCGGCGGTCGGCCTGAACTGAGCAAGGTGTCCACTGTGGACGTGATCCGCCTCACGGAGCGGGAGGGATGAGGACGCGGAAAGTCGCGCCCTGCCCGGGAGAGGTCACCAGCTCGACACGTCCCCCGTGCGCCTCCAGGATCGCGGCCGCGATGGCCAACCCCAGGCCGGTGCCGCCGCTGTCCCGGTCACGACCACCGGCGACCCGGTAGAAGCGGTCGAAGATCCGGGTGGCGTGCTCGCGATCGATACCCGGGCCGTCGTCGCTGACCTCGATCAACCCCATGGGCGTACCGCTGGTCACTTCGGCTCCCGCTGACGCGACCACGGGCGGTTCCCCGACGGCCCCGTGCGCAATGAGCACCCGCACCTCGGTCTCGGGTGGCGTGTGCACCAGGGCGTTGGTCACCAGGTTGTCCAGCACCTGCCGCAGGCGGTGCGTGTCCGCCAGCACGCGCACCAGCTCCGCGGGTGCCGACCACCGGATCTCCCGCTCCGGCGCCCGCATCCGCGCACCATGGACCACCTCATCGACCAAGGGCGTCAGGTCGACTTCAGCGACTTCGAGCGACCGTTGACGGTCCAGCCGGGCCAG
>JBPYFK010000007.1:0-126257 GCA_051984675.1 Pseudonocardiaceae bacterium | reverse complement strand
AAGCTGCCAACGGACCTGGACCCCGTATCGCTGCTCGTGGTCCCCCACCTGGACCGGATCTACGCCGAAATGGGGCGGCGCTGCGCCGACCGACCCGGGGACCCACACCGGTGGGTCAACCCCGAGTTCCACGGCTGGTGGGCGGCCCGCGGGTTCCAGATCAACGTCGACGTCGCGACCGGGAACCTCATCGACCTCGACGGCTTCCTGCGGCAGCTCCACGCGAGCTACCACCTGTCCTACAACGGCGGGCGGCCGCTGATCCACCCGCAGCCAGCCGGCGTCGCCGTCACCGACAGCGCAGCCCGCTACGTCGGCTGGCACGCGATCACGATCCTGCGCGTCGCACCAGACCCACAAGAGGTCATGCGGGTGTACTTCTTCAACCCAAACAACGACAGCGGCCAGGACTGGGGCGACGGCGTCGTCGTCTCCACCGCCGGCAACGGCGAGCGCTTCGGCGAGGCGTCACTGCCATTCGACCAGTTCGCGTCGCGCGTCTACATCTTCCACCACGACCCCCTCGAACGCGGGGAGCCCGAAAGGGTACCCGCCGAAGAAATCACGCGAATCATCGGCTACATCGAGCGCAGCTGGGGAACCGACCGGTTGCCCCCGGGAAGGCTGCAGGCATCAAAGGACCCGCAGACCTGACACGCCAGTCTCCAACCCGGCGAGAGCGACGTGCTACATCGGGTCACGGTCGAATCGCAGAGAACGGTTGGTGATGCTCGTGGCGATGTCATCCAGGGTGGTGTCGGCAACGAACGCGGCGGCTCGCATCCGAGCCAAGGCGGTCTCGGCACTGGCGCCGAGTTGGACCATGGCCATGCCGATGGCTTCGCTGATCCCGTCGTCATCCTCGCTGGTGGGGGTACCGGTTGCCGTGTCGTGCTGACTCAGGTAGGTGAGCAGGGCCGTGCTCACCGCCTCGGCCACCAGCAGACATTCGTCGTGTTCTGCATCGGTGAGGCCACCAGGGCTATCGCGATACAGTACGAGTACGCCGATGGTGATGCCGTCGTGGTGCAACGGGAACGCATGTATGGCGCGAACGTCCGGTAGCCGCTCGCTGGCAAGCAGTGGCCACCGCGTATCAGGCAACGAGAGGTCCTCAGTCCACACCGGGAGGCCGGTCGTGAATGCCTGCACCGAAGGGCCTTCGTTGAGGGTGAACTGCCACTGTTCGAGTTGGTATGCCGTCCGATCACTCGCTCCGGCGGCGTGGCGATGGCCGGTGTGAGCCATCAGCGACACCGTAGCCCCGGTGACGGGCAACAGCTCCGCACACAGGGTGCAGACCAGCTTGGGGATTCCCGTCTCGGGCGGAGACTTATTGTGGACCGCGAGCCTCGCCAACAGTTCCCGGGCGGCGCTGCCGCGTTCCGTCACATAATCATCCCTTTGCGGCGGTAGCCTCCACTGTTCGATTCATGCTGAGGCCGATGCTATCGACCGTGCGCAACCCTCTCGGTCGTCCGAGCATCGTTGAGCTGGCGTAATGTCTCAGCCATTGGTGGTGTCGCTACTTTTGTTGCTTTCCGCCAACAGTGCCAGCCAGCCACCGTGCCACATCCACGAGCTTGACATGGGTCTGCTGCGAGGACCGCACTAACAAGTCGAACGCATCCTCGGCGGTCACGCCGAAACGCTCCATCAGGATGCCCTTGGCCTGCCCAATCAAGTCCCGCGTCGACACCGCGAGCTTCAGGTTACCGACCTGCAGCGCGCTGCCGACCATCAAGGTCGCATGCGAGGCGAACAACCCCGCGATCGTGCGCGACTCGCTGGTAAAGCCACCAGGCACGCTGGAATACAGGCTCAACACGCCCAGCGTGTCGCTTTCCAAGTACAGACGAAAGCTCAGCACGCTGGCCACACCCAGCGACCGGGCGCGGGGCACGAATTCGGGCCACCGATCCGCCTCGGCTGCCAGATCGTTCACGACGACCGTCGGTTCTTTCCAGACAGCCGTCATACAGGGACCTTCCCGGAGGTCGGTTTGCAGCCGATGGAGCTTCGCGACGGTATCGCTGCTGCGCGCGCGGGATTCCAGACTGTTCTTGTCACTCAGCAGCTCGATTCCGGCATGCTCGGCACCCGGCACGGTGTGCACCGCAGAATGTGCCGCCAGGCTCAGCGTTTCGTCCAACTCCCGTGGCCGGCCGACCTGCTGCACTGCGGAATCGACTGCCGTCAGCAGGCGATCCGCATCGACCAACTTCTGCTCATCCATGGATGCCTCTCGATTGACTGGCCGCATCAGATCGCAGGAGCCCGTGCACCCGCAACCGAGCACACACCGCCACGGCCCAGCAGCAACCGCCGTTTCCTGCTCATCAGCAATGCGCCCTGCGCAATTTGTGATCACATCGTTACTGTCGGCAGGTCACGGTCTCCCCGGTGTTCCGTCGAGACTGATACGTGCAGCCAGGATCCGTCGCCGTGTCCAAAGTCTGGTTAACCGGGTGTGGACACTCAGTGATCGTCCATTAGGATCATGGCACGGTTGAACAGCCAGCCGACGTGTCCCCTGTTTGCTGATGTCCGTAGTGTGCGCCCCGGTGCAGGGGTGCGGGCTGCTGATGTCGCCTCGGCCTGGATGTGCCATGGTCAACCGTTTTCGCCGACGCCCGCACGGCGCTGCGACGTGTTCATGTCTTCCTCCGCTCCCGGTAGCCCGTGACGGCGCGCTCGCCTTGTCCGTCCTCAGCTGCCAGAACACAGCCGTGCTCATGACCAGGGCAGGGTCGCCATGACCAACCAGCTGCCGACGAGGACTACCGAAGTCGATCCGGCCCCGCTGGGCGACCACCCGGAGGAGCTGCGGCAGGCGCTGCGCCATGACGGGCTCGAACTGCACTACCAGCCCATCATCGCCGACGGCGGGACGGTCGTCGCCGCCGAAGCGCTCGTGCGCTGGCCCCACCCCCGCCGCGGCCTGCTGGGCGCGGACGTAGTGCTTGACGCCGCGGAGCACGGCCAGTTGCTCGCCGAACTCGACCGGTGGGTGCTGCGCACCGCGTGCGCCGAAGCCGCTACCTGGCCCCAACCCCACGGGCGGCCCATCTCCATCGCGATCAACCTCGCCGGCTTCACCCCCGACACCCCACACTTCGTCGACGACACGTCAGCCATCATCACCGAGACCGGAGTCTCTTCCCACCGCATCATCCTGGAGCTGGCCGAGACCACCTGGATTACCGCACCGGGACGGGCCGGCTACGCGATGCAGGCCCTAGCGCGGCAGGGAGTGCGCTTCGCCTTCGACGACTTCGGAACCGGCCACTCAACCCTCGCCCGGCTGCGGAGATTGCCCGCACAGATCATCAAGCTCGACCGTCAGTTCATCGCCGGACTCGACCATCAACCAGTGGACCACGTGCTGGTCGCCACCGTGGCCGAGTTGACCCAGGCATTGGGCCAGCAATGCATCGCCGAAGGCGTGGAAACCACCGAGCAACTCCGCGCGCTGCGTCAACTCGGCGTCACCACTTTTCAAGGGTGGCTGTTTGCCGCCGCGCTACCGGCCCACCAGCTGCGGTCATTTCTCACCGAGGCGTCCACCGAACTCGTATTCGAATCTTAGTCGTGGAACCGTGTTTGGTGGTATGGCCGCTGTGCTCTCTCACTCCCACGCTCGGGCCGTGCGCAGTTGGCCGATCGGGGCGGGTTTGCCGAGGTAATAGCCCTGCGCCTGGTCGCAGCTCAGGTGGCGGAGGAGGTCGAGCTGTTGCGCGGTCTCGACGCCTTCCGCCACGACTTTGAGTCCGACCGCGTGGGCCATGGCGATGATGCTGGTGACGATGACCTCGAGTTCGTGGGAGGAGCCGAGGTCAGTGATGAACGATCGATCGATCTTGAGGGTGTCCAGGGGCAATCGCCGCAGCTGTGCCAGCGACGAGTATCCGGTTCCGAAGTCGTCGATCGCGAGGTGCACACCGAGTTCGCGCAGCGTGTTCAGGACATGTGCCGCTGCGGTGGGGTCTTCCATGATCGCGTTCTCGGTGATCTCGAGGCACAGGGCACGGGAAGGCAGCCCGGCCTCGAAAAGTGCCTGCTGCACGATGTGCTGCAGGCGGGGGTCTTCGAGCTGGCGTGGTGAGAGGTTCGCGTTGAGTTGCAGGTCAAGCTTGCGCCGCTCGCGTTCAGCCGCTAGTTGGCGGCTCGCCGTGCGCAGCATGTGCGCGCCGATGGGTTTGATCAGATCGCTTTCCTCGGCCAATGGGATGAATTCCCCCGGTGAGACCGCTCCGTGTACGGGGTGCGTCCACCGCAGCAGGCCCTCGACCGCAACCGTGCGATCGGTGTGCAGATCGACGACGGGCTGGTAAGCCACCCAGAGCTGGTCCAGCCGTGCCGCATGGCGCAGATCCTGTTGTAGAACCATGTGCCGCTGCACGCGTTCGCGAAGTTCGATATCGAAGAGCGCGGACCGCCCGCCGCCCTGTGCTTTGGCCCAGTACATGGCCACGTCGGCGTCACGCAGGAGATCCTGGCCGACCCGGGTATCTCCCGGTTGTGACACCACTACCCCGATGCTTCCGCTCACGTGCAGCTGCCTGCCCTGCAGGTGGATGGGTTCCGCGAGGGCGCCGAGCAAGCGCTCGCTGAGCTGCTCGAGCGAACCGCCGTAACGCACGTTGTGGGCGACGACGAACTCGTCACCGCCAAGACGGCCGACCAGATCCTCGGTTTGCGTCACGCGTGACAATCTCTCCCCGATGATCCGCAGCACGTCGTCGCCGACGGCGTGACCGAGGGAATCATTAATGATCTTGAAGTTGTCCAGGTCGGCGAACAGCACGGCCATCGGGTGTGGCCGCGGCTGCCCGAGGTGGCGGAGGACCAGCGTCCGGTTGGCCAGGCCGGTCAGTGGGTCGTGCGTGGCCTCGTACTCCAGGCGCTCTCGGGCGGCCCGGCTCTCGGTGATATCAGTGAAGGAGGTGACGGCTTTGTGCGGCGGCGAGTCGTGCGGGTTCAGCGTGTGCGAGGTGGCCGCCAGCCACACGCTCTGCCCGTCCGGCCGTTGTGCGCGGACGACTCGCCAGTTCTCCGGCTCCCCAGTCCGCTGCGTGGGTATCGGGGGATGGTCCTCTGGCCGCAGCGCTGCCCCGGACTCGTCGAACAGAGGCCACGATGCGGGGCGGGAACCGACGATCTCGGACTCACGTGCGCCGAGAATGCGCTGGGCGGCGGGGTTGGCCGCCTCGACCGTGCCTGCCGGGCCCACCACGATGACACCCTCGTCGAGGGCAGCGACCACCGTGGCGAAATCCTGCTCGGCGCGTCGTCGTGCGGTCTCGTCGGCGCACACCAGAACGTAGCCAGAGTCCATCTCGGCCGCTGAGATCCGCACCACGAGGGCCGTTCCGTCAGCGCGCCGGTGCAGAGCCTCGATTTCGCCGCTGGCGAGCAGGGCGTCGGGCTGCAAGGGCGCACCGACCAGTTCCATGACGTGCCGTCCCAGTGCCTGGTCCGACGCTACGCCGTACACGTCTTCAGCGGCAGGGTTCCAGCTGGTGACCACCCCATCGCGGTCTGTCGCGATGATCGCGTTCTTGACGTGCTGGACCAGCGCCGCCTGGTAGCGCAACGTGGCCTCGGCCGCCCGTTGGGCGGTGACGTCTCGTCCAATGACCTGCTGGGCCGGGCTGCCGTCCCAGGTCGTGCGGACCGACACCAACTCCACTGGGACCGCGGTTCCGTCAACACGCCGCAGGTGGGCCTGCGACCGCGGTGTGGCAGTGCCGGGGGTGACCAGCGACCGGATCCGCTCTCGCATCTGGGGAATCGACTCCGGGGCCACGAAGTCGCTGAGGAGACGCCCGACGAGCTGCTCGCCGGACTCGACTCCGAGGATGGCGCCCATGGCGGGGTTGGCATATCTGATGACTTCGTCTTGATGGACGCAGATCGCGTCCGGGCTGAGCTCGACCAGCAGCCTGTACCGGTCCGCGAGATCGCGTAGTGCCTGCCGATCACGATGCAGGGCGGTCACATCGCGAGCGAGCCCAATCAGCCTGCCCGCTGGCTCGCCGTCGAGCGGCCGGGCAAGAATGCGAAGAAAGCGCGTCTCACCGTCCGGGTCGACGATAGGCTGTTCGAGGTCAAGATCCTGCCTCGCCGCAAGCATCTCAGAGGCGACAGTCCACGGCTTGATCAGCTCCAGCAAGAAGGCACGGATGTCGTCCTCGGGGGCACCGGGCATACCGAGGAGCCGGTCCATTCCGACCATCCAGGCGACCTCGGCATCGGCGAAATCGAACGTCCACCTGATCGCGCCCTGCGCGGACAAGGCCAGGTCGAGGAACTCTCGGTGGCAAGCCCAGCCGCCGGGAAGCCCTCCGTCAGAATCGGCGACCATGATCCATCCAACCAAGAGAGTTCGCCCGGTTACCCCGTTGGCTGCCCGCCCGTCTGGCCGCAGTGTCGTCGCCGACTCCGCGCATTCGGGCTCTTGATGTCTATGCGATTGCGATGCCGCACCTGGCGACCCCATTGTGGGTTCCCACGAACGCTGGTCGCCAACCACGTGCGCGATATGACGCGCGCCCGCTGCCGATCACCAGACCCCGAACTGAGTATTGCTTCACTGCATTACTTCACTCTTTCGAGTGATACACACAGCCACGCTCTCACAGGCTCCCGAGAAGTGCCGTGGGACGTTCGACGCAGTCCGCGACGAACCGGAGGAAGCCGCCCGCGTTGCCTCCATCGCAGACGCGGTGATCGAAGGCGAGTGTCAGCTCGGTGACCTTGCGGACTTCGAGCCTTCCGTCAACGACCCAGGGACGGTCCATGATCCGGCCCACACCGAGAATGGCGACCTCGGGGTGGTTGATGATCGCCGCGGAACCATCAACCCCGAACACTCCGTAGTTGTTCACGGTGAACGTACCGCCAGTGAGGTCGCTGGGTGACAGTGTGCCCTCTCGCGCCGCGTCGGTGAGTCGACCGAGTTCCGCGGAAAGCCGGCGGGTGGTGTGCTGCGCGGCATCCCGAACCACGGGCACCACGAGACCACGTGCCGTTTGGGCCGCGAAACCGAGATTGATCGAACCATGCTGAATGATCTCGGATCGTTCGCTGTCCACCGTCGAGTTCAACGCCGGGTATCGCCGGAGTCCGAGCACGCAGAACCGGGCCAGCAGGCCCAGGATGCTCACGGGGTTGTCCGCGTTCCCAGCGTTGATTTCGTCACGTGCGGTGAGCAGTCCGGTGGCGTCTACGTCGACCCAGACGGTTGCCTCGGGGATTTCCCTGCGAGAGCGGGACATCCGCTCGGCCGCTGCCCGGCGCACTCCCGTCAGCGGAATGCGTTCAGCATCCGCGGTCGCGGGCTGTGCCTTCGCGTCAATCGCGGCCTGCACATCAGCACGGCGAATGAGGCCGTCCGGCCCTGAACCGCGCAGCGTGCGCAGGTCGATGCCGTAGTCCCGGGCCAGGTTGCGTACAACGGGGGAAATCACCGTCACTCGTGTCGTCGCCGTCTCCGGTGCGGCTGCCGTACACACCGACGCCGACCGTGCAGCCCGCCTGCGGGTGCCCCTGGATGTGCCGTAGCCGACAAGCACCGTGCCCGACTCCGCATCATCGTTCGCACTTCCGTTGACCGTCGCTGACGAGTTCCCGTTGTCCCGCCCTGCGGACTCGTCCACGGTGATCAGCGGTGCGCCGACTTCGAGGACATCGCCGGACGCCCCGTGCAGCGCGGACACGACGCCCGCGTACGGAGTCGGTACCTCGACGGCGGCTTTCGCCGTTTCCACCTCGACGACCGGCTGGTCGACGTTGACGATGTCGCTTGGTTCCACCAGCCACCGCACGATTTCCGCTTCGGTCAGTCCTTCGCCGAGATCGGGGAGCCGGAACTCGCGCTCGCTCATTACCGCTCCCACTGCATCTTGGCGATCGCGTCCAGAATGCGATCGGTATCCGGTAGGTAGTGCCCTTCGAGTTTCGGTGCTGGATAAGGAATGTCGAATCCGCCGATCCGGGCCACCGGGGCTTCGAGGTAGTGAAAGCAGCGTTCGGTGACCGTCGCGGCGACCTCCGCCCCATAGCCGCCGAAGACCGGAGCCTCATGCACCACCGCCGCCCGGCCGGTCTTGCGCACGGACGCACACACTGTCTCGGTGTCTAATGGGGATAGCGAGCGCAGGTCAATGACTTCGACGTCCCAGCCCTCTTCGGCCTGCGCTGCCTCCGCGGATTCCAGTGCGGTGGCCACCGTGGACCCGTAAGCCAGCAGCGTCACGTCCTTGCCCTGCCGGCGAACGACCGCACGACCCATCGGATCGGTCCGGGTCGGAAGCTCGACGTCGTCCTTCGACCAGTAGCGCTGCTTGGGTTCCAGGAACACCACCGGGTCCGGGCTGGCGATGGCGTCCCGCAACATCGAGTACGCGTCGGCGGGTGTGCCGGGACTGGTCACGACGAGACCCGGTGTGTGGGTGTAGTACGACTCCGAAGAGTCGCTGTGGTGCTCGACGCCGCCGATTCCGCCGCCGTAGGGGACCCGGATGACCAGCGGTAACGACACCTTGCCTCGTGTGCGGTTGCGCATCTTGGCCACGTGCGAGGTGATCTGCTCGAAGGCCGGGTAGGCGAACGCGTCGAACTGCATCTCCACCACCGGGCGAAACCCGTACATGGCCATGCCGACCGCGCTACCCACGATGCCGGCTTCCGCCAGCGGCGTGTCGAAGCAGCGCTTCTCGCCGAACTCGGATGTGAGCCCGTCGGTGACCCGGAACACTCCGCCCAGTGTTCCCACGTCCTCGCCGAACACGAGCACCTCAGAATCCTCGCGCAGGGCATCGCGCAGCGCCATGTTGAGGGCCTTGGCCATGGTCACAGCCATCTCATGCCCCTTTCTCGGCCGCCAGCTCGTCCCGCAGGGCAGCGGCCTGCTCCTGCAGCCGTGGCGTGGGGTCGGCGTAGACGTGCGCGAACAGCTCGGCCGGCTCGGCTTCGGGTTCCGCGCCCAGTTCGGCGCGCAACCTCGCGGCCGCGCCCTCGGCTTCCTCTTCCACCTGTGCCGTGGAGTCGTCGAACAGATCGCGTTGCCGCAGCAGGCGCGTGATCCGATCGATTGGATCACGCTGCTTCCATTTCTCGATGTCGTCGGCGGTTCGGTAGCGGGCGGCGTCATCGGCGTTGGTGTGCGCGTCCATCCGGTACGTCAAACCCTCCACAAGCGACGGTCCGCGTCCGGCACGGGCATTGGTCAGAGCTGCCGAGACGACAGCGTGCACGGCGGCCGCGTCGTTGCCGTCCACGTGGTGACCGGGCATTCCGTAGCCGATTGCCTTGTGCGCCAAGGTGGGCGCTTTGCTCTGCTTCGCCAACGGCACACTGATCGCCCACTGGTTGTTCTGTACGAAGAACACGACCGGCGCGTTCCACACAGCAGCGAAGTTGAACGCCTCGTGCGCATCGCCTTCGCTGGTCGCGCCGTCGCCGACGAACACCAGAACCGCGACATCGTCACCGCGCAGCCGCGCGGCGTGCGCCAGGCCGACGGCGTGCAGCGCGTTGGTCGCCAGCGGTGTGCACTGCGGGCCCGCGCGGTAGCGATACGGGTCGTAACCGCAGTGCCATCCGCCGCGCAGCAGTTCCAGCACCTCGACCGCTGGGACGCCGTGGTCGACCAATGCCACGCTGTCGCGATAGGTCGGAAACAGCCAGTCTCTCGGTCCGAGTGCACGCACGGCGCCGATCTGGCATGCCTCCTGCCCGGCGGAGGACGGGTACACCGCCAACCGGCCCTGCCTGGTGAAAGCGGTCGCCTGGCGGTCGAATCGACGGCCGAGCACCATCCCCCGGTACAGCCCACGCAGCGTATCCGCGCTGGGCAGCTCCAGGTCACTCGAAGCGACGGGCTGGCCGATCTCGTCTACAAGCCGCAGCGGCTGCCCGGCGGGCAACCCAGCAGCGCTCAGCTGCCAGACTGGCATGGCACCATGCTCCGTGAGTGATTTCGACGTGCCTAGATTCACAGCTCAAGCCTTAGGCCGGGGGTGCGAGTACGACTGCGGAGTTGTGGCCGCCCAGGCCCAGTGACGACTTGACTGTGAGCCCGTCAACGGGAGCGGTGGGGCCGGCAAGCAGCTGCGGGTGCCCGGGGGCGACCGGTTGTGGCGCGGGGATGAGCCCGCGGTCATATCCCAGTGCGGTTGCGGCGATCTCGGCCGCTGAGGCCGCGCCCATGCAATGGCCCACCAGTGGCTTGACCGAGTACAGCTGGGCATCACTGGGGAAAAGCTGTTCGAAGACGGTGGCTTCTGCCAGGTCGCATTGCTTCGTCCCGGGCCCGTGGGCGTTGAGGTAGCGCACCCGCGAGGGGTCCACTTGGGCGTCGTCGAGCGCTTCGACGAAGCATCGCCTCAGTTCGGTCACGTTCGTATCGACCGACGTGACGTGGTAAGCATCGTGCGACATGGCGCCACCCAGCAGGTGCGCGTAAGGGCTGCGCGTTCGCGCCGAGAGCACCATGCCCACCGAGCCCTCGCCCATGATGAAACCCTGACTGCCCTCTTGGAACGGCCTGCATGCCTGCAGCGGCTCGATGTCGGTGACCGCGACCCCGAGGCGGTTGAAGTGCAGGACGGTCTCGGGCGTGGAGGACAGGTCGGTGGCCACGAACACCACGTCTTCGACCACCCCGGCGTCCAGCCATGCCTTCGCGGTCAGCAGGCCCGCGTTGCCCGAAGCGCACGTCGCCGAGACGTTCATCGCCGGGCCGTGGAACCCGAACTCCTGCAGCAGGGTCGAGACCGGGGTCGAGGGCATCAACGCGAGGTAGTCACGCACGGAGACGTCCGCGCTGCGCGTGCCGTAGAAGTCTCGCCACAGCGGAAGATCCCCGAGCACGGCCGCGTGCAACAGTCCCACCCGCCGTCCGGGCTGCCAGCCCCGCGCTTCGGCGTCCTTGATCGCCTCGCGCGCCGCGGCCCGCATAGCTCGGGCGAAGAGGCTGGGCCCATCCAGCTCGTCACCGCCATCGGGCACCGATGCCACCCAGGCCTTCTGGTCCCGGTTCGGACCGTGACCATCGACCAGGCACGCGGCCACCTTGCCGGCGGCCAAGCCGTCCCAAAGTGCCTCGCGGCCCCAGCCATAGCCGGTCACCGCCCCCAAGCCACTGATTGTGCAGGGCTGCGCCATTACTGACCTTCCTCGGGTTGTGGTCGTTCTCTCCGCCCACCGCATGCGCGGTGGCAACGCCCGGACCACCGCATCCCCAGCGGTCTTCATCGATCGAGCCCAGGCGCTGGACTGTCGGGATGGAAACTTCCTGTCGTCACTGTAAGTAAGCAGAAAGTTTGCGCTTCACGTCCGAGTGAACGCGCTCGCAGGGAGTAAAGCCCAACTAGGGGCCCGATTGCTACTAGATGTGTTCGCAATCCCTAGATTCTTCACCCTAACGAATGAAGATCCGTATTAGATCGGATCGTCGCGCCAGCTTGAGCGGACTCGGTCTGTGCTCGTCCGCGAGCGGACGTGAACACCCGTTTGACGATCAGCATCTGATGGCGTGCTCCGGTTCCAATCACGCCAAGCAGAACGAGCGATTGAGGTCCCTCTCCGAGATCTGGAACCGGGCTGCCACTCGGTGCGCGCAGAAAACGCGTTCGCCGGCTTACCCTGCGGAATCATGGACCAGTCGGCGGCACTGCCGTGCACTGGGGGCCACGCACTTATTCCTGGACACCCGCTCCTTGGAAACCGAGCAGGTGCCGCTCAGCCTGGTAGCACACCGTTTGGCGCTGTTGCGGACGCGCGACATCCCTGCTCGGCGTCAAAGCCCTGCGCGACATTGAAATCGGGCAACTCATCGACTGCCCTGAGCGCCTGCGCGATGACGAGACGTGCCGGCGTGTCCGGCACGTCGTCACCGAAAACGCCCGAACCGTCGAAGTCGTACAGCTACTCCAGGCGGACAGGCTCCCGGACATCGGTCCCCTGCTCACGGCATCCCATACGTCACTGCGTGACGACTACGGAAGTCACTGTCGGCGAATTGGACACTGCCTACCCAGCACCCCGTCCGCCAGTGCACGAAGGCTTCCGTGAGAATCAGATCAGTCGTAGGGCGGCGTCGCCGGGCACTGACACGACAGCTCCGACGACGCCGCCCGGTTCGATACACAGTGGACTGATCAGGGCGCGAGCTCTTCCAGCGTCCGCCCCTTGCTCTCCTCGGCGAACAGCGCGGCCACGACCGTGCCCACGAGGGTGATGGCGCCGATGGTCGCGAACACCGGCGACAGGTTGGTGCCACCGGCGTAAAGGAGCGGCATCCTGCAGTACATGCGGCAGAAGAGCCTCTACTGGGGACTCGACCCGGCTCCGCTGCCCTGGGCCGGATGACGCCGGAGGAGACTGGACCGTTCAGGACGCGGGGCCGCCCAGCGCGGCCGCCGCGTGGTCAAGCGAGAGCTCCAGCCGGCTGAGCAGGTCGGCCAGCCGCTCCCGCTCGGTGTCGTTGAGGCCGGTGAGCATCTGGTTCTCGTTTCCGAAGTGCGCGGCACTGACCCGGTCCACGAACGCGACGCCCTCGTCGGTCAGCTCCACGTACACCACCCGACGATCGTCGGGGTCACGTTCCCGGCGCACGAGGCCGGCGGCCTCCAGCTTGTCCACCCGCTGCGTGATCCCTCCAGTGGTGACCAGCACCGCATCGGCCAGCTCCCCCGCAGTGCGCCGGTAGGGCGCACCGGCCCGCCGGAGCGATGCCAGGATTCCGTAACCCGCGATCGTCAGATCGAACGATCCGAAAACGCGGGCGATCTGGTCCTGGTAACGGTTGTACGCACGGTGCAGACGTCCGAACACCGCCATCCCCGAGGCATCGATGTCCGGGCACTCCCGACTCCACTCCGCGAGCATGTAATCCACGGCGTCCGGCCGAGACCGGTTCCGTCGGGGCACCCCCATCACCTCCAGGGATCGCGACGTATCAGACAACTAAGAATATCATAACTAAGATAAATGATCGATATTCCTACCCCGTACCGACACCGCGTGGATCTGTTCTGACCAGCCAACCACCCACCGCTGCTCATGCCAGAGCTGTTCTGGGCCTCCTACGACCGACTACACCCCGGCTCGTGCGCACTATCCGCTGGGCGCATCGGTGGTCGCGGTCGTGGTCGGTTGCCCAGTCTGACGGCGATCTCCCACCCCGCCACCAGGGGGCTGCTGCGCAGGAGTGGGCAGCGTCGCGGAGGTGCCACTACCGAATGGCGAGACCGGCGAGGTGGTGCGTTCGGGCGAGGATGGTGGCGGCACGGAGCTAGCTTGCGACGCGACAGTGGGGTCCGACGACGGTGCTGCGGGTAGAGGCTCTTGCCCGGATGGCACGGGCATCCGGGGACCTGGCAGGAGTGATGGACGGTCGAGTAACGCTCCGATCGTGCTGTGATGCCCACCGCCGGCCAACGCCGTACCGGTGATGCCTTCGATGCCGGTGATGACCAGCATGGCCAGCACGAAGGCCACAGCGCTGGCACCGGCGATGACGAGCCACCGAACAGGGCCGCGCCGAGGTGCCCTGTCCGGGCGATCGGCCGGGGGCGCGGTCTCTCCTCGGGCGCCGGCTGTCGCTGCGGTCCGAACCGTGGGCGTAGCGGGCTCGGTTGTCACCCACTCACCGCCAGGCCAGCGCATGCCGTGTTCGCCCGCGCTTGACGCTGGAGGACGCATGCGCACGGTTCGATCCTGGTCGGATTCCGCGTCGGCGGGCGCCTGCTTGGGATCGGCTCGGAACGCCAAGCGGGCCGCGCGGGCCGGCTGGGACGCGGTGACCCGGGCCAGCGCCTTGGCCTTCTGCTTGGTGTTCTCCAGCGAGCGCTGGTAGAGCGCACTGCCGACCGTCATGGTCACACTGGTCAACGCGGCACCTGTCACGGTGCCAGCCACACCGAGAA
The DNA here is from genome assembly GCA_051984675.1 of Pseudonocardiaceae bacterium. Classification (GTDB taxonomy): domain Bacteria; phylum Actinomycetota; class Actinomycetes; order Mycobacteriales; family Pseudonocardiaceae; genus JBPYFK01. The sequence goes on along the minus strand of JBPYFK010000007.1, from coordinate 112,320 downwards.
ACGACCCCAGATACGCGGCGGTCACCGATCCGAGTGCCGTCCCCGCAACCTGCGTAGTCGACACATCGGGCCCGCTGCGGTGCGGCGTACTCGGGGCGGCGCCATGATCGGCCCTGAGCCCATCATCGAAGTGATCGTGACGGTCAGACCGCGTCGTCCCAACGCCCCACCCCCACACCACCGGGGACTTCTCCCGCGCGGTGGGCCAGCCCTTCCGTGCCATGATCGCCTTTCCGCGCACGCTCGTACCCGCCCGCAAGAGTCGTATCGCAACTCGGCAGACAGATGATCTTCGAGCACGACCGGGGGCTCCGCGCGCACTGGTCTCGCTACGCTTCGTCACTGATTACGGGGACCGCGACATACGGTCGTTGAGTCTGGCCGAGGGTTCATGGTCAGAACCCGGGTCTTAAGTCCCAATTTCCGGCCTGGCCCGGCGGTCCCAGACGTAGCGTGCCTGCGGAAATGCCTCACCCGCCACAATCGCCACACGGCTGTCCCGCGACGGCCGGGCACCCGGCGGGTGCCGGTAACGTATCCGCACTGGTCATGCGGCATATCGGCATCCCATGGAGGATTCCGCCGAGCCTCCCACAGCGCGTCAAACGCGCTCGTGAACGTCAAGGCCCGACCGTCGGTGCATCAACTCCGCTCAGCAGGGTACGGGTGGCTTTCACTTGCCGTCTGGTGAGGGAATCGGCAGCTTTGAGTAATCAACCTGGCCGGTCTGCTCCAGCGCCTGGATATGCATCTTGATGAATTGGGAGGCGACGTCGGAGAACTGACGGGTGACGGAGTTCTGCGTGTTGGCGCGGACCTTTGACAGCAGGACCAGCGCCTCGCCGTGCGCCTGGCGCAGCGTATTCGTGTAATCGTCCTCGAACTGCTGGCCGTTCTCGGTCTGCATCCGGTCGATGCCCTGTTGCATGTCCGGGCTCGGCTTGTCCGGAAGCTGCAGGCCCACCATGTTCGCCGCGGTCTGGTCTCGATCCATCAAATCGATGTGCTGGCCGATGATCATTTGGGCGGCCTGCTTGATGCGCGGGTTGGACGAGCGCTGCATCGCCATCTGCGACGTGGTGATCTCACGCAGACTCGTCTCCTTCACGAGCGAGAGCAGTTTCTTGTCAGCTGCGCTCAGAGGTCCGTAGGGCGTTGGCGTCATGCTCTGGTCGGCAGCCTGCACTGCCTGCTGCCCGCCACCGGAGCCAGATTGAACGCCGCCGTCCGGGGAAACGCTTCCACACGCGGCCACGAAAGACACGGCGGCGACTCCGCAAACCGCGCTCAGGGCGACCCGAGCAGTTCGAGACTTCACGATCATCCCCAATCCTGGGATCTCGTCCAAACCGCCTGTTTGCCAGGCGGTGATCGGCCTGTCGTTAGATACGGGGCCACCCAGGATGAGGTTCAACGGCGGATTCGGGAACTAGGCCCAATACCGCTGACTTTCGTCGTAGTGCGGGTGTTCGACGAGTCCGGTTGGTCTTGCGGCGGAGACGAACGTGATCATTTCGGGGGCTGATGCAGAGTCGAGTGTCTAGTGCCCAGATCCAGCGTCTACCGGCGCCTGGGCACAGACCAGGTCGAGAAAATCGGTCTGTGTCGCGTGCAGAGCCTCCTCGATTCGAGAAGACCTCTCCGCGCCGATCGCCCCTGCGGGTTTCCTCTCACGTCTCCGAGCGGCATCACGGCACCGCGCAACCTTGCGCACCGCTGCAACCATGTGCATAGCCGGTAACCGGCGCGACACCAAACCACTGGCACCCGAGCTTGCGGCCTCAAGGAGTGTGTCCTGGTCGGTGCGCTCGGACAGCAGCAATGCGCGCAGGCTGGATTGCCGATCGACCAACCGGCGGCACAAGTCCATCCCGTTGCCGTCAGGAAGGTCGACTTCGCTCACGACGATGTCGGGTTGGACGCTCGAGACGACCGTGAGCGCCTCACGCAACGAGCGAGCCTCCGACACAACTTCTACCTCCCCGTCATCAAGGAGGACGCGAGCGATACCGCGGCGTAACGATCCCTGTCCAGCAACAACGCAAACGCGCTTACCCATCTTGAACGTGCCCCCTGCTCTTGCCGGTAAGTGCCTACGGCCACCTTGCTGTGCCAATACAGCCACCTTGCCAACACGGCATCGAGTAGCGCCTGTCGGCGCTGCCCTTGCGGTTTACACCTATAGCCTGCCTGCGAGGATGGGCGACTTCTTGAAGGCTTGGAGCCTACCTGTAGAAGATGGTTGCTCCATCTCCCATTACCCTCCGTGTCCACCTGTTTACTAGAAGTCGCGATCGATGTCACCTTGTGCGCTTTCCACGGTCGCGCCGGTATTCCGCCGGTGTAGTTCGGAGTCGCTGACGGAACATGCGCGTCATGTGACTCTGGTCGGCGAAGCCGCAGCTCCTGGCGATATCGGACAGCGTCGCGGAGGTTCCGCGTAGCAGTTCTTGGGCACGCGTGAGCCGTTGCTGGAGAACGAATTGGTGTGGCGTAGTTCCGGTAGCATTGCGGAATCGGCGCGAGAAGTGGAACCGGCTCAGCGCAACGCATCCCGCGAGATCCTGCAAGGTGAGACTCTCATGGAGGCGCGCCTGGACGTAGTCCCGCACGAGCCGAGTTTGTTGAAAGCTCAGACTGTCACCCGTACCGACGTCGCGGAATCGTATCTGGGCATAGCCTCGCAGCAGAGAAACCGACAGTTGGCACGCGAGCGAATCGATCACCAATTGGTTACCGACCTCACCACTAGCCGCCTCGGCCGCCGTACGCATGGCTGCCTGGTGAATGGCAGGATCGTGCGCTCGGAGCACGTCCTGGATATCAACATCCGATACATCGCGCTCGTACATCTGGCGGCACGTGTCCTTCACTTCCTGCTCAGAGAGGAACACGAGCACCACATCGAGATCCTGCGACCACACCCAGCGCGAATCCACCGCTCGCGTCAACAGGGATACGTCACCTGGCCCGACGACCTCATGAGACCAGCCCTCATCCAGCTTCCGCCGCATGTCCGTGTGCCCGGAGCGGTAGGCGACCACGACGAAATCACGGACGGGGGGAACCTCGACATCCGAAGCGGAGTATTCGTAGCCGCGCACGGATAAGCCCGACCAACCCTGCTGTTCGGGGTTACGAACCGTGAGCTGTCCTGGCACCCAGATCGGTACCTGGTCCGGCGTGATCAATTCTGGCACCACGGTACACGCTCCAATCACACTTCCTTTCCCATGCCTTTCACCCAGATATACCCCTGATAAGGGAAGTAACAACCAAGAGAGCAAGTTCTTTCTACAAGTGAAGCAACAACTTTCAAGGCGATCGTCCCTCGTCACCTGCCGGTGGACGCGGCGTCAGTCGTCAGGTACCGGCTGATCTAGGTCGTCAGGACGTAGAAGACAATGACCCAGAACACGGTCAACGCCCCGACGATGCCGAGGCCGATGAGGTTGGTCTTCGCCGCCGGTTCGCTCGGTGACGGCCGCAGCCATCGCCTGAGCAGCGGGTTCACGTAGTAGGGCATCGTGAAAAAGCTCATGACGAAGCTCGAAAGCAGGTTGCCCACGAGCAGCCCGAGCCAGAGTGGCATCTTCAGCGGCGACAGGGCGAGCGTGAGCAGCACAACCGTTGGGTACAAGCCGACCCAGACCGCGATAGCGGTTTTGGTTTCTGAGGGCGGAGGCGCTTCTTTTCCGTTACCTTCGAAGGCGAACCAGCTGCCGAACGAGTTGTCGATAGTGCGCAGTTCGAAGTCGTTGAACTTCTTTCCTTCAGCGAGAAGCTCCTGTCGCTTGGCCGACGTCAGCCAGGCATCCAGATGCTCGGCGCTGTCGAATCGGTACAGCGCCGTCCATTCGCGCTGAAGTCCCTCGATTGGCCGAAAAAGCTCGGCTCCCCGAAAGCCTTCGAATCGGCTCTCCTCCTGGCTCAGGTGACGCTGCCAATCGAGAAAGTCGTCTACCTGGTTCGGGTGGACGCGGTGGGTCACCACAACGGTCACAAGCGCATCCGTTGGCTGTGCGCCGCCGCTGACTACCTGTTGGGTCCCGGGACCGTCGAAATATTTGCTGCCGATATCGAGAAAGCGCTGCCTCGTTGCGCTGTTGATCCACGCTTGTAGATGGGCTACCGAGTCGAATCGATAGACGACGACCCACTCGGGTTGGTGTTGTGTGGGTGGGGAGATCTCGGCGCCGAGATAACCGGCGTAGTGAGCCGCAGCGGCGTTGACGTCCTCCTGCCACGCCTTGTACTCCCGCTCCAGCCCGGGCAGAATCTTCTGGCCGATGATGACCGTCGCCGCGGCGTCTTGGAGTTCTTCGGTGCTCATGTGCTCAGGCCCTTCGCGGCACAGGCTCGTATTCCTCGAGCCGGCTGTAGATCCGTTCCGGGGTCAGGGGCAGCGCGCGGTAGCGGACGCCCGTCGCATCGTGGAGCGCATTTGCCAACGCGGGGGCCACCGGGTTGATACAACATTCCGCTATCCCCTTCGACCGCATGGGCCCAACGGAATCCGCCGAGTCCACCAGGAGCACGTCGGTGCGGGGGATATCGGCGTAAGCGGGGATACGATAGTTGCGGAAGTTCGGGTTGGTCATGACGCCGTTCCCGTCGACGTGGTGGTTCTCGGTCAACGTAAAGCCGATTCCCTGGGCGACACCGCCTTCCACCTGACCGCGGACCTGCGCGGGGTTGATGATGACGGCAGCGTCGGTCGCCTGGACGCTGTACAGGATGCGGATCTCACCAGTCACCCGATGGACGGCGATTCGGAATCCCTGCGCATTGGAGGTAATGCTTCGAGGAGAGCCGTAGGACTTGCGGGCGGCGGTGAATCGAATTCCGCGCGCCCGGGCCAATGCGACGAGCTCGGCCAGCGACACGCGCCGATCCCCGCAGACGACACCCCCGTCGTCCAACGAACACAACACGAGATGGACACCCGTGTGCGCGGCCGCGAATTCGAGCATGCGGTCACGTACCGCGTTGGCCGCTCGAAGTACCGCGCTGCCCGCCACGAAAAGGCCCGCGCTCGCGAAGGCGCCGGTGTCGAATCCCGTGCGGTCGGTGTCAGATTGCACCAGGCGAATCCGCGACGGCGTCGTACCCAGCTGGTTGGCCGCGATCTGGACATGCGCGGTCGACGTGCCTTCGCCGAATTCGGGTGTTCCGACGGCCAATTCGTACATGAGGTCGTCGCCAAGCGTGACCCAGGCTTCGGAGATGTGTTCGGTTGGGGGCGCGGTCTCGTGCAATGAACTCGCGACGCCAACCCCGACCTGCCACTCGGGACCGAGGGACGGCTCATCCAGTGTGCGGGCCATGGCGTCATCCACCAGGTCGATGCACTTCCCGAGTCCGTCCTCGGTGAATATCACGTCGTCGGGGCCCTCATGCATGGCGATGAGCGGATCACCCGGTCGCACGATATTGCGTCGTCGCAGTTCGAGCGGATCGATGTGCAATGCGAGTGCCAGCTCGTCCATCGCGGATTCGACGGCGAACGCCGGTTGCGTCATCCCGTAACCGCGCAAGGCCCCGCTCGGAACGTTGTTCGTATAAACCGAGTAGGCATCATACTTCTTGTTGGGGCAGCGGTAGATCATGACCGCGGCGCCGCCGGCATACAGCGTTTCGCCGCCGTGGTTGCCGTAGGCGCCCGTGTTTGACACATTGCGGACCTGGAACGCTGTGAGCGTTCCGTCTGCTTTCGCGCCGAGCTTGACCGTCAACGTCATCGGATGCCGTGGCGAAGCCGTTGTGAACTCCTCCTCGCGGGTGTACTCCAAGCAGACTGGACGCCCGGTGTCCAGCGTGGCGAGCGCGACCAGATCCTCCGAGATCACCTCCTGTTTGCCGCCGAAACCGCCACCAACGCGCTTGCAGAACACGCGGAGTTGGTCGGGGCGTAGCCCGAACAGATATGCGAGCTTTACTTTCGCGACCGACGGTGACTGCGAGCTGGTACGGACGTTCAGACGACCGTTGTCCATCCAGGCAATCGAGCCGTGCGTCTCGAGATGCGCGTGTTGGACTCGCGGTGACGAGTACGTGCCTTCGTGGATCACGTCGGCTTGGGCGAACCCTTCGTCGATATCGCCGATGTGCGAATGGATCTCGACCAGGATGTTGTGGACGGGGTCGCGGACGAATGGATCGTCCGCGCTGTGCAGCTGTGGCGTTCCGGCCGCCATTGCCTCTTCGGGGTCGAATACGGCCGGCAGTACCTCGTATTCGACGACGACCCTCCGGCCGCCCTCTTCTGCCGCCCCGGGTGTGTCGGCCAGGACCGCGACGACGCGCTGGCCGACGAAGCGGACCGTGTTGTCGAGGATGTAGGTGTCGTCGGGATCGACCAGATGGTCGGTGTGGATCGCGGTCGTGAAACGCTTGCGCGGGACGTCTTCCCAGGTGTAAACGCGACGCACGCCGGGAACCGCGAGTGCGGCCGTCTTGTCGATCGAGACGATCCGGGCGTGCGCGTGTGGCGAGTGCAGCACCTTGAGGTGCAGCATTCCTTCGATATGGGTGTCCATTGTGAACTCGGCGCGACCGGTTACCACGTCGTTGGCCACTGGCGCACTGACGCTCGTCCCCACGGCCTTTCCCGGCTCGGCTTTCTCGACGCCGACGACACCCTTCACGGCGTCCTCGATCCCTCGATAGCCAGTGCAGCGGCAGAGGTTGCCCTTCAACGCCCGTGGTAAGTCCTCCTTCTGGGCGTTCGTGAACGTTGCCGATGTCATGATCATCCCTGCGGTGCAGAATCCGCATTGGAATCCCGGGGCGTCGCGGAACCGCTGCTGCATTGGATGCAGGTTGCCGGGTGATCCGAGGCCCTCGATCGTAGTCACCTCATGACCGTCCGCGCGGAAAGCGGGGGTGATGCAACTGTGTACCGGATAACCGTCCAACCACACCGTGCATGCGCCACAATCGCCTGCGTCGCAACCCTTTTTCACGCCGTAGTGGCCGAGTGCGCGGAGGAAGGTGCGCAGGCACTGGCCGGGGTCTGGTTCCTCCTCGAAGCTCTTGCCGTTCACGATGTATGTCATGCCAGGCCCCCAGCTGTGAGTTCCCGACGAATCGCATCGGCGAAGTGCTTGGTCAGGTGCCGGCGGTGGTCGGGTGTCCCGTTGGGATCGGCGAACCAGATGTCGGCGGGAAGAGCCTCGATGCTCCGCTGCAGGGTTCGGGCTTCGGGCATGGTGTCGAAAGCAAGGCGCACAGGTCGTGTTGTGCCGGCGGTGACGGTAAGCAGCAGGTCGTTCATTCCTGGCGTTTGAGTACCGATGAGGAATACCGTCGAACGGCCGAGCCGGGTCAATGTGAAACGGCGGTGCGCGGTCCGTTTCCTCAGTGCACGCACCGGAATGTCGATGCGCCGCAACATCTCCCCCGGAGTAAGAATGTTGCGGTTGTCTCCGGTCACGAAGTCGAGGGCCTCGACGGTGCGCGCGGATCCGTCAGGAGCCCAGAGCTCGTACCTCGCTTCCAGCGCGACCGTCAGCGTTATCATTGGGCCAGCGGGTAAGGACATGCAGATGTTGCCCCCGACGGTCGCCGAGTTCCAGACTTTGAACGAGGACAAGAACGCCTCGCAACTCTTCGCGAAGAGGGGGCCCGCGGCCCAATCACCCGGCGGCACAAAGGAATACAGGTCGCGGATGGTGCACGTCGCGCCGATTTCGAGGCCCGCGTCGCTCGGCACGAGGGGCTCCCAACGCAACGCCGTCAGGTCGATCAGGCGGCGCAGGCTTGGCTGTTCCACGGAAAACAGCCAGGTTCCCCCAGCGACCCAGGCGTCTCCAGCGCGCCAGTCCATACCTGGACGATCGGACGGACACCGGATGACTTCGGTGATGGTGTTGAGGTCCATGGGAACTGATCTCCCCCGCAACGGTAGCGCGCGACGACCCTTACCAAACTCCATCAACCAGCGCTTGGCGACGCTCGCTGTGCGTAGGGGGCCTACGTTCTACCTGTTCGGCGCTGTTGTTAAGAGGCTAACGACCTTTAATGCCGGCTGGTTTGCCTGCCGTCAGGTGTCACGGCCGAAGACCGGGCCGAGGGCGAGTTCGGCGCCGCCAGCCGCGACCGCCAACGGACCAGCTGGGCTGAGCGAGACGGGGACGTTCTGCCACTCCGGATCCGGGAGCAGTGCGGCCAGTTGCCTGGCGACCTCTCGTTGGTACACATCGGGCGCGGCAAAGACGGCGTGTCCGCCCAGAACCACTCGGTCGACGTCGAGCAGCCGGACCAGGTTGGCGGCGCCCACGCCCAACGCCCGTGCCGCGCTGCGGTCATCCCCTGCGGCGAGCGCGGCCAAGCAAAGTGCCTCAAGGCAGCCACGGCCACCGCAGGTGCACTGGGGCCCGTCGAGCTGCACCACCTGGTGGCCGAACTCCCCCGCGTTCGTTCTGGCACCGCGATACACCGCGCCGTCCAGCAGCAGGCCGGCCCCCAGGCCGTCGGCGAGGTGCAGGTACGCCGTGCACCCGGGCGCTGCCGCAGCGAGCGCCGCCACGTTCGTGTCCTTGTCGACGCGCACCGGCAGTCCGTCCAGACGTGCGGTCAGCGCTTCGCGCAGCGGGAACCGGTCCCAGGCGGTCAGACCGGCTGGGCTGTGCAGCACGCCGTTGGCATAGTCCAGCGGGCCGCGGCAGCCAACGCCCACGCCAAGCAGATTCGCCCCGGTTGGGGCCGCGTCGGCCGCCTCTCGCACCTGCGCGGCGACCCGTTCGATCACCTGCGTGGGAGTCCCAGTAGCCAGCCCGACCGGCACCGTCGTTCGGTGCCGCTGTTCTCCGGCAAGGTCCGTCAACCGGACCGTCGTCTCCTGCCGGTCCAACCCAACACCGACCGCGAAGCCTGCATCCGGCCGCAACCGCAGCAGGGTGCGCGGCTTCCCACCGGTCGAGGCACCGCGCCCTGTCTCCTCCACCAAACCGTCGGCGAGCAGCCGTACCACGATCTTGCTGATGGCCTGCGGGGTGAGCCCGGTCCCGGACGCGAGCTCCACCCGGCTACTGCCCCGCGGCGCGGTCCGCAACAGGCCCAGCACCAATGCGGCATTGTGGTCGCGGAGCCGGGCGAGGTTGGTCCCGGCCTGCTGCGTGTTCACGCGCACCATTCTGCCCGCCCCTTGCACTTAAGCAACACTGTTGCCTAAGTTCCTGGACATGACTGACAGCACGACGCGGTTGCGCGTCGGCTTGGTTGGCTACGGCCTGGCCGGCTCCGCTTTCCACGCCCCGCTCATCGCCACTACGCCTGGGCTCCGCTTGCACACAGTGGCCACCAGCAGCCCCGACCGGCGCGCCCAACTCAGCCATGAGCACCCGGAGGCACGCGCCGTCGACAACGCCGAACAACTGCTCGCCGACCCGCGGGCGCTCGACCTGGTCGTGGTCGCGTCCCCGAACGACAGCCACGTATCGATAGCCCGCGCCGCCCTGGAGGCCGGGCTACCAGTCGTGGTCGATAAGCCGCTGGCCGCCACCGCCGCCGAGGGCCACGCCCTCGCCGCACTGGCCGCCGACCGTGGCCTGCTGCTGACGGTCTTTCACAACCGACGGTGGGACGCCGACTTCCGAACAGTGCGGCAGTTGCTCGCTGAGGGTGCGCTGGGCACCGTGCATCGCTACGAATCACGCTTCGAGCGCTGGCGACCAGAGGTCAGGCCCGGCTGGCGAGAGTCGTCGGATCCCGCGCAGGCCGGCGGCATCCTCTACGACCTGGGCAGCCATCTGGTCGACCAGGCGCTGCACCTGTTCGGCCCGGCCGTGCAGGTGTACGCGGAGATCGACGCTCGCAGGCCCGGCGCGGCGGTGGACGACGACGCGTTCATCGCCCTGTCCCACGCCACCGGCGTGCGTTCCCACCTGTGGATGAGCGCCGTCGCCGCGCAACTCGGCCCGCGGCTTCGGGTCCTCGGTGACAGGTCTGCGTACACCACCTACGGACTCGACCCGCAGGAAGGCGCGCTGCGTGCCGGGCAACGCCCCGGGCCCAACTGGGGCACCGAGGCCGAGCGTGACTGGGGCGTGCTTGGCACGCCTGACGACGCGAAACCCCACCCCTCGCTTCCCGGCGACTACCCCGCTTTCTACGCCGGCGTCGCCGCCGCCCTGCATGAGGGCGGCCCGGCGCCGGTTGACCCGTACGACGCCATCGCCGTGCTCACCATCCTGGAAGCCGCCCGCCGCTCCGCTGCCGAGGGCCGCACCATCGCCTTCCCCCAATCCGAGTAGCGATCACGATCGCCATGACCTGCGACGATGAAGATCACACATGGCAGCCTTACTCCTCTGTGGACAGTCCCGCTGAATCCAGCTGGTAACGGTCGACGAGTCGTCGACGGCCCTCGATGGACAGCGGTGCGTCGGAGCGGTTCGATGACACATTATTTAGTAGTTAGTAACTAGTAACCTGCCAACCATGGCTGAACGGATGAGTGGAGCCGAGCGGGGTGTTCAGGCGTACATCTTCCAGCGGCCCGGGACGATGGAGGCCCTGTTCTCAGAGCTGGGCCGGGCAGCGTTCGAGCGCCTCAGTGCCGGGATTCGAGACCCAGCTAAGAGCAAGACCGGTGTTCGCACCAGAATTCAGCTGGGCTTGTTCGCGCACACGACAGCTGAGGCCAACGGCCTCGCCGCTGGTCAACCTGCGACTGCTCGGCCAAGGGTCTGTCCTGCGCGTGAACCTGGCGATGCTCATCGCGGGGATGGGCCTGTACCTGCTGTTCAGTCTGCTCACGCGGTACGTGCAGACACCGGCAGGTGCCCCCTATGGGTTCGCGCTCCCGGGCGTTGCGGCGGGCGCGGCGCTGATACCGTTCTCGCTTCTCGGGTTTGTCGCAGGCAAATCGTTGCCGCGTCTGGTCTACCGCATCACAGAACGCTGGACATACGCACTCTCCGCCGCGATCGCCATCGCCGCCGCGCTACTGTTCGAACGCCGCCAATGGATCCCTGCTCGCCGCCGCAACCCCGACGGGAACCATGCTGCCAACACAAGGCGGCTACATCACCGCAGCGCTCTGGTCGCTACCCCCACTCGCAGCAAGCGCCCTCATCATCGCCGGCACGCGACGAACAGCACCCGGAGCGACCAGCGTCACGAAAGTCCTGTCCCGCAACACCTAGCTCCCGCTCGTGACGACGGCTGGAACGCGGCGCCACGCGTTCCAGCCGCCATAACATCGTCATTCGATCCTGGCCTCTGATCCACGAACCGGGTCAGTCAGCCATCGTTTGCGAGCTTGGCTAAGCGTCGCGGGGTGGGCCAGCGGACCTTGTGTACCCAGCCGAGCTTTTCGAGCAGCCAGATGACGCGGGCAGCGGTATCGAGCTGTCCGCGCCGGACACCATGCCGGGCGCACGTTGGGTCGGCGTGGTGGGAGTTGTGCCAGGACTCCCCGAAGGAGACGATCGCCAGCGGCCAGAAGTTCGCCGACTTGTCCCGCGCCGCGAACGGACGGCTGCCGATCATGTGACAAATCGAATTTACTGACCACGTAATGTGGTGCAGCACCCCGACCCGCACGAGCCCTGCCCAGAAGAACCCGGTGACCACTCCCCACCAGGACCAGGTCAGGAGGCCACCAAGCGCAGCCGGCAGCAACAATGTCGCCGCGGTCCATACCGGGAAAAGCCGATCCACCGTCCTGAGGAGGCGATCGGTGAGCAGATCTGGAGCGAAGCGCTTCGCGTTGGTCTGATCGCGTTCGAACAGCCAGCCCATGTGGGCGTGCCAGAAGCCCCGGATCAACGCGAGAGGGCTGGTGCCATACCGCCACGGGGAGTGGGGGTCACCCTCTTTGTCGGCATATGCGTGGTGGCGACGGTGGTCGGCCACCCATTGGACCACCGATCCTTGGACCGCCGCGCTTCCCGCCACCGCCAGCGCGACCCGCACAGCACGATTGGCCTTGAACGACCCGTGGGTGAAGTAGCGGTGGAAGCCCACCGCCACGCCTAGGCCACTGACGTAGTAGAACGCGACCGCGAGACCAATGTCGATCCAGCCGAGTCCCCAGCCCCACGCGAACGGCACGGCCGCCAGCAGCGCGAGCATCGGAACGAGAACAAAGATCGCGATCAGCGCGACCTCGCCCGGTGAACTCCTGCCCGCGATAATGGACTCGGGTGTACTTTCCGGCCGGGTGTCGCCCATACCGACAGTCATGTTCTCAATTCCTCAAAGTAGTCGCCGGGTTGGCCCTGACGCTGCCAGAACTCAAGCTGGCAGCGGTAGCAATGGCAAGCTGGCTGTCTGTGCACGGAAGGGCAAGGGTGTGTTCCGACTGTTCGGCTTCGCCTTGAACGGGGGATGAAGCTCGTCCCTTCTCTGGTGCCGCACGGGCACGGGTGTCGGTTCCTTCGTCGGCGGCACGGCTGTGGAAGCGGGGTGGGCGAGGCCACACCGCAGGGCTTCCCCGCCCACCATACGGCACCCGCAGGGTGCATCGGAGGACCGTGATATGACCATGGAGACAGGCGTGATAGCGTTGGCGCTGGTCGTCAACTTCTGAGCTCGTGTTTGTGCACGCTCCCAGGGTGATGTTGCAGGCGAGCTTCTGTCTTTGGTGTAGCTGGAGTCGTTGTCGTCTGAAACTGCGGCCGGGGCCTCCATGCAGATGGTCGTCCGAATCTTCAGTTCCAACCAGGGAGACAGGCATGACGCAGGGAACCGTGAAGTGGTTCAACTCCGAGAAGGGGTTCGGTTTCATCGCCCCCAACGACGGTGGCGAGGACGTGTTCGTGCACTACTCGGCCATTGACGCCGGCGGCTTCCGCAGCCTCGACGAGAACCAGCAGGTCAGCTACGAGGTCACGCAGGGCCCCAAGGGGCCGCAGGCCAGTAACGTCCGCGCTCTCTGAGCAGGCCCCGACGGGGGTCTAGCAGCGCCTCAGCCGAAGGCAGTATAGGGCTGAGCCAGCCTGAATCAGCGCAGCTTCTCTCTGTGGGAGAGAAGCTGCGCTGAGTGCGCTATTCGGCATTGAACCCAAACCGCTGCCAGGCTGGTTCCTCGTCGTGTCCACTGTAGACAACTTAGACACCGGTAGCGGGTGATTCCCCGCCGAACGTACGGTTAGTCGCTACGTACGGTTACTCGCTGTGACTCCGCTTGGCTTGGAGGACATCCAATCCGAGCATATCCAGCAAGCTCGCGCAGTCTTGGGCATCGTTGGCGTGTTGAGCCACCGTGCGCGCCGCTCGGCTGTTCTCGCTCGCGCGATGAATCTTCTCGCTGGCGCGCGCCTCGAGGAGGCGGCCCTGCTCCTGGACGGAACCCGCGCGTCTTGCCCAGGTCATGCGGCACCTTCTTCCAGCCCGACACGGCCAAGTCAGCCACGCCGAAGCGTCGTCAGGATCACGGCAGCGAACCGCCGGAAGCGATCTGCCAGGTGCAGACCGTCCACAGGGAATGGCGCCCGCAACACGTGAACTGTCAATCATCATGACAGCACACCGACGAACAGTCCATGACATGCCCGCACCGAGGCCAGCGGGAGCAGGATCGAGACCAGGGACAATGTCGTGGTTTTCGAACTCATTTTCGATGATTCTTCGCGTAAACGCGTTCACTCACCGGTATTGCCGATGTCGGGTGGAACATCGTGACGTCCTATGCCGAGTTCGTTATGTGAGGAGAAGCGGGCCGCCAGCCGGGAGAAGACGGCGTCGAAGGGCGTCAAGGTCTGGATCAGGGTGCGTGGACCGATCACAACGCTTTTCGCCTACTCCTCGGCCAGCCACCCGCTGTCGGTGGTGCGCACGGAGTTCTGCGGCACCAACGACGCCGTGCTCGTCTCCTTCGGGGCCGATTCCGCACGGATCTCCCCGCACGACGTCGACGCCGTCCGCAACGCGTTGCGCGTGTGGCGCGACGATCTGGAGGTTCTCGACGTCACCGGGCATGACCGGATGGCGGACCCCTACTCCCGGAAACCTGGCTGATGCAGCGCCCCGGCCAGCTCACCCGCTATCTGGCCGCCCAGCAGCGCAGCGAAGGCGCGACCGCGATGCCAATGATGTCGGCAATGGACCCACAGTCCGCGAAGCGCCTACGTTCTCCACGAGCGCTGAAGGCTCAGCCAGCTACCCGGCGAATAGAACTCACGCTGCCGACGTACTGGTACGGGGACACCTTGACGTTCTCGCCTTCGGTGGGCGCGTGCACGACATTGCCGTTGCCGATGTAGATCCCGACATGCTCGCCGCCGTTGAAGAAGATCAGGTCGCCCGGCGCGAGGTTGCTCTGGGAGACGCTGCTGCCGACGGTCTCCTGGGAGTACGTGGACCGGGGCAGCGACACGCCGGCCTGCTTGTAGGCCCACTGGACCAGGCCCGAGCAGTCGAACGAGTCCGGGCCGGTGGCGCCCCACACGTACGGCGAGCCCTGCTTGCTCAGCGCGGCGTTCGTCGCCGTGATCGCGGCCCCTGATCCGGCGAGCATGCCGGCGGCCGGGCCGGCAGAGGAGAGCGCGCTCTTCTCCTGCTGGCTCAAGCTGGCGTACTCCTGCTTGACCTTCGCGATCTGCGCGTCCATCGCGCCCTTGCGCTGCGCCATGTCGCCTTCGATGCGGGCCGCGTCGGCCTCCGCTGACGCCGCCCGGTTGCGCGCGTCCTGGGCCTGCCGCCCGGCCGCTTCCGCCTGCGTCCGGGCAGTGGAGAACGTTTGGACGGCCTTGTCGCTGTCCCTGGCCAGCATGTCGATCGCGGCGGCGCGGTCCAGGTAGTCGCTCGGCGACTTGCTGACCAGCACCGCGGAGAGCTGATTCATCTCCGCGCCCTCGTAGGAGACGTGGCTCATCCGGTCAACCTGGCCACGCGCGCCCTGCTCGGCGACGCGAGCCTGGTCAGCCGCGCCCTGGGCCTGCGTGGCGGCAGCGGTCTGCCGGTCGAGTTCGGCCTTCTTCGCGGCGTGGTCGTCCTGAGTCTTCTGGAACTGCGCGGCGAGCCCTTCGGCCTGTGCCGACAGGTCATGCAGTTGCTTGGCCGCATCCGCGGAGTTGGTCGGGGGCGGCGGGTCCGCGCTAGCAGGGATGGCCGGGAGGCTCACGGCAGTGGCCACGATCGTGATCGCCGCCGCGCCGCGCGCGCATGTGAGCTTCACGAGAAGCATGACTCCTTCGAGTGTCCGAACCGCCACAGGGAGTTCCCGGTTCGGCTCCCCGACCAGCCGATTCGGCGGCGCCTCGCGCGCTACCCGCTGCAGGCAACTGATCGCCGCGAAGCCGGCATGAAGACTACGGAACGTACCCCCGTTCAGTCCAATCATCCGCTATTCGGCCTAATTTAACGACACGAATGGTCGTGCGATGATTACGAAACGTACGGAAAAGCGCGGCACGGCAACGCCAACCGGACCCGCGAGTCGGTTGTGTTTGCCCACGTCACACGGCCGCATCAGGATCGCGGCGATAATGGCGTGCCAGCCGCAATCACGCCGTTGTTAGCTTCATCTCGGGCTGACGCGAAAGCGCAGTGTCTTCCAGCCACGCATCGACGCGCATCGCGAGTGCGGGTCCGGCTGCCGTGACTAGAGGAATAGACAGTGTGGCCGGGGACCGGTGGCCCCCGGCGGGTCTGCTGGCTACCCTGCGGCGGCGCGCCGTTTGATCTCCTCGATCACGGCCGGCAGCACCTCGTGGAGGTCGCCGATCACCGCGTACCTGGCGCGGGTGACCATGGGTGCCTGGTCGTCGGTGTTGATGGCCAGGATCGCCTTGGCGTCCATGCAGCCGACCCAGTGCTGGGTCGCGCCGCTGATCCCGCACGCGATGTAGAGGTCCGGTGCGATCTTCGTGCCGGTCAGCCCGACCTGGCTGCTGTGCGAGCGCCAGCCGTTGTTGGTGACCACGCGCGAGCACCCGACCGCGCCGCCGACCAGCTCCGCGAGCTGCTCCAGGGTCGCGAAGTTCTCCGCGCTTCCCACGCCGCGCCCGCCGGAGACGACCACCCTCGCGGTTGCCAGCGTGACCCCGGAGTCGCCCGCGGTGCGGTCGACGATCTCGGCGTGCACCATGTTCTCGTCAAGGCCGGGCGTGAACCGGACCAGTTCGGTCTCACCGACCGGGTCAGCGGGCACGGCATCGGTGCCGCTGGGCGCCAGCGTGACCAGCTTGACCGGTGCGTGTAGCTCCGCGTCTTCCAGCAACACCCCGCCCATGCGCTGGCGGGTTAGTGTCCACGCGTGGCCAGGGGCCACAGCGACGCAGTTGGTGGCCAGCGGAAGCCCGGCGCGTGCGGCCGCCTGCGCCATCAGCTCGTTGAACCGGTCAGACGCTGGTGCCAGCACACCGGCCGGTTCCATGTGCCCGATCAGTGCTGCCAGCGCTTCGCCCCAGCGCTCCGGCGAATACTCGCGCAGCAGTTCGTGGTCGAGTACGTGGGCGGTGGCCACCCCGTGTTTGGCCAGATCCGCGGCGAGGTCTTCAGCCGGCGCGAAGGTCACCGCGGCGACCGGCATGTCCAGTTCCCTGGCCAGCGCGTGCGCCCGCGCCACCACGTCCGCGGAGCTCGCGGTGAGGGCGCCGTCCGCGGACTCGATCAGTGTCAGCAACATCGTCACACCACCCCGAGCTTGGTCAGCACGTCCACCACTGGCCCGGCGGCCTCGGCTCCATGGCCGAGCACCTCCGTCTGCCGCTGCGTCTCCGGCGGCGGGCGGAGCCGGGTCTTGCGCAGGCCACCGGCCGGCAACTCGGGCCGGATGGTGCGCAGCGGCGTCTTCTTCGCCCGCAGCCGGCCCTTGATGCTCGGATACCGGGGCAGGTTCAGGCCCTCCTTGACCGCCACGGCCGACGGCAGCGGCACCTGGTACACCTCAACCCCGTCGTCGACCGGGCGGCGGAACCTCGCGCGCCCCGACTCGGGATCGAGCTCGATGCCCTTCACCCCACCGACGATCGGCAGTCCCAGTCCGCACGCCACGCGGACGCCGACCTGGTAGTTGCCCGCGTCCGCGGACTCGTTGCCGAACATGAGCAGGTCGAACCGGTGGCCGTCGGACCGCAACTCCCGGATCGCCGCGGCGATCGCGGACGCCGTGGCCTGCGGATCGGTCTCCGCCGGGCCGGTTTCCACCAGCACGCCGTGGTCGGCGCCCATAGAGATCGCGTACCGCAGTTGTTCGGCCGCTTCCGGCGGGCCGACGGTGAGCACCGTCGTGCTCCCGCCGAAACGCTCGGTGATACGGGTGGCTTCCTCGACCGCGCACTCCTCGTGCGGGCCGATCGTGAAGCCGAGGTGGCGGGTGTCGACGTCCGTACCGTCGTCGGTGAGCGGGATCTTCGCCCCGGTCGCCGGTACCCGCTTCACGCACACCAGCAGGTCCATCGCCGATCCTCCCTCGCGATCGCGATGCGGGTCAGTCCTTCATCCGCGCGTCGTCGGGATCGAACAGCGGGGTGCGACCGACCCGCGCCACGGTCACCGGGTAGCGCCGTTCCATGTATTGCACCGCCAGCTGGGTGCCTTCCACCGCGTCTTCCGGCGGCAGGTACGCCATCAGCAGGTAGGCACCGATCGACGGACCGCTTCCGGCCGAGGTCACATAGGACGGACGTCCCTTGCGGTCCGCGATCCGCTCCCCGTCCGGGGTGAGGACCGGCTCGCCGCCCTGCGGGTACCGGCGCATCCCGTCGTCGGCGGTGTGGTCGTCCACCGTGAGCGTGCACATGATCGCCGCGCGTTCCTGATCGCGGACGCGCAGGTAGGCGTCTTTGCCGATGAAGTCGGCCGACTTCACCTTGGGCAACGCCAGATCGGCCTCTACCGGGTCGTACTCCGACTCCAGCTCTGCGCCCATCAAGCGGTAGCCCTTCTCCAGCCGGCCGGTGGTGCCGTACACGCCGATTCCGGCGGGAACGACGCCGAACGGCTGACCGGCTCGCGACAGCGCGTCCCACAGCCGCAGGCCCTGCTCGAACGACGCGTGCAGCTCCCAGCCGAGATCGCCCACATAGGACAGTCGCAGCGCGAGCACGGGAACGCCGTCCACGGTGATCCAGCGTCCGGTGCCGAACGGGAAGCCGTCGTTGGACACGTCGTCCTCGGTCACCGACGCCAGCAGGTCGCGGGCGCGCGGCCCCCACAGCCCGATCGTGCACACGGCCGAGGTCACGTCGGCGAATCCCACCGTGCCGTTCTCGGGCAGGTGGTCGATGAACCACTTGCGGTCGCGCGCCCCGTCCGCGCCGCCGGTGATGATCCGCCAGCGGTCCTCGGCCAGCCGCACCACGGTGAGGTCGCTGCGGAAGCCTCCGTCGTCGCCCAGCACCGGGGTGTAGATCAACCGGCCCACCGGACGGTCCATCTGAGCCACGGTCATCCGTTGGATGTAGTCGAGCGCGCCCGGGCCCGACACTTCGAACTGGGCGAACGCGGTCAGGTCGATCATCGCGACGCGTTCGCGCATGGCCAGGTGCTCGGCGTTGATGATCGGCGACCACCAGCGAGCGTCCCACTCATGTGGCCGGTCGTCGATCCGGTCGGCGAACTCCTCCAGCAGCGGCCTGTTCGACTCGTACCACTGCGGCCGCTCCCAGCCGCCCACCTCGAAGAACTCGGCGCCGAGCTCCTGTTCGCGGACGTAGAACGGCGACAGCCGCTGCTTCCGGTTCGACTCCCACTGCTCGCGCGGGTGCACGATTCCGTAGGTCTTGTTGAACCCTTCCGAAGCGCGGGCGCGCACGTGGTGGCGGGTCCGTTGGTGCGGATAGAACCGGGAGATGTCCGCCCCGTGCAGGTCGATCTCGGCGTACCCGTCGGTCATCCACTGCGCCACCATCCGGCCGACGCCGGGACCTTCCTTGATCCACACGGCCGCGGCCGACCACAGCCCGCGCACCTCGGGCGTCTCGCCCAGCACCGGGCTGCCGTCGGGGGTCAGCGACAGCAACCCGTTGATCGCGTGCCGGACACCCGCGCCCTCGGTGGCGAGAACCTCCGGGAACAGCTCCAGGGCCTCCTGCATCTGCTGGTCGAAGTCATCAGCGGTGAACGGCAGCTGGGTCGGGGACAGCTGGGCCGCCGCCAGCGACGGGATCTCGTCGGGCTCGTGCAGGATCGGCCGGTGCGCGTAGGAGCCGACCTCGAGATCGGCGCCGCTCTGCCGTTCATACATGAACGTGTCCATGTCCCGGATGATCGGGTAGGCGATCTCGGTGTGGGTCGCCTCAAGCTCCGGGATGGGGCCGACATCGATCATCTGGTGCACGGCCGGGGTCAGCGGTATGTTCGCGCCGGCCATGCCGGCGATTCGGGGGCTCCAGACGCCGCAGGCGATCACCACGGTGTCGGTCTCGATGTCGCCGTGATCGGTGCGCACCTTCGACACCCGCCCGCGTACGGTGTCGATCCCGAGCACCTCGGTGTACGGAGAGATGGTCAGCGCGCCCAGCGCCGTGGCATGCTCCCGCATCAGGGCGCCGGTCTGCAGCGGGTCGACCACGGCCACCGACGGCGTCCAGAACGCGGCCTTGATGATGCTGGTGTCCAGGAACGGGACCAGCTCGCCCACCCGCTCCGGCGTGATCAGCTCGGCGTGGATGCCCCAGGAGATCGCCGAGGACATCCGCCTGCCGAACTCCTCGACCCGGGCCTGTTCCCTCGCGACCTCGATGCCGCCGCAGGTGGTCAGCGTGCCGAACTTCTCGTACTGGCGCATGGAGTCCAGCGTCAGCGCGGTGATCTCCTTGGAGTGGTCGACCGGGAAGATGAAGTTCGACGCGTGTCCGGTGGACCCGCCCGGGTCCGGCAGTGGTCCCTTGTCCAGCAACACGATGTTGCGCCATCCCAGATCGGCTAGGTGGTGCGTCACCGAGTTCCCGACGATCCCGGCTCCGATCACGACGACGTCGGCACGGTCCGGCAGGCTAGGCATGGGTTCCTCCATGGAGATCGGTGAGTTGCTCAGAGGACGGCGCGGATCTTGTCCTCAAAGTCGGCAACGCGGTGGCGCGTGATCCGCTCAACGGAATCCGCGTCGCCGTCGCCAACCGCGGCGAGCGGCTTGATGTGCTCGCCGACGTGCTCCTCGAACCTCGCCGTTGGGAAGGTGTTGTCGGTCGCCGCAGCCGCTGGGCATGGGCCCTGGAATCGCCCCGAACCTCGCTGACCGACCCCTGGTCGCCCAGGCGGACGTGGCTGGCGAACCTGCCACGCCTGGACCACTCGACCGTGGTCAACTCCGGCAGCGCGTGGCTGCCGTCCTGAGATGTCGACACGATGACCACTGGTACATAATAGATATGTCAGCGCCATACGCAACAGTCGCCGCTATATGCAACAGTGTCACCAGGGGCAGCACAGTCAGGAGTGGCTGGTGGCGACCTGGGGCGTGCGAGAACCAAGCAGGCAGCCGGGCTCGGTCTCAGCGCGTGTTCAATCGAAACCCACGATCTAGCGACTTGCTCACCCTGCCGGCTGTGCGATCGGCTTGAGCAGCACACGACCGAGACGACATCCGGCGGAGGCGTACACGATGGAAAGCGGCGTGCGTCTGGATCTCGTGCGCGAGATGCGGCGCTTACTGGACCTTGCCGGCACTGATGAGCAAGCCGCCATCGCCCAGTTCCACCAGCTCGTAGACCGGCATGGCTCGATCGACGTGGGAGCGGCCGTGGCCGCCGTCGCACCCGACGAAGGCGGGACGCTGCTTGGCTAGTCGCAATACGTCTGGTCTAAGTTCATTAACCGGGCAGTATGAATCCTGGGGCGCGGCGCAGCGCAGGCTGCGGATGGCGGCGAGGGTGGCGAACATGCCCGACGAGCCGGAACGCCAGCATCCCATCGAAGCCGTCTACGCCGCCCGGGACGCGCTCGAGCACGCGGCGGCGATGCAAGCAGAGATGTCCGAACCTACGCTGCGGACGGATTTCCGCGCCTACGGGTCGGCGCTGACCTCGGCTCTGAATGCGATGGGCGACGTGGTCACGGTGCTCTCCGAGCAACTCGCCGGCTATGACTTCGAGCAGCTCGCCCGCGAGGCAGTGCGCGATCAACCCGTGGCCGCAGCCTGGGCCGCCCTCGACTACCTCGACAAGCTACGCGGGGTACTCGCGACTGCCGTCGCTGACGCCAACCGGTACTGGACCTTGGTCGACCGTGCCGACGCCCACACTCGTCCACCGGACGACACCGCTTAGACCGCTGGCAGCCACGCTCATTCGGAGAGCCTGGGCATGGATGGTGCGCCCGACCTTGCGGCCTACTCGCCATCGGCACGCTCTCGCATCAATCATTGAGAAAATCGGCACGAACCCCACCACTCCCCCAGCGCTCCCCCGACCAGGAGGATTTCCGCAGATCACTGTCTTCTGTGGACGCCGTTGGGAGATCCGCATCCGGTCGGTGCGCTCGGAACACGGTAAGTCCGAATCTTTCGGTGAAGCGTCCGATATTGTCGTGCGGCTCTCTAATCTCGATCAGTCTTCGATCATGTAGCTCGTGGTGGGTAGTGTGGCACTCCTCCGGGCATATAGCGCGGGAAGCACTCGTCTTCAGGACCCTCGGAGGTGGCAGTTGATCAGGGAAGGCGATCTGGTGGGCGAGCGCTATCGTGTGGAATCCCGCGTCGGAGCGGGCGCCATGGGCGTTGTGTGGAAGGCCCGCGATCAACGTCTAGGACGCGACGTAGCGATCAAACAGCTCGTCCTCCGGCCCGGCTTGGAACAAGCCGAAGCCGACCGGATCAACCGCCGTGCGAGGCGGGAGGCACAGATCACTGCCCAACTGCAGCATACGCACGCGATCGCCGTATACGACGTGATCGAGCAGGACTCCCAAGTGTGCTTGATCATGGAATATCTTCCGTCGGTTAGCCTGGCCTTCGTATTGAGAACGCGCGGCGTGTTAGCCAGTGGCGAAGTCGCTGAGATCGGTAGGCAAATCGCCGCGGCGCTGTCGGTGGCGCACAAGGAGGGCGTTGTCCACCGCGACATCAAGCCCGCTAACGTCCTTCTCGACGAGGATGGTACGGCCAAGGTCACCGATTTCGGCATCGCACGCGGACTCCACGACAATCTTTCCACGGCAAGCATAGGCACAGTCGCGGGAACGCTCGCCTACCTGGCTCCTGAAGTGGCCCAAGGAGGCCGCGGGGGTTTACCCGCTGACGTGTTCTCACTTGGCGCAACACTCTATGCCGCCATCGAGGGACAACCACCCTTCGGGCTCGACGACAACGCGATCGCTTTGCTCCACCGCGTGGCCTTCGATGAAATCCGCCCTCCGACATGCTCGGACCCGCTGCGGACCGTCCTCATGCACATGTTGGATCGTCGTCCCGACGAGCGTCCCACGATGCGCGGCGCACATGACGAACTCGCTGCCATCTCGGGCGTTCCGGAGACCGCCGAGACCGAGGAGACGCCCGCGTCGCGCGAAGAAAAGCACACTTCATCATCTTCGGGCGACGCGCTTACTCGACATCAACAGGAATCGGCTGAGGCACGATCATCCGGTGGCGAGAGGGCCCGTGCTGATCGAAAACATCGGATGAAAACGGTCTTGGCCAGTACCGCCGGCGTAGTCGGCTTCTTATCCGTGGTGGCGCTGGTACTCGTAGTTCTCGTCAACCGTAACGGTTCTGCTCCTACCCGGCCGGACCAACCCAATACCGGCCCACCACCGGCGGCCGCGGCGCCCGCCCCCGCAACCAACCTACCTAGTGCCACAGCCAATTCCCCGCGGGACGCGGTCATGGCGTACTACACCCTCGTACCAGGGAATCTGCCCGAAGGTTGGAAACGTCTCACGGACGCTTACAAGCAGACGCATGTTGACACCTTCGACAAGTACGAGAACTTCTGGAACGCCATTGACCATGTCGAAGTGCGGCAAATCGAATCCTCTGGGGACGGGCGAGTCAACGCCACGATTCACTACGTCTACAAGGACGGCCACGTTGTGGAGGAACAGACGACCTACGGGCTCGTTCCCGAAGCTGGCCAATGGATGATCGATACATCCTCAGTGATCACGAGCAGAACCGCCTCGTAACAGCGCAAGTCACAAAGAGATCGGCCGGCGTTTCAGTTTCCCGCCAGGGTCGAACGCACGAAGTCGACAAACCAATGCTGGGCGGGGCTGCGGGAGGGTTTCGGCAGCGTGTAGAGCGCGATCTCCAGTGGTTCCAGGGTGATCGGTAGCCGCAGGAGGCGCACCGGGTGACTTTCGGCGTAGGTTCGGCCGGCGTATTCAGGCACGATGGCGACCAACTCGGTGTGCTGCACGAGGTAGGGCAGCACCGAGAACTTCGCGACATGGAGCGCGACCTGATTGAGCAGCTCGAGGTTTTCCAGGGCGAGTTTGGGTCCGACGTGTCCGGAAGGGCCGTCAACGAGGATGTGCCGTTCGCAGCGCAGTTCCGCCATGCTGACCGACCGGTCGCGGATGCGGGGATGGTCGCTGGCGACCATCGCGACGTAGCCTTCGGAGAACAGCGGAATCCGGCGGATCTGCGGTGAGGTCAGAATCGGTGTGGCGATGAATGCGTCCACCTCGCCTCGACTCAGTTGGCGGGGAGTGTCGCTGGTGTCCAGTGGACGCACCACCAGCGAGACCCCCGGTGCCCGCACCTGCAGCGGACCGAGGAGCCGGGGCAGCAGCGAGGACTCGCCCAGGTCGGAGAGGCTGATCGTGAAGCGGGTCTGCGAGGTGGCCGGATCGAAGGTACTGCTGGGGGCGATGACGTGCTGGATCTCGGCCAGCGACTGCTGCAACGGCTCGTACAGCCGGTCTGCCAGGGCGGTGGGCACGAGTCCGTGGCGGTTGCGGCGGAAGAGCTCGTCGTCGAAGTGTCGGCGCAACTTGGCGAGGCTGTAGCTCACGGTCGGCTGACTGAGGTGCACGGCCTGGGCGGTCGCGGTGACGCTGCGAGTCTCGTAGAGCAGCACGAAGATCCGCACCAGGTTCAGGTCGAAGTCGGCCATATAGACCAGGTCAATCTTCGTCGAGAGAATTATCTATTGGATTAGTAGTACTCCTGCTCCTTACTGTGATGCAAGCCACCGCTTCGAGGGGTTGTCATGAAGGTTCGGGATGTCGCTTACGAAATCATGCGTCGTCATGGCATGACGACGATCTTCGGAAACCCCGGTTCCAACGAGCTGCCCTTCCTGACGGGGATGCCGGGAGACTTCCGCTACGTCCTCGGGCTGCACGAGGGTGCGGTCGTGGGTATGGCCGACGGGTACGCCCAGGTCACGGGCCGGCCGGTGCTGGTCAACCTGCACTCGGCAGCGGGTTCGGGCAATGCCATGGGCGCCCTCACCAACGCGGTCTACTCCCGGACGCCACTGGTGATCATCGCCGGCCAGCAGGTGCGGCCCGCGATCGGCGCGGAGGCGATGCTGGCCAATGTCGCGGCCACCCAACTGCCCAGGCCGCTGGTCGGGTGGTCGGGCGAACCCAGCTGCGCGGGTGACGTGCCGCGTTCCGTGGCGCAGGCGATCTTCGAGGCGGACCTGCGGCGGCGACCGAGCTACCTGTCCGTGCCGTATGACGACTGGGACACGGAGGCGGAACCCAACGCTCTGGCAGTGCTGGACCGCTGCGTGGACCGGGGAGGTCACCCGGGGGCGCAGCAGATCGCACGGATCGTGGGCGAGGTGCAAGCGGCCGAGCGGCCGGCGTTGGTCGTCGGAGGGGATCTGGACACCGACGGACTGTTTGACGAGGTCACCCTGCTCGCCGAGCGCCTGAACGCCCCGACCTGGGCGGCGCCGTCGCTGTTTCGGCTGCCGTTTCCGAACCGGCACCCGCTGTTTCGGGGTGTTCTGCCTGCCGGGATCGCCCCGCTGGCAGAGGCGCTCGCGGAACACGACCTGGTGCTGGTTTTCGGGGCCCCCGTGTTCCGGTACCACGAGTATCTGCCGGGTGAGTACCTGCGTGCGGGCACGCGCCTGATCCAGATCACCGATGACGCCGAGGCCGCGGCGCGGGCGCCCTTCGGTGCGGCGGTGGTGACCGAACCCGCAGCGGTGATCGGTGAGCTGGTCAAGACGTTCGCGGACCGGCCGGCCGAGCCACCCGCATACAGCGCGCCCGCGCAACCGGCCGAGGGCACGGGCGCCGCGCTGCACCCTGAGCAGGTCTTCGCGGCACTGCGTGACACACAGCCCGCCGAGACCAGCTACGTCGTCGAGTCGACCTCGACCAACGGGTCGTGGTGGCGGCAGATGGATCTGCGCCGCGGTGGGTCGTACTTCTTTCCGGCCTCCGGCGGCTTGGGTTTCGGGATTCCCGCCGCTGTGGGGGTGGCATTGGCACAGCCGGATCGGCCCGTCGTGGGCGTCATCGGGGACGGCTCCGCCAACTACGGCATCGCCGGTTTGTGGACTGCCGCGCAGCAGGCACTGCCCGTAACCTACCTGGTCCTGCGCAACGGCACTTATGGCGCGCTGCAGTGGTTTGCCGGTCTGCTCGACGCCCGCGATGCCCCCGGGATGACGATTCCCGGACTCAACTTCGTCCCGATCGCCGAGGGCTACGGCGTCTCGGCGACGCATGTGCGTGATCTCGATCAATTGCGGGCAGTGCTGGACCAGCCGCCCACTGGCCCGCGCCTGATCCAGGTCGACACCGTGACCACCACGCCCGCGTGATCAGGAGAGGCCATGCTGCTGGACGACAACCTTTGGGCGGACAAGATCAACACGTCCGGCTGGCGCCCCGGCGGTGCCGGCACGCAGGCCGTGGTGGAACCCGCGAGCGGGAAACAGCTCGGTAGCCTCGGGCTTGCCGACTCCGAGGACGTACGTCGCGCGGCCGCCGCCGCGGCCCAAGCGCAGCGGGAGTGGGCGAGCACGCCGCCCGCCGAACGCGCAGCGGTGCTGCGGCGGGCTGGCGATCTTTGGAACGAGCACCGCACCGAGCTGGCCGAATGGATCGTGCGGGAAACGGGCTCGATACCCCCGAAGGCCGCGGTAGAGCTGGATATGGCCGCTGGGATCTGCTACGAGGCCGCCGCTTTGCCCACGCATCCGCACGGTGAGGTGCTGCCCTCCAACGAGGCGCGCTGGTCGTTCGCGCGCCGCCGTCCGGCCGGGGTGGTGTCGGTGATCGCCCCGTTCAACTTCCCCTTGATCCTGTCGATCAGATCCGTCGCGCCCGCCCTCGCACTCGGTAACGCGGTGCTGCTCAAGCCCGATCCGCGGACGGCGGTCTGCGGGGGCGTGGCGCTGATGCGGATCTTCGAGGAGGCCGGCCTGCCAGAGGGCCTGCTGCACCTGCTGCCTGGCGGCTCGGACGTCGGTGCCGCGGTCATCGAGGACCCCGCCGTGCGCGTCATCTCCTTCACCGGGTCGACCGCCACCGGCAGAAAGATCGGCGAGGCCGCGTCCCGGCTGCTCAAGCGGGTGCACCTGGAGCTGGGCGGCAACAACGCGCTGGTCCTGCTTCCGGGAGCCGACGTGGCGAAGGCAGCCAGCGCAGGGGCGTTCGGCTCGTTCAACCACCAGGGCCAGATCTGCATGTCGGCGGGTCGCCACCTAGTCCACGAGTCGGTCGCCGAGGACTATCTGGCGGCCCTGGCCGAGAAAGCCGCACACCTGCCGGTCGGCGATCCGGCCACCGACGAGGTGGCGCTCGGCCCGATCATCGACCAGAACCAACTGGACCAAGTCGACACGGTGGTACGAGCCGCAGTCTCGACGGGGGATCGCGTGTTGGCAGGTGGAACGCCGGACACTCCCTATTACCCGCCGACGGTGCTCGCCTGTGCCGCCGCCGAATCGCCGGCATGGCGGCAGGAGATCTTCGGGCCGGTGGCCCCGGTGCTGACCTACTCGACGCTCGAGGAAGCCGCCCGGATCGCCAACGACTCCGAATACGGCCTGTCGGTCGGGATTCTCGGCGATGTCGGCCGTGCGATGCGGCTCGCTGACCAACTCGACACCGGCAAGATCCACATCAACGACCAGACGGTGTCCGACGAACCGAATGTGCCCTTCGGCGGCGTGAAGGACTCCGGCAACGGGTCCCGCTTCGGCGGCGCGAGCGCGAACATGGACGCCTTCACCGAGACGCAGTGGGTCACCGTGCTGCCCGAGATACCCACCTACCCCTTCTGAGCAATCGACTCAACGGAGAGTTTCCATGATCACGAAGCAACGCCTGTCCTGGCCCGCGACGTTGTGCTGGTTAACCGTCCTGATTGAGGGCTTCGATCTCGTAGCGCTCGGCGCGACCAGCCTGGCACTCCAGCACGACGGACGCCTGCATTTCACACCGGCGAGCCTGACGATGGTCGCCACGGTCACGCTTGTCGGTGTCGCGCTCGGTGCGGCCTTCGTGACACCACTGGCGGACGTCATCGGGCGCCGCAAGGTGCTGATCGCCTCGGTCGTGAGCTTCTCGCTGTTGACCATCGTGCTGCCGCTGGCGCCCAACGTCACGGCCTTCGCGGCGCTTCGACTCCTTGCGGGCCTCGGCCTCGGGTCATGCATGCCCACCGCGCTGACGTTCATGTCCGAGTACCTTCCCGTGGACCGTCGCGCGCGGGCCAACACCACCACCATGACCGGGTACCACGTCGGGGCGGTCGCGGCATCCCTGTTGGTACTGGCAGCACACAACACCTGGCAGATGCCCTTTTACGTGTGCGGCGCCGCCGGGCTTGTCGTCGCGGGGATCATGTGGTCGAAGCTGGAGGACACGGTGCCCGGACGCGCATCGGTCGAACCAGCCGAGAAGGTCACCATGGCGGACTTGCTCCGGCCACGGTACCTGCGGGCCACTCTCGCGGTCTGGGTGGCCACGTTCATGGGCCTGGTGCTGGTCTACGGGCTCAACACCTGGCTGCCGAGCCTGATGAAGACGGCCGGCTACAACGTGTCAACCTCGATCACGCTGCTTTTCGTCCTCAACGCCGGTGGCGTCGTCGGGATGCTGCTGGCCGGTTACGTAGGGGACACGCGCGGGATCTCGCGCACCGTCCTGCTCTGGTTCGGCCTGGGTGCTCTTCTGCTTGCCGCGTTGAGCTTCCGTATCCAGGTGAGCGTGCTGCTCGACGTCGCCATCTTCCTGGCCGGCGTCTTCATCTTCTCCGCGCAGGTGCTCGTGTTCGCCTACGTCGCCCAGCACTATCCGGCACAGATCCGTGGGTCGGCGCTGGGAATCACCTCCGGCGTCGGACGGCTGGGCGCCATCGCCGGACCCCTTTTCACCGGTGTGCTCGTAAGCGCCGGGGTGGCCTACCCGTGGGGCTTCTACTTCTTCGCAGCAGCCGCGCTGCTCGGGCTGCTGGCCATGGCTGCGGCACCATGGGCGTCACGCACTTCGATCGTGAACATTGGCGGCGGCGACAGAGTTCCTCAAGCACCGGCGTCCGGCCAGGCGTGAGACCCGATCGGCTCTTCTCATGGCTCTTCATCGCGGTTCCGCGAGGCGAGGACGATGTCAAATCGGGTCCTGGTCCAGGTTCGCTCGCCGAGGTCGCGACCATCCGGCGTGCGGGTGCCGGCCGGTTGCGGGGTGAAGTCGACGATGAGCGAGTCCTTGACTCCGAACACCGCGTCGCGCGTGAGGTACGAGTCGCCGCGCACGAAGATGTGCGTGATGAGGGTGCGTTTCCCCGCCGCGCTGACCTTGAAGTGCAGGTGCGCGGCGCGCATGTGGGATCGGCTGGCGGCGTCGAGGAGAGCGCCGACCGGACCGTCGTGCGGGATCGGATAAGACACGGGAGTCAAGGCCCAGAACCGGTAGCCGCCCACGTCGTCGGTGAACAGGTGTCCGCGGGCGGCAACGCGATCGCCGGGGTATTGCACGTCGTAGAACCCGTCCTCGTCGCATTCCCAGACCTCGACGCGCGCCCCGGGAACGGGTTGTCCGTCGGTGTCGGTGACTGTGCCCTCGACCCAGCACGGCTGGCCGGCCGCGCCACCGGAGACATCCCCGCCCAACGGAATTTCCGGGGAATCTTCGGTGAAGAACGGCCCCAGGACGGTCGCTTCGGTTGCGTTCTCGTACGCCTGGTTGTTCATCGAGATCGTCTGCATCGAAACACCCAGCACGTCGGAGAGCAGGACGAACTCCTGCCGCTTGTCGTCGGTGAGGTGCCCGGCCGCGGTGAGGAACTCGATGGCCTGGGTCCACTCCTCTTCGGTGAGCCGCACTTCGCGAAGAAATGCGTGCAGGTGCCGGGTCAAGGACCGCAGGACCTGCTTCAGGCGCGCATCGCTGGTGCCGTCGAACGAGGCCACGACCTCGTCGACCAAAGCCTGTTCACGTGCCTGCTGTTGGGGAGGCACGCTCGGCGGGTCACCCACTTCTCAGTCCTCCTCGTCGATCGTCACCGTTCCAGGGTCCGCGCCCCGCCACGCCGCGTACAGCAGACGCCGCAGGTTCTCGGCTGTCACGGGGCCAGGATTGCCCGTGGGAATCTCCTCCTGGATCGCCAGCACCGCCGAATCGATGTCACTCTCGTCGAAGCCGTAATCCCGTAGCGCTTTCGGGGCATCCACGGAGTGCCGCAGTCGCTGCAGGCCGTCGAGGGCTGAGGAGGCATCGAGCGCGGCGGCGAGCCGTTCCTCGGCTTCCGGTGCCGCAGGCGCGTTGAAGGCCAGGACGTAGGGCAGGACCACCGCGTGTGTCTGGGCGTGCGGAAGGTTGTACTTGCCGCCCAGGACATGGCAGATCTTGTGGTGCAGCCCCGAACCCGCTGAGGAGAAGGCGACGGCCGCCAGGTACGTCCCGTACAGGGCTTGCTCGCGTCCCGCCAGGACCGTCGGGTCGGCCACGACCTTGGGCAGCCCGACCCGCAAGGCGCGTGCTCCCTCCGCGGCCAGGAGCCGGTCGATCGGGTCGGCTCGCGGTCCCCACATCGCATCGACGCAGTGCGCCAGCGCGTTCAGTCCCGAAGCCACACTCAAGGGCACGGGCAGCGACAGCGTCAACGCGGCGTCGTAAACCACGGAGCGGGGGCGGACCCGTTCATCGACGCCGGTGGTCTTGTGCCCACCCTCCGTCAGCCCCCAGACACTTGTCGCTTCCGACCCCGCATAGGTGGTAGGAACCGCGACGATCGGCAGTCCGGTGGTCAACGCAACGGCCTTCGCCACGCCGGTGGCGGAGCCCCCGCCGACGCTCACCAGAAGATCGGCGCCATGGTCGCGGGCGGCCTCGCGCGCCTCCTGCGCCACCGCGAGTGGAACGTGCATGGCGACCTCGTGATGCCGGTGCACCACCGCGATATCCCTGCTCAACTCGTCGACGATCTGGGCCTTCGACGGCGCGGCGATGATCATCGCCCTCGAGCAGCCCAGCCACTCGACCTCGTCGCGAAGCGCTCGCGCCGCCTCACCAGGCACGAAACACACCCGCTGACGCGGACTCTCATGCACGAAGCGCACTCGTCCGCTCCTCTCGTCGTTGCGATCCGCAGGGCGGTTCAGACGTCATATTCGTAGATCCAGGCATTGGCGACCAGAGGATCGCTTCTGGCGAACGCTTGGTCGCGAGCCTGCTGCTCCTGCCCGTCGGGCAGGTGGTTGATGCGCGCTCGACCGTGGCTGACTTCTTGGAGCCGGGTGGTGCGCGGAATCCGCCGCGCTTCGTAGCGCTGGAGCGCCTTGCTGGGGTCCATGACGTCCGCGGCGAGGCACTGTGCCAGCACTGCGGCGTCCTCGATCGCTTGCGCGGCTCCCTGCGCGAAGAACGGGAACATGGGGTGCGCGGCGTCGCCGAGCAGGGTTACGGGTCCGTAGCTCCACCGTCGCAGAGGCGCCCGGTCCAGCAACGCCCAGCGCCCAGGCGTGCCGGCCGCGCGGATCAAGTCGAGCAGCCGGGGGTCCCAGCCGTCGAACTCCGCGAGGAATTCACCGACGGTCGCCGTCGCCGTCCACGACTCGACCGAGTAGTCCCCTGCCGGAGCGAAAGCAACGAGGTTCACCAGCCTGCCCGCTGAGATCGGGTAGTGCACGAGATGATGCTCCGGCCCGATCCACAGTGTCTGCGCGCTCCGGCGGGCCAGCGGTGGCGCCTTCTCCGCCGGCACCAGCGCACGGAAGGCACAGATTCCCGAATACGCCGGCGCCGGCGATTCGGCGAGCGCACGACGCACGACTGAGTGGACGCCATCGGCCCCGATCACGATGTCAGCCTCGATCACCGCACCGTCTTCGAAGCGCAGCGCCGGGCGCTCACCTCGCAGGAACAGGTCGGTGCATTGCCTGCCGAGACGGACCGTGCCCTCGGGGACGGCTCGTCTGACGACTTCGAGCAGGTCGGCGCGATGGACGGTATAGGTATGTTCGCCGTAGAGCCGCTCGCATGACGTAGCGAGGTCCTCGGCTGACAGGACCGTGCCATCCTGCCAGCGCCGGAACTCCCAGCCGACGTCCAACTTCACCGCGCGCCGCACCAGCTCGTCGAGCACGTCGAGCCGGCGCAGCAGCCGAGCGGCGTTGGGTGCCACCACGAGGCCGGCACCCACCTCCTTCAGTTCGGCTGCCTGCTCGTAGATCGTGCTCCGCAGGCCGGCTCGCCGGAGAAACGCCGCAGCAGCGAGACCGCCTATTCCGCCGCCGAGGATGGCGATTTCGGGTGTTCCGCCGGACTGGCTCATCTCTCTCCGCTCCCGCCGCCGCACGGCTCGCATGCTGCCGCACCCGCCGGATGGATGCCTGAGCATGTCCATCCTATGAACATCGCCGGATATCCTCAGTGGGTAAGACCGAGCGGCACCGGACAGCGAGGGGGCTGTAGCCATGCCCCGGACCAGCGAGCCCGGCAGAACCGTGAGTTCTCGCCTGTTAGAAGTCCTGTTCGCGTTCCAGCCCGGGCACAGCGCACTCAGCCTCGCCGAACTGGTGCGCAAGACAGGCATGCCCCACGCCACCGTGCGGCGCCTGGTCATGGAACTCACCGAGTACGGGGCGTTGGAGCGCCGACCGGACGGCAGATTCACAGTGGGCCTGCGCCTCTGGCAACTCGGGACCCTGGCTCCGCTCACCGAACCGCTTCGCACCCTGGCCCAACCGTTCCTGGAGGATCTCTACACCGCACTGCACCAGCACGTGCAACTGGCGGTCCTCGAAGGCCAGGAAGCGGTGATCATCGAGCGACTGTCCGCGCCGGAGGCGCTCGGGCTCGTCTCCCAGGTCGGCGGGCGGCTTCCACTGCACTGCTCGGGTGTCGGCAAGGTCCTGCTCAGCCACGGTGGTGCGGAGCTGATCGAGAACGTGATGTCGGGCGGGCTTCGGCGATACACGGCGCGGACTGTCGTGGACCCGGCGGCGCTGCGAAAGGAGATCGCCGACTGCCGCCGCACCGGAACAGCGACGGTGCGGGGCGAGCTGACCGACGACGCCGATTCGGTGGCCACCCGGGTGGTGAATGGACAGGGCCGAGTCGTCGCAGCCCTGTCCGTGGTCGTGCGCGCTCATTCGGTGAGGCGCCAGGCGGTGCTGCCCTCCGTGATCGCAAGCGGCCTCGGTATCTCCCGCCTGCTCGGGTGGCGCCCCGGCGTCCAAGTCCGTCACACCTGACCTCCGGGGTTGGCGCGGCGCGCCGCCACCCGGAGCCTCACCGACGGTGTGCCACCGGAATCCCGCTCAGGTCGTCACAAGCCTGACGATCGCCGTGACGCCCACTGCAATGATCACTACCCGGAGCGCGACGGGCGGCAGACGGCGACCTACGCGGGCGCCGAGCCACCCACCGATCAGGGACCCGACCGCGACCAACAGCACGGCCAGCCACGCGACATGTGCGATGAACACGAACATCAGCCCAGCGACCATGTTGACCAGCAGCGCCAGCACGTTCTTCGTCGCGTTGATCCGCTGGAGGGTGTCCTGCACGAGCACACCCATCAGCCCGACCAGCAGAACACCCTGAGCGGCTCCGAAGTACCCGCCATAGACGCCGGTGAGGAACACTCCGATCCACAGCCCGAAGCTGGCATGTGCGTGCGGGTGCAGCTGGTGATGCGCCAACCGGCGAGCCAGCCACGGCTGAGCAAGCACCAAGACCAGCGCGATGGCGATGAGGACGGGGACGACCGCTTTGAACGCCTCCGGCGGCAAGACCAGCAGCAGGACCGCGCCACAGATGCCACCGAGCAACGACGCGGGTCCGAGTTGCCACAGTCGGCGGCGTTGACCGGCTAGCTCGCGTCGGTAGCCGATCGCGCCGGACAGCGAACCAGGCACTAGACCGAGTGAGTTGGAGACGTTGGCGACCACGGGCGGATATCCGACCGCGAGCAGGGCGGGAAAGGTCACCAGCGTGCCCGACCCGACCACGGTGTTGATCGTTCCCGCGAACACGCCCGCGAGCACAACACCGACAGCTTCCCATCCTGTCACTCGATGCTCCCGTCCTCGTCGACCGGTGAGCTTTGGTTAGCGAGGCTATGCAACGGGAGTCTCCCAGCGGACCATACGTGAGGCAGACAACAGTCCACCGCCACGCGGCAGGCTCGGGCCGAGCGCACCACCTACGAGCGGCAACAGCGGTTAAGCTCGCACGATGAGCTGGTGGTTGGCGCGATTGACGGTCGCCGTGACGGCCGCCCTGTCCTTGGCTGGTTGGTCCTTGGCTGGTTGCGCATCGGGACCTTCCGGTCCGCGCGAACCCGCTCCGGCAACGGTGCCTGCCCCTGCCCCGGGATCAGTTCCGCGCTTCGATCACGTCGTCGTGGTCGTCGAAGAGAACCGACCTTCCTCGGCGATACTCGGTAGCCCTGACGCGCCGTACATCAACGAACTGGCGCGACACGGTGCGGTGTTCACCGACTCGCATGCGGTGACACACCCCAGCCAACCCAACTACCTCGCGTTGTTCTCAGGGTCCACCCAGGGCGTCACCGACGATTCGTGCCCGCATGCCTTCACGACGAGCAACGTCGCTCGGCAGCTCAACGCCGCAGGTGACACGTTCGGCGGCTACTCCGAATCACTACCGGCGACCGGCGATCTCGTCTGCGCGGCCGGACCATACGCCCGCAAACACGCGCCGTGGACGAACTTTGAGCTGCCCGCAGCGGTGAACCAACCGTTCAAGGCATTCCCCCGAGACTATGCGACATTGCCAACCGTCGCATTCATCGCACCGAACCTCACCGACGACATGCACGACGGCACTGTCGGTCAGGCTGACACCTGGCTGCGTACCAACATGGACCACTACGCACAGTGGGCAGCCACGCACAACAGCCTGCTGATCGTCACGTGGGACGAGGACGACTCGCAGGGCGACAACCGAGTCCCTACGTTGATCACGGGTGCCCATGTCAAGCCCGGAAGGTACGCCGAACCGATCAGCCACTACAGCGTGCTGCACACGATCGAGGCTGCTTACGGATTGTCGGAACTCGGCCAGCCGGCTGCTCCGATCACCGACGTCTGGGCTCGTTAGGTGACAACCAGCTGTGGCCGTTCCACCAGAAGTCATACTCTTACTGTCCACTAAGGACGGTTGACTGTCCTGCGTCCGCACCGCTCAACCGCACGGTCCCGCTTTACGTGTTGATGTCTTGGGCGTATCCACACGATTACGCCAACCGAAATTTTACATCGCCGAAACATGCAGGAGAGCTTCGTTGTAACGACTCGTGTTGATGGTGGCGTCGACCGCGACCCCGGGCAGAGGAGGCCGCCATCGATACCGGAAGTACGGCGTGGGTTCTGGTCAGCGCCGCGCTCGTGATGTTCATGACGCCGGGTTTGGCGTTGTTCTATGGCGGGATGGTGCGCTCGCGCAGCGTGCTGAACGTGATGATGCTCAGTTTCGTCTGCCTTGCCGTGGTCGGACTCCTGTGGGTGCTGTACGGATACTCGCTGGCGTTCGGTAACGACGCTGGGGGCGGGCTGATCGGTGGCCTGGGGCAGGCCGGTATGCGCGGGCTCGGGCAGGCTCTGGTGGGCCAACCCGGCCAGCAGGTGCCACTGTTCGCGTTCGCGGCGTTCCAGTTGATGTTCGCCGTGATCACGGTGGCGTTGCTCGCGGGAGCGGTGGCCGAACGGACCCGCTTCTGGCCGTGGATCGTTTTCGTCGCGGCCTGGGTGACCGTTGTGTATTTTCCGTTGGCGCACTGGGTGTTCGCGATGGATGGGTTCACCGCACCGGGCGTCGTGGGTGGGTGGATCGCGAACCGGCTGCATGCGCTGGACTTTGCCGGCGGCACGGTGGTGGAGATCAATTCTGGTGCGGCGGGTCTGGCGCTGGCTCTGGTCGTCGGCCGGCGATCAGGGTGGCCGGAACACCCGATGCGGCCGCACAACCTGCCGCTGGTGCTGTTCGGCGCCGGCCTGCTGTGGTTCGGCTGGTTCGGGTTCAATGCCGGCTCCGCGTTGGGTGCCACCCCCGTCGCGGCGACCGCGTTCGTCAACACCATGACCGCTGGGGCGACAGCGGTCATCGGCTGGCTTGTGGTGGAGCAGGTCCGCGACGGCACGCCCACAACGCTCGGGGCCGCCTCCGGGACGGTGGCCGGGCTGGTCGGGATCACTCCCGCTTGCGGCTACGTCGAGCCGCTCGGCGCGGCGTTGATCGGCATATGCGCCGGTGTCGTGTGTGCGCTGGCCGTTGGCCTGAAATACCGGTTCGGTTTCGACGACTCGCTGGATGTGGTGGCGGTCCACGGCATCGGTGGGCTGGTGGGGATGCTGCTTCTGGGGCTGTTCGCCACCAGGTCGGTGAATGCCGGCGGCGCCGACGGCCTGTTCTACGGCGGCGGGTTGGACCAGTTGTGGCGGCAGGCCGTCGCCGCCGGAGCAACGCTGGCGTATTCGGTGGTGTTGACGTTCATTCTCGCATGGGTTATGCACAAGCTCATGGGATTGCGAGTGGATCGGTACGCTGAGTCCGAAGGCGTCGACGAGACGGAGCACGCGGAGACCGCCTACGACTTCAGCGCGCTTCCCGGGGCGCACCCGCACACCGCGTCCGTCCAGGTGCGCAGCGGCAGCTCCGTATGAAGCTGCTGACTGCCGTGGTGCGACCGCGCGCGGTTGAGGATGTTCGTGATGCGTTGCGTGAGCTCGGCCAGTTTGGGATGACCGTGACCGAGGCCCACGGTTACGGGCGGCAGAAAGGCCACACCGAGATGTACCGTGGCACTGCCTTTCACGTGGACTTCCAACCCAGATTGCGGCTGGAGGTCCTGGTGAACGAGGGGCTTGCGGAGCGAGCGGTGGAGGCGATCATCCAAGCGCTGCATACCGGCAAGACCGGGGACGGCAAGATCTGGGTGACCTCGGTCGAGACCGTCGTGCGAGTACGCACGGGCGAACGCGACAACCACGCGCTATGACGCAGTTGCGGGTAGAGATCATCATCGGCACGCGTGACGGGATGTGTATGCCTTCTCCGGCTCATGCGGTAGCTCTTGGCGTGTCTGTCACGGCCCAGCTCCGCTGTGTGACACAGCTGGGTGCATCGTGACCAGGCCCGCCGACGGGGCCGGTTCCGGCGTTCTCGGCGCGTCGGAGGCGTGGGAGCGTCTGTTAGGGATACGGACGAGCCGGGAAGCCGAGGCCGCTGGGTTGGTGTTGGGTACGGATGCCGCGTGGCGGTGGGGGCAGGAGGCCACCCTTGAGGCGCAGCGCCTCGCTGATCTCTACGTTCCACTGTGCTTGGCCGGGCGGCGCCATGTTTTCGCTCAACTCGGGCAGAGCCTGGATGGCTGTATCGCGACGCGTACGGGAGACGCCGTCTACGTGACTGGTGAGGAGGATCGGCGCCACCTGCACCGTCTGCGCGCGCTGGCCGATGCGGTCATCGTGGGTGCCGACACCGTGATGGCCGACGATCCACGGCTCACGGTACGCGCGTGCAGTGGCACCAACCCACTACGGGTGGTCCTCGATCCCCGAGGGCGTGTTCCTCGTGACCGGCGCGTATTCACCGACTGCGCCTCGCCCACGCTGTGGGTCCTGGGCTCCCCTGATAGTGGGGTTGAAGAAAGCCGAGGCCAGATGCGGGACGTTGAGATCGTCCGAGTTGGGGTTCCTGACGGTGCCAACGGTTTCGCGCCGCACAAGCTCCTGGAGCTGCTTGCCCAGCGGGGATTGGGTCGTGTCCTTGTCGAAGGTGGCGGTGTCACGGTCTCGCGGTTCCTGCGCGAAGGGGCGCTGCAACGGTTGTTCCTCACGGTCGCGCCGGTGCTGGTAGGCAACGGTGTGCCGGGACTGCACTTCCCCGGTAGTTCGAAGATGAGCGATGCGCTACGTGCTCCGATGCGCCGCGTCCACCTTGGCGACGACACGCTCTTCGAACTCGATCTGCAAGGGCTGGCCGCGTCTTCGATCGCCGCGGAAGAGGCTTAGCGCGGCAACTCCCGGAAGGCTCGCGACGAACGCGAGCAGTCCGTAGATCACCGCGACCGTCAGCCCCTGCGCAGCGGACAATCCGGCTGCCGCGAAGGCCAACGCGGCCATGCCCTCCCGCGGTCCCCATCCCGCGACGTTGATCGGCAACCCCATCGCGACAAGCGCCAGGACCAGCAACGGCACGAGTTCGGACGTGGGCGCTGAGGCGCCCCCTACCCGCGCGGCAACGACGAACAAAGCCAGATGTCCGGCCAAAGCTGCCGCCGAGAGCAGGACAAGTCTCGGCCACACATAGCATGTGAGCAGCCCGCTTCGTACGTCGTCGCAGGTGCCGGCGACGGCTTGTCGCCATCGCGTGGCGGTCCACCACCCTCGAACCTTTGCCAGCACCGCAACGGCTGCGGCCAACGCGCCTAGCGTGCAGACGATCGCTCCCACCGGCCCGGCCTCGACATCGTGCACAACGGCTGCTGACAAGGAGGGGTTTGCGAGCAGCACCGCTGCTCCGGCGAGGAGCACAACTACCTGACCAGCGGTGCGCTCAAGGACCACGGCACGGACACCGCGCCCGACTTGGCCAACGTCGCGGCCATGACGTACCGCGCGGTCAACGTCACCGAGCACCCCTGCGGGCAACACCGCGTTCAGAAACGTCGCGCGGTAGCAGTCCCCGAAGGCTCTGCTGAAAGAGAGTGGCAGACCAAGTCGCCGCGCGACGAGGCACCATCGCGCGGCGTTGAGTGCGGTGGTGAGGAAACCGATTCCCAGCGCGGCGGCGACGGCACTGATGTTGAGGGTCAGCCACAACCCGTTCGAAAACGCGCCGCTTCCCAGCCGCCACGCGAGTGCAACCAGGATCAACACTCCGAGCAGCACTCGTGTTGCGGACCACAAGCGTGCCATCGAGTTCCACA
This sequence comes from Pseudonocardiaceae bacterium, assembly GCA_051984675.1. Classification (GTDB taxonomy): domain Bacteria; phylum Actinomycetota; class Actinomycetes; order Mycobacteriales; family Pseudonocardiaceae; genus JBPYFK01. The sequence continues at coordinate 74,111 of JBPYFK010000007.1, read as the reverse complement.
CTACGGGCATGCGTGCGCCGCCGGTGGCGGCAGAGCCAGCAGGTCACGATGCTGCACCACGACCCGCAACGCACCGGCCTCGCACGCATCGAGCCGACGACGGAGGTAGTCCTCCGCATACGGTGCGAGATCGGGTCTCTGCTCACGGGCTGCCGCGACCCATCCGTGCATCCACGACCCGATGAGGTTCGCTTGGCCGGGTCCAAGCCGCCACGGGCTGGCGCGTGTGCGCACCGTCATGCCATGACGTTCGAATGCACTGGTAGCAGCATCGACGCCGTCTGGTCCGAGCAACGTACGACCCGCGGTGGTGCGCTGCTGGTGGGCGTTGAAGGCTGCCATGATCTCGGCGTCAAGGGGCTCAGCCGGATCGAGGTCGACACGGCCCACGACGGAAAGCGTCAGGAGGGCTGGGCAGCCAGCGGCGACACAGCCAGCGACGATGTCATCCATCTCGGCACGAGTGAGCAGATCAAGCACTGCGGAGGCGGTCACCAGCGACGTTTCCGCGAAATCGGTCCCTCGTAGCCGTGTAATGTCCGCCTGCCGGGTGTGGATCACGACGGGATTGCCGCCGGCATCACGCGGCACGCCCGCGCCGGACATGGCTGCCGTGACATGGTCGAGCAACTTGGCGTCGTAGTCGTGCAGAACCCAGACCTGGGGCCCCGGCAACCGCGTGGCCAGCCAGCGGCACATCGAGCCAGTGCCGCAACCGAGATCGCGAATGAGGATCGGGCCGCTGGCTCCGCGCGAGCGCGCGAGCATGTGCTCCCGCAGTGGGCTGATCAGCGATTCCGCGCGTGCGTCGTGGTCGGCGCTTTCGCGTAACGCCAGCCACCGCGAGCTGAAGCGTGCGCTACCGGCGGTGTTCAGGTGGTCCGTGTCCACGGGTTCTCGCGGAGTTCTTCGAGCACCCTGGCGACCCGTCGCGCCGTGTCGTCCCATTTCGCCAGCGTGCCACGCACCGCCCGGGCGGACGTCCTCAGCTCACCGCGAACGTTGGGGTCAAGCAGCCAGCGGCGCAGGGCGTCTCGAAGCGCCCGAGCGTCGTTCGGGGGCACAAGCAGGCCAGGCGTACCGCCTCGCGGGGAACGACCGAGGGTCTCGGGTACGGCCCCCGAGGCTGCTGCCAGCACGGGTATCCCGCGCCGCAGCGCCTCGGTCACGACCATGCCGTACGTCTCGAAGCGGGACGGCAGCACCACAAGGTCCGCGCAGGCGTACCTCTCCCCTAACTGCTCCCGCGTGAGCGGGCCGAGGAACCGCACGCGTTCGTCGAGGCCATTGTGCCGGACCTGCTGCCACACACGCGTCCCGTATTCGGGGGCGCGTCGCAGGGAACCGGCGAAGGCACAGGTCCAGCGCAGCTCAGTGAGATCCGCGAGAGCCTCGATGAGGAGATCCTGTCCCTTTCGCGGGATCACCGCGGCAACGCAGAGTAGCCGAGACCCGCTGTCCGTGCCAGGTGCCAGCGGCGCTGGGTCACTGCCGGGCACGGCGACATGGGTGCGTTCAGTGCTGATCCCGCGGCCAGCGAGTTGGCGTGCGGCCCACGGGCTGGTCACGACGATCGCGCTCGCAGCGCGGAGTGTCTCCTGTTCACGAGCGTGCAGATCGGCCGCGAGTGCGGGCGCGAGTCCCGTCTCTTCGGCCAGCGGAAGGTGCAGAAGCACGGCCATGCGCAGGCGCCGTGCGTGCGGCACGACAACGTCGGGCACACCGCACGCTACGAGACCGTCCATCAGCACGATGGAGTCGTCACGCAGGGAGGCGAGAGCGTGTGCGAGTGCCGTGCGGGCCGCCTCGTTCGGCTGCGGCCAGGACCCCGGCACGGCGATCTGGTGAACCTGCCACCCGTGCGCCGCAGCCAAGTCGTCGCAGATGCGGCGATCATACGTGTTACCGCCGCTGGGTGCGGCGACATCGTTGACGTCCGCCGGCAGCAGTGCGTGTACGACCCGTTCCGCGGCGTTTGAAGGAAGGGCAACCGCGTTCATAGCGTGCGGTCGTAGCTTGCCCAAGCGACGTGGGACTCGTGCAGCGTGACCGTGATACCGGCCAGCCCGTGGGCGGCTTCGCCGAGAGCTCCCGTGCGCACGCGGTCGGCGAGCTGGTCGGCGACGACCTTCGCGAGGAACTCGGTGGAGGTGTTGACGCCCGCGAAACGGGGATCCTCGTCGAGGTTTCGGTACTTCAGCTCGCCGAGCACGGCAGCGAGTTCCTGGGCGGCGAGACCGATGTCCACGACGATGTTGTCGGAGTCGAGTTCGGGCCGACGGAATGTCGCGTCCACAACGAACGTCGCGCCGTGCAGACGCTGAGCGGGCCCGAAGACCTCGCCTTGGAAGCTGTGGGCCACCATGATGTGATCACGGACGGTGACGCTGAACAAACTCATCCTCCCGACGGGTCGGCTGGGCGGGACCGCTCATCGCTGGCCTAGTCGTAGACGATGCGGTGGCACAGCGCCGGCAGTTCGCCGGAAGCGAGGCGCGGCATGACCTGCGGTAGTTCTTCGAATGCACTGGGTCCGGTCATGAGCATGTCGAAGGCGGGATCAGCGAGCAGGTCGAGGGCCAGGGCCATGCGGTCAGCGAAACCGCGGCGCGGGCGTCGTGCCGGGGCCACGGAACCCACCTGACTGCTCCGTACGACCAGGCGCCGGGAATGGAAGGACTCACCAAGCGGCACGCTCACCCGGCGGTCGCCATACCAGCTCAGCTCGATGACCTCTCCCTCCTGCCCGAGCAGCTCCAATGACCGCGCGAGACCCTCCTCGGTGGCGCTTGCGTGCACGACCAGGTCGCAGTCGCCCACAGCCTCCTCCGGCGGCGCGAAGTCCACACCGAGTGGCCGCGCGATGTCAGCACGCGCGGGATTGGTGTCAATCAATTGAACCCGCACCCCAGGAAATCGGACAAGTACACCAGCGACACAACACCCGACCATCCCGGCTCCGATGATCGCGACTCGGTCGCCGACCAGCGGTGCGGCATCCCACAGCGCGTTCACCGCGGTCTCCATGGTGCCCGCCAGCACCGCTCGGGACGTCGGAACCGCATCCGGCACCGGAGCCACCGCGCTGACGGGGACGACATACCGGGTCTGGTGCGGGTACAGGCAGAAGACCCTACGGCCCAGCAGCGTCGCCGGGCCAACCTCCACCACGCCGACGTTGAGGTAGCCGTACTTCACCGGGCCGGGGAAGTCGCCTTCCTGGAAAGGGGCGCGCATCGTTTCGTGTTGACTCTCCGGTACACCGCCGCGGAAGACGAGCGACTCCGTGCCGCGACTGACCCCGGAACACAGCGTTCGGACGAGGACCTGCCCCCCGCCCGGCTGAGGGACCGTCACGTCTCGGATCTCGCACTCGCCGGGTGATCGGACCCAGAACGCCCGAGCCGGCACGCCGTTACCGAGCCGCTCCATCAGCTTCCCCCGGCGCAGGGAGACCGCCGACGTGCTCGAAAGTGGGATTGGCCCCGCTGAGTCAGTACGCTGCCCAGCATCCCTTTGACCACGACACTGTGTAACGGAGGAGGCGTCGTGGCCACCTGGCACGGGCACGGAAGCGGTCGGTGGCATCGGGAACTGGCCGCTGGCTTCGTGGCCCAGGCCCTCCTGCTGACGCTGCTGGCGACGATGGTGGGGCTGGGGGCCCTCGGCTGGCTCGCAGGAGCGGTGTATGCGGTGCTCAGCAACACGGTTCTCGGTCTGGCTGTTCGCCGCTCCGGCATGTCCGCGTTGGGGCCGGCCAACCGGATCACCGTGGCACGGATGACACTTGCCGGGGGTGTGCTGGCCCTGGTCGTGGACGGTTCCGATGCGGGAGAACCGGTCGGAGGAATCATCATGCTCGCGGCTGTGGCGCTGGCACTCGACGCCGTCGACGGTCGCATCGCTCGACACACGGGAACAGTGTCTCAGCTGGGCGCGCGGTTTGACATGGAAGTCGACGCCTTCCTCATCCTGGTGCTGAGCCTTCTCGTCGCCAGATCCCTGGGCCCATGGGTGCTGGTGATCGGCGCGATGCGGTACGCCTTCGTGGCGTCCGCCCGCCTCATGTCGTGGCTTCGCGAACCATTACCGCCAAGCTTCGCGCGGAAAACCGTGGCCGCCGTGCAAGGGATCATCCTCGTCGTGGCCAGCACTCCCGCCGTCCCGCGTCGAGCAGCCCTCGCCCTGACCGCGGTTGCCCTCGTGTTGCTCGTCTGGTCCTTCGCACGCGACATCGTCTGGCTCTGGAGACGAAGACCACGACGGTGCGTCCAGTTGAGCCGAGGCACGACGACGACCACAAACCCGCTTGATCGACAAGCCCAGGAGTGGCCAGATTCTGCCGTGCGGTCGGGGCACCGAGCGCCCCGACCGCACGTGCGTGATTGATGATGACGTGCGTCTGGCCGAGGTGTTGGTCGATCTCGCCACGGATCAGGCGTCGTCGACCACCGACACTGATCACACCCGATCGGCAGCGATCAACATGTACTGGAACGCGCCCGTGGTGTATGCCTCCAGGAACGCATCCTCAATCCCCGTTGCGAGTGGTGAGGCTTTGCGGAGTTTCCAGTAGGCGATCGTGTCCTCAGTCAAGTCCACCACCGCAGAAGGCACCAACCGGTGCGCGGCCATCGCGCGGAAGTAGGTGGAACGCGGGTGGATATCGCAGATGTAGTGCGCGTTGATCGTCGACACCGCCCGCGACGGGTGCCCGTACACGTCGTTGGAACATCCGGTGATCGTCACCCACTTCCCACCACGGCACAACAGCCGGGAGAACTCGCTGAACAGATCGTCCAAGTCCACGTACATGGTGGATTCGTTGTTCCAGATCGCTTTCATGCTGCCCGTGTCGAACCCGGTTTCGAGCATGTTCATCTGGTGAAACCGAACCATCTCGGCCACGTCATGTTGGTATGCCTGCTTGTTGGCGAAGTTCACCTGTTTCCGCGAGATCGAGATACCGTCCACCTGGCAGCCCCACCGGTCGTAGGCCATGAAGCTGGACCCGCCGCGGCCACAGCCGGCGTCCATGACTCGATCCTGTGAGCCGATGTCGCCCACGTGATCGAGCAGGTATGCGGCTTGCAACGATTCCAGGCGGTGCAGCTCCCGTGTGACCTTCTGCCGCACGGTTTCGACATCGCCTTCTTGAGCCGACCAGTTGACGTCACCGATCCCGTAATGGTGGTGGTAGTAGCCGTCGACGTCGCCCAACTCGATGTTGACGGGGTTGGCCTCCTGGTTCCAGTACTCGGCGACGCTGCCCTGATACACGCTGGCAACTGAGTGCGCCAGATCGGTCTGCGTGTCGGTCATGATCCTTCCTTTGTTCCCGAGATCTGACGGCTAGAAGTGAAGTGCCAGTGCCTGCTTCCCGCGATCCACGACCACAATCCCGTGAGGTAGCGAGACACCGTGGCATCCGGCAGCGCCGCGGTGGCACGTCCGGTGGCGTCTTCCAGCACGCGGATGAGCTCGTTGTGGACCTCGCAGGCTTTGATGAACGCCTCGTCCAGCGGGAGGCGTTCTTCGGCGGCGATAACGGCCGGCAGGTTGAACGGCAACCCGTCCTCACGGATCTCCCGCTCACAACCCGCCAGGTCGTTGTACAGGGTCGCGATCAGCGATGCCCGCGCCGTGCATTCCTGCACCATCGGATGCGCATACAGTTCGGCCGGGATTTCGTACCCGTCCAGAACGTCGCCGAGGGTGAGGCATGGACGGAAGGAGTTCATCTGCCGGTTCGCGAGGTACTGCCACGTCGGCGGCAGCCGGTCGGCCATACGCCATCCGTTCTCCGCGTTATACCCCAAGTACAGCTGTGCGATGTCGTGGCGGACACGCTGGGCTTGGGCGGGACTGGCGATCTGTTTGAGCTGGTTGAACGCATCGTGCTGGGCACGCAGCACCGGATGGTTGTCCCGCTGCTTGATCCACTCGGCTTGGTAGGTCGTGGTCAGGTGGGGCGCGTCGATCGCGGATTGCGCCAGCGACAGGTTCGGGCCGATGGTCTGATCGTTTCTGTCCCGGTAGGTGTTGGTTTCACAGAAGTAGTCATCGACCGCTGTTTCCGCGACGATCATCTTTCCCGCGACGGTCATGCGCTCGACATCCTGGCTGCCCGGGTGGCACAGCGTGATCCCGCGACCGGGATCATGCTTGTAGACACCGGCAACGTTGTCCTCGTTACCGAGACCCATCTGCCGCATCCAGGCCACCATGCGCCGGTTGATCTCCCCGGCCAGTTCGGGTCGCTCGGGTGGCGCCGGCGGGCAGTACAACACAGTGGTTTTCCGCCGTGCCCCGGGCGGCGTGGTGGCGCTGGTGCCCACCGCCCCCTCGGTGTGCGGCTGCCGGTGCGGAACCCGTACTTCGTGAGCTGCGAGCTCGATCATCATGACCCCTCGTGCCCGATTTCGACGTGTTCCAACAGGCCGACCGCGTCCGGCACGAGAGGCGCGACGCTGTAATACGCCGTGACGAGATAGCGCAGGATGGCCTGGTCGGTGATCCCCATGAACCGCACATTCAGGCCGGGTTGGGCCTCGTCCGGCAGCACGGCGGGTTGCAGACCGACCACGCCTTGTTTGTCCTCGCCCCGGCGCATGGCGATGATCGTGCTGGTGTTGTAGTCGGTGATGCCGATCTTGCCGAGCGGGAACACGGGAACACCACGCCACGACAGCGCCCGCGAACCGTCGGGGAGCCCGGTGGCATCCACTGCCAGGCCCCGCCGGCTGCATTCCCGCAGGAACGCGGTGATCGCTTTCGGGTGCGCGAAGAACGCATCCGTCGACCGGCGCATCGCCAGCAGATCGTCCATGTCATCCGGCGTCGGCGGCCCGTTTCTGGTGGCGATTCGCTGGTCGTAGGCAGTGTTGTGCAGCAGTCCGAAGTTCGTGTTGTGCAGCAGTTCGTGTTCCTGGGTCTCGCGGACCTCCTCGATCGTCAGCCGCAACTGTTGTTCGACCTGGTCCATCGGGTCGTTGTAGAGGTCGCCGACGCGGGTGTGCACGCGCACGACGGTCTGTGTCAACGACAACTCGTACTCACGCGGCGACAACTCGTAGTCGACGAACGAGCCAGGGATCGCCGGTTCGCCGGCGTGCCCAGCGGACATCGCGATCTCGGCTTCGCCTTTGCGGTTCTGCGGCAATGCCCGACGCCGGGCGAAGTCCTCCAGGTGTTCACGCAGACTGGACTCGCTGTGCAGCAGGTCGAGCAGAACATCCCAGTTCAGCACCAGAACAGTTCCCGCCGTGGCACACCGCAGCGTCGCCGACCACTGGGGATCATCGACGCCAACCGCCTCATCACCGATCTGGTCACCATCAGTGATGACCCCGGCATGTTCAGTGGTGCCGTATTTGCTGGTCGTCAATCGCTCGATACGTCCGTGCGCGACGACGAACACCTCCCGCACATCGCTGCCCTCCTCGGCCAGAATCTCCCCGGGCGTGACCTGCCGCGTGGTGAACAGCGACGCGAGACGTTCCAACACCGAAGTGTTCGTGTAGCCGCGCAGCGCGGCGAGTTCGGTGAGCGTTTCGGGGATGATGCGAACCTGGTCACCTTCCTGGACGAACGACACCCGTCCGCGGCCGACTTTGATCTGAAGACGCCGGTTCACACGGTAGGTGCCGCTGGGGACGGTCACCCACGGCAACTCGTTGAGCAGATGCCGTGAAGAGATCGACTGCATCTGCGGCGGCGTCTTCGTGGTCGTGGCCAGCAGGCGCGCCGCCTGGGTTTGCAGGGACAAGAACGGTTCGTCAACAGCTGACGACACGGTCTGACCTCCTGATCAGTGCGGTTTGGGGATGGTGAGTTCTACAGCTGCGGCACTGGCGGGTCTGGCTTGCTACCGGAGCATTCGACAGCGACACGCGGACGGTGTCACTGATTCCCTCGCTGGAGGAGGACCGCGAACGGCACAACCGACTTGACAGAGCCTTGATGGCCGACGTCGAACAAGATGGCATCCTTATGCGAATCGAACGCCCGATGCGGGATCATCGTCAACTCGACGAACACCACGATTCGGACCCAGGTCATTCAACTGTTCACCGACACGCCTTCGAGCACGCTCCTCGTTGATGCCCCCTCGCGCATGGTCGGAACAAGGACCCGAATCAGCATGTGACCATAGCCGCGGAACAGGCGTTACCAGTACAGACAAGCGGGTGATCGATACGGACGGCAGGAAGTCACTGAAATGGACGAGAGCCACCCAAACAGACCAACGAACATCGGGTATGAAGAAAGAACGAAAAGGAGCTACCCGAGTCGCATCAAACGAGCCCGAATTGAGGCCCGGAAAACGGTTTTCCTCAAACGAATACCGCTTTGTTCGCTTGCTCAAACGTGCTCGCCGAAACAATCCATCCGACAGCCCGAACCGGCGTTCTCTGACCTTCGCGGACGGTTGTCGCGCTCCCGACCGGGTCGGTGATCTAGACTGGGACGAGTCCACGAGTTCGGAGAGCGTGATGGCGCCAGCTGATGTCCCGCGGGATGTCGTCCCACCCGAGGTTGACCAGAGCCAACCGAGCGTTGCCCGGGTGTACGACGCGCTGTTGGGTGGCAAGGACAACTACGCGGTTGATCGCGAGGTGTGCGATCGGCTGCTCGCCGTCGCTCCCGAACTTGGCACCGTTGCTTGGGACTGTCGGCGATTCCTGGCGCGGGTGACGCGTTTCCTGGCCGCTGAAGCCGGGATCGGACAGTTCCTGGACTGCGGCGCGGGTCTGCCCACGGCGGAAAACACGCACCAGATCGCGCAGCGGGAGAATCTGGATGCGATCGTCGTCTACGTCGACAACGATCCGATCGCGGTCGCGCACGGCCGTGCGCTGCTGGCGGGCCACAACGCCAGTACCCACTTCCTCGGCGGTGACCTCACCGAGCCGGACCGGTTGTTGGCTGATTCCTCTCTCGTGAAGCGCTTCGACTGGGCGCGACCGATCGCCCTGTACCAGTTGGGCACACTGCACCTGGTGCCCGACGAGCGGGAGCCGCGGAAGATCATGGCGCGCTTCGTCGAGGCCCTGCCGTCCGGTTCCTACGTCGTGGTGGCCCATCTCGGAAAACCGGGTGCGGCGGACCCCGAGGCCGCGGACCTGGCCGAACGCCTGGAGTGGATCCTGCAGAACAGCGCGATCGCCAAGGGCTACTTCCGGACGCGGGAAGAGATCATCGACCTCTTCGGCGGGCTCGAACTCGTGGAACCAGGACTGGTCGCAGCCAACGACTGGTGGCCGGACGGACCGCGCGTGCAACCATCGGGCCCAGCCCGGCGCCTCCTGTTCGGGGGAGTCGCCCGCAAACCGTGAGCGTGGACGGTGGTTGTCGGTGTCGGCTGGTAGCAATGGGTCATGCGGTTTGGCATCGAACGCCGGCGGGCTCGCCTGGTCGCCCGGCATCACCTCGCCGGTACGGCCAGCGATCCCGTGCAGGCCGCGGTCGACGTGGTGGTACTGCACGCGACCGACCCGGCGACCGTCTTCCTGTCGGTGCTCGCCCGCTGCCCGTCGGCGTCGATCAAGGATGTCGCCAGGGTGATGTACGACGACCGCAAGCTGGTCCGGCTGCTGGCGATGCGCCGGACGCTGTTCGTGGTGCCCGCCGATCTGGTTTCGGTCGTGCACCACGGCGCCTCGCTGGACATCGCCAGTCAGCAACGCAAACGGCTGGTCCAGCAGCTCACCACCATCCCCACCGAGCCGGAACTGCCCGCCGATGTCGACGGCTGGCTACGGTCGCTGGAGTCGTCGGTTGAAAGGGCGCTGGCGAAACGCGGCTGGGCCACCGCGGCCCAGCTGTCGGCCGACGAGCCCCGGCTGCGCACGGCGCTGCTGCCGACGTCTGGCAAGAAGTGGGACGTGAAACGCAACATCACCACGAACGTGCTGGTGTTGATGGCGGCCGAAGGGCGGCTAGTCCGATCCGAGCCGCGCGGATCGTGGACGTCCCGGGCGCACACCTGGGAACCGGCGTCGAACTGGTGGCCGCAGGGAATCCCCGAACTGCCGGACGCCAAGTCCCGCCTGGTCGAGCAGTACCTGCGGCGGTTCGGCCCGGCCACCGTAACCGACGTCCAGTGGTGGACCGGCTGGACACTCGGTGCCACCAGGAAGGCCCTCGCCACGCTGGACACCGTCGACGTCGGCTGCGGGCTGGTGCTGGCCGACGACGCCGACGCCGACGAGCCCGCCGCCCCGACCGCCGCGCTGCTGCCCGCCCTCGACCCGACGGCGATGGGCTGGAAGGAACGCGACTGGTATCTGCCCGCGGACTCCCGGCCCCTGTTCGACCGGAACGGCAACATCGGGCCGACGGTCTGGTGGGGTGGCGAGGTCGTCGGCGGCTGGGCGGTACGGCCGGACGGGAAGATCGTTACCAGGCTGCTCGTCGACCGCGGCGCGGCGGCGGCCCGTGCGGTGCGGGAAGCCGCCGACACGCTGCGGCCCCGGCTGGATGGCACGCCCGTGGTCCCGTCCTTCCCGACACCGCTGGAGAAGGAACTCCGCACGGGGTAAATCCCGGCTCTCATTCCGGGATCGACCCGACCAGCTTGGGACGGATTCGGGCCGACATCAGGGCCGCTGCCATACACAGCGCGCCCGAGCCATACCAGGCGAGATCGTAGTTGCCGAACAGGTCGTGTGCCATTCCGGCGCCGAACGCGGCGATGGCGGCGCCGATCTGGTGCGAGGCGAAAACCCAGCCGAACACGATCGGTCCGGTGCCGCCGAACCGTTCCCTGCACAGCGCGACGGTCGGGGGCACGGTGGCCACCCAGTCCAGTCCGTAGAAGATGATGAACGCCCACATCGGCGGCTCGGTCGTCGGCGCGAACAGGTGCGGCAGCACGAGCAGCGAGCACCCGCGCAAGAAGTAGTAGGCGACGAGCAGAATCCGGGCGTCGATCCGGTCGGTCAGCCAGCCGGAGCAGATCGTGCCTGCCACGTCGAAGATCCCGATGATGGCGAGCAGCCCGGCAGCGGTGGTGGGTGGCATCCCGTGGTCATGCGCGGCAGGCACGAAATGCGTGCCGATCAAACCATTGGTCGACGCGCCGCAGATCGCGAACCCGCCCGCGAGCAACCAGAACGTCGGCTGCCGGAGCGCGGCGCGCAGCACCGTCAACGCGCGTGTCGCAGCGTGCCCGTCCGTGACAGGGCCAACCGGGTCCGGCGAGCCGGGTGCCACGCCGTAGGCCGTCACGCCCACGTCGCTCGGACGCTCTCGGAGTGCCAGCAGCACCAGCGGTACAACGGCAAGGGCTGCGGCGGACACCGCCAGAGCGGCCGACCGCCAGCCGTAGTGCGCGGCCAACGCCGCCATAAGCGGCAGGAACACCAGTTGCCCAGCTGCGCCCGCCGCGGTGAGCACGCCGCTGACCAGGCCGTGCCGCCGGACGAACCAGCGGCCGGTCACCGTGGCAACGAAGGTGAGCGCCATCGACCCGGTGCCCACGCCGACCAGCACGCCCCAACACAGCAACAGTTGCCAGCTCGCGGTCATGAACACGGTCAGCCCGCTGCCCGCCGACACCAGAACGAGCGCGCACGCCACCACGCTCCGAATGCCGAAACGTTCCATCAGGGCAGCGGCGAACGGGGAGATCAGGCCATAAAGCACCAGGTTGATCGACACCGCGGCCGAGATCGTGCTGCGGCTCCAACCGAATTCGTGATGCAACGGTTCGATCAGTACCCCGGGCGCGGCGCGGAAACCCGCCGCACCCACGAGCGCCACGAAGGCCACCGCGGCAACCAGCCACGGCCAGTACGCATGGTGGCTTCGTGAAGCCACGTTCGTCGAATCGTCCAGTATCCGCGTCACGTGATCAGCTTCCAGTGTGGGAGACTCCGCGACGAGTGGCAGGATTGCCAACATATGTAAGGATCTGGCCATGAGATCGCACCGGGTGGTGGTCCTGGCCCTGCCGCCGGTGGTCGGGTACGACCTGACCATCCCGCCGCAGATCTTCGGCACAGCCACGGACGAGCACGGTCGAGCCCTGTACGACGTGCGAGTGTGCGGGCTGGACCACTCGCCGATCCCCGCCGCGCCCGGCTACAGCATCACGCCCGAGCACGGTCCCGAAGCATTGGCCGAAGCGGACACGGTGATCATTCCTGGTACCCAGGTCAAGGGCCCACGTGCGGACGGGACGTTGCCGCCCGAGATCGCCCGGATACTCGGACTGATCCCCGCATCCGCACGGATCATGTCGATCTGCACTGGAGCATTCGTCCTCGGCGCCGCGGGGATTCTCGATGGCAGGCCCGCGACCACACATTGGGCACACGCGGAACGTTTCCGTTCGCTGTACCCGAAGGTTCGGGTGAACGACGACGTGCTGTTCGTCGACGACGGGGACGTCCTGACCTCAGCTGGCCTCTCCGCCGGAGTGGACCTCTGCCTGCACGTCATTCGTGTCGATCATGGCAGTGAGGTGGCCAACCGCACGGCCCGTTACTGCGTCGCTCCGCCGTGGCGAGAGGGCGGTCAAGCGCAGTTCATCGAGCGGCACGTGCCGGAACCCGGCGCGGAAGGCACCGCACCGACCAGGGAGTGGGCGCTGCGTCATCTGGACAGGTCCATCGACCTGGCAGCCATGGCAGCGCACGCGCAGATGAGCGTGCGCACCTTCTTCCGGAGGTTCCGCGCCGAAACGGGCAGCACCCCCGGCGGCTGGCTGGTGGAACAACGACTCCGACACGCGAGGCACCTGCTGGAAACGACCGACCTGAGCGTCGATCAGGTCGCTCAGCGCGCCGGACTGGGCACCGGCGCCACACTACGCCAGCACATGCGGGCCACCCTCGGTGTCGCACCTCTGGCCTACCGCAAGACCTTCCGCTCGGGTTGACGGGCCTTACCGCGTTGGGTCGCTGCCCACGGTGGCACGACGAAAGATGGTCATGGTCAACGAGGGCGGGTCGCCTGCACGAAGGTGACCCGGCCGAACCTGTGGTCGGAGTGCGCGACCTCCCGGGCGTCGCCGAACCCGGCATCGGCCAGCAGCGCGACGATGCCATCGCCGTGGTTGCGGGCCACGACCGGTCTGTGCGCCACCCGGGAACGCAGGAGGTGGGGCAGGTGCCGGAGGGCATGGACCGGGCCATGGCCATGCGTGGCGTGGCCGGCGTCGTCGACGTTGGACCCCGGACCACCGAAGTCGACGACGGTGACCCTCCCTCCCGGCCGAAGGGCGCGCAGCGCGTCGCGCGCGAACGCGATCCGACCGTCGTCATCGACGTGGTGCAGGGCCAACGACGAGACCACATGGTCGAGCGAGCCGTCCTCGGCGGGAATCCGGTCGGCATATCCCCGAACGAGGGTCAGACCGACGCCGCGGCGGCGCGCCTTGCGCGCGGCCCTGCGCAGGGCGTCTCCGTCGGGGTCGAGGCCGGTCACACGCGCGTCCGGCTGGGCCGCGAGCACCGCGAACGACAGGTTGCCCGTGCCGCAGCCGACGTCGGCCACGGCCTGGCCGGGTTCGATGCCGGCGATCTCGACCGCACGCTCGTGCAGTGCGCGGACGCCGGCCATCCGGGTAAAGACGTCGTAGAACGGGAGGAGCCAGGTCTTACCCGCGCCCGGCAGGAACGGGCGGTCCCGGTCGTCCGGGGTTCGTTGGTCGAGGATGCGTACTTGGGTCGAAGCTGCCATGGGTTCTCCCGTGCTCTCGCGGGCGGGTCTGCCACGCTGGCCGTGACGGACCCCTTGTCGTCACCGCCCAGTCTTGGACATTCTGCGGTAGCCGAGCAGAACGTAAATTGGAAACCATGGCACATTCTTCGGTCGGCCCCTCGCCGGGATCTCGGGCGAGGCTGCGCACAGTACGGCCCGACGGAACGCCGGTCTACCGCTACCAGCAGCGCCCCGGACTGCCTCCCGTCTCGGTGACCCGCTTCGACACCGAAGCCGCCCACGCCAGCCTCCCTCCCCACCACCGGCACGCCCACGACTTCCTCCTCATGGTCTATGTCGAGGAAGGCACGGGCTCGGTCACCGTCGACGGCTCCGATCGGCCACTGTGCGCCGGCGACGTCCACGCTGTGTCGCCCGGGCAGGTCATCGCCGGCGCGACCGTCACCGAACTCGCCCGCAGCCGCGCGTGGTCGGTCGCGTTCACACCGGACGCCGTCCCCGCCCTGGCCTCGGTCTCCCCTCTGACCTGGACGCACCATCCCCTGCTCTCCCTGTTCGCCTCCAGCGCGGGGCACGCTCGGGTCGCCGAGCCCGACCGGCCGAACTGGTCGGTGTGGCTGGCGGACCTGGCCGAGGAACTCACCGACGCAGGCCGCCTCGGGGCCCGCGAGGCCATCGCCGCACTGCTCACCCGGCTCCTGGTCGCGGCCGCGCGACTGGCGCCCTCCGCTCCGGGCGTGCCGGACCCACTCGTCGAGCGGGTCTTCGCCGAGATCGAGGCGACGTTCCGCGAACCGGTCTCCGCCACGGATGTCGCCCGCACGCTCGGCTACACCCCGGGACACCTCACGACGGTGCTCCGCCGACGCACCGGCCGCCCCCTGCTCGACTGGATCACCGAACGGCGCATGACCGAGGTCCGGAGAATGCTGCGCGAGACCGACCTGTCGCTGGACGCCGTGGCCGCCCGAACGGGCCTGCGCGACGCCACCTACCTCGTCCGCCGCTTCCGCGACCGCTACGGCATCACCCCACAGCGATGGCGCCGCAGCGAGCGAGCATGGCCATGACAATGGCTGGCGGATCCCGCTTACAGGCAACACGACATCGTGCGACCGACCCTGCTTTCCTCTTTTGTTCCGCAGCCCCTGCGACGGGCTGACGTCAGGCGATCAAGGTCAGGACCTCCACGGACGTTTTGGCTGTCCACAACATGTGACCGACTGGTAACCTACTGGCCAGTCGCTTCGCGGAGGTACGGATGCTGAACGCCATCATGCAGCAACTGCATGACCCCGTGGGCTACGCCATCCCCGTGTTCTTCCTTTTCATTGGAATCGAGTTGGCAGCTCTCCAATTCCTCGGCGATGAGCACGAGGGAAAGGGCTACAACGGCCGCGACACCCGGACCAGCCTGTCCATGGGTGTGGGCTCGGTAGTCGTGGGCATCCTGTTCCGAGCCGCGGGACTACTGGCGTACTCGGCGCTGTACGTCTACCTGGCGCCGTGGCATCTTCCCGCGAACACGTGGTGGACCTGGGTAGTCCTGTTGGTCGGCGTGGATCTGCTCTGGTACATCTATCACCGGATCGCGCACCGTGTCCGCGTGGTGTGGGCCGCCCACCAAGCCCATCACTCCAGCGAGTACTTCAACTTCTCCACCGCACTACGGCAAAAGTGGAACCAATGGTTCGAGGTGCTGATCTGGATTCCGCTGCCGCTGCTAGGACTGCCCCCGTGGCTGATCTACACCGCATTCTCGGTGAACCTGATCTATCAGTTCTTCACACACACCGAGAAGATCGACAAGCTTCCCGGTCCCATCGAGTTCCTCTTCAACACGCCTTCGCATCACCGGGTGCATCACGCCCGAAATCCGGAATACCTCGATCGCAACTACGGGGGAATCCTCATCATCTGGGACCGCATGTTCGGCACCTTCCAATCCGAACGGCACCGACCCACCTACGGTCTGACCACTCCGGTCACCACGCACAACATCGTCACACTGCAGTTCCACGAGTACGCGGCGATCCTGCGAGACCTCCGACGAGCACGTGGCTGGCGAGCCCGGCTCGGCTATGTCTTCGGCCCGCCCGGCTGGCAGCCCGCCGACGATGACACTGGGAAACCGACCGCGCACCAACCCGCCACGGCGAATTGATGTGCCACCGTGCAGATGATCGCTCCCGCGGAGCTGTGTGCGTGGGGCAAGTCCAACTAACGATGACCCCGCAGGTCGATGAAACCGGGAGGTAGTTCGGTGGTCTCTGTCATTGCGGGCGCCGAGCCGTTCGTCCACAACGGCGGCAACGATGTCGGAGTGTTGCTGTGCCATGGCTTTACGGGAAGCCCGCAGAGCATGCGCCCGTGGGGCGACTACCTGGCCGCTGAAGGATTCACCGTGCGCTGCCCACGGTTGCCGGGACACGGCACGCACTGGCGGGAACTGAATCAGACCACCTGGGTGGACTGGTACGAGGCCGTCGACCACGAGTTCCGGCTCCTCCGTCAGCAGTGTTCGTCAGTGTTCGTGTTCGGCCAGTCCATGGGCGGGACGCTCGCGCTACGGCTCGCACAGTGCCACGGCGCGGATGTCGCCGGTCTGGGCCTGGTGAATCCGTCCGTGACGACCCTACGTCGCAGTGCCATCCTGCTCCCCGTCCTGTCCCGGCTGATTCCCTCGCTGCCGGGGGTGGCCGGCGACATCGCGAAACCGGGCGCAACCGAGCTCGCCTATGACCGGCTGCCGCTGCGCGCAGCCGCGAGCCTGGCCAAGTTATGGAAGACGGTGTCAGCGAATCTGACGACGGTCTCCCAACCTCTGCTGTTGTTACACTCGGCCGCCGACCACGTCGTGGAACCGATCAACGCGACCCTCGTGCTCGAACGGACCCGAAGCGCGGACGTCACGGACGTCGTCCTTCCAGACAGCTACCACGTCGCGACGCTGGATTACGATGCACCAACAGTGTTCGCGCGCAGCCTCGAGTTCATCTCCCGCGTCCTCCGCCAGCCACTCAACGAACAGGTATAACCGAAACCGCTGCCGCGCAATCCAAAAGACCGCTTTCGTCACTGAGACTTGTTGAATGGCGGCGCCGAATCTTGGTCACCAGTGCCGTGCGGCACAACGTACTTCGACGGGAACAGCTGTCTCTTGTGGACTTCGATGTCGATCACAGGGCGATGAAGCGCCGCAGCTTGCCAGTCGCCTTGTGCCGCTGAAGTCGGTCAACTGTCCGGATCTGGACATCCGGGTCGCGTAGGCCATGCCGGCGCAACGCGGCTTTGACGGACAGCGTGAGCGCGCCCACGTCGGGGGTACCCACAGCGAGGATCTCTGCTCCGGCCGGAGTCTGCCGGACCTGGTATTCGGAGATGCGCGGATCGGTCCCGAGAACATGGCGGAACGCGCTCGCGGGCACGGTGCACGCCGTGTAGTGGAAGTCATCGTCGCGGCGCCCCGCGATATCGGCCACGCGCGTGAACGCGCTTCCGCAGGGGCACGGTCCGGGCAACAGCGTGATCTGGTCTCCGAGGTCATAGCGGATGAACGGGAATGTCCGGTTGGCGAGCCCGGTCGCGAGTGTGCGGGCGGCCGGCTCGTCCGGGGTGACTGGCCTGCCGGCCTCGTCGACCCGTTCGAGCACGACCTCGTCCTCGCACACGTGCAGTCCCTCGGCATGCCCGCACCCAACCGCCTGCACCCCGATCTCGGTCGACCCCCAGAGGTTGTGCACCGGTACGTTCCACGCATCGCGTATTGCCTGGCGATCCTCGTCGAGGAGGGGTTCGGAGTTCGTGCTGACCCGGACGGGGTGGATCTCCAGAGTTCCTTCCAGGGCGGCGCGGGCAAGCCGCCCCACCACGGTCGCGTACCCGACAAGATGAGTGGGCCGGGCAGCCGCGACCGCTGCGCGGACCTCATCGAACGGCGCGCCCGCCGGTATCACGACGGTCTCCATCCCTGCTGCCGTCGCTACGTCGAACAGTGGCGTGCTGGCATGCGGCGGCTCCCCCGCCTCCAGCACCGCAAGCCGTGCCGGGCGACGCCGCAGCGGCGGAGCACGCCGCTCCTCCCGAGTCTGCGTCCGCCAGGCAAGGCAGGCCAGCGACACGAACAGCTCCCAGTCCCAGACGTACACGCCCCGCACACCGCTAAAGCCGCCGGAACTGAAGATCTGCCGACCTTCGGGTGTGTACGAAAACCACGGTTCCTCGGCAAGAATGCGTTCCGCCTCTGCCCGGTTGAGGCCCGGAACCGTCACTATGGCGTCCCACTCGCTCTGCGCTTCCTGCTTGGTCATCACCGGCAGCCTCGCCAGGTCTACGACCGCGGCCCCGGAAGGATCAAGGTCGCCCATTCGCCGCGCATGGAAAGGTGAACGCTCGCGTGCATACGCGAGGAGGGCCCGCAGCCTCTCGTCGCGGTAGCGCTCAATCCGGTCCGGTGGCCATTCCAGGCGCACAATGTGGTCCTCGATCGCCGCGCGTACCGCATTGAGATGGGCGGTGCGCACGCGCCGGTACGCCCCTCTCGCGATGCTCACTCGATCCTCAGTGGCAGCCGATCGGGACATCGCCACCTCCGCGTCCGAGGGAAAGACCCTCGCTTCCGCCGCACCCCGGAATCCCCGACCACCACGGACTCCGCTGGCCTGATATCACCCGATCCTTCCTACCTAACGGGCCTGCCGCATAGAGGCGAAAGCCCCGCAACGGTGCTCGTGACACCTTCCGGCAGCTCTCGCCATTACGAGGCCCGCGTACTGCCGTCAAGATAAGGCCGAATCCGGCCACGACCAACGACTTGTCTCGATCGTCGGCAGTGCGCTGTGTCATGAGCCGGTCGTTGCCGCAACGACCGGTGCGGATCTGGGTGTGGACGATGGTGCTGTCATGACCCCGAACGTAGGGCTCCTCTCTCATCGTTCGGCACGCGGCGGGTCCATTGTGGTCACGGCCCTATAGGCGGCCGGCGGGCCGGATGGATCGCTACAGGAAAGCGGTCAACCGCGAGCTATGCGCGGATGCTCTAGTGAGTTCCGTTGCATGTCGTTCACTGACGACCGAAACAGTGGTAAAGATCATGTCGGCTTGGTGCTCGCAACGGGGCGGCGATTCGGTGACAGGTGACCACCTGCTCTTCCAGCGTGTCCAGGTCGCAGTGGGGGAGGATCGACGTGTGCAGGGGGCGTCAATGTCGTGTCACAGCACGGAGACCGGGGTAGGCGTGCCCAGACTGAACGTCGACACGCACGATCGTGTTAATTCAGGGTTCACTTACATGACCCAACGCAGTGCAATGATCACTCGGTGCTAACGTATCCCGCGATCGGGTGATACCGTTCCGGCGCCTGCGGACGAGGGGATGCGACGTATGGCTACGGTCTGCCGGACCGCGCTGCGCTTGTGCGTGTCAACGCAGTGGTGGGTCCGCCATCTACCCACTGACCTGACCGCGATCACTGCGACGGCGCAGGCGCGGCCTCGGCGCGACTCGAATGTTGCGGAGAGCACATGAGTACTGACAGGTCCCATGCTGACTACCGAACGATCCGGTCGCGCCTGACACGCGTGGTCGTCGTACCCAGTGTGGTCCTGCTGGCCATCTGGTTGGGCTATTCGTCGGTGCTGGTTGGCGATGGCCTGTACGTCCGTGAGGTCGGGGTTGAAGTCCAGGACGCGTCGATCCCGGCCGTCAACTCGTTCGTGGCGCTTGAACGGGAACGGCAGATCACGTTGCGCACGCTCAGCCAGCCCAGTCCGAATATGGCCGCGTTGCAGGCACAACGGACTGAGACGGACGCCGCTGTCGCGGCACTCAGCACCAAACTCGAGTCGCTGGCGGCCTCGTCCCAGACACCCGCACCCGTGGCCGACCGGGTGCATGTCCTCCAACGGCTGCTGAGTCAACTGCCGCAACAGCGTGCTCAGATCGCGTCGGGCGCGGGCTCCAAAGACGCTCTCTACGCGTACTACAACCGGCTCCTGGACGCGGGGACAGACCTGTTCGACACGCAGGCCCGGGTCGTGCCGGACGCACCGGCGGGAGAAAGCGGCATCACCGCCACCGAGATCTTCCGTGCTGCGGACCAGATGTCGCGGGCAGCATCGTTGGGCAGTGCGGCGCTGGCAGCGGGACGGTTTCCGACACAGGAACACCTGGAGTTCGTCAACCTCGTGGGGTCGTACCACGGTCGGTTGGCGACGGTGACACCGTTCGCGTTTCCCGAGGTCGAGCAGCAGTACCAGGCACTGACTGGCGGGGCGGCTTGGCACCAGCTGGTGGCCGGAGAGGACGAGCTGATCGAACACCCGCTGGGTGAGCGCGGCCCGGCAGGCGGTTACCCGCTTTCGGATCAGAACTGGCAGGCGACCACCGACACGGTCTCGGGCCAGCTCATCGATCTGGCCAAGGACCAAGCCAATCGCGGAGCCGCGCTTGGGTTGGCCAACGGTAACGCGCGCTTCACCGAGGTCGTCTACGGCAGCTTGATCGCTCTGTTGGCGGTCGTGATCGGGATCGCGCTGGCGGTGCGCAATGCGCGCAGGCTCGTGGACCGTGCTCTGGTCGTCCGCTTGGCACGGTTGCGAGATGCCGCGCTGCATCTCGCGACCGACCGACTCCCGGCGATCATGCGGAGGCTGGCGCGGGGCGAGCAGGTGGACCCCACGATGGAGGTGCCCTCCCTGGACTTCGGGCAGGATGAGATCGGCCAGGTCGCCGACGCCTTCAACCAGGCACAGAACGCGGCCGTGTCCGCGGCGGTGCGCGAGAGCCAGGCCCGCGAGGGCGTCCGGGAGGTGTTCCGGGGCATCGCGCACCGGTATCAGGGCCTGGGCCAGCGGTTGCTGCTGATCCTCGACCGTCTCGAACGCGAAGAACGCGATCCAGACCGACTCGCGACGGTGTTGCAGGTAGACCAGCTCGCCACTCAGCAACGGCGCCACGCGGAGAACTTGGCGATCTTGTCCGGCGGCAAGCCGGGCCGGCAGTGGCGCAAGCCGGTGCCTCTGGTCGACGTGGTGCAGTCGGCGGTGGGAGAGATCGAGCAGTATTCCCGGATTCACGTCAACCCGATGCCGGATGTCGCCCTGCGGGGCGCCGCGGTCACCGACGTGATCCACTTGCTTGCCGAGCTGATGGACAACGCAGCCACCTTCTCCGCACCTCGCTGCCAGGTGCAGGTCCACGGCCGTCGCACCGCCGAGGGGCTGCACATCGACATCGAAGACCAGGGCTTGGGCATGCCCCAGCAGGAACTTGAACGGGCCAACGCGACCCTGGCGCACCCGCCCGACTTCGGGTCGATGACCCTGCGCGGAGAGTCCCGGCTGGGTTTGTTCGTGGTCGCCCGGCTCGCGCAACAGCGCGGCATCACCGTGTCCTTGCGCGGTATCGAGGGCGGGACCGCGGCTGTCGTGGATATTCCCGAGCAGCTCATCGTGACCGAACTCGACGTTCAGACAGATCAGGGCCTGCCGACCCTATCCCGGTCGCGTCACCACGCCGAGCGTGTTCCTCCGGCAGATACCCGAGAGGTTGCCACGGATGGTCGAGAGCAGAGCGATAACCAGCCGGTGGATGACCAGGCCGACACCGGGAGGTTCCCGATCGAGGACCCGGACGCCGAACCCGTGCACCCTGCGCGAGAAGGCGACCACGGGCTCCCACAGCGCACCCCTGGCGAACAGTTGCCGCAGCGGACACCGGGCACGCACCTCGTTGTACCACGGACGTCACGGCCGGGGTCAGAGCCTGACACCAGCACGGAACAGACACCATCACCGCCGGCCACGAACTTCGCGCGTTTCTACCGCGGCGCGGCGGGCGCGGCGGCACGCGACGAGCACGAAGAAGGGTGACGCGGATGGCCTCAACGCGATCAGCCAATGTCGAGGACCTGAGTTGGTTGCTGAACGATTTCGCCAACCAGGTAGTGGGCGCGCGGCACGCCGTGCTGCTGTCGTCTGACGGGCTTCTCCTGGCGCACTCCGACGAACTGGGCGTTGATCTCGCCGATCAGCTCGCGGCGATGGCGTCGTCGTTGCAGAGCCTGGCGACACAAACCGGTCAGCTCTTCGACGGGGGCTCGGTGAAACAGACCCTGATCGAAATGGATCGCCTCTTCCTGTTTCTGACCAAGTCCGGTCAGGGCACGCGGCTTGCGGTCTTCGCCGAGGCGACAGCGGACATCGAGCTGATCGGGCACGAGATGACCCGGTTGGTGACCCGCGTTGGTCAGCATCTGTCCACGCCGCCACGGGCGACGTCCACCGAGCCCACCACGTAAGGCAGTTGCGCGATGGCTCAAGATGAGTGGTTTGATGAGGAGGCCGGACCGCTGGTCCGCCCGTACGTGCGCACCGGCGGGCGGACCCAGCCTCAGGGCGCCGACCTGGATGTCGTGACGCAGGTCGTGGCAGCGCCCCGCCTCGGCGATTCCGCACTGTCGGCCAACGAGGTCGCTGTCCTCGAGTTGTGCCGGACGCCGGTATCGGTCGCGGAGGTCGCCGCACAACTGCAGGTCCCACTGTTAATGGCCCGGGTGCTCGTTGCCGATCTGCTCAGGCAGGGATACCTCACGTCGGGAACTCAACCGCCGGGTCGCGACAGTGAGAACCGTGAACTACTGAAGAAGGTGCTCGATGGTGTCCGCAACCTCTGACGTACGGCCGCCGAAAGCAGTGAAGATCGTGATCGCGGGCGGTTTCGGCGCGGGAAAGACCACCTTGGTCGGCTCCGTCTCGGAAATTCCACCTCTGGCCACAGAGGAGATCCTGACGCAGGCCAGCGAGGGAGTCGACGACCTCGACGGCGTCGACCACAAGTCCAAGACGACCGTAGCGCTGGACTTCGGTCGGATCACGATCACCGAGCAGCTCAAACTGTACCTCTTCGGGACCCCGGGCCAGCACCGCTTCTCGTTCATGTGGGACGACTTGTCCCACAATGCCCTCGGCGCCGTCGCCATTGTCGACACCCGCCGGCTGGCGGACTCGTTCAGCGTCGTCGACTTCTTCGAACATCGCCGCATCCCCTTCGTGGTGGCACTCAACCAGTTCGAGGGTGCCCGGGTGCACAACGTGGACGCGGTGCGTCGTGCCCTGGCGCTGTCGGACGCGGTGCCGATCCTGCCCTTCGACGCGCGGGACCGCCAGCAAAGCAAAGACGTGCTGATCGCGCTGCTCGAGTACGCGCTGCAACGCTTGGAGACCCCTGAGCCGGTGCGGTGACTCGGGAGATGAGCATCAGTCCGGTCGCGGCTCGTACGCGGCGGCTGCGATCGTTGCCCCTGCTGACTGTGCTCGTGGCCCGCCTCCCGGAATCGTGGCGGGCGTGCCTCGTGCTCGACGTCGGCCTGCTTTGCGCTCGCGACGGATCGCTTGCAAGTGGACCGGCACATCGACGTGGATCGAGTCGCCGACGGCCGTACTGTAGCGCTCGGTGACACCGTGAAGGTAGCGATGGATTTCAGCGACCATCTCCCGCGTCGACGGGGGGACGACGACACCTTCGACGAGGTCGGCGACCCACTCGGCCTGGTATTCGACCAGGCGCGTGAGCGCCCCAACCGGGCGGACCAGTCCCACGAAATACAGTCCAGGGTGAAACGGCGCCACGACACGCTGATACAGCCCGACCTGACCGCTGTCGGAAAACACGGCGTTGCGGGGCACGAACGGAACCGTCACGTGGTAGCCGGTGCAGTAGATGATGGCATCCACGTCCGCGCTCGTGCCGTCGGCGAAGTACACAGTGGAGGAATCGAAGTGGTCGATCATCGGCTTCGGCGTGACCGCGCCATGTGCCAGGCGGCTCAACAGTTCATCGGAAATGGTGATGGGCGCCGAGAAGATCCTGTGGTCCGGCTCCGGCAGTCCGTACGAGGTGATATGGCCACGAATGATCCGCAGCAACACCTCGATGAATCGCCGCTGAAGTCGAAACGGCAACCAGGCCCACCACCGACTCGCCGAGATCTCATCAATCGGAATACCCATCATTTGTTTCGGTACCACGTGCGCACCGCGACGCGTGGCCAGAATGGTCGTATCCGCGACGTGGGACAGCTCGACCGCGATATCGCAAGCCGAATTGCCGAGCCCCACCACGACAACTCGTTTTCCAGCGAATGCTGACGGGCCGGAGTAGTCGCGAGTATGCAGACACTCGCCTGGAAAGGTTTGACTCCCTCGGATCGGCGGGTCGGGTAGTTTCGGCTCCCAATGATGCCCGGAGGCCACGACGACCTGACGGAATCGGCGGTGGCGGATCGCGCCGCTGCCGTGATCGTGGGACGTGACCTCCCACGTGCTATCACGACGACGGCGCACAGCGGTGATTTCCGTGTTGAACTCCATGTCGCGTCGGAGATCGTAATGCTCGACGAACTGATCCAGGTAGTCCATGACCTGGTCGTGGCGCGGGTAACGCGGGTAGGTCGACGGCATCGGAAAGCCAGTGAATTCGGTCACATGGCGCGAGGTGTTGAGGTGCAGCGAGCGGTAGGCAGGGCCGGGCAGGGGCTGGTCGGCATCAGGATAGCGCCAGACACCCCCCAGTGCGGCGGCTCGATCAATGCACCTGAACGGCACATTGCGCTGGCGTAACGCACGCGCTACAGCCAATCCCGAAAATCCCGCACCAACGATACACACAGCGTCGTCGCTGCACTGTTCTGCCTGTTGACTTTTCTCGAACTCACTCACCTGTCGCATCAGGACGCGGCCCTTTCCGTCACAGTCAGTGGAGAGTTGCCGAAATTGCATGGTGTCGTCAATGATGTTTCAACTGGCTCGTTCCGTAGCGTAAGTCGCACAACCGGAGGTCGGGTAGTGCCGCTCGATGTAACCACCACACCACGACGGCTCGGGATCTACCATGTTCCCAACATCACATACAGTGATTTTCTCGCCGACAAGTGGCGCACTATTTCTCAAGGATTGGGATTCAGCGGTTCCAGCACGGAAAAAACCATACGCACGCTGCTGTCCCCTTGGGGGGATCGCCCGATAGGTGTGCGCTG
Source organism: Pseudonocardiaceae bacterium (assembly GCA_051984675.1). Lineage (GTDB taxonomy): Bacteria > Actinomycetota > Actinomycetes > Mycobacteriales > Pseudonocardiaceae > JBPYFK01. Next base: position 49,404 of record JBPYFK010000007.1, on the reverse strand, counting down.
CGCGCCACCGTCGTTCGTGTCCGCTGATGGCTTTCCAGCCGAACTCTCCATCAGCTGGCAACAGCCCTCCGCCACACCTGAACTGCGGATACTGTTCGAATCCCTCGGCCCGCAGCCCACTCCGCGCAGCAACCAGGCAGCCGGCCGGGCACTCACTCATCGCCTGGCCGACACGCACGGTGTCTCGCTGCACCGCTATCAGACCATCGAGGACCTGTTTCTCACCTCGTCCCCGCAGCCCTACCGGCCCACCATCTGGCACTCCCTCGCATGGCGTCCACCGCACTCGCCCCGCTACAAGGTCTACCTGAACCCCCAATGCCAGGGACTCGACCGCACCGGTGATCTCGTCGACGAAGCGATGCGCCGGCTTGACCTCGCCGACGCCTGGGCACCTGTCAGAAAGCGACTGTCCGAACTCATCGAGGACGGACATGAGCTGGAGTTCCTCGCGCTCGACCTCGATGCCCACCCCGACGCCCGCGTCAAGGTCTACTTCCGACACCACCCCATGCGGCGATCGCAACTGGAGGCAGTGGCCTCCCTGGCCCACCGCCACGACCCCGCTCGAACGGCGCGAGCGTGGCAAGCCATCTACGGCGATCAGGAGACGGTCGACAACGAACCGTTAACCTGTCTCGCCTTCCGTGCCGGCGATCCAGGACCTGGCGAGGCCAACCTCTACCTTCGCCTGCCCGACAACGCGCCGTCCGACGCCGCCGCACTGGAGCGGATCACCGCACTCATGCATGCCGAAGGCATCGATCCGCACCCCTACCGGAAGGCCCTCACAGAAGTGGCACCCGCCCCACTAGCAGCGATAACGAGTTTGCAGGAGCTGGTCAGCTACCGCACCACCGCCGCCCACCGACCGGCAGACCTCGGTGTCTACCTCCGATTCAGTCCCTACACCGACGAACTCCTCCGCTGCACATGACTCGTCGCACACCCGGCGGCGGCAGCCTCCACAGTGGGCGCCTGGTACTCAACTGATGTCAGCCTCCTTTGTGGTTCGGGTTGGCTCCCCTGCTGTCCCGGCGACCACGTTGACGCGAGACCGGCTTCCCTTCGGCAACGTACTGGCCATCCGCGGACTTCATCCGTCGTGCGGGCGTTGCCGGGGCCGGGCGGCAGGCCAGGACCAGAGGCGCGGAAGCGACGATCACGGCTGCTGCGATGCCGAACGTCACGGAGTATCCCCAGGATCCGACAAGTATCCCGAAACCCACCGACCCGATGCCGTTTCCCGCGTCGTAGGCGATGTTCCACACGGCGCTGGCCGAGCCGGACTCGGCACGGTCGAACATGACGACCAGCGTGGCGTTCTGCAACGCACCGAAACCCGCGCCCAGCAACAGCGCCCCGGCGAGCGCGAGCGTGTCCATACCACTGGTGGCGAGCGCCATCCCAGCCGTCCCGATCACCGCCGTCAGCACGGACGGGAGCACCGCTCGGTGCGATCCGATCCGATCCCCGACCACCCCGGCCACCCACCGGCCGGCGACTGTCGCGATGCCAAACAGCAACAGCGCCGGCGACGCGAGACGAGGAACGGCAAGCGGTAGGAACGCCACCAACCCACCGGCCGTGCTCGCCGTGCAAAGCATCATGGTCCATGGGGCGAGCAGGCTGGCCTGGACAGTCCGTGTGATCGTGTGCCGCGTCGACGACGACCGGATGTCCGCCGGTCGTATCCAGAGGGCAACGGCGGCCGCAACGCACGGAACGGCCCCTGCCAGCCAGAACAGAACATCGAAGCCGGCGCGCTGCACCAGCCAGACCCCGACCGGTAGGCACAGCACGTTCGGCAGGCCCACCGCGAGCCCGTACAGACCGGACGCGCGACCCCGCAGCGCAACCGGAACGAGTTCGGCCACCAGAGCGCTACCGGTGACTGTGAGCATTCCGAACCCGATACCGCGCACCCCGGACACCGCCAGTAACAATCCAAGGTGGGTGGATACTGCGAACAGTGGCGTAGGGAGACCGATCAGCAGCGTGCCGGCGCCCAGCACCCAGCGGTGGTCCCAGCGGCGCAACACCCACGGCATGGCGAGTTGGGTAAGGACCGTGACCAGCATGAACACGCCGTTGGTGGCGCCCGCCCCGGCGGTACTCGCACCGCCGGCCACCGCCCACATCGGGACGATCGGCAGCAGCAGCGCGTAACCCGCGAATGCTCCCAAGGTGACGAAGAGTAACAACCGGAACGATAGGCCCTGTAATCCCACCTGTCCTTCTTATGTGACCCGATGCCCCGTGTGCAACGCCATCACCGAAGCACGGCAGATCTATCCACAGTGGACTATGGAGCGCCGTGGTCGGACTTGCCCCCAGGCTGGCTGCGCCCACCGATCCAGCGGTCAGCCCGGCTATCAGCGCCTCAGCGGGATTTCGGCGTGTTCGCCAGGGCATTCGTTGTACTCAGCGATCCCGGGCTCAGCTATCTTCCTCGTACAGTTCGGTGCAACGGCTGACACGCCGTTGGGCCTCAGCCAACGTCAATGCCAGCGCCGACAACTCGGAAGTGAGCTCGTCCAGACGCTGTGCGTTCTGTGCTTGCTCATCGAAAACGACGAACTCCTCTAGCCTGCCGATGTCGGCGGCGAGTGTGGTCATGCAATCCAGGACACTGTCCAAGATGATCGCGGCTGTCGGGTTCTGCCGGTGGAACTCTGGACTCTCGCTCATGATCTTGGTCCTTACGCCCAGGGCATGGAGACGTGGCACCCCTTCTCTGAGACGCGTCCCGGTAACGACTCCACCGCCATCAACGACCACTTGTACATATAGAGACCCCACATGCCCTTTGGCGTGTGCACTAGAGTCCTAAGTCGCTCTCGGGCAAGCCGTCACAAAGGCGTCAAACGACGGCATCCGCACGCCACCACAGAGCCAGACGCAGCAGGCGTGATTGCAGATGCGTGTGCATATGCACGGGACGTGACCCGTCGGGTGGGACTCGTTGAGTCGTCAACCTTCTGCTCAAGCACCGCCGACCCGGTTCCTATCCTGGAAGGCGCTGGTGTTCGGCACGGTCGCGGTCGGCCAGCGGCAGGACGAGTGCCGCAGCGCGCAGCGCGAGTTCGAGATTGAACCGTGCGTCGGGATCACGCAGGTCCGCTCCGAAGAGCCTTTCGAGGCGGCGAAGCCGGCGTCGCACAGTTTGCGGATGGACGTGCAGATCAGCCGCGATTTCCGGCGCACCACCCCGGTTCCGTAACCAGCTCAGCAAGGTCTGCCCCAGACGTACCCGCTCCTTGGGATTGAGCCCGTTCAGCGGCGCGAGGCGTCGCTGAACGAGCTCGGAGACGAGCGCTTCGTCCCCCAGCAAGAGAATGCTCGACAGATGGTCGTCACCATAGGTGACTGGCTGATCTGGAAGGATGCCACGCCGGATCAGCGCCAACACCCGGCGCAGCCACCGCAGCGCGTGCACCGCGTCGGCCAACGCCACGGGAGCACTGACAGCCACCCGCCAGTCCGGGCACGTCCGCCCCCAGTCAATGTCCGCATGCTCCCCCGTGTCCGCAGGCACCAAGACGTAAGGATCGTTGCGTTCGAGATCGACCAACGCCTGGCAGCGCGCCAGCGGTGTCCGCTCAAACCTGCGGCTCGCGCAGGGGTCCAGTGCCGCCACGACTACGCGGGAAGGTAACTCCCACTTGGCGGCGCGAGCCGCCTCCAGCAACGCGACCTGGGAGACCGGCGGGTCGGCCACCAGCATGTCAAGCAGGCGCTGCCGGCGCCGTGCCAGCGCGCCCGCGGCGCGCGCCTGTGCCTGCCCGTAACCTTCGACCGCGAGCGCGACCAGCTCGTCGATGTGGGCGATGATGGCTTCGCCCAGCAGCAGTTGCGTCTCATGCGAAACCGGAACCCGCGCAGCCATCGTCATGATGCGTCGCCAAGCGAGCCGGGCCCCCAGCCGGTACGCGCGTTGCAGGCTGTCCAGGCTGCGACCGTGCCGCATCTCGTTGTGGCCCAGCGCGCGGTGCACCTCCGCGCATCGCTGCTGGATCGCGGCCGGGTGGGCGATCCGGTCGACGAACTGGTGGAGTGCCTCCTCGACACCGCGCCTGATGGAACGGACGTAGTTCGCGTCCAGCGGCCGCGCGTACTCCGGGATCTTCCGCTGGATCTCGGTGATGATCTCTCCGGCCAAGTCACCGATTTCCGGGCGCAGCAACGAGGCCAGCGAGCTGGGAAGCGACTGCCAGAGCCGAGCCGGCTCCGCATCGACGGCGGTGACGTCAGCTGCTGGCATGGTCATACGTGGCCTTCTCCCCTCCTGCCCTTCCGCCGTGGGGCCCTTGCGGACCCTGCTCCTACTGATGGGTAGGTAAGACTAGCTACGCCTGGTCGCGCGTCCAATAAGCCTTTCGATGGAAAGCAACGATCACGCACGGGCCGGCGGTGCTCACCGAGCAGAGCGTGTGTCACGCCGCCGTGTTCACGTGCCTACGCTTTTCCTGCCGTGCAACGTTTTACGCCGACCTTCTCGCTTGACGGCATCAATGACGGACGATATCAGTAATCGTACGGTTTCGCGGGTACCTCCACGACAAGCCCACAAGGCACCGTGTGGATTCTGTCGCATTCCCTTCACGCACCTACCGACACATTCTTCCTTCGGAAAGGGCTATGCCATTTCCCAGAAAGGGTTGATCTCGTGCGTCTTCGTTGGCTATCGAAGTTCCTGACAATCGCTGCCCTGCTCGCCCTGACCACATTCGCCGCGTTCCCGGCAGATGCCGCGTCCGGGGACAGCAACGCGAACACCCCGGTTGTGTACGTCCATGGCTACGACCCGGACGGGTCCGGCTACGACTGCGGCAACCTGTGGGGCAACATGACGGGATTCATGACAAGCCACGGCTTCACCGGCCCCCAGGTCACCGCGAAGTACTACTGGGACGACCGGAATTGCGGAGTGGACCTCAACAATTTTGGCAACCAGAACACGTACTACCCCGGTGGGACCGTTAACGGCGGGGACTCCCAGAACACCGACATCAGGCACATCTCCTACCAGTTCGCTTGGTACGTCTACAACAACTACACGTCCAAGGGGCAAAACATCGGCGCTGTAGGCTGGTCCATGGGTGGCCTGATCATTCGAGACGCGATGTACCAGGTGGCGGCGCACGATCCCAACTTCCCCCCGTCGCTGCTGATCAGCAACGTGGTCAACTTCGGGACGCCGCACAACGGCGCGAACATCGCGCAGCTGTGCAACTCCAGCAACATCCAATGCACCGAGATGACGCCCGGCTCGGCGTTCCTGAACGACCTGAACGCGAACGGTCAGAACCCCCAGGGCTCCGGTGGGACGGACTGGTCGATCATGGGCTCGGACGCGGACGGTGTCGTGGCGGACGATTCCGCGACGTTCATGACGGCCAACCACAAGGTCCGCTACGCCGCGAGCGACTTGATCAACCACCTCGACTACATGAACGAAACGCAGACCACGAACAACGCCAGTCTGTCCTATAGCGACAACGGCTCCCCCTACACCTCGACGAGTACCGGTCAATGGCCGGTGCTCCGCGCCCAAATGGCGCTGTCCGGTTCCAGCTACTGAACACCTAGCGGGGTGGGCCGACGCGGCAGTTCGCCGCGTCGGCCCACTTGCCAGCCTTGCGAGCTACCTCGTGGGTGGTGGCGCCGGCGCGCCCGGACGCGGTGGCGGAGCCGGTGGCGCCGGAGGTGGTGGCGGCGGACCACCGGGAACGACCGGGTCCGCGGCCAGCTCCGGCGGGAGGACGTACGGCGGTGGTGCCGGGAAGTCCGCACCCCCGCCGGCTTGGACGGTGAGGTTGATTGTCGCTGTTCCTCCGCTTTGCCGGCCGACGAGCCGCACGTTGGTCTTGCCCTGGGCGTTGGACGGGATCTGCCAGGAACCGGCCGCCTTGGCGGCTCCCTGGGCGTTGACCCGGAACGCGGAGACCAGGTCACCGTTGCGGCCCGGGGCGCTGTTGGCGTAGACGAGCACGACCTCGTTCGGTGCGAAGTCGGTGACGTAGAAGCTCAGCTTGGTGCCCGGCATCCCGCTCCAGGTGCTCGGCTGGGCGGACGGCGTGTACGGCATGATCATGAACCCCGACTTCGCCGTCGCCCGGCTTCGCTCGCCGACGAGCGTGATGTTCTGGGTACCGCTGAGTTGGTACGGCAACAAGAACCGGGCCCCGCTCACCGTTCCGGTGGGGCTGCCGGGCAGGACCGCCGCCGGAGGCCCGGCCGCCCGGTTGAGATAGACCAGCACCCGCTCGCCGGGCACGAACCCGGAACCGGAGACGGCGACCTGCTGGGCCGCTTTCGCCGCATAGGGACTGACCGTCACCGACGGGTACAGCGCCTGCATCCAGAATGACGTGGTCGCGGTCGTCCTGCTGCGCTCGCCAATCATCACCAGGGTGTTGGAGCCTGAGCGGCCGATGCCGACCCGCACGGGGGCGTGAGCGAAGCCGCCACGGGGGTCAGCGGGGATTTGCGCGGAGGGAGTGCCGTCGATCCCGCCCCAGTAGGCGGCGATCTTCTCGCCGGGCTGAAACCCCCCACCGGAGGCGGTGACCACATCACCGGGTCGGCCCGATGCCTTGTCGATGGCGACCGTGCCCGCCTGAGCCGCGGGGACGACCGCATCGGCTTGGGCCACCTTGTTGGAGCCTTGCTCACGGGCGATGACCACGCCGTGGTTCGTCCCGGCCATCGGGGGCGCCGTAAACCCGCTGTTGACGACCCCCTCACGACTGACCAGGGCGGTTCCTACCTGCTGTGGTGGCCCTTTCCCGGCCGGTACGAACGCGATGTCCACGGACGAGCCGGGGTCGAATCCGCTGCCGCTGACGCCCACGTGGCTGCCCTGACGCACCAGGCCCGGATCCAAGGAGAGCATGGGACCGTTCACCGGGACCGGCACCCCGTTGACCAGGACGGTCGGTGGCGGTGGTGGGGGCGCGCCAGACCCACTGTTGGTGCTCAACCCACCTCCTGTGACCGCGTGAACGAACCCGAACACGAGCACGGCCGCGAGGGCGAGAAATCCAACCGTTGTCCACTTGGGACGGTGCAGGCTCGTGACCTGGTTGATCAACCGCTGGCGGGTCGTCTCAGGTGCGCCCACGGCGTCCGGCTGGACGCCCCGGTCTGGGGCCGCACCCTCTCCTTCTGGCTTGATCTCGGCGTCGGGGGTCCGGGGCTGCGAGACCTCCGCCTGGCCCGCGGTCGGTTCTGGCACTGGCTGCGCGGGCTCCTGTGCGGACTCCTGCGCGGGCTCAGCTTGCTCGGCCGGCTCGGCGCTCGGTTGCCGCCGAGCGTCCTCGGGCTCCTCGGCCCAGTCGGCACTGTGCCAGTCGGTGTCCCGGAGGTCGATGTCCTCCCAGCTCAGGTCGGCGAAGCCGGAGTCGGTCCCCGGCTGCTCAGTCCTGGCGCCGCTGGTCTCCGAGCTTGCTGCCTGCTCGGAGACCGGGTCGTCCGGGGCGGGTGCCCTGTCCGGCCGCCGGTCCCGGTCTTCTGGCTCGGTCATGGTCCCCTCGCCCCCTACCAGTGATCGACTTGAATGTTTTCCCAGCGGGTCACCCGTTGAGGTGCCCCAGCGCGGCGAAGCAGCGGTAGACGCAACGGGGTGACGGCGGCACTTCTCTCAACCGCCGCCCGGGAAAGGGCTCCACCGAACGTGCACATCCCGCTTACACGACAATCTTTGCCCGACAGGTTGGGCTAGCCACTGTGAGCAAGCCTCGCGGGAAGTACCCACACCCACAGCAGACTCGCCGTAAAATTCACGCCACCACCCACTGCGATTCCGACCAGGTTGGCGATCGGGAGTTGCAGCCCGAGGCGAGTCAGCCCCCACACCGCGCAAGGGATGATCATCAATGCCCCAGCGGCCGCGAGATTGAACTTGCTGAAGCGTCGCCACGTGGGGCGTGGCTGCGAAAAGGTCCAGCAGTCATTGAGCAGGTAGTTGGCGACGATCGACAGCTCGACAGCGATCAGTGACGCTGCTACCAGCGGGACATGTGCTGTTCGGTACAGGACAAGCAGCACGACACTGTTGACCCCCACGCCGACCAGGCCGACGGTCCCGTACTTCATGGCAATACCCGCCAGCCCCAGCCGGGCCTGGTGTGTCGTGCGCGTGGCGGATCGCTGACCGTGGCGAAGTCTCCCCTGCCATTCGCTCGCCGCGTCTGGAGGGCCCGCGACGTGCACCAGCACACCCCCGGTTTTCGCCAGGCAATCCGGCACAGCCCACGAGAGCATGATCACCTCCTGCTGCCAGACACCCGCACCTTCTCCACATCGCGGGCCCCGGGGCCGCGATGTTCTACTGATCCCAACGCAATACGTCGACCCTCATCAGGGTGCCTGCTGACCACGTGGTCGCGCGAAGAGCCAAAGGTCCCGGACAGGCCCCTAGCCCGAAGAGTTGGACTGGTGCGAGGTCTGCGAGTTGTTGTTCGATCCGGTATTGGAATTGCTGTTTTGCTGGCTGGACTGTTGACTGCTCTGGGACGTGTTCGATCCGGTGTCGGAACTGCTGCTCTGGTTGTTGGACGAGTTGTTCGAGCCGGTGTCGTTGCTGCTCGACGACGATGACGATGGCGTGCTGGTGTTGGACGGGCTCGGCAGGTTGGGGCAGACGAATCCCTGTCCGGCCGCGGGTGGCGGCGGCGCCGGCGCGGGCGGGTTGCTCGCTGGAGTGTGGGCTGAGGCCGTGCATCCGGCTGTGATCAGGAGGACGACGGCCAGTGCCGCCAGCACGAGCGATGCCGCTGTCTGAGGGCGTGCCATGATCAGCTCCCTGGAGTGCCGTCGTTGTGCACGTGGGGCAGCATGCGTCGTATCCGGTCGGGGTGACCACGGACGAACGTCCCGCTGGGACCGCACGGCTTCGAGGCTCCCGTGTCGACTACAGGTTCGAGACCCGCGCCAGCCTCGTTTGGACGGTAGGCGCGGCAACTGGGACTTTCTGCCCTTCAGCCGGGACGCGGAGGGCGGGTTCACTCGGGCACGCGGGCGCGAATTCGTTAGCGCCTCAAACCTGTCGGCGCGCCACACACGGTGAGCCGCTGGGGGGGCTCGCTGGGAATCCATAGTGGACACTACGGGCGGGGGCTGACGTGAGGCTGGTCGTTGATCTGACTCGATGTCAGGGCTATGGGCAGTGTGTCTTCGCTGCGCCGGACGTTTTCACCATGCGCGACGGCGAGGCGCTGCTCTACAACGGGAACCCCGATGACGCGCAGCGGGAGAGGATTCTCCGTGCTGCGGCAGCATGCCCGGTACGGGCGATCCTGCTGGATCAGCGGGAAGGGCAGGCCGGCGCGACAGGCCCACGGGCACGGACCGGGCGGGGTGAGCGGATCGTGATCGTGGGTGCTTCCTTGGCCGGAGCACGTGCCGCGCTCACGCTCCGTCGCCACGGCTTCCCGGGCACCGTAACCGTGATCGGCGACGAGCCGTACGCGCCGTACGACCGGGTGGCGCTGTCGAAGAACGTTCTGACCGGCCGGGTGCCGGCCGAGGGCACGCCGCTGCCGCACCGTGACGGAACCGACGCCCAGTGGCGGCTGGGCCAGGCGGCCACCGGGCTGGATCGCCACGCCAAGCGGGTGCTGCTGGCCGACGGCGACGCCGTGGAGTTCGACCGGTTGTTGATCGCCACCGGGGTTCGGGCGCGGAACTGGCCGAAGGCGGACGAGGCGGCGCTGGAGGGTGTGTTCACCGTCCGCAGCCGGGATGACGCGGCGGGGCTGCGGCAGGCGTTGGCCGCCTGCCCGCGGCGAGTGCTGGTCATCGGGGCCGGGTTCATCGGGTCCGAGGTCGCCTCCGACTGCCGCGAGCTGGGCCTGCCGGTGACGGTGGTGGAGCGGGGGCCGTCTCCGTTGGCCGGAGCGTTGGGGGCCGCTGTCGGGTCCGTGGCGGCCGACGTGCAGCGGGACCATGGTGTGGACCTGCGCTGCGGCGTATCGGTGGACGCCTTGGAAGCCGACGGCCAGAACCGGGTGTGCCGGGCGCGGCTGTCGGACGGCAGCACGCTCGACGTCGATGTCGCGGTGGTGTCCCTTGGTGCCGTGCGCAACGTGGACTGGCTGGCCGGCTCCGGGCTCGCGGCGGGTCCGTGGGGCTTGGCGTGCGACGCGGGGTGCCGCGCCTTCGACGTCAACGGCGTGGTCACCGACGACATCTTCGTCGCCGGCGACGTGGCCCGGTTCCCGCACCCGCTCTACGGCTACGAGATGCTGGCGTTGGAGCATTGGGGCAACGCGGTGGACCAAGCCGAGATCGCCGCGCACAACATGATCAGCGAAGGGGCCCAGCGCTGGGCGCACCTGGCCCTGCCGGTGTTCTGGTCGACGCAGTTCGATACCGAGATCAAGTCGATCGGTGTGCCGACCCACGCCGACGAGATAGCCCTCACCCAGGGATCGACGGCCGAGCGTCGGTTCGTCGCCGCGTACGGGCGTCGGGGTCGCGTCACCGCGGCGGTGACGTTCAACCAGGGCTTGTGGCTGGAGTTCTACGGCCGGCTGATCGAGCGGGCGGCCCCCTTCCCGCCGGCCTTCACGGGCGTCGACCCGCCGGCGAGCCGGCAGCCAGTGCCCGCCGAGATCCATGAGCACGCCTTGCCGCACCAGGCCACGGTGGTACTCACCGGGCACGACCCCAGCGAACGCCGCGCCGTGCTCGTACGCGGGAGTTGAGGTGGGATGATGGCAACCGCGAGCATCTTGCAGCGGATTCTCGACTACGACAACCGCTCCAACCCTTGGCCGTTGTACGCCGAGTTGCGTGCCACGCCGGTCACGCCGGAAGCCGCCGGCGCTTACGTCGTCAGCCGCTATCGCGACATCGTCGCCCTGTTGCACGATCCGCGGGTCAGCTCAGAGACATCCGATCCTCTCGCCGGTGGCGGAGGAGATCGGCCGCAGCCGAGTTTCATCAACCGCGACCCTCCCGAGCACGACCGGATTCGCCGAATCCTCAGCCGGCACTACGGCCCGCCGGAAACACCTGGCCGGATCGATGCCATGCGCCCCGAGTTGCGGGAGATCGTCACCGGACTCATCGATGGCCTTGCCGGCAAGGGTGAGATCGACGTGGTCGACGACTTTGCCTACCCCTTCCCGGTGACAGTGATCTGCCGACTGCTCGGCGTGCCGGTCGAGGATGAGCCCCGCTTCCGCGTCTGGGCCGACGCGATCGTGGCGGGCGTGGGCCCGATGGGCGCGATGCCGGCCGAACTACGCGCGCAACGCGCGGCCGCGTTCGCTGAACTCGGCGCCTACCTCGGCACGCTCGCTGACGCCCGCCGCGAGCTTCCCGGCGAGGACCTGATCTCCGGGCTGGTCACCGACGACGGCGCCCTGGGCCACCTCTCGCGCGCTGACCTGGAGCGCAACCTGGCATTGCTGCTGATCGCCGGGCACGAGACCACGGTCAACCTCATCACGAACGGGATGCTGACGTTGCTCCGGCATCCCGACGTGCTCGACCGTGTTCGCCGTGACCCCGAGTACGTGATTCCCACGGTCGAAGAGCTGCTGCGCTACGAACCGCCCGTGCAGCTGTTGCCGAACCGGGTGGCCCTGGATGACATCGAGATCGCCGACACCACCATCCCGGCCGGCGCCCGCATCGTCCTCGTTCTCGCCGCCGGCAACCGGGACCCCGACCACGTCCCCGACCCGGACCGGTTCAACCCCGACCGGTTCGACCCCGAAGCCTTCGCGATGGACCGCGACAGCGCCCAGCACCTGGGATTCGGCGGTGGCGTCCACCACTGTTTCGGCGCACCCCTGGCTCGCGAGGAAACCCAGATCGCCCTCGTACAGCTGGCCCAGCGACTGGACAATCCCCGCCTGCTGACCGACCCGCCGCCCTATCGCCCCAACGCGGTGCTGCGCGGCCCACGGCACCTTTCGGTTGCCGTCGACCGCATCCTTCCCGCCCAGGCGCCCGGCATCCCGCACGCCAGGCAGCCCGCGGAGAAACCCGCCGTCCGGCAGCGCACCTGAAATGGAGGTCCACAATAGACCTTCGGAGACGAGGAGGAGCCGCATGAGTAACTGGATCTTCGAACCGGGACACACCGAGGCCGAGTTCCTCGCTCGGCACATGATGGTCACGTGGGTCCGCGGGCTTTTCAAGGACATCCACGGTTCGCTGGAGTTCGACGCCGACAGCGGTTCGGATGCGACGTTTCAGGGCGAGATCGACGCCACGAAGTTGTGGACCGGTGAGCCGGACCGGGACGCGCACCTGCGCAGCGCGGACTTCTTCGACGTCGAGCATTACCCGAAGATCCTGTTCACCGGCAGGGTGGCCGAACGTACCGGCGACACCGACGCCCTTGCGAGTGCCGAACTGTCCATCCGCGGGGTGACCCGTACGGTCCCGCTGCGCGTCTCCTACCTCGGCCAGTGGGAGACGCCGTTCTGGGTGGGCGCGGAGAACCGCGGAGTGCTGCGCCGGATCGGATTCGAGGCCACGACCACGATCAACCGCCACGACTTCGGGGTTTCCTGGCAGGACACACTGCCCGGAGGCGGGGTCGTGGTCAGCAACAACGTCAACGTCACGTTGGACGTGGAAGCCATTCGAGAGGAAGACCTGGAACGCACCGGGGCCATCTCGTACTACCGCCAGTCCGGCGACAGCTGAGAGGCGCGCCGCGCCGCGTGGGGACTTTGTCCTCTGGGGAGGGCTGACCCGGGTCGAACAGCATCGGCGGTGCCGACGTGCGGTTCCCGAAGGTCACGCATGCCAGCGGAGATCAACTGTTCACTTCGTGAGGATGGTGCACAACCGCGTGGAGTACGGGATGATGGACGCCATCGCCGAGGGCTTGAGCATCATCACGCACACCGGCGTCGGCAAGCAGGAACGTACCGTTGACGCGGAAACCGCACCGCTGCGCGCCTCGGAGGCTTACTCGTATGACATCGACGTTGCGGTGATCACCGCAGCCCGCAACGAACGTTTCGAATCCCACGGCCTTGGCACGTTCAGCGATACGCTGCTGTCCGCGATGCGCAACGAGTTCGGCGGCCACGCGGAGCGGAAGGGCTAGCGAGCATGGACCAGTCGGACCGCCAACCTGCCAGCGGGACACACGTGGCACCCGAAGGGATTACGGCGTGCCTCTTCGACCTCGATGGCGTGCTGACCAGCACCGCCGCCCAGCACCGGGCGGCCTGGAAGCAGACCTTCGACGCGTTCCTGCGGCAGCGGGAGGGCGAGCGCTCCCGGCCGTTCACCGAGACCGACTACCTCGTGTACGTGGATGGGCGGCCCAGGGCGGACGGGGTGCGCCAGTTCCTCGCCTCCCGTGGCATCACCCTGCCCGAGGGTGGTCACGACGACCCGCCGACCGCCGACACCGTGTACGGGGTGGGCAATCGCAAGAACAAGTTGTTGCTTGCGATCATCCGTCAGCAAGGGGTGCAGCCGTATTCGGGCTCGGTGCGCTATCTGGAGGCGGTCGCCGGTGCCGGCCTGGCCGTCGGCGTCGTCACCTCCTCGGAGAACGGCGCCTCGGTGCTGGACGCGGCGGGCCTGAGCCACTTCGTGCGGGCACGCATCGACGGCCTGGTGATCACGCGGGAGAGGCTGCGCGGCAAGCCGGAGCCGGACGCGTTCCTGGCCGGAGCGCGGGCGCTGGGAGTGGCGCCTGCCGCAGCGGCGGTGTTCGAAGACGCGCTGGCCGGTGTGCAGGCCGGCCGGGCGGGCGGTTTCGGCTGGGTCGTGGGGGTGGACCGCACCCACCACGCCGACGAGTTGCGGGCGCACGGCGCGGACCTCGTGGTCTCCGACCTGGCCGACATCCTGGCAATGGACCTGTGACCTGCGGAGGTGAAGCGGTGACGGCTCGTCAGACTCCCGGCTACGAGGTGGCGCCGTGGGAGTTGCGGTGGCGGTGGCTGGACCTGGACGCGTTGCGCCGGACCGAGTCCACCTTCGCGCTCTCCAACGGCCACATTGGACTGCGCGGGTCCTTCGAGGAAGGCGAACCGCGCGGGCTGCCGGGCACCTATCTCAACGGGTTCTACGAGCGGCGACCACTGCCGTATGCCGAGGCCGGGTACGGCTACCCGGAGGACGGGCAGACCGTGGTCAACGTGACGGACGGCAAGATGATCCGGCTGCTGGTCGAGGACGAGCCGCTGGACATGCGCTACGGCTCGGCCCCACGGCACGACCGCGTGCTGGACTTCCGGTCCGGCACGCTGCGCCGAAACACCGAGTGGATCTCGCCCACCGGCCGGCATGTGCGGATCACCTCGGAGCGGCTGGTGTCGTTCAGCCAACGTGCCATCGCGGCCATCCACTACGAGGTCGAACCGTTGGACGGGCGGGCGCAACTGGTGGTGCAGTCCGAACTGCTGGCCAACGAGCCGATCGAGCGCGAAACCGACGACCCGCGGGTGGCCGCCGTCCTGGAGGGCGCCTTGATCTCGGACTTCGCCGTCGGTGCGGGGCACTGGTCGGTGCTGGGCCATCACACCCGCCGCTCCGGGCTGCGCATGGCCGCGGCGATGGACCACGAGGTGGACGCGCCCGAGCAGGTGTGGACGGAAAACCGCACCGAGGGTGACCTGGCCCGGCTGACGATCGCCACCGAGGTGCCTCAAGGCCAGAAGCTGCGGTTGACCAAGTATGTCGGCTACGGCTGGTCGAGCCAGCGATCCCCCCAGGCGCTACGCGCGCAGGTGGAGGCCGCGCTGGCCGGTGCCCGGCAGAGCGGCTGGCAGGGCCTGCTGGACGAGCAGCGCGACTACCTCGACGCCTTCTGGGACGTCGCGGACGTGCGGGTCGACGGCGACGCCGAACTGCAACAGGCGGTCCGGTTCGGGCTCTTCCACGTCCTGCAGGCAGGAGCCCGCGGAGAGTCCAGAGCGATCCCGGCGAAGGGACTGACCGGCCCGGGCTACGACGGGCACGCGTTCTGGGACACCGAGACCTTCGTGCTGCCGGTTTTGACCTACACCGTGCCCGAGGCGGCCCGGGACGCGCTGCAGTGGCGACACTCCACATTGGACCAGGCGCGGCAGCGGGCCGCGCAGCTCGGCCAGGCCGGCGCCGCGTTCCCCTGGCGGTCGATCAACGGCGAGGAGTGCTCCGGTTACTGGCCAGCCGGCACCGCCGCGTTCCACGTCAACGCCGACATCGCCGACGCCACCGCCCGCTACCTCGCGGCCACTGGCGACGCCGAGTTCGAGGAGTGCTGCGGACGGGAGCTGCTGGTGGAGACCGCGCGCCTGTGGTCCTCGCTGGGACATCACGACACGCACGGCCAGTTCCGCATCGACGGCATCACCGGCCCGGACGAGTACACCGCGATCGTCGACAACAACACCTACACCAACCTCATGGCGCAGCGGAACCTACGCGAGGCGGCCGCCTCCTGCGAGCAGCGACCCGAGCTGGCCCGCGCGCTGGGCGTGGACGAGGAGGAGGCGGCACGCTGGCGGGACGCCGCCGACCGGATCGTGCTGCCCTACGACGACACGCTCGGAGTGCACCCGCAGTCGGAGGGGTTCACGCAGCACGGCCACTGGGACTTCGCGAACACCCCCGCGCAGCACTACCCGCTGCTGCTGCACTACCCGTACTTCGACCTGTACCGCAAGCAGGTCGTCAAGCAGGCGGACCTCGTCCTGGCTCTGTGGTTGCGCGGCGACGTGTTCACCCCGGAGGAGAAGGCCCGCAACGTCGCCTACTACGAGACGATGACCGTTCGGGACTCATCGCTGTCGTCGGCCGTGCAGGCGGTGCTGGCCGCCGAAGTCGGCTACCTCGAACTGGCCTACGACTACTTCGCCGAGGCGGCCCTGGCCGACCTGCACGACCTGTACCACAACGTGCCCCAGGGGCTGCACATCGCTTCCCTGGCCGGCGCGTGGATCGCCGCCGTCGCCGGGTTCGGCGGGATGCGCGACCACGACGGCACGCTCAGCTTCGCGCCCCGGCTCCCGCCCGAACTCAGCGGTCTGGAGTTTCGGATGTGCTTCGCCGGGAGCCGGATCTGCGTCACCATCCGCCGGGACGAGGTCACCTACCAGCTCTTCCGCGGCGAACCGGTGCACACCTCGCACCACGGCAAGCCGATCACCCTCGCCGAAGGCAATCCCGTCACCCTGCCCATCCCACCACCACCGCAGAATCCGCCGACCCACCAGCCGGCCGGACGTGCCCCGACCCGTCGCCGGCCACATCCCATGCCCGACGCAAGCCGGGATTGATCGTCGTGGGAGAGCTGCTCCTGATCCGCCATGGCGAAACCGAGTGGAGCCGCGCCGGTCGGCACACTAGCTACACCGACCTGCCGCTGACCGCGCGTGGTGAACAGCAGGCGCGCCAAGTCGCGCCGCTTCTGGCCGCACGCCGCATCGCCCTTGCCCTCACCAGCCCGATGCGTCGCGCGCTGCGCACCGCGGAGCTGGCCGGGCTCGCCGAGGTCCGCACCGACCCCGACCTCCGTGAATGGGACTACGGCGGCTACGAGGGGATCACCACCGCCGACATCCAGCGCAGCAGCCCCGGATGGAGCCTGTGGACCAACGGGGTCGCCCCCGGCCCAGCGGACCATCCCGGGGAAAGCCCGGGCGAAGTCGCGGCTCGCGCCGACCGCGTGCTTGCTGGCATCGACCCGGTGCTGCGCGATGCCGCGGCCGACGTCGCCCTTGTCGCACACGCACACGTCCTGCGCGTGCTCACCGCCCGCCGGCTCGGGCTCCCACCCGACGCCGGAGCACTGTTCGCGCTGGACACTGGCACCCTCTGCGTGCTGGGCACCGAGCACGACCGCCCGGTGATCAGGGCATGGAATCTGGACTAAGACCGCTGTTGCCCCGGCGGGTGCGCGGCTCGCCCTGGCTCAGGCAGTAACGGCACGGCGAAATGAACTGACCAATGTGGACAGTTATCTGGGCATGGCTTCCTGGCGTCATGATCGACCCTGCCGCGTGACCAGGCGGGGTCACCTCGCGCGCAATGTCCGTCAACTGGTCAACAACCAGCCGGTAGGCGCGGCGAGGTCAGCGGCTTCCGGCGGCCCCCACGACCCCGTGGGATAGGTCAGGGGCACCGGCTTGTTGGTGATCAGGTTCTCGGCCACCGCCCAGACGTATTCGAGCCCGTCCGGGCGGGTGAACAAGGACCGGTCTCCGAGCAGCACATCGTGAATCAGACGGGCATACGGCGGCAGCGGCTGCGCAGCCGGCACGGCGGCCAACCGCAGATCGGTGTGCGCGGCATCGAGCACGACCTCGGGTCCGGGCGTCTTGACGACGAGCCTGAGCCGCACCGCTCCCGTGCCAGCAAGGTCGAAGGACAGGACGTTGCCCAGCGGGGGCAGTTCGTGGATCGGCTGCTGGGGTGGGCGCAGGACCAGGCTGACCAGCTGCCGCGACTGCGCGAGCTGCTTACCGGTGCGCAGCAGGAACGGCACGCCGGACCAGCGCTCGGTGTCCACCCACAGCCGCGCGGCCACGAAGGTCTCGGTGCCCGAGTCGTCCGCCACGCCGTCGACGCCGCGGTAGCCGTCGAACTGGCCGAGGACCACATCTTGCTGTCGCAGCGGGCGGAACGCCCCGATGACCCGCTCCCGGGCGGCGGCCAAGTCCTCGGCGCCATACCCGGCGGGCGGGTCCATGGCCACTTCGGCGGCCAGTTGGAACAGGTGTGTCACGAGCATGTCCAGTACCGCGCCGGTCGCGTCGTAGAACGAACCGCGCCCGGCCACCCCCAGTGTCTCGGGCACGTCGATCTGCACCTCGGCGATGTGCCTGCGGTCCCAGATCCCACTGAACATGCCGTTGGCGAACCGGACGACGTGCAGATCCTGGGTGGCCTCCTTACCCAGGAAGTGGTCGATGCGAAAGATCTGGCGCTCGTCGAGAACGCTGTGCACGCACCGATCGAGGGAACGAAACGACTCCATCGACGTGCCGAACGGCTTTTCGTACACCACCCGGGACCGCTCCGCCAGCCCGTGCGTGCCCAATGCACGCGTCAGTGGTTCAAACGCCGTGGGCGGCACGGCCAGGTAGGGCACCCGCTGCGGCCGGCCTCCCAGCTCCCGCTCGGCATCGCTCACGAGATCGGGAAGGCTGCCTGGATCGTCTGGGGAGAACCCGCCACCTGCGAACCGCAACCTCGACCGGAACTCCTGCCACGGCCCCTCCTCGGGACGCGGGCCGAACTCCTCCAGCGCCTGCCGCACCCGATCCCGGAACTCCTCGTCGCCAAGCTGGCCGCGCCCGTTTCCGATCAGCCGCCAGTCCGGCGGAAGAAGACCCGTCTGGGCCAGACGAAACAGCGCCGGCAGCACCATCCGCCGCGCCAGATCGCCGGTGGCACCGAAGAGCACGAAGATCGTCGGCACGGGGCACCGTTGCAGCTCGGTCATTGCCCCAGCGTGCCGCGCCCCGGGTCGGCTTGCAGCCCCGCGGTCAAGCCGTACCGACTGCGAGAGTCTCGTTGGCCCACGCTCGCGACCTCCACGGCGTACCCGGGTTCAGCCGCCCACCCGGTGCAGTCGAGCCCAGACGTGTGCCGTCATCGGCTGGCCGACCATCGCCCGCTCTTCGACATAGCTCAGCTCGCCGTCGGCGTCGATGTCGTAGCGCCGCCGCGCCGCGTTGACCTCTTTCGCGCTCGCGGAACGCACGACCGTCTCGGTGGCCAGTTCCCAGCTCGACTGGCTGTTCGTTGTTCCCGAGAACAGTTCGAGGAGCCCGGTGCAGTGCGCGAGCAACAACTCGATGCCGCCGTCGGGCTGGGGCCGCCACCAGCCGGTCTCCCGCGCCGCGAGCCGGACCACGTGTCCGCCGTCGTCGATCAGCCGCGATCGCGTCTCGTGGAGAAGGAAAGGCCGGCCGTCATGACTGATCGTGATCTGCTGCTCGAACCGGTACGGCCCATCGATCGTCGGGTAGTCGACGGTCCCCTGACCGCGCCACACCCCCACGAGCGGGAACAGCGCACGGCAGGCGTCGTGCGGCTTCGGCTCCTGTAGCAGGTTCACGACACCACCGAGAAACGGCAGGTCATCCGGCTGCGGGCGGTCACGCGCATCACTGGCGGGCATACGACGCCACTGTAGTGGTGCGCGCGGACGTAAGTCACTCCGACGCCGCTTCGCGCCGAGATTGTCCGTCCACAGCAGACGATGACCGGAAAGAGAAAGATGGAGAACGGAAAACTACCTCGATAGATCGGCGTGCCCCCATTACCCGATGCGGAATCCGCCCAAAGCCCCAGTGAGGGGTATGTGTGAGCTCAGGGGTACGAAGACGAATTGCGGTCCGAGCGGAGCTACGTGGCCGGGCTCTACGCTGGCCAAAGAGGTGAAGCGGCTGGACGTGGCCGACAACGGGCTGTGTTTCGGTCGGTTGGACACCCTTTCCGGTTCGCGTAGCCGGTCAGGCGATGACCGGGCGCGAGTCGGTTTCGGGCGGGTGGGTCGGATCGCTTGCGAGGGCGTAGTCAACGGCTTGGTTGACGTCGAGGTTCGTACCCCGCTTGAAAGCTTCGTCGAAGGCCCCGTCGCCCAGAGCGCTCCGGGCGGCCGCCTCGCTCCGATCACGCGATTCGATGAGTGCCGCCGCGTCGGCCTGGGGCTGCCCCATGGTCAGCCACGTTTCCTGGGCCGCGCCCAACAGGACCGCGGCACGCTCGCTCTGGCCGGCGACAGCGGCGGTCCATCCCAGCATGTCGAGAGCGAACGCCATACCCAGCACATCGTGGAAGATGTGCTTGATCCGCAAGCATTCCCGCGCGTACGCGGCTGCTTCGTGCGACCGGCCCCGGTACCACTCGACCAGCGACAGCGCCCACAGTGCCCAGGAGCGTGCCCAGATATCACCGTGCTGCTGACTCATCACCTGGCACTCGTTGCTCAGGCGGACGGCTCGATCAAAATCTCCCCGACCCACCGCGGCGTATGCCAGCATCACCGGGCAAACCGCCACGTTGGCGTCGAACTGGCCCAGTGCTTGGTGCCGCATCAGCGCGTCCCTCAGCAGCGCGTCGGCCTGCAGCATGTCGCCGCGCCCCAGCGCGGCAAGTCCCAGCATCTGCGTGGCGTACGCGAGATCGGGCTCGTCCCCGAGTCGCTGGGCAAGATCGCGAGACTCCTCGAGCACCCGCAGGGCCGCGCGGTTGTCGCCCTGGAAGGCCGCCATGTCGCCGTCCACCCACAACGCCTTGGCCCGCTCGGGCGTCGGCTCGGCGTTGAGTTCGAGTGCGCGTTCGATCCAGTGGCAGCCTTCGGCGACGAAACCGCACGCGATCCAGTAGAACCACAGTGTCGTGGCCATCCGCAGGCCGGCCAGGCGCTCGCCCGGAGTGGTGAGGCAGTAGTTCAGCGCCACACGCAGGTTCGCGTGGTCCAGACGGAGGCGGGTGAACCACTCCACCTGGTGCGGGCCGAACCACTCGGCGTCGCCGTGCTCGGCCAGGCGGAGGTACCAGTCGCGATGACGGCGGCGCAGGATGTCCTCCTCGCCGATGTCCCGAAGCCGTTCGAGCCCGAACTGCCGCACCGTGTCCAGCAACCGGTACCGCGCCTGCCCCTCGTGCTCCTGGCGGATCAGCAGGGACTTGTCGACCAGGCCCGTGACCAGGTCGAGAACGTCGTCGGCGTCGATGTCGTCACCGGCACAGACGTTTTCGGCCGCGGCGAGGTCGAACCCGCCGGAGAACACCGAGATTCGTGCCCACATCCGGCGCTCCGCCTCACCGCACAACTCGAAGCTCCAGCTCAGGGTGGCATAGAGGGTGCTGTGTCGCGCCATCGGCGGACGCGGGCCGGAAAGCCGCAGGCGCGAGTGGTCGTCCAACCGGCGCGCGAGTTCGGTCAACGACAAGCTTCGCAGCCGCGCCGCGGCCAGCTCGATCGCCAGCGGGAGCCCGTCGAGCTGACGGCACACCTGACCTACCACCGTGTCGTTGTGCGGCGTCACCGCGAAGCCGGGTAGCACCGCTTTGGCCCGTTCGGCGAACAGGGCGACGGCATGATGCTCGGGGTCCACTCGTAACGGCGCCGTCCACTCCAGAACCGGGGCGTCCAGCGGCGAAATGGTCACGATGTGCTCGCCGGAAACCTCCAGACAATGCCGGCTGGTGACCAGAACACGCAGGCCAGGCACCGCGCGGAGCAGCGTGCTGACGAGCTCGCCGCACTCCGCGGCCACCCGTTCACAGTTGTCCAGCACGAGCAGTAACCGCCGGGTGCGCAGGTACTGGCAGAGCACGTCGACCCGGCTGCGGGTGGACTGGTCGCTGATCCCCAGGACCTGCACCACCGTGTCGGCAAGGAGCGAGCGGTCCTGCAGCGGCGCCAGATCGACGACCCCCACGCCGTCCCGAAATGATCGTTCCATCTCCCGGGCTACCCGCAACGCCACGCGGGTCTTACCCACCCCACCGGGGCCGGTCAGCGTGACAAGCCGAGCCGAGCGAAGCAGCCTCCTGGCCGTCATCACCTCGGCCCGACGGTTGATGAAACTCGTCGCCTCGGGCGGTACGTTACTCGCGGACCGCCGGGACGCGGCCCGAGTCATGTCCTCACGCTAGGGCCTGCTGACCAGCGTGGTCAACGTAGCCACCGAGCGACCAGTGGTGCGGCGCGGTGTGGTTACCCGCTGACCCTGGACCGGAGGCCGTCCAGGAGCAGCTCCAGCCCCCGCTCGAAGTCGGCCGGTCCCCCGGGTGCCCGGTCGATCGCCCCAGCGCTCGCGGCCTGCAGTGTCGTCTGCTCCTCGAAGGTGTGCCCGAAGACGAGGTGCAGGAGGCCACGGGTCGCGACATCGACCAGGTCGTCGGGCAGCCCGCCGTCCCGAAGGGCCTCCCGCAACTGGGTGGCGGGCTCACCGGCACCGAGGCCGAAGGTGTACGCCGTGACGACCACCTCGGCACCGTCCCGGTAGGCAAGCATCGCGTCGCGTAACTCGCCGCAGACCTCGACCACGCGCCGGTCCCACTCCCGCGCCCGGCGGGGTCGCCGACCCCGGGCCAGGATCTCGTCGGCGATCGCGGCCAGCAGCGTCTGCTTGTTCGGCACGTGGTGGTAGAGCGCGCTCGGCTGCACACCCAGCTCAGCTGCCAGCCGGCGCATCGTCAGCGATTCCAGCCCGTACTCGTCGAGGACCGCGATCGCGCGGTGCACGACGTCGCCGCGGTGATAGCGCACGCAGGGCCCCTCCCGTTTGACCGCTCGAGGCGACCAGTCTAGCCTGAACGCCGTTCAGCTGAACACCGTTCAGGTTGCCGTACCCGCCGACACCGGGAGAAGCGATGAGCGCCACCTTCCAGCAGCTCGCCGATGCGATCCTCGCCGGGAGCCCGGCCACGCCCGAAGACGCTCTCGCGGTGCTGCGCGCCGACGACGCCGAGCTGATGTCCGTGGTCGCGGCTGCCGGCCGGCTGCGCCGCGCGCACTTCGGCAACACGGTGAAGGTGAACTACCTGGTGAACCTCAAGTCGGGGCTCTGCCCGGAGAACTGCAACTACTGCTCCCAGGCGCTGGGCTCCGACGCCCCCATCCTCAAGTACTCGTGGCTGTCCACCGACGAGACCCTCAAGCAGGCCGGTGCCGGCCTCACCGGCGGCGCCGGCCGAGTCTGCCTGGTCTCCTCCGGTCGTGGACCGTCCAACCGGGACATCGACCGGGTCACCGAGACGGTCCAGGCGCTCAAGCGGGAGTACCCCGACGCCGAGATCTGTGCCTGCCTGGGACTGCTCTCCGACGGCCAGGCCGAGCGTCTCAAGGACGCCGGCGTCCACGCCTACAACCACAACATCAACACCGCCGAGAGCCACCACGACAACATCGTCCAGACCCACACCTACACCGACCGGGTGGACACCGTGGAGAAGGCGAAAGGTGCCGGGCTCTCGCCCTGCTCCGGCCTGATCGCGGGTCTGGGGGAAACCGACGAGCAGCTGGTCGAGGCGCTGTTCGCGCTCAGACAGCTGGGCTCGGACTCGATCCCGGTCAACTTCCTGATGCCCTTCGACGGCACCCCGTTCGCCGACACCTGGGAGCTCTCCCCCACCCGCTGCGTGAAGATCCTGGCGATGGCGCGCTTCGTCTGCCCGGACAAGGAGGTCCGCATCGCCGGTGGCCGCGAGATGCACCTGCGTTCGCTGCAGTCGATCGCGCTGCACGTCGCCAACTCGATCTTCCTCGGCGACTACCTCACCTCGGAGGGCCAGGATGCCAGGGCGGACCTGGAGATGATCCGGGACAACGGCTTCGTCGTTCTGGGCTCCGAAGAGGACCTCGCGCAAGAGGCCGAACGGCTGGAGCCGATCGATCCCGCGATCCGGCACCGCGGGGCGGGCACCGACGTCCTTCCCAACGCCTGACCGATGACCCCGCAAACACTGCTCGCGTTCGACCGCGAGCACCTGTGGCACCCGTACACCTCGATGACCGCCCCGACCCCGACGCGTCTGGTCACCGGCGCCTCGGGCAGCCGGATCACCCTGGACGGGGTCGGCGAGGTGGTCGACGGGATGGCGTCGTGGTGGTCCGCCATCCACGGCTACCGGCACCCCGTACTCGACGAGGCGGCACGCCGCCAGCTTGAGCAGATGTCACACGTGATGTTCGGTGGGCTCACCCACCAGCCGGCGATCGAGCTGGCCCGGCGCCTGATCGACCTCACCCCCGCCGGGCTCGACCGCGTCTTCCTCGCCGATTCCGGGTCGGTCAGCATCGAAGTGGCGATGAAGATGGCACTGCAGTACCAGCGCGGTGCCGCCCAGCCGGAACGAACCCGGTTCCTCACCGTCCGCGGCGGCTACCACGGCGACACCTTCGACTGCATGAGCGTGTGCGATCCCGACGGCGGAATGCACGCGATGTGGTCCGGTGTGCTGCCGGAGCAGGTCTTCGGCGAACGCCCACCCCGCCTCGACGCCGATGTCGACGCCTGGGCCGCGGGTTTCCGCGCGCTCGCGGCCCAGCACGCGCACCGGCTCGCCGGGCTGATCGTCGAGCCGCTGCTGCAGGGCGCCGGCGGGATGCACCCCTACCCCGCCGACTGCCTGACGGTCTTCCGCGAGGTCGCTGACGAGCACGGGCTGATCCTGATCTTCGACGAGATCGCCACCGGCTTCGGCCGCACCGGCACCCTCTTCGCCGCCGAGGCCGCCGACGCCACCCCGGACGTGCTGTGCGTCGGCAAGGCACTCACCGGCGGCTACCTGTCGCTGGCCGCCGCGCTGTGCACGGCGGAGGTGGCGCGCGGCCTGTCCGCCAGCGACTCCGGCGTTCTCATGCACGGCCCCACCTTCATGGGCAACCCACTGGCCTGCGCGGTCGCCTCGGCCAGCCTGGAGGTGCTGACCACCGGCGACTGGGCGGCCGACGTGCGACGGATCAACGCCGGATTGCAGGCGCTGCACGAGATCGACGCCGTCGACGTCCGCGTCCTAGGTGCCGTCGGCGTGGTCCAACTCGACCACCCGGTCGACATGGTCAAGGCGGCCGAAGCGGCGCTGGCCCAGGGAGTGTGGCTGCGCCCGTTCCGGGACCTGATCTACACCATGCCGCCCTACGTCTGCACCGACGACGACATCGCCACGATCTGTGCCGGGATCGCGGCCGCGGCGGAGGCCGGATGAGCGGCTGGGCCGAGTGGTTCGCCGAGCAGCGGGCCGCACGCGAGGAAGCCGGCTTGCAGCGCACGCTGCGGCCGCGGGCGGTCGACGACGACGTCATCGACCTCGCCAACAACGACTACCTCGGGTTCAGCGGCCACCACGACGTCCGACGAGCAGCCGCCGACGGCGCGCTGACCTGGGGCGCCGGGGCGGGCGCCTCCCGGCTGGTCACCGGTACCACCACGCTGCACACCGACCTGGAACACGAACTCGCCAAGTTCACCGACCGCGAGGCGGCGCTGGTCTTCTCGACCGGCTACCACGCCAACCTCTCCGCGGTGACCGTACTGGCCGACAAGCACTCGCTGATCGTCTCCGACGCGCACGTGCACGCCTCGCTGATCGACGCCGCGCGGCTGTCTCGGGCGGCGATCGAGGTCGTCCCGCACAACGACGTCGCCGCCGTCCGGGCCGCGCTAGCCCAAACCGGTAACCGGCGGGCGATCGTGCTGACCGAGTCGATCTTCTCCGTCCTCGGCGACGCCGCCCCACTCACCGACTTGGCGGCAGCCTGCGCCGACTATGACGCGCTCCTCGTCGTCGACGAGGCGCACGGGCTCGGCGTGGTGGGTGACGGCGGCCAGGGGCTGGTGCATTCCCACCAGCTGACCGACCACCCGCAGGTGGTGATGACCGCGACGCTGTCGAAATCGCTCGGAGCGATGGGCGGTGCGGTACTGGGCTCCACTGCGCTGATCGACCACCTCACCAACCACGCCCGCCCGTTCATCTTCGACACGGGACTGGCACCGGCCCCCGCTGCGGCTGCGCTGACCGCCCTGCGCCGGCTGCGCGAGCAGCCCGATCTCCCGTCGCTGATCCACTGGCGTGGCGGCGAGTTGGCTGATCGGCTCGGCGTGCCGCGGTCGGCGGGCGCTGTCCTGTCGGTGCCGATGCCCTCTCCGCGGGTCGCCCTGGCCGCGCAGGACGCGGCCCTCGCGGCCGGAGTCCGGGTCGGGTGCTTCCGGCCACCGTCGGTTCCGGACGGAATCTCCCGACTCCGCATCACCACCCACGTCGGCCTCGACAACGCACGCTGGGCCCACGCGGTCGACGTGCTGGCCCGCGTCATCGACGATCACCGGCCGCAGCCGTAATCATCATCGTCACCGGCACCGATACCGGCGTCGAAGATATATGTGCCTTTTTCCGAGGTCTGGACGTCACTCCACTCGGAAGGAGTCGTACCGAATTCGCTCCAGCGGCGCGCCGGCGACCAACAAGCGGGACACGGTCGCTCGGATCATCGCCGGTGAGCCAGCGACAAACACGTCTCGGTTGATCCACGCGCGCCGCTGAATGATCGCTTGTGCCAGCGTGCCGCAGACGGCGTCAGGAAAGTTCTCCCGGGCCTCGATGACCGGGGTGACGTGCAACCAGGGGTGATCGTAGGCCAAGGACCGCAGGTTATCCCAGCCGTAGAGGTCGGTGGCAGTCGCCGCGCCATAGAACAAATCGACGCGGCCGGTGGGTGCCGCAGCGCCGCCGAGTTTGTCGAGCATCGCGTACATGGGCGCCAGTCCTGTCCCGCCGGCAACCATTAACACGTCCCGGTCGTCTTGGGGGTCGACGCGCATGCGGCCCATCGGGGCGCCGATTCGCCAGCGGTCTCCGGGCTGGCAAGCGCCCACGATCGCGGGGCTGACCCACCCACCGGGGACCGCACGGACGTGGAACTCCAGTACCCCCGCCTCGTTCGGCGCATTCGCCGGGGACAGCGAGCGCCACAACCTCGGTCGCTGAGGAACCTGCACACTCACGTACTGCCCGGCCTCGTACCTGACGGGGGGATCCGATCGCACCCAGACCACGGCGAGATCCCGGGACAACCGCCAGTGCTGGACTACTTCGCCGGCATGCCACGCGGGCCCCGGGTCCCTGGCAGCCGCTCTCGTCATCACCGTGCTGAGAACCGCGTAGGCTTCCGACCAAGCCCGTTCGACCTGTGCGGTCCATGCGGGTCCGGCATAGGTCTTCAGCGCGGTGAGCAACGCTTCTCCCACTGCGTCGTAGTGCGCTGCCACCACGTCGAACTTACGGTGGTCGCGGCCCAACTGGCGCAGAAAGGGCACCAGTTCATCCGGTTGGTCCATCATCTGCACAACGTGCACGAGCGCCTGCAACAAGCGACTGCGTTGCGTTTGCATGTTCACGGGGAACATTTCGCGGGTCTCGGGTGCGAGGCTGAACAAGACCGCGTAGAAGAATTTGACGACCTCGTCCTCGTACGGGGCGACGACCGCCCAACTGTCGCGTAGCAGCCGTACCGTCGTCCGCGCACCTTCGGTCAGGTCGTCATTCTCGGTGGGAGAATGTTGTTGCTGATACGCAAGGGGTTCGGCTGCCATGATCCAGGCGGCTCCTCGGGTAGGTGCGGCGGACACGTGTTCATGAATCCACCGCCGCCCAGCCAGACATCGGAGACCAATTCGGGGATTCGGTCCACGGGCGTCCAGAATCCGCGTCGCGCCGTACCCATAACATCGCGGGATCTACGCATAGACCTACCTACCTTGCTGGTTGGCGGACTTCTCCCACCAAGAGCCTTGGCCGAAGCACAACGACCGCTACGCGATATCGCCCAATTGACAGCCTGAAACGTCAACCACGTTCCCCGCGCTCGCCGCGGACTCTGCCCCCTCAAGCACGGGCGCGGGCTTCGGCCGACCGACGTGGTAGCCAATCGCCGCGCCTGTCAGCACCATCGCCTGGATCACACCGATGGAGATCAACTCGAACCACACGCCTGGATCATCGCCGGCAGCGAGGTGATGTTACGACGATCGTCCGATAGGTTGACGTCAATCCGACGCGAACACGATGCTCTTGGGGTGACGACATCGCCCAGTCCACCGGCAGACGTGAGTAAGGTCGATTGGAAGCACATCCGCGCCAACGCGACACTGATCACCAACGTCGACCCTGACCTGGACCCGCTGCCCGCGATCCACATCATCCAGGCGATCCGCGACAGCCAGGGCGAGGCCGGCTTGTTCGCCCTGGCGTTGTTGCTGGCCAGTGGAGCACCGGTCACGGTTGACGAGTCGGTCAGCGAGGAGAGCGCGGATCATCCGGCTGACCAGCCCGCGTGGGACGCGGTGCGGTTCGTCGCCGCGAGCAAGCTGGGCGGCAGGCACGCCCGCAAGGCCGCCGAGATCTTCGCATCGGTGCGGGATCACGATGACCAGGACGCGGCGCTGTGGACCTTCTTCGGAGCGCTGATCAGCGCCTACTACATTTGAATGCTCCCCGCCCTGAGGGCGGGAGTTCAGCCTGGGCTGCGCGAGGTGCTTCGTCTTGAACCGGGGCATGCCGGCGCGTTGCCGCACCGGCACCCGCGCCTTGATATCGGCCATAGCTTTGCAGCGGGACTTCGCGAAGCCCCGGATGATCTGCTGCTGCGGCACCGACGCCCCCGCGCCCAGCCACCCATACTCCGCGCGCCACCCGGTCAGTAGCTTGTCCAACCGGGCCGGGCCACACGTCTCGCCGGCCTGGTACGCCTGCCGCGCGGTGGCCACGCACGCGTTCCACACCCACCGGCACCGATCCCACTCCACCAACAACAACCGGCAGGCGGTAGACGACACCCGCAGCCGGTACGTGTACGTCGATCAACAGCGAGGTCCTCTGCCATAGGCCTTACACCACAACGGAGCCTGACCCCAGCAGCGTTGTCACGCGCCCTCGCGGGCGCGGACGCTCCAGATCGGCTCCTCCCCGGCCTCAAGGCCAAGGCTTCCACCGATTAAAAGCTCAGTGACGCCGATCCGGGACGAGCATGCTGCCAGGACTCCGCCTGGATCATCGACCACCGAGCGCGGGAGACGGAAAGCAGCGCGACACCGGCCCGAACTCATTCGCCGGCGGCTCGCTTGATCGCCGCACGAATCCTGGCGTATGTGCCGCACCGGCACACGTTCGGGATGCCGTCGATATCAGCGTCGGTAGGTTTCGGGTTCGTCTTCAACAGTGCTGCCGCGGCCATGATCTGGCCCGGTTGGCAGTAACCGCACTGCGCGACATCCTCGTCCAGCCACGCCTGCTGGACCGGGTGCAGTGTCGTCCCGCTGGCCAGCCCCTCGATCGTGGTGACGTTCATCCCGGCGACGTTGGACACCGCGGTCGTGCAAGGGGTGAACGCCGCGCCGTTGAGGTGGCTGGTACACGCCCGGCACACGCCGACGCCGCAGCCGTACTTGGGTCCGGTGACGCCAAGTAGGTCACGCAGGACCCACAGCAGCGGCATGTCCGGCGGCGCATCGACGCTGACCGACTTGCCGTTGAGGTTGAAGGTGTACGTGGTCACGGACGAGCACTCCTCAGAAGTTGATCGGGAAGCTGCGGGGCTGGGTATTGGTGGCGCGGGCGTAGGCGTTGGCGACCGCGGCTGCCGCGGCCGGGACGCACAGCTCGCCCGCCCCTCCCGGCGTCGATCCGGTCGCCGGAAGCACGTACACGTCGACCTCACGCGGCGCGGTGGCCTGCCGCGGGTAGTGGAAATCGGAGAAACTGCCCTCGGTGAACGCCCCGTTGGTGAGGTGATTTCCCGCGTAGAGGATCGTCGAGATGCCGTCCATCAGGCCGCTCATCGCCTGCGCCTGAAGACCCTTGGGGTTCACCGGCTGGCCTGCGTCAACCGCCAACACGGCCTTCGTTACCCGGGGCGTGGAGGTGGTGCAGTCGATCGTGACCAGGCAGGCGGCCCGGGATCGGTACTCCTGGTGGAAGCCCACTCCCTGGGCCGTCCCGGGGGCCATGGCCTGGCCCCAGTTGCCTGCCGAGGCCACCTGGTTGAGCACGGCACGTTCGGCGTCGGTCTTGAGGAACGCCTTTCGGAACGCCACCGGGTCCTGACCCATGGCCTTGGCGAGGACGTCGACCATGATCTCTTCGGCGGTACGGGCCAGCGCCGAGTACACCGAGCGCCAGCTACCGGTGTGCATTTTGTACGGCACTTCAGTGACTGCCTCGGTGACCGCGCCGAAGTTGTACGGGCACGCCTCGGTGATCTGGAAGTAGCCCGTGCCGATGGTGGGGCTCGCGTGACCCGCGTTGATCAATACCTCGGCTGTGCCGGTGCCAGTGAAGTCGACTTCCACACTGCCCATCTGCTGCTGGTAGGTCAGCACGTTTCCCGCCGCGTAGCTCGCGCGGATCCGGTGATAGCTGCGGGGTCGCACCCGCCCGTGCCGCATGTCGTCGTTGCGGGTCCACATCAGCTTGACCGGCTTGCCGATCGCCTTGGACACCTGCGCCGCCTCCACCGCGGGTTCGTAGAACAACCGGCGCCCAAACGACCCTCCGCCCCGGATCACGTGCAGTGTGACTTGGGTGGGCGACAGGCCCACCGCGCTGGCTACGGCGGACTGCGCTTGCGTGGGGGACTTGGTGGCCGTCCATACCTCCGCGGAGCTGCCACTGACATTAGCGACCGCGCTGAGGACCTCCATCGCGGCGTGACTGACGAAAGCGAAGCTGAAGGTGCCGTCGACCGACGGGCTCAGCACCGGAGCGGGAGGAGGCGTCGAAGCCACCAGGTTGGCCTGGATGCCCGCATCGGACACCGAGTCGATCGTGCCCGGCCCCCACTTGACGGTGAGCGCGTTCTTGGCGTTCATCGCCTGAATGAAGGTCTGGGCGCTGATCGCGATTCCCGTGGGGATCTGGGTGACCGCCACAACGCCCGGCATGGTCTTGGCCGTGGAGGCGTCATAGGAGACGACAGTGCCGTTGATCGTCGGCGGGCGCGCCACGACTGTCGGCAACGCGCCGGGAACCGGCTGGTCCAGGGTGTACTGAGCCTTGCCGGTAATGATGTCCCGCGCGTCCACCCTGGTCTGCGGACGGCCGACGATCGTGTACCGCGAAGGCGATTTCGGGGCACTCGACACGGCAGGCGCAAGAACCTTCGCCGCAGCCGCGGATAACGAACCGTAAGAGGCCGATCGGCCGTCCTGGGCCCATACTGCCGTGTCGTGCGTGGTGAGCGTGCTGGCGCTGACGTTCCACTGCTGAGCGGCCGCGGTGACCAGCCGTGCACGGGCCGCGGCCGCGATCTGGCGCACCGGATTCCACAACGACCGCACCGAGGTTGATCCGCCGGTGAGCTGGGCCGGACCCATTTCCGCGCGGGCATCAGACAGCAGCACGTCGACATCGGTGAGCCGCGCGTCCAGTTCCTCCGCGACGATCATGGTCAGCGCGGTGGTGATGCCTTGCCCGACCTCGGTGCGCGGCATCTGGAACACGACTCGGTTGCCCGTGGTGATCTGCAGGACGAGCAGGTTGGTCTCCGCAGCGGTGGCGGCCGTGATCAGATCGCCGAAATCGGCGAGGTCAGCGGGCTGGCTGGGACTGGGCAGCGCCGCGTTCGCCACGGCCGGATCGAGCGTGTCCGCGCCGAGGCGCGCGGCCATCGTGAGGGTGGGCGCGGCAACGAGGAAGGCGAGAAACCGCCGGCGCCCCAGAGCGTGCGGACTCGGCGTGACTCCATCTGGCGGCGGAGGGCAGGCGTTGTGGTCTGCCGGCCGTGCGGAATCACGGAAGAAATCACGCATCGATACTCCCCTCGCGAGCCCTTGCGTGTTTGTTTCAGGCGGCACCGCGGAACGAAGGACCACCTATCACCGTCCCAGAAATGATTCCGCGCGAAATCGGCCGGTCGCGCGGACCTGGCGGGTGAACGACATTTTTAATGTCGGGCAGTCGGTTGTCAGCAAGAAAGCAGAATTCAGTCCCGATCAGAGACCCCGAAAAGATCGCCTTTCGAGGTACCGGATCAGTTTCCCCCTGGGGTGAACGACATCGAGGACTCGGGGCCGGATCATTACGGAGGGTAGTGTAGCGAGCGGCGGGCTTTCCCACAACTACCCCAAGCGGAGCAGTGTCGGTACGCAGAGCGACGATCCACCTGGCGCGGCAGAGACATCAACAGCGTCCGACGGAGCACGAGATCGATTTTTCGCCAGCGGCATCGAGAATACGGACCACGAACGTGTCGAAATTCTTTGACCACACCTGATCGTCCTGGGACATCCAAGGCTGACACAAGAATTTCCGCACCACTGACGTTGACATTTTCAATTCACGGACTTAGCGTGTCCCGACACGTGGACAGTGGCATCTCGGGCAGGCGCGAGCCTTTCGAATTCATCCCGCCCGTCCTCCCACTGCGAACGGAGTCTCGCCGGGCGGGCGCATTCTTCCGCGAGTCCGAGTTCGGCGAACTCGTGCGGACTCCAGACGACGGAAGGGCCCAGAACGAGGGTGCAACGCACATCGAAACCGAATCGGCGACTCGGCACGATCAAGGCACGGGTGCTGACGATCGTACTGATCCCGAGCATCGCGATCCTCATGGTCGGTGCCGGCCTGTCCGGCTACCTGGTCAGCCAGGGCATTCAGGCGCGGAACTTCGCCGCTGACGTCCAGGCGGCCCTGGGGCCGACGACGCGGTTCGTCGCCAGCGCGCAGCAGGAGCGCCGCCTCACCATGCTTGCGCTGACCAGCTCTGCGCAGAACCGTGCCGACCTCACCAACCAGCGGCACCAGGTCGACGCGACCCTCGCCGAGATGTCGGCGACGAATCAGCGCCTCGCCCAGGGCGCGCCACCGGACCTTCGAGCGTCCCTGGCCGCATTCGAACAGGCAGCGCGACGACTTCCCGAACTGCGTCAGCGAGTCGACAGCGGCCAGAGCACCGCACAAGACGCGTACGCGTTCTACGACGACCTGCTCTCGCGGTGCGGCACGAACATCCAGGCGATGGCCCGATCCGCCAACGACGCCAGCGTCGGGTTCGAGCAGATGATCAGCTACGACCTGTTCAGGTCCGCCGAGGCGATGTCCCGAGCACACGCGATGGCGGCACGCGCCGTTTCCAGCGGCTTGGACCCCGAACAGTTCCACGAGCTCGCCCACCAGCTCGGCATGTACCACGAGCAGGTCGAGACGCTCGTGCCCCGGATGACCCAGCAGGAACGGGCCCGGTATGCCGCGCTGAAGGCCAGCCCGGCGTGGGCCCAGCTGGTCGCCGATGACAACTTCCTGATGAACCACGGCCCGTCGACCTCGGGTCCCGACGCTGTGCCGTTCAACGTTTCGGACTGGGAGAACTCCGCGCAGCAGGTGGCCAACGGGCTGCTGGGCCTCTATGACACGCACTCGGCCTATGCGGCCGACCTGGGAGCGGCGAGCGGTCAGCGCATCCTGATCACGTCGGTGGCCACCGGTGTGGCGATCCTGCTGGTGGCCGTGACGAGCTTGCTGATCGCACTCAGGTTGTCCCGCCGGCTCATTCGCCGACTCACCCGGCTGCGCGAAGAAACGCTCGACCTGGCCAATCGCGGACTCCCCGAGGCGGTACGGCGGTTGAGCGCGGGCGAGCGGATCGACGTCGAGACGGAGATCCCCTGGTTGGATCACGGCAGGGACGAGATCGGTCAGGTCGCGAGTGCCTTCAACGCGGCGCAGCGTACCGCGATCAACGCGACGGTGCGAGAAACCGAAACCCGCCAGGGAACCCGGACGGTGTTTCTCAACATCGCGCACCGCAGTCAGGTGATTGTGCACCGCCAGCTCACGATGCTCGACGAGGCCGAGCGGTCGCTGGAGGATCCGGCGCAACTGCAAGTGCTGTTCCAGTTGGACCACCTGGCCACCCGAAGCAGGCGCAACGCCGAGAACCTGATCATTCTCGGTGACGGGCAGGCTGGCCGCCAGTGGCGTAACCCGGTGGCTCTGGGTGAGCTGGTTCGCAGCGCGGTCGCGGAAACCGAGCACTACACCCGCGTGGACGTCGTGCGGGTACCGGACGTCCTCATCTCTGGTTCCGCGGTAGCCGACCTGATCCACCTGCTCGCCGAACTGGTGGACAACGCCACCTCCTTCTCCCCGCCGCAGTCCCGTGTCGAGGCATGGGCGAACGTGGTGGGCCGTGGCGTCGTGATCGAGCTTGAGGACCAGGGCCTGGGCATGGAACCCGAACAGCTCGACGAGATGAACGCGATGTTGCGCGAACCGCCCGATTTCGGGGTGATGGCGCTGTCCACCGAACCACGGATCGGGCTGTTCGTGGTGGCCCGGCTCGCGGCCCGGCACGGCATCAAGGTCACGCTACGGGACTCGGTCTACGACGGCATCCGTGCGACCGTGCTCGTCCCCACCGCGCTCATTGCTGAAGCCACCAATCCAGACGCCGAGCCGGACCCGTCGACCGAATCCGCACGCGGTGTCACGCATGCCGACCCGGCGTGGCCGACAGGGGCACGGCTTCCCGAGGGCATGAAGCCGTTGTCGATCCCCCGAAACAGCGCGAATCGACCGGGGGACTCCGGCTGGCAGGCGACTGCGGGAATCGGTCAGTTGTCGGTGGACGACATCGTTGCCAGCGACCTCCCGACGAACGGTCACAACGCGAACCCGGACAGTTCGACGCCACCCGAGGGCTCGACACCCGCACCCGACTCCACCACCAGTGAGCCGCCGCCGCTCCCCCGACGGAACCGGCAAGCGAATCTCGCTCCGCAGCTACGGGAAACGCAGTCGAGGATCGAAGGGGAGATCACCGAGGACCCCACGCCCCTACGCACTGCCGAGCAGTCGCGCGGCACCATGGCCGCCTTCCAACAGGGCATCAAGCGAGCGCGCAACGGCGCGCCGGATTCCGGGTCCTGACCGAGCGAAAGCAGAGGAGGAACATGACTACCAATGTCAGCCAATTGGACTGGCTCATCGACGACTTGGTCGAGCGGATCGCCGGCGCCAACCGCGCGGTCGCACTGTCCACGGACGGCCTTCTCAAGGCACGGACGAGCAGTCTGTCCAAAGGGGACGCCGAGCATCTCTGCGCGGCGGCGTCAGCGTTCCACAGCTTGGCCAGGGGAACCGGGCGCCACTTCGGGGGCGGCGAGGTACACCAGACCGTGGTGGAGATGGAGCACGGTTTTCTCGTGGTCACCGCCGCTGGAACGGGTGCCTGCCTGGCACTGCTGGCCACCGCGGATGCGGACCTGGGCACGATCGCGTACGAGATGAACCTGATGATCACCAAGGTAGGCAGATGCCTGGAGTCGGCGGCGAGGGACGCCCAGACCGAGCAGGCAGCCGCCGCGTCCGCGTCATGAGCGCGCACCATGGCCGACCAGGACGAGGTGTGGTTCGACGAGGCGGCGGGACCGCTCGTGCGCCCCTATGCCGTG
This sequence comes from Pseudonocardiaceae bacterium, assembly GCA_051984675.1. Classification (GTDB taxonomy): domain Bacteria; phylum Actinomycetota; class Actinomycetes; order Mycobacteriales; family Pseudonocardiaceae; genus JBPYFK01. Next base: position 14,515 of record JBPYFK010000007.1, on the reverse strand, counting down.
ACGCGCGGTCGGACCAGCACGAATCGCTACCGGTTGGAGATGATCACGCTCGTGGTGGCGTCGCACCCGGAGACGCACGCCCCGGTGCTGGAGCCGGAGTACGCGCGCATCCTGCGGGCGTGTGCGGTCCCGCAGTCGGTGGCCGAAATCGCCGCCCAGGTCGCGCTGCCCCTGGGCGCGGTGAAGGTGCTGCTCAGCGATCTGATCGAGCGGGGCTACGTGACCTTCAGGGTGAACCCGGCCTCGATGGCCGCACCCGACATGGACCTGATGCAGAAGGTGTTGGATGGCATTCGGAAACTCTGAGGACCCTGGACGTCCAGCCCCCGAAGGGGTAATGGCGCTGGACGCCATCTCGGTCAAGGTACTGATCGCCGGCGGTTTCGGGGTTGGAAAGACCACCCTCGTCGGCTCGGTCAGCGAGATCGTCCCGCTGCGCACCGAGGAAGTGCTCACCGAGGCCGGCGTGGGCATCGACGACCTCACCGGGGTCGAGCACAAGACCACCACGACCGTGGCCCTGGACTTCGGCCGGATCAGTCTCAACCCGGAGCTGATCATGTATCTGTTCGGCACGCCGGGCCAGGATCGGTTCTGGTTCATGTGGGACGAGCTGGCCCGCGGCGCCCTGGGCGCCGTCGTGCTCGCGGACACCCGCCGGCTGGAGACCTGCTTCGCCGCGGTCGACTTCTTCGAACGGCGCGGTATCCCCTTCGTGATCGGCGTGAACTGCTTCGACGGCAGGCAGCCCTACGGGGTCGATGACGTGCGACAGGCGCTGGATGTGGGTGACCACGTTCCGGTGCGGCTGTGCGACGTACGCCACCGCGAATCCAACAAGCAGCTCCTGATCGCACTCGTCGAGGACATCATGGCGGGTATCGGCGTCTCACACGCGGCAACACCGAGCCCCTGAGACCTCGCGCAGGTGCGCGGAGCGTCTTGCGTGCTCGGGCAAGGTCTCGGTGATGGACGCCACTGATTTCTTGGGCAACCATCGCGAAACCACATCGGGACAATGACTTCCGATCACCAAGAATTCCGGCCACCAAACCAACGGAAGACCGCGTATCGCAGATCGCCCTGACCTGCTGAAAATCAATTTCTCCGTGCTCCCTCAAGCAGAAGTCTTCGCTCCAACCCGACGTCGAACGCTCGGTGAGCACTTCTCTTGCCACACAAGATGATCGTTGGTTTCTTTCGCCTCCTGCGGCGCGGAATCTGACGGCAATGCGCCAGATCGTTGACGGCTTGGCTACCGCCGGATGACCCTTCCGAGACATCCATTTCGAACTCGGCCCGAAATCACCAGAAACGCGGGTTATCGCCGTGTCCTGAGGTTTCCGGGGACAGAGGAGTCGTCATGCTAACCACGTCCCTACTGTGCAGGCGCCCGTTCAGACCTCGGCAGCTGGTCATCGTCGGGGTGGCCGTCATGCTGAGTGCCCTGTTCGCCACGCCCGTCGCCGAGGCAGCGTCGTCTCCGCCCGAGGCGTTCCGGGTCGAGACGGTGTGCTTCTCCGTGCACAACCCCGACGATCCCGGCACCTACAGTCTGTTCGGGCAGCGTTTCACCCCACAACGAGCCACCGGCGCGACGCCCGTGGTCGTCCTGGTGCCCGGCCTCGCCTCGTCGACAGCGAACTGGGACTTCGATCCGCATTTCTCGGTCGCCCGGAACCTGGCCCAAGCTGGCTATGTCGTCGTCTCCTACGACCGGCTCGGATTCGCCCGCAGCCCCTACCCCAACAACGGCAACCGGCTTCCCGCCGACCATCACCGGAACATGCTGCACGAACTGGTCGGTGAGGTGAAAAACGGCGACTACGCGACGGCCCCCTCCCCCAACTGCACGGGCGTCAACGCCGCTCCCGGTGCCGGCGCGCAGGTCGGGCACCAGACAGTCGCGGTGATGGGGCACAGCGCTGGCGCCGCGATCGTCGAAGGGTACGCCGGCCAGTACCACGACGTGGCTGCCGTGGTGCAGGCCGACTACGCCAACCAGCGACACGGACCGGTCGCCGACCAGCGCTACGCCGTCACCGGAATCAAGATCCTGCTGGGCGTGGACTATCCGCGATTCTTCGATTTCCGGCAACAATGCATGGACTTCAACATCTACCCACCCACCGCCGTCCCCAGCATCGCCAACGCCGCCTGCAACCCTTTCGGCTTTCTCCGCAGCCCGGCAGGCGAATTCACCGGTACCCCCGCCCTGCAACGGATCAACAACACCTTCGTTCCGCGTACCGGAGGCACGCCGGTCCTGCTCGGCTACGCCGATCACGACGCGGCTTTCCCGCCGGATGCCGCCAACGCCGACGAACGCTACTGGCGCACCTCGTGCACCGGGTGCGACATCACCAGGCTGGACCAGATCGGCAGCAGCCACCTGTTCCAGGCGCATCGGGTCATGCCAGCATGGGTGAACGGGGTCGTGGGCTGGCTCAAGTCCCGTGGTATCCGTCCCGCAAGCTGATCCAGCCGTCGGTCCTAAAATCGCACCCACTGCTCGCCAAGTGTCTCGAAGACTTGGGTATCAGCCGAACCTTGTGGTTCACCCGGTGTGGGCAGCGGCGTGGGCGCGCGGGCGGGCGTGGGTTTCGTACATGCGGATGGCGACGACGATGCCGGAGGCGGCGGTGAGGGCAGCGACAGCCCAGATGGCGCCGTGCAGCCCCCAGAGGTCGGCGGCGATGCCGGAGACGAGGGCGCCGGCGGCGAAGCCGCCGTCGCGCCAGAGTCGGTAGACGCCGACGGCGCGGGCACGCCAGGCAGGGTGGGCGACGTCGCCGATCGTGGCGAGCAGGGTCGGGTAGACCATGGCGGTGCCGGCGCCAAGGAGTACGGACGCCGCGGCCCACAGTGCGAAGGTGTTCGTAAGCGCGATCATCGCCAGCGCAGCGGCTTGGGTGAGCATGCCGGCGGTGATGAGATGTTTGCGCCCCCACCGGTCCGACAGCGCACCGGTGAGGAGTTGCCCGACGCCCCACACCGCCGGGTAGAGCGCGGCGAGAATGCCAATGCGGGACACCGACAGGCCGGCGGTGGCGAACAGGATCGGAAACAGTCCCCAGGCGAGCCCGTCATTGAGGTTGTTGACCATGCCTGCCTGGCTGGCTGAGGACAACGCGGCTTCGCGGAGGCTGGTGTGCGCGATGATCTGGCGCGTTGTCAGGTCTGCGGGCAGACGATCATGTCGACCATCGGGGTGCGGGGTGTGCGTAGCGGCCTCCATGCGGGCGTGCCCACGGGTTTCGCGCACGATGAACGTGGACAGGCCCAGCCCGAGTGCGACGTAGGACGCCCCGAGCAGAAACGGGGCCGGGCGTAGCCCGTAGCGGGCGGCGAGGTAGCCGGTGACCAGTGCGGTGACGGCGACGGCGCCATAGCCGGCGGCCTCGTTGAGGCCCATCGCCAGTCCCCGTCGCCGCGGTCCGGCGAGGTCGATTTTCATGATCACCGTAGTGGACCAGGTCAGTCCCTGGTTGACGCCGAGCAGCACGTTGGCGGCCACCACCCAGCCCCAGCCGGGCGCGAGGATCAGCATCAGTGGGACCGGTACCGCGACCAGCCAGCCGGCGACGAGCACCGGTTTGCGGCCGAACCGGTCTGACCAGGTGCCCGCGAAATAGTTGGTGGCGGCCTTGGTGATCCCGAAGACAAGGACGTAGGTCAGCAGGACGGTGTAGCCGAGAAGGTGGAACTGGCGCTGGGCCAGCAACGGCAGCACGGTGCGTTCCTGCCCGAGCACGCCCCCGACGAGGCCGTTCACGGCCACGAGCAGGCTGAACTGCGCAAGGTTGGCGCGTATCCCCAATCGCGCCGCGGGTGCTGCCCGGGCCATGCCCCTACCTCCAGTTCGTGACCGCTGACGCGCGCCCTGTCGCCGGGCCCGCATCTGAGGACGGCCAGGTCGCGGTGGCCCGGTCGGGTGACCACGACCTCACTCTGTTATACACTATTCCATAGAACATTGGAGGAGATATGGGTGATCGAGGCGCGAAGACGGCGTTGTTCGAGCAGTTCGCCCGCGTGGGCAAGGCACTGGGCAGCGGTAAGCGCCTGGAGCTGCTGGACCTGCTGGCCCAGGGAGAGCGCACGGTCGAGTCGTTGGCGGCAGCGGCGGAGTTGGGTGTGACCACGGCGTCAGCGCATCTGCAAACCCTCAAACGCGCCAACCTCGTCGCGACTCGCCGGCAGGGCACCAGGGCGTACTACCGGCTGGCGGGCACGGACGTCGCCGAGCTGTACGCACTCGTGCGCACGGTCGCCCGGGACCACCTGTCGGATGTCGAGGCCGCCCGTGCCGCCTATCTCGGCCCGGACACCGAACACGTCAGTCGCGACGAACTCTTGCACCGCGCCCAAGCCGGGGAGGTCGTGGTACTCGACGTGCGCCCCCGCGAGGAGTACGCGGCGGGCCATATCCCTGGTGCGATCTCAGTCCCGGTGGAGGAACTGCCCGGCAAGCTCGCCGACATTCCCGCCGACCAGGAGATCGTCGCCTACTGCCGGGGCGCCTACTGCGTGCTCGCTCACGACGCCGTCCGACTGCTGACCTCCCAGGGCCGCCACGCCCGACGCCTCGCCGACGGGATGCTCGAATGGCGACTCGCCCAACTGCCCGTAGCAACGAACTAGCCAGTCCGGGCGCGACAGAGCGGAGTTCACGTTGCCCCGACACACCGAAAGAGAGATCGGATGACCGCCGACCTGGGACAGGCTCAGCGGACGCACTGGCAGTCCGTCTACCAGGCCCACCCGCACATGTACGGTGACCTCCCCTCCGAGCCGGCCCGCTACGCCGCCACGCTCTTCTCCGACCACCGCGCGAGCACGGTCTTAGAACTCGGCGCCGGGCACGGCAGGGACAGCCTCTACTTCGCCCGCCAGGGCTTCGCGGTGCATGCCACCGACTTCAGCCCCAGCGGCCTGGACCAACTCCGCGCCCGCAGCCAGCAGGACAGGCTCGCCGGCAGCATCACCACCGCCGTCCACGACGCCCGCACGCGCATCCCGCTGCCAAACCACAGCGTGGACGGCGCCTTCGCCCACATGCTGTTCTGCATGGCGCTGTCCACCCCCGAGCTGCACAACCTGATCACCGAGATCCACCGTGTCCTGCGCCCGGGCGGCAGCCTCGTTTACACCGTGCGCCACACCGGCGACACGCACTACGGGTCCGGCATCGCCCACGGCGATGACATCTACGAGCACGGCGGCTTTGCCGTGCACTTCTTCTCCCGCGCGTTGGTCGACTCACTTGCCGAGGGCTGGAACCTTCAGGAGATTCACGCCTTCGAAGAAGGTGAACTCCCCCGGCGGCTGTGGCGTATTACTCAATGCAAACCCTGACCAACCACCGACAGGAATCCGTGATATAGATCACCTATAGGGCGAGTCAACTCCTTGCCGGCCGAGTGCGCTATCCGGTGTCGACTGCGCCGGGCCTCCCGCTCACCCGAGGGGGTGATAGCTGCCGAAGTGGCCTTCGGCATACTCGGGCCGGTGCGTGGAACGAGGACGATCGGCGCCCCCCTGACCGGCGCCCTGCTAGTGCTGACCTCCGGGTGCGGGCTGTTCGATTCCGGCCCGCCGCCCCAGCAGACCGCGTCGACGTTCCTGCAGGCGTTCGCCGACGGGAACAACGCGCTCGCGGCCCAGCAGACGGACAACCCGGCCGCGGCTCGGGCGATGTTGGACGCGACCCGCCAGGGGATGCATCCGGTGTCGCTGACCGCCCGCATGGGCAGGGTTGACGCCACCTCGGACACCGCAACCGCCGCGTTCAACGCGGACTGGGAGTTCGGCGGTGACCGTCGCTGGACCTATCCCGGATCGCTGACCATGCACCAAGGCACGGACAGCGGCGGTCAGGACCGCTGGTTGGTGCACTGGTCCCCGTCTGTGGTCTACCCGCAACTCACCGGTCAGCAGACGCTGCGGCGTAGCGACGTGTTGCCCCCGCCCGCGCCAGTCCTGGACAGCAGCGGGAAGCCGCTGATGCAGCCGGAAAGCGTTGTCCGGGTGACGCTGAATCCGCAGGCGGCCGGTGACCTGCAACACACCGCTGGTCTGCTCGCGGCCGCCCTGAACCGGGTCGACCCGGAGATCACGGAGCAGTCCGTGGTTGACGGTGCACGCAAGGTGCCGCCGGGTCAGGGCTACGACGTGGCGACCTTGCGCGACGCTGACTACCAGCAGGTCAAGGACCAGGTCCACAGCTTGCCCGGGCTGAGCTTCGCGCAGGACAGCGGGCTCGTCGCGCCGGACAAGAGCTTCGCCGCGCAGGTGCTGCCCGGGGTACGGGCAGTGGCACAGCAACAGCGTGACGCCGGCGGCGGATGGCAGGTCAGCGCCGTCAACCCGGACGGCAGCACTGGGCCGGCATTCGTCGGCGACCAGCCCAAACCGGTAGCGCCGCTGTCCACCACGTTGAGTCGCCCGGTGCAGCAGGCCGCCGAAGACGCGCTGCGTCCGGTGCCGCAGCCCGCGATGATCGTCGCGTTGCAACCCTCGACCGGAAACGTGCTGGCGGTCGCGCAGAACCCGCCCGCGAACGCGCAGGGGCCGTTGGCCTTGAGCGGGAAGTACCCTCCTGGTTCCACATTCAAGATCATCACCGCGGCGGCGGGACTGGCGGCCGGGCAGATCCACGCGGATCAGCCGGTGGACTGCCCTCCGGTCGCGATATTCGACGGCATCCCGCTGCCCAACGACGACAACGAGAACCTGGGCAAGGTCCCGGAATCCGTGGCGTTCGCGCAGTCCTGCAACACCACGCACGGCCAACTGGCCGCGAACCTGCCCTCTGACGCCCTGCCCCAGCAGGCGCGGCAGATGGGCGTGAGCGCGGACTACGACATTCCGGGCATCACCACGATCACCGGCGCGGTGCCGCCCGGGCGGGGCGCGGCGGAGAAGGCCAACGACGGGATCGGGCAGGGCCGGGTCCTGGCCAGTCCGTTTGGCATGGCCCTGGCCGCAGCGACCGCCGCGCACGGCAGCACCCCGACCCCGATGCTGATCCGGGGGCAGCACACCACGACTGACACGCCGCCAAACCCGTTGCCGCAGTCGGTGGTGGACCAGTTGAGGCCGCTGATGCGCGCGGTGGTCACCCAGGGCACCGCCCGCAGCCTGGGCAACGTGGGAGAGGTCTACGGCAAGACCGGTACCGCGCAGTTCGGGCCGAACGGCTCGCACACGCACGGCTGGTTCGTCGGCTACCGCGGGGACATGGCGTTCGCGGTGCTGGTCACCGACTCCGGTAGCAACAAGCCCGCACTGGACGTTGCCCACCAGTTCCTGTCCACGGTCTCGCAGTGACACCACCGTCGCGTGCGGTCCTCAGGCATGGGTTTGGTGCTACCGGCCGGGCATTAGTGCTTGAAGATCGTTGAACGCTCCCGTGAGCAGATCAGCAGCATGAGTCACTACGCCAGCGGTCTGGAGCATGTCGTCATCTTGGACACTGGCCGCACCCGCCGCGAACCCGGCCGTGAACAAGAGGGTGGCTACGACCAGGACGGCGGCGATCACCGGACGGCGCATGCCTCTCCTTCGGTCTGTACTTCTCGGTCTGGCGTTATGTAGCCTGCGCACGCGATCCGCGCAACAGCAGTACTTCGATCGAGACTGTCCATAGTGTGCGCGGAACATGGGCCCGCTCGTGGGGCATCTCGCGACCGTTTCAGTTCGCGATGCGCTGTTTGATAATCGTTCAACCGTGTTTCACTCAACCGGGTGACACAGTTGCTAGCATTCCCGCCGTTGCGCTGAGGGTAGGAGCAGGCGAAGACCGATCATGCGTTTGTCCATTGTGGTGCCGTGTTACAACGAGGAACGGACGGTTCTCCCGTTACGGGATGCGCTGCGGACGGCACTGTCGGCCATCACCGACGATTTCGAGGTCGTGCTGGTCGATGACGGTAGCCGGGACGAGACCCTGCGGGTGATACGCGACCTCGCCCGGCAGGATCGCAGGTTCCGCTACCTCGCCCTGAGCCGGAACTTCGGCAAGGACGCCGCGATGCTGGCCGGCCTGGCCGAGGCCAGCGGGGACGCGGTCGCGATCCTGGACGCGGATCTACAGCATCCGCCCGAGCTGCTTGGCGAGATGCTTCCGCTGCTGGAAAAGGGCTTCGATCAGGTGGTTGCCCGGCGTAGCCGGCGTGGTGAGCCGCTCCTACGGCGCTGGTGCTCGCGCGCTTACTACCGGGTGGTCAACACCATGGTCGACGTGGAGCTCACCGATGGTGTCGGGGATTTCCGGATGCTGTCGCGGCGAGCGGTCGATGCCCTGCTGTCGTTGGGTGAGTACAACCGGTTCTCGAAGGGGCTGTTCGCCTGGATCGGCTTCGAAACGGCCACGGTCGAGCACGAGAACGTGCCGCGCCAGCACGGTACGAGCAAGTTCACCCCGCGCAAGCTGGTCAATTACGGCTTTGACGGGCTCATCTCGTTCAACAACAAACCACTGCGGCTGGCGATCTACGCCGGTTCCGTGGTGATGCTGCTGTCCTTCGCCTACGCCGCGACGGTTGTCGGGAATGCGGTGCTGAAGGGTGTCGATGTGCCGGGCTACACGACCCTGATGGCGGGGGTCGCCGGCTTGGGGGGCCTCCAGCTGTTGCTGCTCGGTGTGCTCGGCGAATACCTCGGCCGTATCTATTACGAGACCAAGCGCCGGCCTCACTTTCTGGTCAAGGAAGCAAGCGGCATGCGCGAAGAGGGGGCGGGGCTGGCGTCGGATGTGTCCACGCTTGCGCGGCCGTTTCCCGATCAGCCGGCGCGGGAAACACCGTCCCGCATCGCTGTGCGCACGCGCGAGAGCCTGCGTGACTAATGCTTTTCTTCAGGAGAGGACTTCTGGCTCGGGTCGCTCGGTTCGGTCTCGTGGGCGCGATCAACACCGTCGTCTACTACGGGCTGTACCGGCTTCTGTGGGAGATCAGCCCCTACCTGGTCGCCCACGTACTCGCGTTCATGGCGGCCATGACCGGCTCGTATTTCCTGAATTGCTCTTTCGTCTTCCGAACCCGACCAACGCTCCGCACGTTCTTGCTGTTCCCGCTGTCGAATGTCACGAACTTCTGCGTGCAGACGGTCGGGTTGTACCTGCTCGCGGACGTCGCCGGTATGAACCAGCGGTGGGCGCCGCTGCCGGCGGCCGCGGCGGCCATTCCGGTGACCTTTATCGTGGCGCAGGTCATCCTCGCTGGTCGCGCTGAGCCGAAGACCTGCCAGGAAAGTGAGCAGGGCACTTCGACGCCAGCCCAGGTTCACTAAGATTCCTCCAGCGAGAGTTGGTCGCTTGCGCGGGCGCGAGAATTCGTGCTGACGCGAACTATCGCCCATTTCCTCGCCACTCATTCCGACTTCGCGCCTCCCCTCACCGAGGTCACACGTACTGTGACGACCAGAAAACGACTTGCGACGTGTCCAGCTTCACTAAATCTGTTACCCCGCCCGTATTGTGTCTTTAGCGGAGGAGCATCGTCTCTGTTTTGAGACTCGTATTTTCTCTGCCGGTCATCACCGCGGACTAGAAATGGTTCCGTGGTCCAGACCGCCCTGATCATTCGCGAGGCTGAGCAAGCACCTGTTGATCGACCCGCACCCAGATCGAGACGATCGTGGTTCCCGCTGGCGACAGCCGCGCTGGTGGCAGCGTTGGCGCAAGTGCCGCTGCTGCGTGATCCGTGGTTCTACTACACCGACGACGCGGCCACCCAGATCATGCCGATGTGGTACCACCTCGGGGAGAAGGTCCGCGACGGTGCGTGGCCGCCGGTGTTGGACGTGCAGTCGTGGATGGGCGGCAACCTGGCGGTCGAGGCACTGTTCGGGGTGTGGAATCCGGTTAACGCAGTGCTGTGGGTCCTGGTGTCGCTGATACCGGATCTCGCTGTCGCGGCCATCCTGGTCCGCACAGTCGCGTTCGTACTCCTCGCCTTGGGTTGCTACGGGCTGTGTCGCGAGTACGGCGCGGCGCGGTGGGCGTCGAGCGCGGTGGCGGTGACGTTGCCGTTCAGTGGGTCACTGTTCTACTTCGATGCCGCCAAGTGGCCGGCTGCGTTGGTCGCGTTCGTGTGGGTTCCCTACCTGTGGTGGGCCGCACGGCGCATGACCCGGGGCGCGACGAACGCGTTGGGAGTCTGGGCGCTCGGCGCGTTGGCGGTGACGGCGGGCAATCCGTACTCGATGCTGGCGGTGTGCCTCGTCTTGCTGGGGCTTCTCGTGGAGACCGTGCTGCTGGGGCGGTGGCGCGCGGCGCGGCACCTGATGTTGGTGTCGGTGACCATCGCGAGTGTCGTGCCGCTGGTGTACCTGCCGCTGCTGCTGAGCTCCAGTGTCACGTGGCGGCGCCCCAACGGCATCGGCTACAGCGGCACCTTGACCCCGCACTTGCGTGACCTGGTGAACTTCAGCGTCCCGACCTACGTACCAACGATTCCGCACGTGTTCGACGCCGCCGTGTATTTCTGCTGGTTCGCGCTGCCGCTCGCGGCATGGCTGGACTGGCGCGTGCTGCGTCGGCGGTGGCGGGAGTTGGCCGGTTCCCTCGTGGTCGGAGGAGTGTTTCTCCTGCTCGCGCGGGGGCCGTCGGAGCTGTGGATGTTCCGGTGGCCGTTGCGCGTGGTGCACTACGGCTACCTCGCGGCAGCAGTGGTGCTCGCCGTGCTCCTGTCCGCCGGGCTGCGCACTGATCACGTTCGGCGGCGCGCGGCGAGCATGGCAGCACTCGTGCTCATCAACGGCGTGCTCGTGTCCACGGCAGCCCGAACCGGGGACGCGCTGCGGCGTGATCTCGTCTCGTTGGCACTCATCGCGGCGCTGACGGCGCTGGCGTTCTGGGTGTACCGAAGCCGCGGAGAACGTTGGCTTGGCGCGGTACTACACCTGGGAACCGTCGTCATCTTCGTGTTGCAGGTGTTCTGGTTTCTCGGCTACCACGGCGCGGCGACGTACTACTTTCCGAGGTCGCCGGAACAGGCGCGAACCGACTTCGCGAGCCACCACACCGGGCGTGTGTTGCAGATCGCCGACACGCGCGGGATCGGCGCGCCTGACCAGCCGCGCCCGGCATGGCGCGATCTCCTGCCCGGCAACCTGCATCTGGTGACCGAGGTGGAGGCGGTCAACGCCTACACGGGCATGGGATTCGGCGCGTTTTCCCGCGATCTGTGCATGCTCTATGCGGGGGCGACCTGCCCTGATGCGTATCCGGCGTTGTGGCGTGTATCGCCGACTGTCGGAGCGCCGTTGGCCGATCTGCTCCGCCTGGACACCGTCGTGGTCCAGAACAAGCTCATCGCCGCGCCCGACGTGCCGCCTGGCTGGCGGGTCACGGAACGCAACACACGGGTGACCGTCCTCCAGCGGGCCCACTCACAAGCGGTCTGGCCCGCCGGTCGCTTGAGCTGGGCGTCGCCCGACGTGCACGTCAACACCGACGATTCCCCGGACGATCAACACGAGACACTGCGAGTAGACCGGCGGGGAAGCTCCGGCCCCGCGCGGCTGATCTTCGCCCGCCTGGCTTGGCCGGGCTACACGGCCAAGGTCGGCGATGTCGAGGTGCCCACCCGGCCTGGACCGAGCGGTCTTCTCGAGGTCGCCCTGCCACCCAACGTCCAAAACGGACAGCTGGACATCACATGGCACCCGCCCGGGGAGCAGGTGGGCCTCGCCATCGGGTCAGCGGGCTTGCTCGCCGCAGCAGCGCTCGGAGGATTCCAATACCGGCAGAAGCGGCGCACCAGACCGGCACCGTGACCGTCTCAGACGGGCCGCTCGGCCGGCGACGAGTCGGCGACCGCTGGTCGCCAGCCAGCGAACGCCGGGCTTTCCCCGGTGAGCGTCTCAGGATTGGTGAGCAACGTGCCGTCGCTGCCGGCGGCAAGCAGCGTGACCGAGCCGTCCGGCTCGACCACCGCGGTGGGCTGATCTTCGACCGGCCCACCCAGATCGGTCCAGTCACCGTCGCCGGGCCACGCGCGGCGGACGCTGACGCCCTTGTCGCTGTTGACGGCGAACACCAGGTACTCGGGGCCGGTCGGACCTTGACGCGCGACGGCAGTGGGTGGACCCATACCCCCGGGGTTGGGCAGCCGCAGTGGGACCTGCCAGCCGAACACCGAAGTGGCGGTGACGCCGGCGATGGAGCCGTTATCGCCCGTGCGCGTGAACACGCGCGCACGTTCGCCGGGGGCTCGAACGGCCACGGGCGGCCCGACCGGCTGGATCTGGCGAAACGGTGTGGGTGTGCGGAGGAAGGAGCCGTCCACCTGTTGGAGCCAATGCAGAACGCGGTCCCGGGTCGCCGCGAAGACATGCAGCCGGTTGTCCCTTTCCACGACCGCGGCCGGAGGATCTTGTAGATCCGAGCCCCCGAGAACCGTCCAGTCCTCCCAAGCGCCGCCGGGCGCCCCTTCTCGGCGCATGGTCAGAGAGCCGGCGCTGTCGCGGGCGAACACCACGAGCCGCCCCTGGCGATCGGTCACCGCCGAGGGTATCCCGACCTGAGTTGTGTCGGCGCCCACACGGTGCTCGTCCGGGTTGCCAAGGCTGATCCATTCGAGCGGCCATTGCGGCCCGGCAGCGGACTGCCGTGTGAGCAGCACTCGTGATCCATCCCAGCTCTGGGCGAGCAACACGAGTCGGTCGTAGCCGTCGGGCAACAGGGTCAAGACCGGGCGCACGGCTACTGGGGTCGGGCATGTCGATGGTGCCTGCCACTGCCGCTTGTGGTCGCGCCACCAGTGCACCAACCCCGTGCCGTGGACAGCGAAGGCGTGGATCTCTCCGTTGCTGTTCGCTCGCGCCCACATGCTCCCACGTGGCCATCGGTAATAGCTGCGCGTGATCCACTCCTTGTACAGCCCGCCGAGGTTGGCCCCCGAATCGTGCCGCACGTACTCGGCGAAGTAGTCCCGTTTCGCCTGCTGATCTTGGAGAGACAGGTTGACCGGGAACTCGGCAACGTTGTAATCCCGGTAGTGCAGCACGAGCGCGTCACTGCCCGCGTGGGACAGGTAGCGCTGGGCAGCTTCCCGGGCGAAGCGGGCCGTGATCACATGGTCGGGATGGTCGTGAAAGCCGATCCACCTGGATTGGTACCGAGCGTCTGGATGCGGGTCCTGGGTGCGGATCACCGACGGGCGGAAACGCTGGAACAGCGCCACCAGCGCATCGACAACGTCACCATGGCGGTAGGTGCGGGAATCCCGCACGATGCCGGCGGTGGGCACCAACGTCTGGATCTCGATGGTCCCGGCCGAGTCCTGCCACAGCCTGTCAAGCGCGTGCTTACCGCCGACGGCGAAGGGATCGTTGTTCTCGGGCAGGTTGAGAAAGCCGACCTGTACATGGGGACGTGCGGCGAGTGTGTCGACCTCGACGACGCGGTTCGGCCCCACTGGCACCGTCTGCCGGATCCAATGATCCGCGACACCTGCCATGCGGGCATAGGCAGCACGTGTCCCGTCTTGCCGGCGCGAAGCGTACGCGGCCGGATGCGGATCGTCGCTCTCTCCGCCCGTCATGTAGATAGTCAGTGTCGGCTGTCCATGACGGATTCCAGCGGTGAGATCGGGATTCATGAACAGAATGTCGTCATCCGGGTGCGCAACGACCTGCACCTGGCGCCCGACAGCTCGGAGCGCACCCGAAGCCGTGAATCGCTGCGGGATCGCGACCGGCTCATGCCAAGCCGCCAGCACACCGATGCCGCACCCCACGGCGGCGACCAACAACGCCCTACGACTGACCGGGCCTTGCGAATTCGTTCCGTGCACGCTTGCGATATCCACTTCAGGTTTCTTCGATCAGCCGCTTGGTCCCACGCCGTCGCTTCACTGGGAGCCACGGCGCGAGGCAGCGCGACCCGCCACCGGTTGGATGACGCTATGCCCCAGCGGTGGCTGGGCAGTCCCGGCACGGTGAACAACAGATGAAACCAGCGACGAGTCCACCGCCGGCTTCCTGACTTGACTCAGGTGGCGTGCTCGTGTCGCTACGTTCAGTCAAAGGCGCGGGGCCACGAAACCTAAGGGCGAGATCTGGGCACGCTCGGGTGAATGACACGGCCGACCAGCAACGCCGTGACCTGTTTCGCTGATACGCCCAGTCCTCCCGGCATCACCACGAAGAGTGACACGCAACCTGAACCGGGAGAAAGAAATTCCGTTCTCTCGAATATCACTCTTTCTCTTGATTTCAATCGAACACTCAGGCCCCTAATGGCCAATTCGGAGGTGCCGATAGCTCGCCTCCGAAAGGCGATCAGCGCGGAGCAGACCTATTCTGTCGCATATTGAGATCCTTTCGCGGATCAATAAGGGGGATGTCGTGAAAGGGTTCGCGGAGCATGGGGACACACGTGTCTGGTTAGCATTACTGATCACTTTGGTCACGGCTGCCGGTGGCTGCACGAGCATGCCGGACCTGGCCTCCGGCCCTCCGCCGCCGGTACGTGTGACGACCACGCCTGGCAATGGCGCTCACG
>JBPYFK010000006.1:0-23124 GCA_051984675.1 Pseudonocardiaceae bacterium | reverse complement strand
TGGCCTTGCGCAGTCGCGCGTTCAACGACTCGATCATGTTCGTCGTGTACAACACCCGGCGAATCTCCAGTGGATAGGCCAAAAACGGCGTGAACTCATCCCAGGCTGCCCGCCAGGTCCGCACGATCGCACTGATCGACACACCGCGGCGATCCAGGAATGATCGTGCGTCGTGTCGTTGCGTCTGCTCTACCTGATCTTCATCCGGCTCGTGGGCTGGCTGGTATTGCTCGGCCGTTCGTCGGCGGCTAAGGATGCGGAGTTGCTGGTCTTACGCCACGAGGTCGCCGTGCTGCGCAGAACGACCCCCAAACCGCGCCTGGACTGGGCGGACCGGGCAGTCTTTTCAGCGCTCATAGAGGTTCGTGCTCACCGCTAGAACCGAACTCACCGATCGCATGCTGATCTTCGGACAACGACACTTACGAACCGTGCTGACCCAGTACGTCCGGCACTACAACGGTCGGCGACCGCACCGAGCTCATCAACTCCGGCCTCCGCAGGCGGACCACCCCGTCCTCAACCTCAACCACGAATGAATCACACGCCAATCCATCCTTGGAGGCCTCATCAACGAATACGAACGCGCAGCATGAAACCGCAGATCAGACCCACTGGCCAAGTTTTGGAACCCGACAGGATATATGTGGCGCTGGGAATCGATTAAGCGCTATACGTGCCACCCCAATGATGATTACCGGCAGCAAGAGAACGACCGCAACGGCCCGTAACGGAATGTTGAGCCAGTCACGAAAGGCGAATCCGACACCTACCGTCGCAGCCGGCACATCTCGACCTGTCTCACCGCACCGACGCGCCGACACCGCCAACGAAGCGATCACGCCCTCGTCTGCGAAGAGCCCGTTCCCGCTTCGTGTGACGGGTATAGGGTTCGAACCTACGTAGGCTGTGCCGAGAGAGTTGCAGACGTCTGGCAACATGGTGGATGACCTGCGGAAACGCGGTCCGGCGGTCCAACTTCCCCGCGCATTCCCCGCCTCCGTGCTTCAGTCATCCCGCCCCTGCCATCCAAGGATCCGGGACTCAAACGATGGTCTGCAGCGTGCGGACAGGCTAAGCGCGTACCGTGCGGAAATGCCTGAGCGGTCACTACCCGAGATGGTCGAGGATCGGTCGACCTGGCGACTCATGACGACGCGCGCGAAGCTCGAGACCGTCGTCATTTGTGCCGCATTCGCCCTCTACGCCGTGTTCGCGCTGAAGCTTCTGCTCTTTTCGCGTCCGCCCGGTTCGGAACGATCGTTCAACCTCATCCCGTTCGCGAGCATCTCGCACTACCTGTTCAGCGGTTCATCCGGCGTGAGGAGGTTCGCGTTCGGCAACATCGCCGGGAACGTCCTCCTCTTCATCCCGCTCGGCTCGGACTTGTCTGTACTGACGAAGTGGACCGTTGCGCGGACGATGCTCATCGTCGCCTCGGCGAGCGTGGCGGTGGAGACCCTCCAGGGCCTGTTCGCCTTGGGGGCCTCGGACATCGACGACGTGATCCTGAACTGCCTCGGAGGTTTCATCGGCATCCAGTTGTTCCTTCTGCTCAGGGTGATCGTGCGAGACCGCGACCGGGTGCGCACGGTCGTCGCGGTGCTGTCGGTCGTCGCGCTTCCGGTCCTGTCCTACTTGCTGTTTGTCATCAGACTGCGCATGTGAGTCCAGGCGCCCCTGGAGCCCGGCAGCTAACCCATCCAGGCGCTTGTTCCCGCAACGCCACCTGCCCGCAGGCCAGGTCTCCATCAACTTTGCATTCGTGCGAGTTGTCACTTGGCAACGCGTTGGCAGTTTCCGTGGAATTGGCAACTTTCACCCGGAACCTTCACCACACCCTCAACTGCGAAGAGCCCGTTTATCGGCACTCGGCCGTACCCCAATTACTTTCCGTACGGGGCGTGACTAAACAAACACGGTCCGGAATCGACCCTAGCGTGGGACCACTCCCTCTGTTACGAACAGCAGCGATGGACCCGTTCCAGTCTCGCGCAACGCGTCATCGGGAAGCTCGCCGTTGGTGGTGGTTGCCGTCTGTCCTGCTCTTTGCGATTGGGCTGCTTGCAGCGTTTGTGATCTTTCTTGCAGCCGGCCGTACGGGTATGTACGGCGCATATTTCGTACCCATCCTTACGGTGGCGGGCATCGTCATTGTCGTGATCGTTGCCCTACGGCTGCTCCGTCGTCACGGCGTGGAATGGGCGCAACCATCACCTTTGTCGACGCTGAGTCGTCACGAGCGTCGGCTCCTCATACGTGCGATTAGGCGTAACGAACCCCTCCCTGCCAAACACCAAGAGATCGCCAAGGCGGCCATCCGGCCAATCGAGCAACAACATTGGATGGCAATCGTGTCGGGCACCCTGGTGTTCGGAAGTAACGTGTTCATTGCGTTGACTCTCGGATTGAAGGCCGGGTCGGGATGGCTCAACGGAGCGTTGGCGGTGGTAGCGGCCGGCGTCCTCGGATTACACGTGTGGATGATCCGCCGGGTTCGCCGCACATCACGCAGCCTGGGCAGCCTGCAGGAAGGTGCAGATGGCCAGAAATCCGCTTCCTGAGTATCTCAGGAAGGCGCCCATGTGGAAGGTATTCCTCATCTACGAAGTGCTTGCACTCGTCGTGTGGCCGGTGCTCGTCTGGGAGCAGCCCCTCGCGATAAGGCTAGCGGAGGCAGTCGTGTTCGGTGCCTTCATGACCGGTGTCACCGCTGTCGAACGCCGACGCAAATATGGCACCACTGCGCCCCCCGATGCGACGCCGTCGCTCTTGGATATCGCGTTAAGAGATGGTCGCCTTCCGGTAGATAGGTACGACACCCGCAAGCTAGAAGAGAAAATAGCACAGCGTCACCGAAAGCTGCGGCGTGTCCAGGTAAACGACAGCGTCACTTTTGCGGTGGTGGCGGTCGCTGCGAGCGTGTTTGGGGTGGTTGAGCATCGCACCAACTTGCTGGTTGCCGCTGGGATTGCTGCAATCCTAGGCGTGCTGAGCTACATCCGAGTTCGTAGACAGTGCGCAGAGTTGGATGCGGTTGAGACACGACTGCAGCCCAACTGGATCAATCCTGATGACTGACGAGGTACCCAGCCGGTCCACCCGCGCGGATACGTATGGATCGGCCCGCGTCGACCAAGCCGCCCTGACAGCAACCTCGCATGACAATCGCGTGACAGTGGTCCCCACATGGTCCCCAGTAGCGATGCTTAAGATCACAAACAAGATCACGTCGTCGGGCATAAGCAAGCCCGCTGACCTGCACTTTCGTGCTCGATCAGCGGGCTTCGTCGGCCGTCGGGACGGCGGGATTCGAACCCACGACCCCTTGACCCCCAGTGGCGCCCATGGCAAGTGCGCTACCAGCAGAAACGGAGAACCAGCGCGTCAACCGGGTGCAGTTCACTACCGTTTGATGCGACACAACGCACCACAACTCAGTTCAATCCTCCCAGTTTCCTCCCGCTCCACTTGTCGGTATCCCTCCCCTGCTCTCACTGGTGCCACAGCAGAACCAACACTCCACGTTGATCTGAAACCGGCGGCATCTGATCCGTGTTTCTACAACTTCTACCGGCCGATCAGGGCATCGCGAACGCCCGCCTGCTGTCCCCACCTGCGCACACCGATCGACGATCCGGACGAGACAACCGCCCTCGACATGCGCCGATGCGATCGCGTCGGCGGCACTGTCCACGAGTATCAACATGCCGCCTGAACTGGGCGGATGACATTTTCGGCATCGCACGTTCCACAGCGAGCTGCGTCACTCGTCGCAACTGGCCTCGCCGTTGGCCTGGATTCGGTCGAGCAGCCGGTGCAGCGTGCTGACCTCCTTGGGGGCGAGGCCGGCGAACAGCTCCGCTTCCACGGATTGGATAGCTATGTCGATCCGCGCGACCAGTTTGGTGCCGTTCGTGGAGATCTCGACGATGTGCCGCCGCCGGTCGGCTGGGTCACGGCGGCGCGAGACCAGACGGTCCTGCTCCAGGTCGTTGAGGATCGTGACGAGCACACTGGGATCGACCCGCATCTCCTCAAGCAGCGCTTGCTGGGTCAGGCACTTGCGCTCGGCCAGCACCATCAGCACGTGGCCATGGCTGGGTCTGAGGCCCTCAGCGGCCAATGCCCGCCGGATCTCCGCCTCGGCGATCCGGCCGGAGTAGGCCAGTGCCAGGCCGACGCGGTTCACGATCACTAGGCCATCGTACCAATTACAAGACCGTCACAATCATTGAAGCAAGTCAACTATCTACTAGTATCCATCATAAGCGACGTTCAACCATCGGGAGACTCCATGTTCATCGCGTACGTCGTGGTCGGCGCTCTGCTGGCGCTGGCTCTGATCGGCTCGGGTAGCGCGAAACTTGCCAAGAACAAAACCATCGTGGAGACGATCACAGGGCTCGGTGTGCCGTTGGGCATGTTTCCGTTGCTGGCGGCGTGTGAGCTGGCGGGTGCGCTGGGTCTGATCGTCGGGATCTGGTGGGCGCCGTTGGGTATCGCCGCCGCGATCGGCGTAGTTCTCTACTTCATTTGTGCCGTCGGTGCCCACCTGCGCAAGAGCGACTTCAAGGGCGTCCCGAACGCCGCCGTAATGCTCGTCGTCGCCGCGATTGGGCTGGCGCTGCGGGTCCTCGCCGCCTGAATGCGTTGACGCGGCGAGATCGCACTGCTGCCATGATCACCACCGGCTCACATGCGGAGGCGTCTCGTCATCATGACGAAGTTAAGTGCGCCGCAGGCAAGAACGTACTCGGGCGTTGCTGTACTCAGCGCGACGTCGCGTGGACGTGCGTTGGGCAATGCTGAGCGACCACCAATTGACAGGAGCTTAGGTTGTACCTGCGGGAGGGCCCCGGGTCGGGGGAGTGTTGGGGGAGTGGCGTAGACGTGCGGCCCTGGTGTCGATAGCGGTGTTGTGGTCGCGACGACAACCCACCCTCGGCGATCAGCTGTCGACGCCCGCCGGATGGACAAGGCGGGATTCCTGCGCCTGCGGCGCGAAGCCGTTCTGCGAGCGCGCCCTGCGGCACAGCTGGATACCGGCGAGGTATTGCCGCGCGAACTCCCTGTTCTCGCGCACGTAGGACGCGGTGACCCGGGCGATTCGCCCCGCCGGCAGCAGGGTGCCGAGCCCGGCGTGTTCGACACCCCAGTTGTTTGGCACCACCTGCAGGCGGTCGGCGCCGGTGGTGTCTAGCGCGGTGATCAGTGCCTCGGGGGTGCCGCTACAGAGGTTGAATCGTCAGGGTTGGGTCAGGGCGTGTCGGGCTGGTCGCGGCCGGTGAATGCTGTATCTGGTTCGTGTGCGCTATCCCGATGGCGGTGGGCTGACGGCCGAGGGGGCCCGACGTGAGGCGGTTCGATTGCGGGCGGCGGAGTTGTTCGCCCAGGATGTGCCGGTGCCCGAGATCGCCAAGCGGCTGCGGGTGTCGCACAACGCGGTGTACGTGTGGCGGCGGCGGTGGCGCTCGGACGGCGAAGCCGGGCTAGCGTCCCAGGGGGCCTCGGGTAGTGGATGCCGACTTTCAGTCCAGCACCAATGTGGACCATCTCGCCGCGATCGTGCGCAACAGGCTCAAACGCATCCAGTACCGACCCCACCTCCTGACCGGATTCCTCGCCCAAACCGGTCTCACCTTCGACCCGGAGCCGCCATAATCCTGATCATTCAACCTCTGTAGCCGTGATCCTCCGCATGGAAGGCGCACGGCTAGCGGCGGCTGAGTCATGAGATCCGAACGCCGTCTCCTGCTCGGAGACCTCGATGTTTGTGCATGGCAGCCCGCTTTCTCAGGGGAACCAGCACAGTGATTTGATGGCGCAAGGCGAGGATCTCGACATCCTTGTTGTGGTCGCTCATTGACAGCAGGATCAGCATGGCGATCGCATTCGTCAGACCCAGGTAGGCCAGTCTCAGAAGCACAGTCGATCACCATGCCGTGGGCCGTGACAGCAGCGAAAGCGTCCGTTTGAGCGACTGCGGCCGACGTACCCGCACGTGTTGCCTGCTGCTTCTCACCAGGGCGGATGAGTTATCGGCATGAGCAGGGTGGGGTCGTCTCCGCCTGTGTGGCCGCACCCCGTGTTGTCCTGGACCCCTCGTGTGTGGCCGGTGCGGTGTCGGCGTCCGGGACGTAAAGGGTGGCTTCGTCGGCGGTGGTCTGGTGGCCCGGGCTGTCCTGCCGTGTGTGGCCATTCACGTTGTCAGCCACGGTGTCGTGCGGCTGCGGCAGCGACGGTGCTGGCCGCCTTCCGGCTGGTTGTCGTGCCGGCATGAACTCTTCGTCCTCGGCGGGGTGACCTCCGCGCATGAGCGAGGCCAGCGCGGCGACGAGGCAGGCTGCGATGGCGAAGAGGAAGGCTTTCTGCAGCCCGGCGTGAAACGCCGGGGAGATCAGCTGCGGGAAGAAAGACTGGCCGGTGAGTATCGCGCGTTGGTGGGCATCGAGGGCGGCTAACCCTTGGGGGCCGAGCAGGTGCTGGATCGGGTTGTAGCCGAGGAACGCGGCGAACAGGATCGAGATCGGCGGCAGCCCCGCGAGATGCCCCGCGATGCCAGGCGGCACGCCGTGGGCCTGTAACCCGGTGCGCATGGCCTGCGGCAGGGTGGTCGACAGGCCGCTGATCATCAGGGTGAAGAACACGCCGATGGATAACACCTGGGCGGTGTTTTGAAAGGTTTGGTTCATGCCGCCGCCGGCACCGCGATCGCCGCGCGGCAGACTGTTCATCACCGCTGCCCGGTTGGGCGAGGCGAACAAGCCCATCGACAGCCCGTTGAGCGCGAGCACAGCTACGAACATTGGATAGGGGAAGTCGGTGGGCAGCCACAGCAGCAACGCGAAGCTGGCCGCGGCGCCCAGCATTCCTGCGGTGGCAAACGGCCGTGCTCCGAAACGATCGGACAGATACCCGGACACCGGGCCGGCGATGAGCATGCCGATGGTCAACGGGAGCATGTAGATCCCGGCCCACAGCGGCGTGGTCGTGAAATCAAAGCCGTGCTCGGGCAGCCAGATCCCCTGCAACCAGATGATCAACATGAACATCAGGCCGCCACGGGCCACCGCGGACAGGAACGTCGACAGCGTGCCGAAGGTGAACGCGCGGATTCGGAACAGGGGCAGTCGAAACATCGGCTCGGCTGTGCGCCGTTCGATGACCAGGAACGTGATCAGGCAGGCCACGCCGGCGGCCAGCAGCGCCACCGTGGTCGGGCTGGCCCAGCCGGTGGGCGAGCCGGCGTAGGGGCGGATCCCGTAGGTGACGGCCACCATCAGGCACACCAGGCCCGCGGCGAAGGTGACGTTGCCCCACCAGTCGATCGGCCTGCGGGTGGGCTGGGACCGCTCTTCGAGCTTGAGATAGCCCCACACGGTGCCGAACAAGCCCACCGGTACGGAGATGAGAAACACCCAGCGCCAGTTGATCGGGGCCAGCACGCCGCCGAGTACGAGGCCCACGAACATGCCGCTGACGCCGACGATGTTGTTGATGCCCAGGGCCATGCCGCGCTGGCGGGTCGGGAATGCGTCGGTGATGATCGCGCCCGAGTTCGCCAGCAGGAACGCGCCGCCGATGCCTTGGACGATCCGGAAGACGATCAGGTAGGTGGCGCCAGCGCGACCGGTCATCCAGTCCACGGCCAGCACCAGCGACGCCGCGGTGTAGATCACGAAACCGAGGTTGTAGAGGCGCACCCGGCCGAACATGTCGCCGAGTCTGCCCAGGCTGACCACCAGGACACTGGTGACCACCATGTAGCCCAGGATCATCCACAGCAGGTAGAAGCTGTTCGACGGCGTCAGCGGGTCGAGCCCGATACCTCGGAAGATGTCCGGCATCGCGATCAGCGTGATCGACACGTCCAATGTCGCCAGCAGTACCGCCAGCGTGGTGTTGGACAAGGCAATCCACTTGTAGCGGTCAGCCATACGGGTAACTATACAGGTAAACTGTGCAGTTTGGCTGTCTGATTTCCGGTATCGTTATGGAGATGGGCACGCGGACGGGCACGGCGCTAGCGGGCGAGCTGCGGGTCGTCCTAGGCCAGCTCGTGCGGCGCCTGCGCGCCGAACATCGTTTTTCGCTCTCGCAGGGTGCCGTCCTCGGCCGTCTCGATCGTGAAGGCCCGCAGAGCGTCAGTGCTCTGGCCGCCGCCGAGCACGTCCGGCCCCAGTCGATGGCCCAAACGGTGAACGATCTCGCTGCCGACGGGCTCGTCCACCGCAGGCCTGACCCCACCGACGGGCGCCGTGCCCTGGTCGAGCTGACCGACGAGGGCCGCGCGGCCTTGGACACCGACCGCCGTCACCGTGAGGGCTGGCTCGCCCAGGTCATCACCGACGACCTCACACCCCATGAGCAAGCCGTCCTCCACCACGCGGTCGACCTGCTCAGGCGACTCGCAGACGCACCCTGAACCGCAGGCAGCTGACACCGGAACCCGAGCCCCGGTCAGGGGAGGACAGCCGGGAGGAATCTGGCCCCTGAGGAGTATCGGAACCAACATCAGCGGTCTACCGCCAAAATCGGTTCCGATACTCCTCAGGCGCCCGTACGGTGAGCGATGGGCTCCGGGACGGGCTCACGGTCGACGACGAGGGGGTGGCCCAGCGCTGCTGAGGCGTTCTCGGTGCGCCGACGTGGACGAACCCGGCCGCTGCTCAGGATGGGCGTGTTCGACGTCACCACGACGACCGAGCCGCTCATGCGCGCCTCGACCATCAGTCCAGCCGCCACCTGCACGGCGCACGCTCATGAACACCCCGGTGAGGTTCGCGCGCAGCGGAGCAGTGCCGCCTCGCGCGTGTGACCACTGAGGCTGGTTGACCATTGAGGCTGTGGATAACTGCCGCGCATCAGTAATGTGATCGGATTGTCATTGCGCGTCGAGAATTCTGCCGGCGTCCTTACCAGCCATCCGAATCTAGTAATCTCCACCCTGATCCGCCGTTTCACACGGCGGATCAGGCAAATCGTCGTAGAAGGAGGCAAACCGCTCATGGCTGCCGTCAGCGGAACTTCGGTGGACATCCCCACTCCGGATGGCGCCGCCGACGCCTATGTCGCCCATCCCGACAGCGGCGGTCCCCACCCTGCGGTCCTGTTCTACATGGACGCCTTCGGGCTGCGAGCGCATCTGACAAAGATGGCTGACCGCCTCGCCGCCTCCGGCTACACCGTCGTGGTGCCTAATGTCTTCTACCGCAGCGGACGCACGCCGGTGTTCGACCTGCCGGAGTTCATCGACTTCGAGAGCCGTCCCGAGCTCTTCCAGCAGATCGGCCCGGTTATGCAGGCCCTTACCCCCGAACTGGCCATGCGCGATGCGGGCGCTTATCTGGACTGGATCGCCAACTTCGACCAGGCCGCCGACGGCCCGGTCGGCCTCACCGGCTACTGCATGGGCGCCGCCCTGGCCCTGCGCACCGCGGGCACCTACCCCGAGCACGTCGCTGCAGCCGGTGGTTTCCACGGCGGGCGCCTGGCCACTGAAGACTCGGACAGCCCGCACCTGGTCGCCGACAAGGTCACCGCGGAGCTCTACTTCGGCCACGCCGACAACGACCACTCCCTCCCGCTGGAGCAGATCGAACGCCTGGAGAAGGCCCTCACCGACGCAGGAGTCCGCCACACCTGCGAGGTGTACCCGGGCGCCCACGGCTACACCCAGGTCGACACCGCCGCGTACCACGAGGAGTCGGCGGAGCGTCACTGGACGGCGCTGCTAGACCTGTTCAACCGCAACCTACGCTGACAATCCCCATCGAGAGCCCGCAACGGCTTGAGACTCAGCGGCTCGCCTGGCACGGGTAAGGGGGCTAGGCGCGCCGACGACGAAACCCCGCCGGTCAGCCGAAGTCGAGCACCGGCCGTCTCCGAACCCCACCCCCCTCCAGTAGGCGCTGCGCGTCGGACGCCTGCTCGGCCGGGAAGACGCGCGCTGCCCTTGCCGTAAACATCATCCGTGCAGGTCAAGAGGCACAATCGTACATGTGTAGGATGCCGCCGAGGCGATCTCGTCGTCGTATGTCGAAGCGAGCTATCTCGCCGGATCTGTGACGGGCTCGTGGATCGACCGGAAGTAACTGGGGACCTGCTCGGTCAGGGCGGCAAGATCCTCGAGAGCGGTCTTGCCTGGCGTAGCGTACCGGGATCATCGTGCTCTGTATCGGCGTAACAAGTTGCGCCAGACCGGGCGTCGTTTTCTGTGCGAACGCTGTAATGCCTTCGATGCTGTCCTCGCTGAGCAGGAGCTCGTCGAGTGCGGGGGGAGGGGAGGGTGACCGCATTGACGGTGTCGGTGATGTGCGCGGCCAGCAGCACGGCGGCACGGTGCAGGGCATGTCTCAGGCGCTTTGGGAAGCCGTGACATTCGACGAGGACGGCAACTCCGCCACCGCGACACTGGCCGACTACACGGTGCCGTCGGTCGCCGACGTCCCCAACCTGGAAGCATCCGACACCGAGACGCCGACGCCGCGCAATCCGCTGGGCGCCAAGGGCATTGGCGAGTCGGCAGCGATCGGCTCGACCCCTGCGGCGCACAACGCTGTCGTGGATGCCCTGCGCCACCTCGGCATCCGGCACGTCGACATTCCCGCCACACCTCAGCGTGTTTGGCGAGCGATCAGTGACGCACGCGATGGCCAGTTCCCTGACCCCTGGCTGGAACCGCCCGAGGTCTTCACCACCCTCCCGCTACACGATTCCGCCGAGGCCGAGGACGACGAAGCAGTGCTCTAGCCCCTAATGCCGGTCGTTGAGGCTGCCGTGGCTGGCGGCGCGCGGTGCCCGGTCGTGCTCGGCAAACTGACCAAGGTCACTGAGTGAGGCGCGCCGCGCGTCCCTGGGGCGCGTGTGCGCCGCACAGCGCGCAGGACTTCGTAGCTCGCTGGTTAGCGGAGGGGGTCCGCCGAAACGGACCCCCTGAAGCGTGATCAGACGTCGCTGTTGAACATCTTCAGCGCCTCCGCCAGCTCCTCATCGTGGTGGCTGTTATCCGAGGAATCCTGCATGTCGGGGCTGTCCTGGTGCTGGGGGTCGGCTTCGTTGTCTGTGTGCTGTGGAGCAGCGTCTTGAGGGTCGGTCATGGCGTATCGCCTCGCTTCCTGTCAATTGCGTACCCAGCCTGCATCGGCGGCAGGGCCAAGGACCTGAGGCGTGATCGGCCAGTAACCCTCGTGCGAGTGATCAAGGCACACGACTGGCCTTCCTGACTTTCGCGTGTCGATCGCGTAAGCGCTGTGCAGTGTCTCCGATCAGCTCAGTGATCCTGTGTTGGACC
Organism: Pseudonocardiaceae bacterium; assembly: GCA_051984675.1. Classification (GTDB taxonomy): domain Bacteria; phylum Actinomycetota; class Actinomycetes; order Mycobacteriales; family Pseudonocardiaceae; genus JBPYFK01. The sequence goes on along the minus strand of JBPYFK010000006.1, from coordinate 11,828 downwards.
GGGTGTCCCGGATGCCAGTCGACGCTGGCATGCACATGACGCGCCAGCCCGCTGGACGCCGCGAGGCCCCGGATAGGGGCCTCTGGCTTGGGGAAATCTCACGCGTTGTGGTGTCAGAGGGGCATCACGTGATGCGAATCTCAAGGTATCGACAGCTCATCCTTGCAAACGGGCCTCGATGGCCGGTCCTAGTCGTAGCGCAGATGGGTAGTCTGCGGCTGGCGGGCGGAATCGTTGTGCCGCACGCACCTCGCTGACGAAGGGAATGGAACATGGCGGTTACGGTGGGAGATCAGGTTCCTGATGTTGATCTTCGAGTCCTTGACACGACCGGTACTCCAACCACGGTGCGGACGAAAGAGGTACTGGGGTCCGGCCGTGTGGTGCTGTTCGCAGTGCCGGGCGCGTTTACGCCAGGATGCTCGAAACAGCATCTGCCGGGCTTTGTGCAGCGGGCCCAGGAGCTGCAGGCCAAAGGGGTGGACACCATCGCGTGTGTCGCCGTCAACGACCCCTGGGTGCTGGATGCGTGGGCGCAAGCCCACGGTGTCGGGGAACAAATCCGGATGCTCTCCGACGGTCTCGGCGAATTCACCCGTGCCATGGGCTTGGAATTCGATGCGAGCGATTTCGGGCTGGGCCTCCGCTCGCAACGTTACGCTGCCGTCCTCGAGGATGGTGTGATCACCCACCTCGATGTTGATGCGGGCGGCGCTGTCGAGCTGAGTTCCTGCGAAGCTGTCCTCACGCGCCTGTGAGCCGACACTCCTCGCTCTAGTTGTGGTGGGATAGGCATACCGGTGGAGGTGGTGGCCCGGCAGCGGGCCACACTCCACAGGACAATGCCGCTTCTTGCGGCAGCCCTTGGTCTGCGTGCCGGCCCGCGCGAACCCGGCGGCGTCCACAAGAGACCGTCACGTGCAAAACCCAAAAACAGCAGGCCAAAATCGTGCAAACCGCTGCGCACGCGACGACTTCACACCGGTTGGATAATCGGACTTCCTAACCCAGAGTGGTAGCAAAGGCAAACAACACGGCCGTTGACCGGCGAAAGCGCTTGAACGGGACACGATCGTGTCAAGGTAGATGTCCTGACCGCGAAGATGAAGATCCCGCACGTCAGCCGCGGATCTGTTGTGCACCGTTCGATGCAGTTGGACAGGGCTGCTGCGTGTTCTATTGCGCTTGTCCAGTGCCGTCTTGCCATTGCTGCCAGGGAAGTTCCCAGTCGCCGTAGGTGTCCCACACAGGCAGGGGTGGTCCTCCGGAGTTGGTGATCTCGACGACGTCGCCGATCCCGAAGTGGTCGTAGAACCACTGGGCATTGTCCGGGGAGAGGTTGACGCAACCGTGGGAGACGTTGCTATTGCCCTGTTGGCCGACGGACCAGGGCGCCGAGTGTACGAACTCGCCGTCGTTGGAGATGCGCTCATCGAGGGCGACGTCCTCGCGGTAGTAGCCAGGTTGACCCGGGCAAACGCCGTAGGTACAGGAATCCATCGTGATCGTCGGCTGCTTGTCGGAAATGACATGCGGGCCCTCGTGGGAGGGAAAGCCTGGGGCGCCGAGGCTCATCGGCATGGTTTTGACCAGTTGGCCGTTGTCGAAGACCTGCAGTTGCTCGGTGCTACCGTCCGCCTTGGCAATCCACCCGTCATGCACCGTGTAACTGGCGTCGTTGTCTTCGGCGCCATACACGCCATTGCCCAGGTCGAGGCCGTAGACGTGCGCGGCGATGTGTAGCCGGGTGCCGGGCTGCCAATACGATTGTGGCCGGTAGTGCACGTGTTGGTCGTCGATCCAGTACCAGGATCCCGGCTGCGGCGGGTCCGAGGTCACCTCCAGGTGCTTTTGCACCTCGGCCTTGTTGGTGATGGGCTCGGTGAATTCGAACACCATGGGCTGGCCCACGCCGATGCCGGTGGACTGCACCACCTGCGGGCCCGGCACCACGTTGGCATAGGCCTGCTTGGCCGGGCTGATCGTGCTGACCGTCACGGTCTTGTCGGTAGGCCGCCCTGCCGGGTTGAGGGCGTGCGCCACCACTTGGTACTGGGCGGCATACGCGAGCGGTTCGGAGGAGTGCCACGCCGTGTGATCGGCCGACATTGCGCCTTGAACTTCGTAGCCTGTGCTCGTGTTGGTCACGGTCACGGCAGATAACGCCCCCGCCGACACGGTTACGGCGATCGGGTTGGTCGGATTGATCGACTGCTGGGGTGACACGGTCACCACGGCCGGAGGGACCGGCGGTGGTGGGGTCGGTCCCTCGCCGCTGACGGTCCGGCTACACCCACTGATCAGCACCAGGGAGATCACGATGATCGTCAGGAACGGCCATCCACGTGGCCTGCCAGGTGGGTGCATCGCCTGCGCTCGCTTGCCTCGTACCGGCACCTCAAGAGGTGCGATTACAAACTGTGAGTAACCATCGTACGGGTGAGCTGATAAGGCCCGTCAGTGTGGGTACTGTTACATTTGGTGATGATTCCTGGGCGGCCAGACCTCCGGTGGGAGGGCTCGCGTGGTACGTGCTGGTTGACGCCGCCCACTGGGTGTCTTGGTCACCCGGCCACGGCGTGCCTGAGCAACCACCTTGGCGCACGCAATGGTTGTCCACGTCGCTGCTCACGATCAACCCGCGGCCGAACAAGAGTTTGATTCCACGCGGAGTTACTGCCGGAATGACCGTCGTGCGCTGATCGTGCATCCCTCGGCGGCTCGCGGCCCCGGAGCCACTGCGAGCGATGGCCGCACGGTCCGATCCGGTCGGGCCGACGGGAGCGCTGGTGCAGACGCGCTGCAACCGTTCGACGATGAACAATACGGCTCGGTTGAGCACCAAGAACACTGCTGCCGGAACGGGTTTGCCGAAGTATTCACGCATCGCCTCGTCCAGAGCCAACCCGACGATGCCGACCCCCATGCAGGTCCTCAACGCCGTGCCCACGCTCTGCGCCGCGTGCCACCCGGGTTTCACCACGCTAGGCTCACTTTTCCTGATCCGCAGCCGGATCGGGTCCAGACATCGAGAGATCAGGGAGCCGTGATGGACATCGGGCAGATCAGCGATCAGCTGGAGATCAATGCCCTGCTGTACCGGTACGCGCGGGCCGTCGACACCCGGGACTGGGAACTCTGGCGTTCGGTGTTCACCGAAGACGCCCACATCGACTACTCCAGCGCACCCGGCGGCCACGCCGGTTCACGAGACGAGATCGCCGAGTGGCTGCGCACCAACATCGCGCTGCTACCGGTTACGCAACATTTCATCACCAACATCGAGCCCGACATAACCGGGGACACCGCCAGCGTGCGAGCGATGTTCTACAACCCGTTGCAGTTACCCGGGGTCGAGGGGCTCAGCTTTTCCGGCGGCTACTACCACCACGAACTGCTCCACACCGCCGAGGGCTGGCGCAGCCGCAATCTCCGCGAGGAGACCGTCTGGTTCGACAACAATCCCTTCGCCGGCCCAGCGGCATCCTGATCGTCACGACAGCGGCGGCACTCGGTTTTCGAAAAGCGGATCGCCGCCGATATCAGGCGGATTCGGCTGCGGGTTATTTGCCTTCCTTGTCGTCCTTGGTGTGTCTGGTGGTAGTCGGCGACGGACGCGGAGACGGGCTGTGTTCGCGGTGCAGGAAAGTATCCGCATTGATCAGTGCCTTGCCGTCGGTGACCACGAGACCGAGCTTGTGGAATTCCGTGTTCTTGCTGTGGTCGCGCATCGTCAGCTCGATCCCGACGAGCACTGTGTTGGGCGCGATCGTGCGGGGCTGGGTGATGACGGTGGCCGCGGAAACACTTTTCCAAGATTCCTCATAGTGGGTCCGTCCTTGGGCCTGAAGGGCGGGGCCGAGGCGGGACCAGGCGTTATCAGGATGTTTGGGCAGTAGCGCGTAGTAGGCGCGCCCGTGATGGGATTCGCTCCAGCCAACGAGTCCTTCCTCGATGCGCACACGAACGAGGACGGCGTCGCGTTTGACCGACCGGCCGAAACCGAGGTCGATCTGCGCGTGCGGAGGCGTGGGAACCGACGTGGGGAGTGCGGTGATGTCCCTGATCCGCAGCCGGCAGCAGGCCGGTGTGTTCGCGTCCATGCCGGGCAGCCCCATCGCGCGTCCTCTCGCTGGCACGTTGGACTCAGACAGTGCTGTTCGCGAGGGGCGGCAATGCGCAATGCGCGATGCGAACGATAGGCAGCGACTATGCCAGCGCGATAGTGCCTATGCAGCCACGATGAGGGTTATGGCCGTGGGAATTCACCGCGTTTAACCTGCTCGGCGACGTCGCGCCAGAAGGTCAGCGCGGCGTGTTCCATGCCCAGTCCAAGCTGGAGCGTAACCATGCGGCTGGAGAGACCGCTGATATCGCTGTAGCGGTGCTGCATGTCCTCGTAGACGGCGATGCGGCGTTCGTGCTGCGCGATCTGGCCCTCGGCGAGTTGCAGCACGTCGTCCGGTTCGGCGAGCTCGTTGAAAAACAGCTTGATCTCGGCTACGTCACGAAGTTCGAAGTGCGCGTCAACCGGTTCGGACAGCCACTGGCGCAACGCTTCCCTGCCCGCGTCGGTGATGGTGTAGAGCTTGCGCCTGCGCCCGTGACTCTCCTCGTCGAGATCGAGCAGGCCTGCCTCCTTCAGCCGTTTCGGCTCCGAGTACAGCTGCGCGTGCGGGAAAGTCCAGAAGTAACCGACTGACCGACCGATCGCGCGCTTGAGATCGTACGAAGTGGACGGTCCTCGCAACGCGATCATTCCCAGCACGACATAGGACGTCGTGGACAGCCGCATCCTTGACATACCCGAGAGGATACCGTACGTTTCATATAGTCTGAAACAGACCATATTCATCGGACTGTTGCCGTGGTTCACGCCATGTGCATCCGGTTGCAACGGAGAGCAGTCATGGATCTTGGTACAGCGCTGCGCTGGACGGCCGAGCGTTATCCGGCCCACCGCGCGGTGGGCGGATCGAACAGCCTGACCTACGCCGAATGGGACGCGCGCACCGACCGGCTCGCCCGCGCACTCGGCGCACTCGGTGTGCGGCCCGGTGACCGGGTCGTCTTGGTGCTCGCAGGCGGGCTTGCGCTGGCGACCCTGCACCTAGCGGCGCAGAAAATCGGCGCTGTCTCCGTCCCGCTGTCGTTTCGGTTCGGCACCAGCGAACTCGCATACTGCATCCACGATGCTGAACCGGTGCTCGTGGTCTACGACGAAGCCAACGAACAGCTCGTCGCCCGGGCCCTGGAGCCCACCCCCGGCGTCCGAACGGCGCGATCCGGCTCGGTCGGCGAAGTGGGCACCATCGAATACCGCGCCGCCCACGGGGACGCGGGTTGTCCCGCGGTGAGTGTCGGCGCCGACGACACGAGCGTCATGCTCTACACCTCGGGCACCACGGGAAAGCCGAAGGGTGTTCCACGCAGCCATTCGGCGGAGCACTACGCCGCGCTGGCACACGTGATCCAGACCGGACAGGCGTACTTCGACCGCACGCTCGGCGTGATGCCGCTGTTTCACACGATGGGCATACGGACGCTGCTGGCCACGATCGTCACAGCGGGCACTTGGGTTCCGCAGGTGCGCTTCGACGCCGACGAGGCGCTCGAACTCATCGTGCGCGAGAACATCAACAGCCTCTACCTGGTACCGACGATCTACTGGTCGCTGCTGCACACCGGCCGACTGGCCGAGGCACGAACGGTTGCGAAGCTCTCCTACGCCGGTGCGGCCATGACCACCGCGTTGGCCGAACGGCTGACCGAGACGCTGCGTCCGCACACCTTCGTCAACCACTTCGGCAGCACGGAGATCTACACGTTCACCATCGGGCCGGACGTACGGGCAAAGCCCGGCAGCGCGGGTCGGGCGGGCGTGTTCTCCCGGGTGCGCTTGGTGGCCCCGGAGCCCGGCGCAAATCCCGACGACCTCGTCGCGCCAGGCGAACAGGGGCAGCTCGCGATCTCGCTCGACAACCCCGAGGCGTTCACCGGCTACTGGAAACGACCAGACGCCGATGCGAAGAGCATCCGCGACGGCTGGTACTTCCCCGGAGACCTGGCCACGGTCGACGATGTCGGCGACCTCTGGGTGGCGGGCCGCGTCGACGACATGATCAACTCGGGCGGGGAGAACATCTATCCCGACGAGATCGAGAACGCGCTCGCGCGCTGCCCCGCTGTGCAGGAGGTTGTCGTCGCGGGCACCTCCGACGACCGCTGGGGACAGGCGGTCACCGCGTTCTTCGTGCCCGAACAGGGAGTTGCGCCCGCGGCCGCGGTCGAACAGCTGAGAAGTTTCGCCCGCGACGGGGCCGGGTTGCCGTCGCTGAAGCGGCCCAAGCGCATCGTCGCGGTTGGGTCCATCCCGAAGTCCGCCGTGGGCAAGATCCTGCGCCGCGAGTTGGGCGCGGGGCACTACGAGGTGCTGGCCGAGCACGAGCTGCAGGAGAGGACATGAGCGTCTGCGCCCGCGTCGAGGATCCGCCGCTGCTTACCGGCCGCGGCCGGTTCCTCGACGATCTTGACCCGTTCGTCGGCACGCTTGCGGCGGCGATCGTGCGCAGCCCGTATCCGCACGCGCGCATCAGGAGCGTGGACCTCAGCCGGGCGCGCAGCCACCCTGGGGTCGCGGCCGTGCTCGGACCCGAGCAGGTCAGCGCCGAGCTGAAACCGTTCCCGCTCGCGGTCAAGACACCGATGCCGTACTACCCGACCGCGGTAGACAAGGTGCGCTTTGTCGGTGAACCGGTCGCCGTCGTCGTCGCCTCGGACCGGTACGTCGCCGAGGACGCTGCGGAACTCGTCGAGGTCGACTACGAACCACTCCCACACGTGATGGACATCAGTGCGGCGCTGCGTGTGGACGCGCCGCTGTTGCACGACGACGCCGAGGCCAACGTGGCCACCGATCGCACGTTCACCTTCGGCGACGTGGCCGACGCGTTCGCCAGCGCGGACCGGGTGATCGCGCGCGACTATGCCTTCCCGCGTTACTCCTCGACTCCGATGGAGTGCTACTCGGTGGTCGCGGAGTGGCGCGATGAAGCCGACGGGCCGTCGATCGAGGCGTGGTCGAACTTCCACGGCCCGTTCTCGATGGTCGCCGTGCTGGCAGGCGCGTTCGGCCTGCCCGCGTCGCGCATCCGCCTGCGCATTCCCGCCGACGTCGGCGGCAGCTTCGGCATCAAGGCTGGCATCTACCCGTACGTCGCGCTGATGGCGCTGGCAAGCAAGCACGCGGGCAGACCCGTTCGCTGGACCGAGGACCGCGTCGAGCACCTGCTCGCCAGCTCGGCGGGGTCGGACCGCACGATGCGGTTCAGCGCGGCCGTCTCCGCCGACGGCATCGTCGAAGCGCTGCGCGCGGACCTGGTCGACAACGTCGGTGCCTATCTGCGTCCGCCCGAGCCGAGCACGCTCTACCGCTGTTTTGGCAACATCACCGGCGCCTACCGCATCGATGCGGTCGAGATCCGCTCGCGCGCGGTCGTGACCAACAAGACGCCGACGGGACTCAACCGCGGCTTCGGTGGGCAGCAGTTGTACTTCGGGCTCGAACGGCTCATGGACGAGATCGCGCGCGAGTGCGCAACCGATCCGGTCGAGCTCCGCAGGCGCAACTTCGTCCGCAGCGAAGACTTTCCGTACGCGACACCGACCGGCGGCATTTACGACTCCGGCAACTACCACACCGCGCTGGACATGCTCTGCAAGAACGCCGACTACCAGGCCCTGCAACGCAGACAAGCCGAGGCCCGCGAGCGCGGCGAGTACCTCGGCATCGGCGTCGCGACGATCGTCGACCCGTCGGCGACCAACATCGGCTACGTCGGCCTCGCGACGCCCGCCGACCAGCGGCCGGCCGGGCGCGGAAAGTCCGGCTCCACCGAGCACGTGCGTGTCTCCGTCGACCCGAACGGCCTCGTGTCCGTGCTGCTCGGCACGGTCCCGCAGGGGCAGGGGCACGCGACGGTCGCGCAGGCCGTGGTCGCGGAGGCGCTGGGTCTGCCGTGCGAGCAGGTGCGTCCCGTGGTCGAGATGGACACGGCCACGACGCCGTGGACGATCACCTCGGGCAGCTACTCGTCGCGCTTTGCGCCACTGCTCACCAGCGCCCTCGACGAGGCGTGCGACCGGCTCGCCGAGACGATCAGGATCGCTGGCGCGGTGCTGCTCGGCGTCGATCCATCCACAGTGGAGCTTTCCGCTGGCGTGGTCCGGGTCCGCGCACGGCCGGAGGAGTCGGTGCCGTTTCGGCACGCGGCCGGGCTCGTGCACTGGGACCCCGGCTCGCTTCCCGAGGGCGTACCCGCGCGGCTATACGAAGAGGCCGCGTTCACGCCACCCGAGTCCAAGGCCGCCAGCCGAAGCGACCAGATCAACTCGAGTCTGTGCTACGGGTTCGTCGCCGAGCTGGCCGTGGTCTCGGTCGATCCCGAAACCAGGCTGATCACGCTCGAACAGATCTGCACCGTCCACGACGCGGGCACGATCCTTCACCCCGTGCTGCTCGAAGGACAGGTGCACGGCGCGCTCGCGCACGCGATCGGCGGTGCGCTCTACGAGGAGATGGCCTACTCCCCGTCAGGTCAGCCGACCGCGACGTTCATGGACTACCTGTGTCCCACGACCGCCGAGACGACCTACCAACTCAACAGCGACCACCTCGAAACGCCGTCACCGTTGACCAAGCTCGGCGCCAAAGGCTGCGGCGAGGGCAGTTCTATGAGTCTGCCGGCCGCCATCGCGGGCGCCATCGCCGACGCGCTCGGCATCGACATCACCAGCCTCCCGCTGCACGGCAACGTGGTGCACGAACTGCTGGAACGCACGACAGAAGGGAAGCACTGACCATGCCACTCACCGGAGGCGAGATTCGGCTGGACCGCGGGCACGACGGTCGCGTCGCATACCTGACCCTCGACCACGGCAAGTACAACATCATCACCTGGGAGACCAGGCAGGTCATGGCCGACCGGTTCGCCGAGATCGACGCCGACGATGATATCCAGGTGGTCGTGGTCCAGGCCGACGGCGAGCACTTCTCGTCCGGCGGCGATATTGCCGGCTTCATGGAGGTCGATCCGGTCGACTTCACCGATCTCGGGCACAACGTGACCGCGCCGGCGCGCAGCCCGAAGCCGGTGATCACCGCCGTTGACGGCTACTGCTTCGGTGTCGGTCTCGAACTGGCGCTGTCCACCGACATCCGTGTGTGCACCGAACGCAGCGAGTTCGCGCTGCCGGAGATGCGGCTGGGGATGATCCCCGGCTCGGGCGGCACGCAGCGGCTTGCGCGCCTGATCGGGCTTTCCCGGGCGAAATACCACGTCATGACCGCGACCCGGATCAACGCGAGGCAGGCCGGCGACTGGGGGCTTGTCGCCCACGTCGTGCCTGACCGGGCCGTGCTGGAAGCCGAGGTCGAGCGCATCGCCGAGACGCTGCTCGGGTTCTCGCCGCTGGCCGCCCGCACCGCGAAGGAGGTGCTGGACAAGGGCGTCGACGCGCCGTTGTACTCCGGTATCGAGCTCGAACGCAAGGCGTACGCGATGCTGCGGTCGAGCAAGGACTTCGCCGAGGGCGTCGCCGCGTTCACCGAGAAGCGCAAGCCCAAGTTCCAGGGCCGGTGACCCTCCAATGAAGGCCGCGCCGTTCGCCTACTCTCGTCCGTCCACGTTGGACGAGGCGTTGTCCGAACTGGCCCGCGCGGACGGGGGAGCAAAGATCATCTCCGGGGGTCAGTCGCTGGTGCCGGTGCTCGCGATGCGCCTGGCCAGGCCCGACGTGCTGGTGGACATCAACGGCATCGGCGAGCTGGACCGCATCGAATGTTCGGATCGCTACGTCGACATCGGTGCGACCGTGCGGCAACGTCGCGTCGAGCAGGACCCGATCAGCTCACGGGTCCCGCTGCTCGGCATGGCGTTGCCTTGGGTCGGGCACCGGGAGCTGCGCAGCAGGGGCACGGTGTGCGGCAGCATCGCCCATGCCGACCCGGCCGCCGAGTTGCCCGCTGTCGCGTGCTGCCTCGGCGCGACGCTCACGCTCGCAGGACAGACGGGCACCCGGCAGATTCCCGCGCGGGAGTTCTTCGCCGGAGCCATGATGACCGCGCTCGACCCTGCCGAGGTGCTGACATGCGTGCGGTTTCCGCTGGTCGGGGACGGCGACGGGTACGGCTTCGCTGAGATCGCCCGGCGGCATGGGGACTTCGCGCTCGCCGGGGTCGCGGTACACGTGACCGGCGAACAGGTCACGTGCACCGGGTTCGGCATCTCCGACCGGCCGGTGACCCGCACCCTCGCGCTCGGCGGGGTCACCGACCAGATGCTGGACGACATGGTCGACACCGAGGGCGACGCGCACGCCTCCCGTCACTATCGGCGCAGGCTGTTCCGAGTGCTGGCGCACCGCGAGATCGACCGGGCTCGAAGAAAGGGCGGATCATGATCGCACCACGTCCCGTCCGCGCCGAGGCGGGCGAGCGCATCGACGTGAGCTTCGCCGTCAACGGCACACCGACAAGGCTCGAACTGCCCGCCCGGGTCACACTTTCCGACGCGTTGCGCGACCACCTCGGCCTCACCGGCACGCACGTTGGCTGCGAGCACGGCGTCTGCGGCATGTGCACCGTCCTCGTGGACGGGCAGGCCGCGCGGGCGTGCCTGCTGTTCGCGGTGCAGCTCGACGGTGCCGACATCGTCACCGTCGAGGGCCTCGGCAAACCCGACGAGCTGCATCCGCTGCAAGAGGCGTTCGGCCGCAGCCACGCGCTGCAGTGCGGCTTTTGCACGCCGGGCTTCCTGATGAGTTCGTACGACCTGCTTACCAGCAACCCCGGCGTGAGCGACGACGAACTGCCTAAGGAACTGTCCGGGGTGATCTGCCGGTGCACGGGCTACCGCAACATCGTCACCGCCGTGCGCGAAACGCGGGACATGTGCGCCGACAGGCTTCCCGAGCCGGGCAACTGCGGCACGCGTACCCTCGTCGGCCGCTCGGCGGGGCGCGTCGCTGACCGGCCGTCGAACGACTCCGCCGAAACGAAGACCAATGAAGCCGTCGAGATCGTGCTGCCCGACGGCGAGCCAACCATCGACGTGAGCGTGTCCACGAAGATCGCCGTGGACACGGCGAAGGTGTGGGACGTCGTCGACGACCCGCACCTGCTCGCTCGCTGCCTGCCCGGCGCCGAACTGACCGACGAACTCGGCGGCGCGCAGTACGCCGGCCGGGCGAAGATCTCGGTCGGCCCGGTGAAGCTCACATTCTCCGGGCTCGCGCAGATCCTCGAACACGACCGATCGGCGGGAAGGCTCCGGGTGCTCGCGCAGGGCCGGGACGCCGGCGGTGCGCAGACCCAGGCCGACATCGTGCTGCGCACCGAGCCCGCCGGTACCGGCACCGCGTTGCACGCCAGCGCGAACGTCTACCTGACCGGGCGGATCGCGCAGTTCGGCAGAGCGCTCGCCGGGGACATCAGCCGGCGCATGTTCGAGCAGTTCGCCGCATCGCTAGGCGAGGCCGCGACGTCCGGCAGCGCCCCCGCCCGGCCGGGCAAGCCGCCCAGCGCGGTCCGACTCCTGGTGAGCACACTTCTGCACCGGCTACGGCAGGCGTTCCGGCGCCGGCGCGATCGTCGCTGACGGAACCCGCCCGCCGTGGAACTGCACCAGCTTCGCTACGTCGCGGCCGTCGCCGAGGCGGGCAGCTTCACGCGAGCCGCCGAGCAGCTCTACCTCGCGCAGCCTTCACATCGACCAGGCGGTCCGGCGAACCTTGGGGGAGGCCAAGTACCAGGCTGCCTTCGAACGGGG
>JBPYFK010000005.1:0-4089 GCA_051984675.1 Pseudonocardiaceae bacterium | reverse complement strand
CCAACCCTGAGCCGGTTCGGCCGCAGCGCAACGGCTTCGGAGTCGCAGCACTTGTGCTCGGCATTGTGGGCACGTTCTTCGCGTTCATCCCGATCATCGGCGTGATCGCCTGGCCGATCGTGATCGTCGGTGTGGTGCTCGGTGCGGTTGGTCTGCACCAGGTGATGCGGGGCACCGCGAGCAACAAGGGTGTGACGATCACCGGGCTGGCGTTGTCCAGCTTCGGGTTGGTGCTCTGCTTCCTGTGGACGGTGTTCTTTGGGTCTGTCATCGCCCACACGCCTCCGTCGACGTCGGCGCCGACCGGGAACGGGGCGGCAGCAGCGCCAGCGGCATCCGGCCACGTGGTGCGGTACGAGGTCACGGGGCCGGGCAAGGCGATGATCGACTACACCACCGATGGGCATATGGATTCGTCGTCCACGACTCAGCAGCTCCCGTGGTCCGAGACAGTGCATCTGGAGGACGGTTGGACGCCGGTCTCATTGCGGGTGACCAACTCGTTCGAGAGCACCGGTGCGCTGGAGTGCAAGGTCATCGTGGACGGCAAGGTCGTCACCGACAATCACTCGGCTGGTGGTGAGATCTCGTCGGTGAACTGCGACGCGACCGTGAAGTAAGGCTGACACGCAAAAAGACCCCCGTGCCGCTCTTGGTGAGCAGCACGGGGGTGGTGGCTGCCGCGTGCGTGTCCCGGCGCGCGAGATGGTGGGTATCGCACGTGGACGTGCCGGGATTACACGGATGCCGGCCTCAAAGACGAACCGACGTTGCTCGCGGGGTTGACATGGGCCGGCGCGAGGGGAATTACCGCTGGTCAGCGGCAGCGCAATGCCCTAAGATGTCCTGACCTTCTTGCCCGTGGAGGGCTGATCCGATGGAAAAGTTCAGGGTTGGGCAGACCGTGTACGCCAGGTGCGGCACGCACTGGATTAATGGCTGGCGCGGGGTGATCCTGCGGCCCGGCTACTACCCACGGACGTCCTGGGTGCACTGGAACAACAGCGGGCTCCCCAGCGAATGGAAGTGGGAGGACTTGTCCTCGGTCCCCGTTGAGCCCCCGCCGCCACAGCAGCGCAAGCCATGGCACAAGAACAAGCCCCAGCGGACGCGGACATCGGTGTGGACCATGGGCAGCGCGGGCCGACGCGGCCACGGCAAGCGCCACTAACGCGCAGAGAGGAACCGTGAGCTTGGCTGCCGGTGAGGCCGGGGCTACTCGATGCCGGTGCGGGACTTCATCGCTCCGATCTTCGTACCGAACAGGTAGAGCAAGGCCACGAAAACCTGCAGTTGTCCGTCCGCGTCTGGGGGCCGCAAACGGAAGGCCGTAGGCCGCGCGCGCCAGTCTCAATTTCAGTCTCGTTCACGATCGTTCCGCGACGAACGGCAGCGTTCGCTTAGGCCTCTGACCAGGGGATACAGCGGTTCGTGCACCAAGCTGGACGATCACCCGTGGACCTCGTAATGCGTAGATCAAGGGTTCGGCTCCCTTAGGCGGCTCCAGGCATGACCAGGGCGCTTCCGCACAGCGGAAGCGCCCTGGTCACGTAAGGGCTCAATTTAGGGCTCAGTTATCCCTGAGCCAGCTGGTTTCCCTATTGGCTGAGTGAATACCCAGCCGCCTGCCTCCCACAGCTCGCCTGCGTCCTGGCGTTCTGTGTCCTGCTGTTCGCGGTGTCGGTCCAGCCAATCGAGTAGCGGTTTCGGGACGCTGACGATGCGTCGGCCGGCCTGCGACTTCGTCTCGACTTCGACCAGACCCCCATCTTGGCGTTGGGGGCAGTGCCGGGCATGCGCCGTGCAGTCCGATGAACACGGCGGCGGGCAGTCTCGTATGTGCCGCTTACAGTCAGGGCGGCAGGGCTTTGTCTTGTGGTACTTCGCTCCACACGTGTGCGGATCGTCGCATCCGTGCCGCCACGTTTGGCGCTGCAAGGCACGGCGAATCGTGAACGTTCCTGCGTTTTTGTCGTAATCACCCCACTTGAGGCCGATGGCCTCGCCCTGCCGCAGACCCATCGCCAGCGCTAGAGCGAAGCGAACTCCGTTCCGGCGGTTGGTAGCTACGTCCAGAATGCGCTGAGCCTCTTGTACGGTCAGCGGAACGATCTCCGGTTCCACGAGTTGTGGAGGCCGTACGATCAGCGCAGGGTTCTCCATGATGTGCCTGCGCCGAACAGCTTCATTCAGGGCGGTCCGCAACGTCGCGTGGTCATGGTAGATCGATGATGACGACAGCGGAGGCTTACGTGTCTGGAGCTTGGCGTAAAGCTTCTCGATGTGCTCCGGCTGCAATTTGTCGATCCTGTGCGACCCCAGGCCAGGGATCAGGTATTCCACGACGTCTGTCCGGTATCTTGCTGCGGTCTTTGGCCGAACGGACGGATCGATGATGTGCTTTAGCCAGTGGTTCAGCCATTTCTCCAGCTTCCAGGTCCGACCCGGCTTGCTGACCTTTCCGCTGTCCCGCTGCTGTTCTAGCTTGCGGACCGCCTTAATTGCTTCGGCTTGCGTCTTACGGCGACGGGTTCGTCGGTCCGTACTTCCGTTGTCGCGAACGCCCATTGTGACGCGCCCTGAGTCACCCGACAGACTTTCGACGATCTGGTGCCGCTCGAGTCCCCGCATTCGCCCGCAGCCGTAGGCTGCCGGATTTGCCCGGACGTGAAGCGACGCTGTGCAGTGATATGTCGACGGGCGCTCGCGACACTTCACACGTAGGTCTGCTGTTTGTCTGGTTCGGTTCTGTCTTCCGCTTGCCCCGCCTTCGAGGGGTTGGCTAGGTCAAGACGGGCCGTTGAGTCCGTCTTCTTGGGGAGATGGCGTCGCACGATCTCTGCTCCGATTAGCAGCAGCAGTACTTGGATGGCTATGCCACCTGCGACGAGCGGGGTGATGTCATCCCAGAAATGACTGGAGCCTGAGTGACCGGGGGGTGGGGCGCCGCTCCCGGAGGTGGTGTTGGGCGCAGGCAGCACGGTGAAGAAATACCCACCGTCGGCTGGGTGCCCGTCGTTTGCGGTGATCGTGTAGCGGGCCAGGTAGACACCCGGTTCGAGGGGCCGGATGCGGGCCGTGAGGGTGGCGCCGGAGATGGTGATGTCGCTGACCGGCATGTGCGTGTTGTCCTGCGTGTTCAGCACGTCAACCTGGGTGGGACCTGAGGGCAACAGGGCCGTGGTGAACTCCATCTGGAGGCGGTCGACTCCGGCTTGGGCACCATCGCCGGGGCCGGGTGAGGCTCTGAGGATGCTGCCGTGCCCGAACGCCGTTCCCGCTGTCACGATCGCGATCAGGGCGGCGCAGGCGGCGCTGATCAGAAATCGGCGCATGCGATCCGGCTGTCGGGTGCGATGGCCGGGTGGACGACCAGCGCCTTGGCGTTGTCGGCGGTCTGCTGGTTGTTCACGGTCATGAAGCCATGCCCGGCCTGGTCCGCGGTGAAGGCCAAATGGACCTCGTTGGGCGGAGCTGCTGGCCCGTTGGGGTCGAACCTGAAATGGCCTCCGCCGTTGTCCTGCGAGCACGGCTGGGCATGCAGGTGAGCCAGGTAGTGGTCGCCGGGCTTGAGTCCCACCATTTCGACGGTGACCGTCGTGCCATGGGGATGCGTGGCCATCCACGCGGTGCCGGACGCGTCGTCCAGGCCAGGCGGACGGGTTTTCAGCAACGTCAGCCGGGCGGTCCGCAGCCGCGCGCCGGGCACGCTGAAGGCCGGGGGCGCCGAAGGATCTCCCATCATCCCTGGCGGGCCGCTCATGCCCGGCATGTTGTTCATGTTCATGCCCGGCATGTTGTCGTGACTGGCGCACGCGCCCAGCAACGGGCCGGCGAGCAAGATCAATGCTGAGAGGAACGCACGCGTTCCGTTGGTCCACATGGCGGGGATCGTAGGGCGGTCACGTAACGTGTCTCTATGGGGTTGTCAAGCCGCTTGGGCGGCTGGCGCTTGGTAGAAAGCCTTGTTGCGGAGCATGGCGAACAGGACATCGCAGCGTCGGCGGGCGAGGCAGATGATGGCGGCGTTGTGCTTCTTTCCTTCGGCGCGTTTTCGGTCGTAATACGTGCGGCTGACCGGGTGGGACA
>JBPYFK010000004.1:0-18270 GCA_051984675.1 Pseudonocardiaceae bacterium | reverse complement strand
GAAGAACAACTCGGGGTCCTCATCCAGGCAGGCGGCCTGGTGCCTCCAGTTCGTCGTCTCATATTTCGTCGTCGTCTCGTACCTCATTGAGTGCCGCCTCCTTTCGGGGACACGCTGGACCGGGGGGATCACTCCCCGTCTGGTTCGAAGTGCGGCGCAGCCGCGATCGGTCCCGCCCCGGCCAGGCTGATGCGCTTGGCGAAGCAGCTGTGGAATGCCAATCGGATTGGTATCGCGACAGAGCACATCAGAAGCCGTACGGCGAGGACTCATCCGACCACAGTGGACAACGTGACAAACCCCGCGCGGCGTTCCCTCAACAACCGTGAGGTAGCTCACTACCCAGCGGAAATACGAGACCGGGGCCGCCGGGGCCCACATCCGGTCGAACGAAGGAGCTGGCGGAGCGTCAGCGCGCCCCGCCAACAGCTCCCCGGCTCGCGGCAAATTCGTGATCACTGACTGTGACCAATCAAACAATAAAGGTAGCCCGTTTGGGCTAATGCTATTAGACTGCTCGCACTCTCCTCAGGACAAGACCAACTCAGCCTGGTGGCGTTAAGGAAGCGAGTTCGAGCGGCATGAGTCCCAAGGCATCGTTGAAGCGCACCTGCCCCTGGTGCGGCGCCGCCCACGTCTACGCATTCACCTGGGAAACCCTTGAGCGGGCACTCGCCAACCACCTCAAGGAATGCCAGGGCGACGGCTCCGAACAGGCAACGCCCTCCGAGCCGGACTCAATGTCGTAAATACCGAGCACTTGCCAACAGCCCCTGAGACGGGTCTCGTAGCGTAGGCAACGGTGAGCTCGCGTCACTACACCACCGGCGCCTACTCGTTTGGAATCGCAAACGAATTAGCGCCTGGAAAGAAGTGGATCGATGGCACGGGTGGGGAGCGGTGGATAACAAGGACATCGTCCACTACTGACGCTCCGCAAAAACGGTCCACGGAGGACGGTCTGTGCGCCGTTCGCCTCGACCGCCGCCCCGGCTCGCCGATCATGGTGAGCCGTCCCGGCCTATCCGAGCGCGCGATCGAGGTTCATGGCGGCACTGATCAACGAGAGGTGCGTGAACGCCTGCGGGAAGTTGCCTAGTTGATCGCCGGTGAGTCCTATCTGCTCCGCGTAGAGGCCCAGGTGGTTGGCATAAGTGAACATCTTCTCCAGCACCAGCCGGGCATCTTCTAGCCGTCCCGCCCGGGTGAGTGCCTCCACATACCAGAACGAGCAGATGGAGAAGGTGCCTTCCGCTTCATCGAGCCCGTCAGGCGAGCCTTGGAAGTCATACCGGAATACCAAGCTGTCCGTCACCAGATGCTCGGTAATAGCGTCCAGTGTGGACACAAATCGCGGATCCGTGGGAGAGATGAACTTCATCATCGGCATCAGGAGCAACGAAGCGTCGAGCACGTCGTCGTCGTAGTGCTGCACGAACGACTGCCGTTTCTCGCTCCACCCCTCCTTCATGATCTGCCAATAGATTTCGTCCCGAGTGCGCATCCAGCGTTCGAGGTCGCCGGGCAGACCGCGCTGACGTGCGATCCGGACAACGCGTTCCAAGCCGACCCAGCACATGAGGCGGGAAAAGGTGTGCCGGCGCGGGGCGGCACGGGATTCCCAGATTCCGCTGTCCGGGCGGTCCCAGTTGTTCTGCAGCCAGCCGACCATCCCGATCAGATCCAGCCAGCTGTCGTGCGATATCGGTCGTCCGTGCTTGTTGAACAGGTAGACCGAGTCAATGATCTCGCCGTAGATGTCCAGCTGGAGTTGCTCGGCAGCGTCGTTGCCGATGCGCACCGGCCATGCTCCGCGGTGCCCCTCCCAGTGATCCAGGAAGCTCTCAGCGAGGTCCCTTCGGCAGTCAACGTCGTACATCACCCGCAGCGGCCCGTAATCACTGTCCGTGACCTCGGCGAACCTGCACGTCAGCCACGTCATGAACGCCTCGGCCTCGGCTGTGAACCCCAGCCGCAGCAGCGAGGATAGCGAGAAGGCCGCGTCTCGGATCCAGACGTAGCGGTAGTCCCAGTTCCGTGCCCCGCCCAGCCGCTCGGGCAGTGACGTCGTCGGAGCGGCTACCATCGACCCACTGGGTTCATGCGTGAGCAGCTTGAGCGTGAGCGCTGAGCGGTGCACCATCTCACGCCACCGGCCGCGATAGGCCGAGTGGCCGAGCCAGTCTTTCCAGAATGCCACCGTAGCCCGGAACAACTCGTCGACGTCGGAGGCCGTGTAGTGCTCCGGTGCACCGACGCCATCCGTTCCCAGTACTTCGAGCACGAACACTTCGGTGGCACCATCACGCATCTCGAACTCGGCGTGCGCGTCCCCGTCCTCATCGATCGTCAGTCCCACCGTGGAGTTCAGGACGAGCGTCAGACCGGCAGCGTTGAACTCAGCGCGATCCGGCGTATGGGTGACCGCGTGCCGGACGCGTCCATAGTCGAACCGAGGCGAGACGTCAGCCCTCACTCGCATGCTTCCACGCACGGACACGACCTTGCGCACCAGCCGTTGGCGGTGCCGCAGATCGTGCGGTCGTTCGATGACCATGAAGTCGTGGAGTTCCACCACCCCGTCCTCGGTCAGGAAGCGCGTGATGAGCGCGTTCGAGTCGGGAAAGTAGAACTGCTGGCTGCTGTCGACGTGGGTTACCGGAGCGATCTGCCACGATCCCCCTCGATCGGCACCCACGATCGAGCCGAACACACTCGGCGAGTCGAACTGCGGGCAACAGAACCAGTCGATGGAACCGTTGGTACCCACTAAAGCTGCGGTCCGCAGGTCGCCTATCAATCCGTGTTCTGCGATAGGCACGAATCTCGTCACGGCGTCCCTTTCCCAGCTCATTCGCGCACTCCCTATCGCCCGCGCAACCAGCCATGCGAGGGAGTGTGCGCGCTCAGGGCAGGACGCGCCTCGACCCAGTACCACGAATTTCTGCCTGACCATTGACCGGCGAAAGCAAGTGCCCGTACCTGGCCGCCCGCTTCCTCCAGCCTTTACCCCGGGACATCAGCAGGGTCGTCAAGTGCCGGCACGGCCGCGGCCACCTCCGGATGCGGAACAGCTTCGTCTTCGACTCATCCCCGCCGCCGGTGTCCCACTCCGGATCCGGCAATCCGTAGGGGGCACCGGCAACCTCGAACTCGTGCAGATGAGCCTCTTCGAGGCGCAGTCGCCACTGCCGGCCCGGGACGGCCGTCTGCGATCGCGTCACCACCACGCTGGGCGACTGTGGCGACGAGCTTGCGGAACTGGCGAGGTTCCAGTCCCGTGAACGGGGCAATCCACTCCGAGCGGGCGGCCCTAATCACCTGCATGAGTACATGACCACCGATCGCCCACGGACCAAGATCACCGGGTTAACCGGCGGTGCAGGGACTGCGCGGAGACGTTGTTCACCTTCCTCGGCTACACGTTCCGCGCCAGGCAGGCCCCGGCTCGCCAGAGCGGGGGCGCAATGTTCAGCGCTTTCCTGCCTGCGGTCAGCAAGGACGCCCTCAAGCGAATGAGCGAGGAAGTCCGCTCCTGGCGCATCCACACGCGCAGTGGCACCGAGCTGGAGGACATCGCCTCGTGGATCAATCCCATCGTTAGAGGATGGATGACCTACGACGGCAGGTTCTACAGAACCGCGCTAAACGGCCTGCTCCAGCGCATCAACACCTACCTGGTGCGCTGGGCCAAGCGGAAGTACAAGCGGCTCAGGACATTCAAGAGGGTCCGCAAGTGGTGGGATGGGCTGAGTGCGAGGCACGTCTGTTTGCACACTGGCCCTGGATGGCCGATTTCAAGTACCGCCTATAGATGAGACGAGCGGAGTGACGGGAGACTGTCACGCTCCGTTCTGTGGGAGCCCGAGGGTGAGATTCCCCCGGGCCACCCGACGGGATTAGGGCGGCGTTTGGCGCATCTTCCACAGGCGGGTAGCCACGTGCAGGTTGAGCCAGTTCTCCACGTTTCGAAGGTCCAGTCCCGTGATCTCGCGGATGCGTTGTAGGCGGTAGCGCAGCGTGCTGCGGTGGATGGCCAGCCCAGCTGCTGCGGCGTCGTAATTGCCTGAGCATTCGAGGTATTTCGAGAGGGTCGTGATCAGATGGCAGTGGTGCTTGGTGTCGTAGTCGATCAACGGTCCTAGCCATCCGTGTAGGAATAGATCGATCTCTTCGTCGCCCTGCTCAGCGTTGAGGATCCGGTAGATGCCTAGGTTGTCGAACGCCGTCAGCCCGTGGGGTCTGTCGGAAGTTTGGCGGCAGTGTAAGGCGCGAACGGCTTGCCGGAAGGAGCGTGGGAACTCGACTGGGCGGTCGCATCGGCCTCCGACTCCGATCGCCCCAGAGGAGGGCCGCAGCTCGTGTGCTAGGGCGTGGTAGAAAGCTTCTCCGGGCATCTGTTCGCTCAGGAGCACGACCTGCGCCGACCGTCGGGTGAGTAACGGTCTTATCCCCAGACTGCCCGCGGCGTTGCGCACCGCCTGATACGGAGTGTTATCCGTAGATGTGCCTGACCATTCCACGATCGTCACATAGTGTAACCGGTGCAGGGTGTGGCCGAGCGTGTCCGCACGTGCGCAAGCCGTGGGCTCGTCCGTGCCGGCTATCAGGTCGTCTAGCAGGGCGCCCTGAAGTCGCTCCTCGACTTCAGCGCGGTTGCGGTCGTGGGTCAGCTCCGATGCGAGCGCAGCGGCAGCCCGCTCTAGGATGAACGCTTCTCGGGGGCCTGCTTGGGCTGAGGGATCAACAAGAGCGATGGCGCCGAGGATCTCATTACGGGGTCGGACGACGGCCGCAAGGCGACCATCGTGTCGGACCGGCTCCCGTTCAGGTGCCGAATGTTGCGGCTGGTCAGCGTCGGCGCCCTTTCCTGGGGCTTGCTGGGAGTGCTGCGGCCGAGCGGCCATCCGCGTCCGCGGATTTCCAGACTGATCCTCGAGCACAACCGGGAAGCCGGTCAACTTGTGAACCGTCCGAACGATACCGTTCTCGCCGTCACCGGACGCGACGGCTGCGGTCAGAGCCTCGTCGACGGCTCTGTGATACTCAGATTCCGTGATCCTTGCCGCCAGCAGGATAGTCAGCTTCCTCATCTGAAGGGTGTACTCGCGTTCGCTGCGGCGCTGCGCGGCATGGGCCAGGGCAGCCGAGGTCTGGTGCACAAGGAGCGTGAGGAGAGCAAATTCGGTACTGGCCGGTTGCGCGTTGCTCGCCACCACGAGGTAGCCGTGCACGCTGTCCGATGGGCCTAAGCGAAACGCCCATCCCCAGGATCCTGAGGCGGGCGTGACCGACCCACCAGCGCCCGTAAGCTGTTTGACTTGGCTGTCCAATGCCTGATCAGGGGGTCGGTGAAGGCAGATATGTAGCAGTTTCTCGTTGCTGACGAGGTAGCCGCCTTCCGCCCAACACGTTCCCAGGGCTGGGACCGACTCCATCGCCAGCCTAAGGACATCGTCCGCGCCGAGAGACTCGTACATCTGCGCCGAAATGTTCAATAAGCGGCGTATCCCAGGCGCCTGCTCGCGGGCGCACTCAGATATGTCTGCTGTTTCAAGGCCCGTCATATGGCCTCCCAGCAAGAATGAACGATCGCGTGCTTTGACTACATCTCAGGTGCAGGAGGTGTACTGCATGATCATAAGATTGAGTGGTTGCCCCTGCCGTCTACGCCTGTGTGGTTGTATTGCTGTCCAACTCAGCATGTGACCGGGCGCATTGGCTCGCAACCCCTCATAGTGCGATCGAGAACTCCGCAGCGTAAGCGAGCTTTGATGTCGAACGACGCTGCATTCTCGGTCCCCGCGCGTATATGAACCGATCAGTGGGGGAACGGAACTTTGTCGATGTCGAGGCGCCCGGTGGCCGCGATGACTCGTCGCAGCGCCACGTTCAGCTGCTCCAGTTCGGCGAGGTCGATACCGAGCCGCTCGACGACCCGGTAAGGAATCTTCTCCGCTTCGGCACGCAGGGCGCGTCCTTCGTCGGTCAGGTCGACCGTGAGCACGCGCTCGTCGGAGGCGCCACGGCTCCGGGTGATATACCCGGCTCGCTCCAGGCGTTTGAGCAGCGGTGACAACGTAGCCGGCTCGGCGTGCAGCACGGTGCTGAGATCCTTCGCCGGTTGGGGCGAGGACTCCCAGAGCGCCAGCATCACGAGGTACTGGGGATGCGACAGGCCGAGCGGTTCGAGCAGCGGACGGTAGATCCCGATCACGCTGCGCGAGGCGACGGAGAGGGCGAAGCAGACCTGGCGTTCCAGGGCCAGCGGATCCTCACCGAGATCGAGGGCTTCCATGTCCAGCCTTTCTGTGCGCGACGACACTACCCAGAGGATAGCTTGTTAATGCCATAATCATTAGTGTACTAATAAGTAGTGGATGCTGAAGATTTGTCGGGACTGGCTGAGGAGACAGGAGGCCGTTCATGAGCCGGACTAGGGCAGCGCGTCCGAACCCGGTGCAGTGGATCTGGTACGCGTTCGGCGGCCGGCTACCCGGCCGGTACCGGGACTGGGTGCTGCATGACGTCACGTGTCGAACGTGGGCGCTGCGCCACGTCGCTCGATCGCTGACGCAGCTCTCCCCCGGGCTGCTGATCCTGCTGCTGCCGGGCCCGTTGTGGATTCTCGTGATGTCGCTGGTCGGGGGCGTGCTCATGGCCGTGTGGTACTCCATCGCCTACATGGAGCACACCTGCGAGTACCGCCTGAGCAAGCACGGGTTTCCCCCGGGAACGGGAAGAGCCCGGCGGCAAGCCGCGAATGAGCGCATGCACGCTGAGCAAGCAGCGCGCTACGCGGCGATCTACCGCGACAATCAGGACTTCGGCGACACATCCACCTCGTAGGGCACGTGAGTAACACCCGTTCGGCGTACGGCGATACAGACAATTGATCACAGCCGCAAAGTGATCACAGCCGTGCAGATGGGGGCGGCGTGGGCTGCTCGCACGCCGAAGAATGTCGCCTCTTCCCACTGTTGAGCGGAAGCTTGGACAGCAGGCGTGGCTGCTACTGCGACAGTGCGGACCGCTGGCGTACCTGTGCTCGCTACCGGCTGGCACGCACCGATCAGATCGTGCCGATCTCGCTGTTGCCGAACCGCAAATCCGCAGAGCGCATCAGACGCGCTGCGGACCAGGCGGGCTCTTATTGCGCGTTTGACACCCCGGTCGTCCGTGCTGCGCCATTGGTGCAACACCTCCGGCGCCACTTCTACCTCAGGTGTTGCAGTGGGACCGGGTTGAACGCGGACCGTCGATGTGGCGGCATGGTGAAACCTTGACGGTGTCGCACCTGCCATGGACCGTTGCTCTGCGCGATTTGCCGGTGCCAAAGGGCGGTTCCTTGGCCGGGCTGGGGGTGTGAGTTGGTGTGGGAGACCCCGGCTGCTTGAGGCGGTGAGCTCGGGCTGGCCCGTGAGGCGAAGGTGTCAGCAAAATTCCGTCCTGTCAGGGGCACGCGCGGGCACGGGACATTTGTCAGGCTAGACGTAGCTTCTCCGGCCGGTACAGCCCGTGCCGGTGATGTTGATGAAGAAAGTGGGGGACGAGGAAATGACGTTGATGCGTTTTGATCCGTTCCGCGATCTCGATCGACTGAACGAGCAGATTTTTGCCGGTACGCGCTCATTGAGGGCGATGCCGATGGAAGCCTTCCGTCGGGGGGATAACGTGATCGTCGCCTTGGACCTACCCGGCGTTGATCAAGACGATGTGGACGTCACGGTGGAACGTAACGTCGTCACTATTCGCGCTCAGCGACGTCCTCTGCGGCAGGAAGGTGACGACGTGGTGGTTGACGAACGCCCACAGGGGGAGTTCACCAGGCAGCTGTTCCTCGGTGAGAACCTCGCTTCGAGCAAGCTGTCGGCGACGTTCGACCGCGGCGTGTTGCATCTGACGATCCCGGTCGCGGAGGAGAGCAAGCCCCGCAAGATCGAGGTTAGTGCGCAGCCATCGCAGCAACGCACGATCGAAGCCGAAAAGGCCGAAGCCTAGGAGCGTGTTGAGCTGCGCAGGCGTGGCAGAAACGGAGACGCTGACCATCGAGTCGTTCGGGCTTACCCATATCAATCTGGTTGGTCTGCAACGCCTCGTGGCCTGATCTGAGATGAGGCCACACGGAGTTGGTCTATCGCACGTTTGTTGAATGGAGTACGTGATGGCCACAGCAGTAGGGATTGACCTGGGCACGACCAACTCGGTGATCGCTGCTTGGGAAGGGGGCGAGCCGGCTGTTATCCCGAACGCTGAAGGGGCGCGGACGACGCCGTCGGTGGTGGCGTTCACCGATACGGGGGAGCGGTTGGTTGGTCAGTTGGCCCGGCGTCAGTCGGTGTTGAACCCAAAAGGGACGGTGTATTCGGCCAAGCGGTTCATTGGTCGGCACTTTGACGAGGTTCCGGATGAGGCCAAGGCGGTCGGATTCGACGTGGTCGAGGGTGAGAACGGCACGGTGCGGTTCAACGTGCGCGGCAAGCAGTACTCACCCGAGGAGATCAGTGCGTTGGTGTTGCGGAAGCTCGCGGATGATGCCGGCAAGTCGCTGGGCGAACGGGTGACGGAAGCGGTGATCACGGTGCCGGCCTACTTCAACGATGCGCAGCGGACGGCGACCAAGGACGCTGGGCGCATCGCCGGCCTCGAGGTCCTACGGATCATCAATGAACCGACCGCGGCGGCGCTGGCCTACGGGATGGATAAACGTGGTCACGAAAGCGTGCTCGTCTTCGATCTCGGCGGCGGGACGTTCGATGTGAGCATCCTCGACGTGGGCGACGGGGTCGTTGAGGTGCGCGCCACCGCCGGTGACAGCCACCTAGGCGGCGATGATTTCGACCGCAGGCTCGTGGATCACCTTGCCGAGGAGTTCGCCAATGAGCAGGGCATCGACCTGCGCAACGATCCCCAAGCGCTGCAACGACTGTTCGAGGCGGCCGAGAAGGCCAAGGTGGAACTGAGCTCGGTCACCCAGACTCAGGTCAACCTTCCGTTCATTACCGCCGACGCGTCAGGGCCGAAACACCTTACGACGTCGATCATGAGGTCGACGTTCGAGAATCTGACCGCGGATCTCGTCGAGCGGTGCCTGGACCCAGTCAAACAAGCGATGAGCGACGCCAAGATCACCGAGAACGACATCGACGAAGTCATCCTGGTGGGCGGCTCGACCCGCATCCCCGCGGTCCAGGCCTTAGTCCGGCGGTTGACCGGAGGCAAGGACCCGAACATGAGCGTCAACCCCGACGAGGTTGTCGCGGTGGGTGCCGCCGTGCAGGCGGGCGTGCTCAAGGGCGAGGTCAAGGACGTTCTGTTGTTGGATGTCACCCCGTTGTCGCTGGGGGTGGAAACCCGTGGCGGTGTGATGACCAAGATCATCGAGCGCAACACGACCATCCCGGTCCGGCGTAGCGAGATCTTCTCCACTGCCGAAGACAGCCAGTCGGCCGTGGACGTGGTGGTCCTGCAAGGGGAGCGCGAGCGTGCAGCTGACAACCGGGTGCTTGGCCGGTTCCGCCTGGAGGATATCCGCCAGGCGCCGCGTGGCGAGCCACAGATCGAGGTCACCTTCGACATCGACGCCAACGGCATCTTGCACGTCACCGCGCGGGACAAGGACACCGCCAAGGAGCAAAGCATCACCATCAGCGAAAGCTCCAACCTGGAGAAGGGTGAAGTCGAACGGATGGTCGCCGAGGCGGAACGCAACCGCGCGGAAGACCAGTCTCTTCGGCAGGCTGTGGATGCCCGCAATGAACTGGACGCGGCTGCCTATCAGGTTGAGCGACGACTGAATGAACTCGGGGAGGCCGCGCCGGCACACGAGAAGGCACGCGCGGAGATGTTGGTCGCGAATGCGCGTCAGGCGGTCAAGGACGAGGCGCCGTTGGACTCTGTCCGGTCATTGACCTCGGAGCTGCAGCAGGTCTACCAGGGACTCATGGCCGCCCAGGCAGGGACCACAGCCAGCGCAGGCGCCACTGAAGCTGAAGGCGGCGCCCCGCCTCCACGGACGTCTGCTGAAGACGACGTCGTTGATGCCGATTTCGACCGAAGCTGAGGCAAAAAATGTCCCCAGACCATCAGCCGGAACAGCCGGATGCCACGGGGGACTCCCCCGGTGGCATGGATACGCAGACCTCGGCGCAGCCTGAAGGGACGCCGCAGGGAGCGGAGTCCCACGCTGCCGTGGTTGCTGAGCTGGAAGACCGGTGGCGTCGCGCGATGGCTGATCTTGACAATCTCCGTAAGCGCTACGCCCGGGAACTGGAATGCGAGCGCGAAGCCGAACGCGAACGGGTGGCCGCTGCATGGCTGCCGATTCTGGACAACCTGGACTTGGCATTGGCCCACGCGGAGGCCGACCCCGCTTCGATCGTGGAAGGCGTGCAAGCTGTGCGGGATCAGGCGGTGCAGATGCTGGCCAACCTGGGCTACCCGCGGCATGACGAGGTGGGAGTGCCCTTCGACCCTGCCCAGCACGAGGCGGTCAGCGTGGTCGAGGACCAGAACGCGGAACCCGGCATGGTCGTGCACGTGATGCGGCCCGGCTACGGCAACGGCGAGCGGCAGTTGCGGCCGGCCGCCGTGGCCGTGAACCGTCAGCAGGAGTGATCGGTGGCACGGGACTATTACGAGGTACTGGGAGTCTCGCGTAACGCGACTTCCGAGGAGGTGCAGCAGGCGTATCGCAAGCTGGCTCGCCAATATCATCCGGATATCAACTCCGACCCCCAAGCCGAGGAGCGGTTCAAGGAGCTTAACGAGGCGTATCAGGTGCTGTCGGATCCCAAGACGCGGGCACGGTATGACCGCTTCGGGCACGACTTCCGGCAGATTCCCGAGGACTTCGACGAACGCGTGGCCGCCGGGGCTGGTTTTCGCGGTGGCAGCGCGCGCAGCAGAAGCCGGGCGTGGCCCGGCGGGGGAGGTACCCGGGTGCATGTTGGCGGGGATGTCGGTGAGGTCGATTTCGAGGACCTCTTCGGCAGTCTGTTCGGCGCACGCGGCGCTGCAGGCCCGATTCGAGGAGCCGACCAAGAAGCTGAGCTGGAGCTCAGCGTCGAAGAGGCGTATCAAGGTGGGCGGCGGACTGTCACCCTGCCCGGGGCCGAGGGGCCACGCAGCTACGAGGTCACCATCCCCAAGGGCGTAGTGGATGGGCAGCGCATTCGGCTGGCCGGGCAGGGTGGTCGCGGCAGCGGCAACGCATCCGCTGGTGATCTCTATCTAGTCGTACGAATCAAGCCGCATCCACGCTATCGCCTGTCTGGCCGGGACATTTACGTCGACCTGCCGGTCACGCCGTGGGAAGCAGCCTTGGGGGCCAGAGTCCCGGTCAGTACCCCGGGGGGTGAAGCTACGGTGCGTGTCCCCGCCGGTTCCTCCAGCGGTCGGCGGCTGCGCCTGCGCGGCGAGGGCATGCCCAACCCGAACGGAAGTGCGGGCGACCTGTATGCGGAAATCCGCATCACCGTGCCTCGCCGTCTCAGCCCGCGAGAGCGCGAGCTGCTCGAGAAATTGGCCGCCGAGTCGACCTTCGATCCAAGGACGTCATCATGACCATACCTGCGGCACGCGGCCCTACCCGAGCACAACCCAGTCGGATCGGGTATCCGTTAGCTGTCCCGTCTCGGCTCAGCCTCGATGCTGTGGCGCGACGATCAGGCTTGCACCCGGACCTGATCCGCCGACTCGTGGCGCTCAGCTTAGTGGAGGCCTCGCGTGACGCGGTGGGAAATTTGTGGTTTGAGCCGAGCGCGCCGGCTACCCTCGCGCGGATCCAACGTCTGCGTGCCGGGCTTTGCCTGAACTACGCCGCTATCGGTGTCGTCCTCGACCTTCTCGACCGCATTGACGTACTCGAACGCGCCCTGCGACACACGGCAACCACCCATGTCAGGTAATGCGGGAAGTGAATCGCCATGGACATCAACCGCCTGACCCAGAAATCCCAGGAAGCGCTCGAGCAAGCCCAGAACGCGGCAGGCCGCTTGGGACACACTGAAGTGGACGGCGAGCACTTGCTGCTGGCCCTGCTCGAGCAATCAGACGGGCTTATCCCCCGGGTTCTGCAGCAGGTCGGTGTCGACACCGACGCGTTGCACGCCGATGTCGAGGCAGCGGTCTCCAGCAAACCGAAGGTCACGGGCCCGGGTGCTGCTCCGGGCCAAGTGTTCGTCACTCAGCGGCTTTCCCGCTTGCTGGAGGCGGCAGAACGAGAAGCCAAGCGTCTCAAAGACGAGTACGTCTCGGTCGAACATCTGCTTCTCATCTTGGCCGAAGAGGGCTCGGCCACCGCTGCCGGGCGAGTGCTCAAGGAACATGGCGTCACCCGAGAGTCGTTCCTCGGCGCGCTCACACAGATTCGGGGCAGCCAACGCGTCACCTCGGCCACCCCCGAGTCCGCCTATGAAGCGTTAGAGAAGTACGGGCGCGACCTGGTAGCCGAGGCCCGTGCCGGGAAACTGGATCCGGTAATCGGCCGGGACGCGGAAATCCGCCGGGTCACGCAGATCCTCAGCCGCAAATCCAAGAACAACCCCGTGCTGGTCGGTGATCCGGGCGTGGGCAAGACCGCGATCGCGGAAGGACTGGCCCAACGCATCGTCAACGGCGACGTTCCCGAGGGGCTGCGTGACAAGACGATCTTTGCCCTGGATATGGGTTCCCTGGTCGCCGGCGCCAAGTACCGTGGAGAGTTCGAGGAACGCCTCAAAGCTGTCCTGGGCGAGATCAAAGCAGCTGAGGGGCGGGTTCTGCTGTTCGTCGACGAGTTGCACACCGTGGTGGGCGCCGGCGCCGCCGAGGGCGCCATGGACGCGAGCAACATGCTCAAACCCATGCTCGCGCGTGGCGAGCTGCACATGATCGGCGCGACCACGCTGGACGAGTACCGCAAACGCATCGAAGCTGACGCGGCCTTGGAACGCCGGTTCCAAATGGTGCTCGTCGACGAACCCAGCGTGGAGGACACCATCTCCATCCTGCGCGGTCTGCGCGAACGGCTGGAGGTCTTTCACGGCGTGCGCATCCAGGACAATGCGCTCGTCGCTGCGGCGACGCTCAGCCACCGCTATATCACCGATCGTTTCCTGCCGGATAAGGCGATCGACCTTGTCGACGAAGGATGCGCGAGGCTGCGCACCGAAATCGACTCTATGCCAGCCGAGCTGGACGAGATCACTCGGCGCGTGACGCGGTTGGAGATCGAAGAGGCCGCCCTGTCCAAGGAGACTGATCAGGCCAGTAAGTCCCGGCTGGAAGAGTTGCGTCACGAGCTGGCCAACCTGCGCGCCGAATCCGACGCCAAACACGCCCAGTGGGAAGCTGAGCGGCAGGCCATCCGGCGCGTGCAGGAACTGCGCCAGGAACTTGAGCAGGTCCGCCACGAGGCAGAGGAAGCCGAACGCAACTACGACCTCAACCGAGCCGCCGAGCTGCGCTATGGCACGCTCGCCGAACTGGAACGCAAGCTGCGCTCGGAAGAAGAGCAACTCGCCGCGAAACAGGGCGACAACCAGCTTCTGCGCGAGGTGGTCACCGACAACGAAATTGCGGAAATCGTCGCAGCCTGGACAGGCATTCCCGTCGCCCGACTTCAAGAAGGCGAACGAGACAAGCTGTTGCGACTGGACGAAGTGCTCCGTCAACGTGTGGTCGGCCAAGACCAGGCAGTCCAACTGGTCGCCGACGCGATCATTCGAGCCCGCTCTGGAATACGGGACCCACGTCGTCCCATCGGGTCGTTCATCTTCCTTGGACCCACGGGTGTTGGCAAGACCGAGCTTGCCAAGACGCTGGCTGCGGCATTGTTCGACACCGAGGAAAACATGATCCGGCTGGACATGAGCGAATACCAGGAACGCCACACCGTCAGCCGACTCATCGGCGCTCCACCGGGCTACGTCGGCTACGAAGAAGGCGGCCAGCTCACCGAAGCGGTCCGACGCAAGCCTTACTCGGTCATCCTGTTCGATGAGATCGAGAAAGCCCACGCCGACGTGTTCAACACTCTGCTGCAGATCCTCGACGATGGCCGCATCACCGACGCCCAAGGGCGCACCGTCGACTTCCGTAACACTGTCAACATCATGACCTCCAACATCGGCTCTGAGTACTTGCTCGAAGGCAGCACGACCGGCGGGGAGATCAAGCCCGAGGTGCGGGACCGGGTGATGATGGAGCTGCGCCAGCACTTCCGGCCGGAGTTCCTCAATCGCATCGACGACATCGTGCTCTTCCAGCCACTCGGGCTGCCGGAGATCGAGCGGATCGTGGACCTGCAGTTCGATGAGTTGCGCGGCCGGTTGGCAGAGCGACGCATCAACCTCGAACTCACGGAGGAAGGTAGACGCCTGGTCGCCCAACAAGGGTTTGACCCCGTTTACGGGGCGCGCCCGCTGCGCCGGTTCATCTCCCACGAGGTCGAAACGAGCATCGGCCGGGCACTGCTATCCGGAGAAGCACAGGAAGGAGGCACTATCCAGGTGAGCGCTCGCGGCGACGAACTCGTCGTCAGCTACGTCGGCGCACACGAGCCAGCAATGGCGGCCTGAACCGGCACACCCGGGGAGAAGGTGAGCACCATGGACACCCAGATGGTGCGATGCGAACACTGTGGCCGCACCAACCGTGTGCCGGCGGCGCGTACGGGGCGTCCGCGCTGCGGAAACTGTCACCATCCCCTGCCGTGGATCGCGCACGCCGGAGACGACGATTTCACCGAGGTTGCCGAGAACACGTCGATTTTCGTGCTGGTCGATCTCTGGGCGCCATGGTGCGGCCCCTGCCGGATGGTCACTCCCGCACTCGAACAGGTAGCCAAAGACCTTGCTGGCCAGGTGAAACTTGTCAAAGTCAATGTCGACTCAGCCCCCACGATAGCCCAACGATTCTCAGTACAAGCGGTCCCGACCCTGCTCATCCTGGCCAACGGTGAGGTCATCGCCCGTCAGGCGGGTGCGGCACCGGCGAATGTGCTGCGTCAGTGGGTGCAAGACGCGATCGGCGGCAAGACGCCTTCTGCCGCCGATTCGACGGCATGACACGGAGCATCCACAATGGATATGCCGCACATGTCTGAGACGCCCGATATTCACGGTGCGTATCCCAGGCTGAGCCAGCAGCAAATCGATCAGCTCGCCGGCTACGGCCAGCGTCGAGCCACAAATCTCGGCGATGTGCTGTTCCAGGAGGGACAGCGGGATCGCTCCTTCTTCGTCATCCTCGAGGGTAAGGTGGCGATCGTTGAAGGGTACGGTACCGACGGGAAGACAACCCTCCACGTCCACGGGCCTCGCCGGTTCCTTGGCGAGCTGAGCCTGCTGGAAGACCAAACCTCATTGGTGACCGCTGTCGTCATCGAGCCCGGCGAGGTCCTCGCCGTTCCCGCCGACCGGCTACGCGAGGTTGTGCTGCACGACCAGGTACTCGGAGATATGATCCTGCGGGCCTACCTCATCCGACGCTCACTACTGATCGGTCTCGGAGCGGGTTTCCGGATCATCGGGTCTTGCTATTCGCCCGACACGCGACGGCTCCAGGAGTTCGCGGCACGCAACCAGCTGCCCTACCGATGGACTGACGTCGAACAGGACCCGCAGGCCGAACAGCTGCTGCGCCGCTTTAACGTCGCTCCGTCCGAGACCCCTGTCGTGATCCTTCACGGCCGACAGGTGCTGCGGAACCCGACCAACGCCGAACTAGCCCGCATCATCGGCCTGCATACTCCCGCGCCGCCCGAAACCTCGTGCGATCTGGCCGTGGTCGGCGCGGGACCAGCGGGGCTTGCCGCTGCGGTCTACGGCGCTTCCGAGGGACTAGTCACCATTGCGCTGGACATCCTCGCCACCGGCGGGCAGGCGGGCACCGCGTCCCGGATCGAGAACTATCTTGGTTTTCCCGCCGGCATCTCCGGTGCCGAACTCGCCGAACGAGCCGCCCTTCAGGCACGAAAGTTCGGCGCACGCATCAGCGTTCCTGCCGGGGTGATAGCCCTCGAAGCACGAAATGGCCACTACCTCCTCACTCTCGACGGCGGAAGCGCCCTGACCAGTCGCGCAGTCGTCCTGGCCACCGGCGTGCACTACCGCAAGCTCGACGTACCGCGTATCACGGATTTTGAGGGAGCCGGCGTCTACTACGCGGCGACAGTGCACGAGGTGAGAATGTGCGGCCCTGACCCGGTGGCGGTCGTCGGTGGCGGCAATTCGGCCGGACAGGCCGCGGTGTTCCTCGCCAACCACGTTCCACAGGTGTACCTGATCGTCCGCGAGGACGACCTCACCGTGAACATGTCCCGCTATCTCGTCGACCAAATCGAGCACAATCCGCACGTGGAGGTCCTCCTGTGCACCGAGGTCCGTGCAATCTGCGGCACCGCGACACTGGAATCCCTGGTCGTCGAGGACAGACGCACCGGTGTCCGACGCAACCTACGGGCCCGTGAGTTGTTCATCTTCATCGGTGCCACACCGTGCACACACTGGCTGACCAGTACGCTAGCCCTCGATGACCATGGCTTCGTCCGCACCGGAGCGGACGCGGTCGCGGTGACCACCAACGGGTGGGAGCACACCGCCCGCCCGCCCTTCTTCCTCGAAACCAGCCTGCCCGGCGTGTTCGCCGCTGGCGACGTGCGCAGCGGCTCCGTCAAGCGGGTGGCCTCCGCCGTTGGTGAGGGAGCCATGGCCATCCGCCTAGTGCACGAACACCTCGACCGGCCTGGCGGAGCATCCCGTCAGCACGCTGCAACCGGACGACAGACAATCCGCGTGTGACGCGCAACTCAACCGCTACGTCCCCACCGCGCGTGTGGCCGGCCTCCGGGATGTCTGGGCGAGGAGACTCACAGCAATAGATCGAAGATCTCAAACACCCGTTCCCAATACTCAGTGCCAGGGTTCTTCAGCGTAGAAACAACGATCTTGAAAGTTTGGCCTAAGGCCAGGCTCAGGCCTCCCGCGATCAGAGGCATTTTTGCCTTCATCTCCGAACTGAAGAACAGATCCATCTGGGGCTGTCGTGTGAGGTACTCCAGAAGAAGTTGCAGCTCAAATTCCTCATCGAGAGCTTCGAACTAGTGTATGCTTTCCTGTAACCCCTTGGTGACCGGTAGATCGGTGGGTTCGATGACGTCACGAGCATTGGTCTTTGCTGCTGCCCGACCGATCACCGAGCTGAGTCCGTCCACAGCAGCCGGATATGACGCCGCGATCATGCGCTTCTTGACACATCACGATTGGTCAGCTGTTCCGTTGGTTCGGAGCCGGTCTCCGAGAGCGGCTTTCCGCGCGATGTCGATTGCCTCCGCCTCGTCCTTCCGCGAATCTTCCAGCCGCACGGTCCCTTCGGCATCACCGCCGACCGGCCTCGCAGCGCCTTCGAGGACCGCGCCCATAACTTGCGCCACCAGCGGCAGAGCCTGGTGGGTCAAGACCTTCCAGAACGGCACTGCTGCGATGAAAACGGCCAGCGGCGGATCGATGAGCCCGACACTGACCGCGAGGCCCACTCCGCCGAAGTAGCCAATCGAGCGTGGCACGTCTAGCACGACGGGCCCGACTCGCACGTCAAAAATGTTCTCCAACATCAGACTCCTCCGCTGCTCCTGCTTGACCGGTCTGGACATCACGGTGGCGCGGTAGCAGGCAAGCTGTGCGCTCATCCTGCTAGCAATCGTGCCCCGGCTGTCTGGACGGTTTCGGTGCAGACCCTCCTGAGCTGAACCTTCCCCGCCACCACCATCACACAGATCCCTTTGCCCTGATGGGGCAAACGAGTAGTCGTAAGTCACGTCGGGTGGAGGCGGATTGGTGGCTCACCCTTGAAGGTTAGTAAGGCGGGACAGCCCTGACGAAACACGTGGGTTGCGCCCTGCGCATCTTAGACTCGGGTCGCGGTCGCTCGACGCTACTACTGAAAGACCGAGGGTCTAGCAATAGCGTGACGCAGTGTTCATGCCGGGTTAAGGGGGCATGTTGGGGACGCGAGCACAAGCCAGGGCTGACCGAACGCAAAGGCAGAGGAGGTTGCTGGGTGACCGCCTACCGCGGTGCACCTCGGTTCGTACCCGTCGCGGAGCACGGTGTCATCGGTGACTTGCGCACGGCGCGCTGGTAGGGACCAATGGTTCGATTGACTGGATTCTTGTTGCCTACTCGCCCAGTGTGTTCGGTGCGATCCTGGACCCTGACCAGGGTGGTCCATGGAAATCGGCGCCCCGGCGACCGGCGTGCGACCGACCCACGTGGCTCGTACCCGAGA
>JBPYFK010000003.1:0-12523 GCA_051984675.1 Pseudonocardiaceae bacterium | reverse complement strand
TGAAGAAGGAAGACCTCTGGTACCCCTACACGGCCAAGACCATCCGGAACCTTGACTCCGTGGTTCGATTCGGATTCGGCAACCGCCTTCTGCGACGCCTGATGTCGTAAACAACGGTGAGCACGGGGCTTCTAACGCGCTCCAGACAAGCACTTGTGCGATTTAGCCCTATACCACGAAAGGAGACGACTGTAACCTGTTCTAAATGTCGGCGAACCTGGCAACGCCAGGACCTCTGATCGGACGCACAATTCGTGCCCTTTTTAGGCTGCGGCATCGTCGGCGACCCTGGACGTGCCCCGGCCCAGATCCGCCTAAGTATGCCATCTTCACGGCATGTTCTCGGGCCGGGCGATCCAGCACGCGAGCACCCGTTCCGGCGCTGTAGCCATGTTGACAATCCGTGTGATCCGTATCATACTGATCCGACTTCAAACTAGAACCTGTTTCAATGGAGCGGCGATGTCGGAGCCACATTCCACAGACAGGGATCTCACGGCCGAGCTCACGATGGTCACACATCGGCGTGACCTCGACATGCTCGCGCGTGGACTCACCGAATGGCTACGCCGTCCACTCGATGCCGACGCGTCAGTCAACCTCAACACCGTCCATGTGCCCGACGGCGGCGGCATGTCGAATGTCACGCTGATCGCCGAGGCATCCTGGTCCGTGCGCGGCCAACAACGTCAGCAAAAGCTCGTCGTCCGACTACCACCCGATGACGCCTCGTTTCCCGTTTTCCCTTCCTACGACCTGCGTCTACAAGCCGACGTGATGGTAGGTGTACGAGCGCATACCGACGTGCCAGTGCCACGGGTGATTGGACTCGAGGAATCCAAGGACGTGATCGACACGCCCTTCCTCGTGATGGAGCATGCCGAAGGCACAGCACCCGCCGACAACCCGCCGTACGTATTCTGCGGGTGGCTGTATGAGATGGCCTCCGAAGGGCGGCAACGCCTCCAGGAAAACACCTTGGACCTGCTCGCGCGGATCCACTCCATTCCTGAGCCTGCCGTCCTGTTCCCGCAACTGTGTTCTGCCGGAGTTGACCCCCTACGCAGCCATGTCAACCAGACCCGCGCCTATTATGAGTGGACCCGTCGGTTTGACCGGATGCACATCCCCGTTCTGGAACGTACCTTCGACTGGCTCGAGGACCACTGGCCGAGCGACCAGAGCGAAACGGTGCTGAGCTGGGGCGATGCGCGGCCGGGCAACGTGCTCTATGAGGGAAGCACGCCCCGCGCGGTCCTCGACTGGGAAATGGCCGCGCTTGGCCCCCGCGAACTCGATCTGGGCTGGTTCATCTTCATACATCGATTCTTCCAGGATCTCGCCGAGTTCTTCGGTCTTCCTGGACTTCCGGACATGGCTCGTCGCGAGGATGTTGTGGCGACATATGAAAGCCTCACCGGCTACCATCCGCGTGATCTCGATTGGCACGTCGTGTATGCGGCTCTGCGATACGGCGTCATTCTCAGTCAGGTCAAGCGAAGGATGATCCACTTTGGAGAGGATTCCGTACCGGAAGATATCAACGACTACGTTATGCATCGCGTCGCAATCGAAAAACTTCTCGACGGCACCTACGAATGGCCCGCATCATGAAGCCTGCTGAACTCGACGAGTATCCTATCCATCAGACACCTCTGTCCATGTCCAGAGTCGCATCCAGCGACAAGAACTTCTATGACCGGTGCTACTTCAACGCCCATGACCGCACCGGCGAAGTCTTTTTCATCAGCGGTATGGGATTTTATCCCAATCTCGGTGTCAAGGACGCCTTCGCGACCGTCCGCCGCGGTGACCGGCAATGGGCGCTGCGACTGTCCGACGCGCTCGACACACGTACCACCGACCAGGCGGTGGGGCCGTACCAGATCGAGGTTGTCCAACCCCTGCAACAACTGCGACTCGTGTGCGACTGCGACGATCTCGGTTTCGATCTCACCTGGAACGCCTCGTTCCCAGCTATCTTGGAACAGCCGCACCTGCTGCTGGCAGGCAACAAGCCAACGCTGGACGCCCAACGCTTCGCGCAGCTCGGCTCCTGGGCAGGCACCCTCCACGTGGCCGGCGACGACATCCGGGTCGACTCGAACACCTGGGTCGGCGCCCGTGACAGATCGTGGGGCATCCGCCCCATCGGCGACCCCGACCCTCCGGGCCGCACCGCCGAGCAGCCGTTAGAAGGCTTCTGGTGGATGTATGTTCCGCTGCGATTCGACGATTTCGCCGTCGTGGTGATTCTGCAGGAGGAACCGGATGGCTATCGCACCCTCAACGACGCCCGGCGTGTCTTTCCAGATGGGCGAGTGGAGCAGCTCGGCTGGCCTCGCGTGGAGATCGATTACCGCAGCAGTACCCGCCATCCCGAACGAGCCCGCTTGCATCTCACCACCCCGTCCGGCGATCCCTTGCTCGTCGAAGTCGAGACTCTCTCGTCGATCGCAATGCATATCGGTGCCGGGTACGGCGGCGACCCCGAATGGAGTCACGGGCAGTGGAGGGGGCCGAAGTGGTCGTCGACATCTGTCTACGACCTCAACGACCCCGAGCTGATCGGTCGTATGCCCTGGGGCGCCTGCGACCACAGTGCCCGCGCCACCTGTGCCGGACGGGTAGGGTGGGGGATGCTCGAACACGCCACCATCGGTCGCCACGACCCCACCGGGATGAGGGACTGGTCCGCAGTCGCACCCTGATCCTAGTAGGAATGAAGTGTCACTTCGGTTTCTGCTCGGCGGCGTGTACAGACCTTTTCCCGGGACCAATGGCAGATCCAGCGCTATACGGATTCCAGGAGGGGCCGCGACAACCGCGGGGATGACGTTGACGATTCGTCCTGCTGCTCCCACGATGGCGGCGTGGTTGTGGTCGCCTTTGCTGCTCGTGGGGCAGATGTCCACTGTGTACGACGGCTCATCGGTGATATCGACACGGTATGAGTCACCGGGCGGCGCCGGCTGCCACACGTAGGATTCCGTTATTTCGACGGCATTGTCGCCGGGAGCGTGTGGCTTGCCACGTCGTCGTCCACCATGGCCTTTGATGATCAGCCGCTCGCGGCGGAGCGGGCGTATCCGGCCGCGTGGCTTCCGGCCAGTCGACCGAAGAATGACGCCTCACCAAGTTGGGTTCCTGATGCGTAGCCGCTGCCATCGACCGCGATATTTGAGGCGCAGGCCCCAGCCGCGTACACCCCCGAGATGACCGCCCCATCGACTGCTAGCAGCCTGCCGTCGGAGTCGACGCGCAGGCCACCGCAACTGAACCCGGCATAGAAGCACTTGCCAGGCGTCAGGTCAAAGGCGCCATAGGGCGGCTGGTCGAGCGGCACCACGTACTCGGTCGCCTTGTGGAACTCCGGGTCCGCGCCATCGGCGGCGGCCACGTTGTAGCTGGCGAGGGTCTTGGCGAGGGAGCCGGCGGGAACACCCAGGCCCTCCTCCATCTCCTCCACCGTCTCCCAGCCATCGATAAGCGGTTGGAAACCATACGCGGGCTGGACCATTGTTTCCGAGTCGAGGATCAGGTAGGCAGCCTGGTCGGGCTGTTCGAAGACCGCGGACGCGGTCCGTCCGTGATAGGAGTCCTCGCTGACGAAGCGCCGTCCTTCCTTGTTGACGACGACTCCCTTAAGGGCGCCCTCGGGAGGGTAGAACGGCGCGGTGAAGAAGGCGCCGTCCATGTGGTCGGCCACTCCCCCGACCGATTCCCCCAGGCGAATACCGAGACCATCGTCGTAGCTGTTCCCCAGCGCCATGCCGCGCGCCACGAGCGCATTGAGCCGGGGGGCGTATGTGGAAACCATCTCTTGGTTCATCACGAATCCGCCGGCGGCGAGGACGACGGAGCCGGCACGGATCGCGCCGGCCTCGCCGAAGCTCTTCCAGGTGACCCCCGTAACCGCACCGTCGTCGACGATCAGAGCGGTGGCACCGGTCTCGTAACGCACCTCAACCCCGAGCTGCTCAAGCCTGTCCAGGGCCAGTTCCATGACCATGGTTGCGCCGCCGAGATCACCCTTGACGGGCGGCTTGTGCCCGCGTGGCGCCGGGCGGGCCGTCTCCCGAAACGGCCATACCTTCTCGTTGCCGCTGAACATCAGTCCCTGGGTATCCGGCTGCACCACCGCCTTGCCGGGATAGAACGATCTCTCGAACTCGAAGCCAAGAGACTCCAGCCAACCAAAGTGCTCGACGCTTCCCTCACAGTAACGACGGATCTTCTCCGGATCGCAGTCCGGGGACATGGCACGGAGGAACTGGGCCATCTCCGCAGGAGTGTCATCGAACCCGGTCGCCTGCTGCACCGGTGTGCCGCCTCCGAGGTAGAAGTGACCACCCGCCATCGCGCTGGTACAGGTGAGTCGGCCGCCGCGGTCGATGACGAGCACCCGGGCACCCGACGTCGCGGCCTCAATAGCGACACTGACGCCTGCCATGCCCGCACCGACGACGAGGACGTCCACCTGGTCGGACCACTGGGCCACGTCCGAAAGGGAGACGGTAGCCGGAATCTCCGTACTCATAAACCAAGAGACTAGAACGCGTTCTAGGAATTGCCAAGGCGTGTCCGGACGCTCCGCAGACCGACCTCGGGCCAACCTGACCGAGACCCGGTGTGCCAGCCGCTGCTCAACGGCAACGCCAAGGGATCTTGATCTGCGGCCGACTGGGCAGAGAGGCCGTTCCGGCGGACCATCCAGGGTCAGGGCAGCGTTGGCGTTGACGTTGCCGTTGGCGTCGGCGAGGCGCACTCGCAGCCGAAGAGCCGGCAACGGCTTACCGGCCTGCCCTCGCCTGGGCCTCTCCCGTTCTGATCGGAGACTCACATCCTGGGCCGCCGCTACCGAAAGCGCAGCGCATCACAACCAAGCGTTAGAACAAGTTCTTTAGCGGGCCATGGGTCACGACCCACGCATCGGTGGATCCACTCGCCGATCCCAATCACCCAGTGCGCCAGGCCACAACTACCTCAGTAGACGAGATCAGCATCACATCGAAGTGGACACTCTGACACCGCTGTAGATAGAACGTGTTTCTGTTATTCTCAAACCCGTCGCAGTGGAAACTGACCGCTACGACTTGTCCTCACGCACGAGGTCAACACGTACGAGACCCAGACCTACCCCGAGCCATTGATCGGCTGCGAGGGTGAGGTGACGACCGCGAGTACCTTGTTCCGTTGGGTCACGCCGGGTGATTCCAGTCCAAACGGCATTGCCTGCGCATTGCGACAACTTGATGAGGCGCTGGAGGTGTCGACCCTATGAGTGACATCAGGTTCCACCGCCCGCATGCAGATGTTGACCACCCGCCGATTCCCATTCCCCATTGATGAGGGCGGAGATCGCGGCTGATCGGTTGCTGCTAGGCATCGGGTAGTTCGAGTTTGCCTGCCAGGCGCTGCACATAGGCGGTGACCTCAGCCTCCGACTTGTCCGGCAGGCCGAACACGACCTCGCTGACGCCCAAGTCCTTCCAGCGTGCGAGAGCGCCCGGGTCTGGTTTGCCCGCGAGGACGACGATTTCCGGGCTACCCTGCCGCTTGGCTTCCCGCCAACGCTTCTGGAGTCGGCGCACC
Organism: Pseudonocardiaceae bacterium; assembly: GCA_051984675.1. Classification (GTDB taxonomy): domain Bacteria; phylum Actinomycetota; class Actinomycetes; order Mycobacteriales; family Pseudonocardiaceae; genus JBPYFK01. The sequence goes on along the minus strand of JBPYFK010000003.1, from coordinate 6,928 downwards.
TTGTCCTCGATGTCCGCTTCCATGGGCGTGGTGATCCAGCCGTCCGCGGACCGCAGGATCCAATCGAAGGTCTTGTCCGTGCCAGCGGCGCCGATCAGGACAGGGACCCTGGGTTGCCGCACCGGCTTGGGCCACGCCCAGGACGGCCCGAATCGCACGAACTCTCCCTCGTAGCTCGCTTCTTCCTGCGTCCACAGGGACTGCATCGCTTCCAGGTACTCCCGTAGCATGGTCCTTCGCCGCCGCGCGGGCACGCCGTGGTCGGTGAGCTCGTCGATATTCCAGCCGAAGCCGGCACCGAGCATTACTCGACCTTCCGAGAGGTGGTCAAGCGTAGCGATCGTCTTGGCCAGCGTGATCGGATCATGCTCGACCGGCAACGCGACCGCGGTACCGAGCCTGATCCGCTGCGTGACCGAGGCGATCGTGGCCAGCGTGACCCAAGGATCCAGCGTGCGCATGTATCGGTCGTCGGGCAACGACCGGTCCCCGGTACCAGGGTGCGCGGCCTCGCGCTTCACGGGAATATGCGTGTGTTCCGGGACCCAGAACGAATCAAAGCCAGCCTTCTCAGCGGCCTGAGCTGCGACAGCGGGTTTGATCCCACGATCACTAGTGAACAGCACGATGCCATACTTCATGCGAGCCCTCTGTTTCCATTCGATCGTGCGCGTGAGCGGAATTCCGCATCCGATACCGCCGGGTCCGCCGCTTCAGCCAGGCCGGTCTCTCGCCGCCATCATTCCGGTTCTTTCTTCTCCCCGAGGATCTTGTCGATGCGCATGGAGAGCTTCGTGCCTAGCGGCCAGCCGACGTAGTGCGTCAGGAAGAGACCGATCTCCCGCAGCTGCTCGCCATCCAGTTCGGCATTGCCGAGAGCTGCCCGGATCTGGATCTCCGCCACGTCGTCGAGACCCTGCGCGGCCAGCGCCCCAAGTAACAGCAGTCGGCGGTCGCGGATGGTGAGCCCGGGACGTGACCAGATCTCACCAAACAGGTGGTCGGCCGTCACGCCGAAGAACGCACCAGGGCCGTCCTTGACTTCCCACCCGTAAACTTGACCCATCATGTCGAGGCCGCGCTGTCGCTGGCTGCTCATGTGTCCCTTCCCTTCTCGGCTTCCCCACCGGTCAATAGTGCCGTCGCTACGACCCGACAGGTTCATCAGCCGCACCGTCGGCGACCCCTAGGCCCGCCGCGAGTCTCCGCAGCGCGAGCCGCCCGAGAGGCAGGTCGACTCCGAGCTTCTCGCCGAGCTCTACCGCTAACGACAGGTCCTTCTCGCCGAGATCCCGCACGTTACTGAAGACCCCGTACAATCCGTCCTCTTTGGACAATGGCGCAGTGGTGTCACGCACCATGATCGCCCCGGGGCCACCGGTGATCGCATCAGAATGGCGTACTACCTTGCCCAGCCCGTTGAGATCGACGCCTGCGGCCTCCGCGAGTCGTTGCGCCTCAGCGGCAGCGGTGAAGGCGGCGAAGTGCAGCAGGTTGCGGGCCAGCTTCGCCCGCGTACCCGCGCCCGCCGGGCCCGCGTGCATGACCAGGCCAGCCCATGGTTCGAACGCGGCCTCGCAATGCTTGAACGCCAGGTCGGACGCGCCGACCATGACAGCGAGATTGCCCTGCTCGGCGGCCATGGCCCCGCCGCTGACGGGCGCGTCCACGATGTCCACACCTTGCCGCTCGGCGCGTTCAGCCAGCCGGGGCGCGGTCTGGTCGCTGATCGTGGCGTGGATGGCGATGATCGCGCCTGGCGCGGCGGCTTGGAGGAGCCCGTCCGGTCCGCAGACGACGTCCTCGACCTGAGCGTCGTCGCGCACCATCACCGAGATCACGCCGGCGGCCTCTGCCACTTCCCGCGGGCTGCTTGCGGCGCGGGCGCCCGCGGTCACGAACTCGGCAGTGGCCCCGACTCGCGTGTCGTAGACGACCAGGCCACCGGGCCAGGCCAGAAGGTGCCGGGCCATGGGCGCTCCCATCTGCCCGAGGCCGACGAACCCGACCGGGTTCGGTTGCTGCTGTTGGGTCATGAGCGGAACACCTGGCCTCCGTCCACGTTGAAGATCTGGCCGGTGATCCAGCTTGCTTCGTCCGAGAGCAGGAACAGGCACAGGCCGACCAGGTCTTCCGGGCGCCCCATCCGCTTCAGCGCCAAACCATCCACAATGGATTTGACCATGTTTGCCGGTGTCACCGTCCTGGTGGCCTCGGTGTCGATCGGGCCGGGCGCCACGGCGTTGACGCGCACCCCCATGCCGCCGAGTTCGTGCGCCAACTGCTGGGTGAGCCCGTTTACAGCGACCTTCGCCAACCCGTAGAAGCCGGAGTACACCCAAGCCGCCGTGGAGGACTGGTTCACGATCGCGCCGCCGCCGCGAGCGGTCATGTGTGGCACGCACGCTCGCGCGCACAGCAGCGCGCCATCCATGTTCACGCTGAGGAACTTCTTGTAGTAGTCCCAGTCCACCGTATATAACAGGTCGATCTTCATGCTCGCGTAGATGGCCGCATTGTTCACCAGGTAATCGATACCGCCGAAACGGTCCGCTGCGAACGCGGCCATTCCACTGGTCGCATCCGGGTCAGCAACATCGACCTCGGCAAACGCGGCCTCGCCCCCATCAGTCACGATCTGCTTGGCGACCGCCGCTCCGGCGGTAGCGTTCAGGTCGGCGACCACGACACTGGCACCTTCGATGGCCAGTGCCCGCGCGTAGGCCTCCCCGATGCCCTGCGCAGCACCGGTCACGACGGCCACCTTGCCCTCGAAACGCCCCATATAGCGACTACTCCCTTCACCGCGGTGCGCGCGACGGGTTCACGCGGGCTCAGCAATGAGCTTGGTCTCCAGGTACTCCTCCAAGCCGGGCACGCCCATCTCTCTACCGATTCCCGACTGCTTGTAACCACCGAACGGAGCGTCCGCGGCATACCAGACCGCACCGTTCACGCTGAGCGTGCCGGTCCGAATCCGCCCGGCGACAGCGCGCGCCCGCTCCAGATCAGTGCCATGCACCGCACCGGAAAGCCCGTAGGGGGAGGCGTTCGCGATCCGGACCGCGTCATCGTCTCCGTCGTGCGGGAGGATGACGAGGACTGGACCGAAGATTTCCTCCTGCGCGACCCGTGCGTCGTTGTCCAGCCCCACCACCAGGGTTGGCTCGATCCAGAACCCGCGGTCGCGGTCGGCGGGCCTACCGCCCCCGCAGGCGAAATGACCGCCCTCGGCCTTGGCCAGCCGCAGATAGTCCTCGACCCGAGAACGCTGCCGTGCCGAGATCAAGGGACCGCAGACGGTGCCCGGGTCGGTGGGATCCCCAACCGGGATACCGCGTAGCGCGGTCGCTGTGGCCTGCACCGCTTCGTCGTACCGCGATCGCGGTACCAGCAAGCGAGTGGTCAGTGCACAACCCTGGCCCGCGTGGGTGCAGACGGCGAACGCCGCCATCGCACACGCTCCGGCCAGATCCGCGTCATCGAGAACCACAAAGGCCGACTTGCCACCAAGTTCCAGAAACACCTTCTTGATCGTGGACGCGCAAGCCGTCATCACACTTCGGCCGGTTGCCGTTGACCCGGTGAACGACACCAAATCGACTCGCGAGTCTTCGGCCAGCTGCGCGCCAACCGCGTGGTCGCTGGAGGTCACGATGTTGACCACCCCAGGTGGGATGTCCGTCTCCTCGGCAATGACGCTGCCGAGCGCGGCCGCACACCATGGAGTGTCTGGTGCAGGCTTGAGCACCAAGGTGTTTCCGGCCGCCAGCGCCGGACCAAGCTTGGCGAAGTTGATCTGGTGCGGGAAGTTCCACGGGGTGATAGCAGCGACCACGCCGACGGGTTCCCGATACACCCGACGCTGGCTCGGTATTCCCATCGGCTTGGCCACGCCCAGGTCACGCACCCACTCGTAGGTTTGCGCCAGGTCCGCGAACCACGCCAAGTCCGCCACCGGTCCCTCGAGCTGCGGCCCTCCCGTCAGGAACGCCGGCGCGCCCACCTCGGCGATGGTCAACGCCCGCAGTTCCTCGGTGTGACGCTGCAATGCCCCGCTGAGCTGCCGTAGACAGCGCACTCGCAGTGCTACGTCCATCGCCCACGATGACTCGTCGAAGGCACGCCGAGCCGCACCCACGGCACGCTCCATATCGTCCGATGTCGCATCGGCCGCGACCCCCAGCACCTCCTCGGTCGCCGGGTTGACTGTCTCGAACTCACCACCCGCCGCGGGGACCAGGACGCCGTCCACGAACAGGCTCGACGATCTCTGCGACCAGACACTCATGGGCACCACGGCAAAGAATCAGACACCTGTACAGACTAGAGTCCAGCGACCTGCATCACAAGACCCAAATCTGCTAGAACTCGTTTCAACACAGTCCGCATTATCTCTTGACAGAAGGGACAGACGACGAGGAACTTGTTCTACCGTTGGCGGACAGAGGGAGTTTCCATGGAGCAGCGGGACGAGTTGCCATCGACCCAGTCCGTGCCTACCGCGCCACGAGTGCCTGTGCTCCCCCAAGTCCCCAAGGAAACCGCCCTGCTCGCCACTCGTATCCGCGAACTGGTCGAGGCGGCGGTACACGCCGATCTCCCCGCCGCCCAGCTCCAGGCTGCCGAGCACGTTGCCGAGGCCACTGCGATGTTGCGAGAACGCCGCCGGGCCCAGCCCCTGCTGCTTGCCCGCAACAACGGTCACCAGGTCAGCGTGAACAACCCGGTAGAGGGTCCGGGCAATCCCCTTGCACCGCCGCTGAGCGGTCCGGTCGTCGACGACGGCACGATGCACGCCACGGCCCTGCTGACAGCGGCGTACGAAGGCCCACCAGGACGGGTCCACGGCGGGTGGGTAGCCGCGCTGCTCGACCACGCCGTCGGACGGGCGGTAGCTGTGGCGGGCCGGCCCGCGATGACCGTGTCGCTGACGGTCAACTACCGGCGCGGGACTCCATGTGGGACACCACTGACCATCTCCGCACGCTGCACCGGCAGCGAGGGACGCAAGGTATTCGCCACCGCCGAGATCCGCGCAAACGACGCGATCACCGCGGACGCATCCGCCATCCTGGTATCGGTCAGCGGGATACCGGGCGACACAACCCACCACCAACCGTGACGTCGACCCGCATCCGCGCCATCAGACGTGCCAAACCAGATTGTCGACTGAGTCCGAAAAGGCGACCGCGATGACCATCACGCTAACCTATCCCGAAGGGGGCATGCTGGTCTCTGGCGGCACCGTGCGGGTCGGGGAAGGCATCGTGCGGAAGCTCGCGGACACTGGCGTTCCACTGGTTTTCACCTATCGCAACGACGCCCCCATGCGGAGGCGAACTATCTGACTGGTCAGATCATCGCGCTCGACGCCGAAGCGCTGCTCTAAACCTGTCCGAGCATCGGAGGCTGGCAGATGACAAGCCGGTACGATCTCCTCGATCGGGAGAAACTCGCCATCCTCCTGCCGGAACTGCTGTTAGCCGGACAACTGATCGATCGGTCCGGTATGGCATGGTGCATCTCCGCCTTCGGCCGCGAGGAAATGACCCAGATCGCGATCGAAGAATGGATGGCCGCAAGCCCGATCTACACGCGCCGGATGCAGCAGGCGCTGCGCTATGCGGGAGACGACGTCATCACGATCTTCAAGGGTCTGCAACTCGATATCGGCGCGCCACCGCAGTTCATGGATTTCCGCTACACCATCCACGACAAGTGGCACGGGGAGTTCCACCTCGACCACTGCGGCGCCCTGATGGATGTCGAGCCGCTCGGTGATCACTATGTGCGAGCGATGTGCCACGACATCGAGGATCCGACGTTCGACGCGACGGCGGTGGCCACCAACCCGAAGGCGCAGATACGGCCAGTCCACCGGCCACCGCGAGAGCCGGCCGACCGCCACCCGCACTGCCGATGGACGGTCACCATTGACGACTCCCACCCACCGGTCTCGGAGTCGCAAGGGTGCGCGGAACTCCAGAAGTCTCGGGCGGCCACGATCGACCTAGCCCCGATCGATGTGGACGACGAGGGCAGGAACGATTACTCCGGCCCCTTGCTCAGCGATCTCGCGTTCAGCGATTTCTCGAAGTCCGCACTGGTACGTATGACAGACGAGGTCTGCCTGCAGATGCACCTGCTCAACCTCGGCTTCGTCCGTGCGATCCACAACCGCGTCGATGGCGCCCAGGCGGCCCGTGAGCTGTGCTCGAAACAACTGGTGGGCATCGCGGGAATCGCCGCGGAGCGGATCCACAACGCTCTCGGACTGCCCGCTGGAATCGAAGGAGCGTTGCGCACGCTTGAACTGCATCCGCTGGTCAACCCCAGCGTATACGTCGTCGCAACGGTGCACGACTCCTCCATCACGATCGGACGCTCACCCGCACACGACGACGGTGCCTGGATTTCTCTGTGCGGGCCCCAGAACATCACGCCCCTGCAAGCTATCGTGCGCGCCGTTGACCCGTACCTCGACGTCGAGGTCGATGGGACCGCAACGGACTGGACCGCCCGGATAGTACGCCGCGACGAAGCCGCGACAGAACGTGACGAGGTCGCGATCACCCGGGTGAGCACCGGCAGCTCCTTCGTGTTCCAACCGCGCCGTTCGCTGCCTATCACTCCCCTCAGTGCCTGATGTTGATCCTCGACCCCGATCTCGTCGCCGCGACGCTGATGACAGACTTGCCAGTGCCAGACGGTCCGAGCAGGACCGACACCTCGTCAGGCGGCAACGTGAGGGTCACGTCATGCCAGATGTTCTGACGATCGAAGGACTCGCTCAGTCCGTCGACTGTCACCTCGGCGCCCATGATGCCTCCTACGATGCTCCGGGCGCCGATGCCGCTGTCCCCTGATACGCCAATGGCAATTACTCGTTGCAACACCGGTCTGATCCAGCGGACTCGCTCCTAGG
>JBPYFK010000002.1:0-43623 GCA_051984675.1 Pseudonocardiaceae bacterium | reverse complement strand
GGCCCGGCGAAGCCGGGACCATACAACCGCTGTCGACCCTGTTCGACCAGTCAGTGCACCTCGTGCTCGATGCCCTCTGCCTGCGGCTGGCGGAGATTCGTGCTATCGACAACACCACCGCCAAGGCGGCGCACGTCACCACCGAGTAAGGAAAACCGGGAAACCGGCGGCACACGCCAATTACGGCTTCATGCACCCGTACACTGCCATAACGCCGACCACCGTGGGGGCGACATCCACCGTCAGCCCGGCCCGTTCCGCCGCTGCCGTGACCTCTTCAGCCGAGCGTAGGTGAATGCGGCGCCGGCCGGCACGCTCCACCAGCCGGTACCGGCGTCCGCTCCGATCGTCCGGGGGAACCGTCAACACAGCCCACCCGCCGGGCACCAGCAGGCGCGCGAAAGCGTCCAAGCAGGCACCGAGATCCTCGACGTAGTTCAACACCCCGACCGCGAGCACACCGTCGAACGACCCCTCGACATCCAGACGATCGGGCAGCCAGCCGGGCGCGACCACGGTCCCGGTCCGTCGCTCGCGCTGCCACCTGCGTCGCAGGTAGTCGACCATCTCCTCAGAGGCGTCACGTGCCACCACTCGCGCACCGAGATCGTCCAACAACGCCGTGTAATGCCCGGTACCGCTTCCGACCTCCAGCACGGTCTGCCCGGCACGCAGACGCGACGTCAGCATGTCGACCACCGCGCGCTGCTCTCTCGCGCGAAAGCGCCGGCCGGGGGGCGTGCGCCGGAAGAACCATTCATACAGCGACGGAGACCATGCCTCGCCGTCAGACCAGAACCACCGGTCAAGTACAGACACTGGTGCAACTCCAGGACAGGGTGAGCCACCACCCAGGATGCGGGTCGTGATGTTGGTGGTGAGTATGTCCGCCTGCCGGACGGATGAAAAGCACGCGGGTCATGGAATTGATCACCTCATGACCACACCCTTTGGGACAACTACGGAGCGTTCCGACGCCGGTGAACGCCCGCGCGCCGCATCGCCCGACCGGGCAACGCCTGTTTCGCGGTAAGCGCCATCCGTGAGCGGCGGTGGCCGTACCCGAAGTAGACCACCACGCCGACCGCCATCCACGCCACGAACCGCAGCCAGGTCAAGGCGGCGAGGTTCAGCATCAACCACCCGCAGGCCAGGATCGCCAGGATCGGCACCAGCGGAATCAGCGGAGCACGGAAGCCGCGGGCGAGATCGGGCCTGGTCCGTCGCAGGATCAGCACTCCGGCCGACACCAGCACGAACGCGAACAAGGTACCGACATTGACCATCTCCTCCAGCTTGTTCGCCGGGAAGAATCCGGCCACGACCGCCACCACTCCGGCGACCAACAAGGTGGCGCGTACCGGCGTACCGCGCGATCCGGTCCGGGCCAGACCGCGCGGGAGCAAGCCGTCCCGCGACATCGCGAACAGCACGCGAACCTGGCCGAGCAGCAACACCATGACGACCGTGATCAGCCCGATCAACGCGCCCAGCATCACGATGGCCGCCGCCCACGTGATGCCGTTCAGCGCGAAGGCCGTGGCCAGGGTGGACTGCTTGCCATTCGGCTGGGTGGCAAGGTTGGTGTACTTCGTCATTCCGGTGACGACCAGCGCCACCGCCACATACAGGGTGGTCGTGATAGCCAGCGTGCCAAGAATGCCCCGAGGTGCGCTGCGCTGCGGATCGCGCGTTTCCTCGACGGTGGTCGCCACGACGTCGAAACCGATGAACGCGAAGAACACCAGCGACATCCCCGCGAACAGGCCGAAGATCCCGAAGGTGCTGGTGTGCCCGCCGAGGAGCAACGACAGCAGGGACTGTTCCCACCCCGAAGCCGACTTGGTCGTGACCTGGGCCGGCGGGATGAACGGCGCGTAGTTGGCCGGACGGACGTACGCGAGTCCGGCAATGATCACGAACAACACGACCGCGACCTTGATCGCGGTGATCACCAGGCTGACCCGTGCGGACAGCTTCGTGCCCACGGCGAGGAGAGCGCTCAGCACGGCCACCAGCAACACCGCGCCCCAGTCGAACTGCACGCCGTCGTTCGAGCCGAGCTGGGTGGGTATGTCGAACCCGGCGGTGACCAGCGCTTCCTGCAGGTAGCTCGACCAGCCCTTGCTGACCACGGCAGCGGCGACCGCGAACTCCAGCACCAGGTCCCAGCCGATGACCCAGGCGACGAATTCCCCGAACGTCGCATACGAGTAGGTGTAGGCACTGCCGGCGACCGGAACCGTGGACGCGAACTCGGCGTAGCACAACGCCGCGAACCCACACGCGACCGCGGCCAACACGAAACCCAACGACACCGACGGACCGGAGACATCCCCGGCGGTGCGCGCGGCGACGGTGAAGATACCCGCGCCGATCACCACCGAGACTCCGAACACGATCAGATCCCATGTCCCCAGGTTCTTGCGCAGCCGCGTGTCCGGCTCGTCCGTCTCGGCGATCGACTGCTCGATCGACTTCGTTCGCCACAGCCCGTTGCCCGACCTGCTCCCCGACACCGCGATCCTCCTCGTCCGGCCCCGTGTGGGTATCGGACCCTAGCGGGCGAGGATCACCCGCGGAACTGATCTCCAAACACTGGCGAAGACGCGATTTGGTAACGGCGCCGTGGAATAATCGTGATCAATCCACGCTGGGCACCGACGGCCATACAGGCGGGGCGCACACCGCAAGCCATCCCTTCCCCCATCCACTATGGACAGCAGGAAGGCTTCCGCAAGAAGATTGCCACCGTTTGTCGCAAACGCACGTTTCGATTGGCCTATGCCGCAATGCACGTTCGCGCTGAACCGATCTGGAGGAAACTCCGTACTCGAACCGTTGAGCACCGGTCACTTCCCGTCACGAATCCCGCGCTGTACACCAAGAGATCTATATCCAAATGATCACGATAAAGTATACGTACTATAATCGAGATATAGTTGTGATCACTCGCGAGTGCGCCATAGGATGCGAATGCAACAAGGTCCTGACGTTGCCCCCGACCGACAGGGCCTTCGAGCGCCGACGGTGGAGCCGATCGGAAGTCGTGCGAACCGGTGATCAGCCCAGCCAGTCCGCTGGTAACCGGTTCGCGCGCACCACCTCGCTCGGACACCCGTGCCTCGCGGGTAGCCGGCTAGGGTCGGCGGCGTGACCACGACGGCCGCCGTGCCAACACAAGCACCAGCGCCACTGCCCCGCGCAGTGGCGCTACTTGTGGCCGGTACCTTCTTCATGGAGATCCTCGACGGCACGATCATCGCCACTGCCGCGCCCGCCATGGCGCAGTCTTTCGGCGTCGCCTCCCCCGACATCGGGGTCTGCGTCACCGCGTACCTCGTGACGCTGGCGGTGTTCATTCCGCTCTCCGGGCATGTCGCGGACCGGTGGGGAGCGCACCGGGCGTTCCTGGCGGCGATTCTCGTGTTCACGGCGGCTTCCGCGCTGTGCGCGGCCTGCACGAGCCTGACGGCGTTGCTGGTCATGCGGGTCGTCCAAGCAGTCGGCGGCGCGATGATGGTGCCGGTCGGGCGGCTGGTGGTGCTGCGGACCACGTCGAAACCGGACATGATCCGGGCCATCGCCTACCTAACCTGGCCCGCGCTGCTCGCCCCGATCGCGGCACCACTGGCCGGTGGTCTGCTCGTCTCGTACGCCTCCTGGCAGTGGATCTTCCTGGTGAATCTGCCGTTGGGCGCCCTTGCGCTGATCATCGGCTTTCGCGTGATGCCTCGCCTGCCGAAAAGGGCCGACGCCGCCTTCGACGCCCGGGGTGCCGTGCTCTCCGCGGTCGCGCTGGCATGCCTGGTCTACGCGGCGACTCTCGCGGGCTCGTTCCACGTGCCGTGGACACGCGTCGGCGCCTTCACCACGGTCAGCGCGCTCGCAACAGTGACTGCCTTCTGGCACCTGCGCCGCGCGACGAACCCCCTGTTGGACCTCAGCGTGCTGCGTGTCCGCACCTTCCGGGTCGCGCACGCCGGCGGAGGCTTGTTCCGCATGGCCGTCAACGCGGTCCCGTTCCTGCTTCCCCTGATGTTCCAGGACCGTTTCGGCTGGAGCCCGGTCCAAGCCGGTGCCATGGTCCTGTTCGTGTTCGTCGGCAACCTGGGAATCAAACCGTTCACGACGCCGATGTTGCGTCGACTCGGGTTCCGTCGCGTACTTCTGGTGGCGACCGTCTGCGCGGTGGTCTGCATCGCCGCATGCGCACTGCTCACCCGAGCGACCCCGGCTTTCGTCATCGCGCTGATCGTGCTGCTCGGCGGCGTCTTCCGGTCGATCGGTTTCACCGCCTACAACACCATCGCCTTCGCGGACGTCGAACAGTCCACGATGACCCAGGCGAATACGCTCGCGGCCACCCTGCAACAGCTCACGCAGGGCTTGGGCGTCGCGTTGGGTGTGCTCGCCTTGCAGACCGGTGCCCACCTTGTTGGTCTTTCGGCGGCCTACCCGTTCGCCTTCCTCGTGGTCGCCGGCATGATCGTGGTCGCAGTGGTAGAAGCGATACGCCTACCTGCCTCAGCCGGCGAAGCTCTCGGCGGACGTCGGGACGCATAGCGGAACGGAATATTCCCTGCCGCCGTATACGATCAACCATTCACCAGGATCGGTCGGTGTGGCTGCCGACCAGTTCTTCGCCGGGTTGTCGTCCTGATATGACGTGAAGTCCCCGCTCACAGTGGACATCGAAACTCGCTGCACGATTGTCCACATAGGCCAGTCGCCCCCTGGTAGAGCACTCGTCCCGGTGTTTCCGCATGTGGACTCAACCTCGCCTCCTGGTCCTGCGTCTGGGATAGCAGGGAGGTGCGATGTGACTGCACTCAACAGGCGGGGATTCTTCCGCGTAGCCGGAGCGAGTGTGACGGCGACGCTGGCGGCGTGCTCACGAGACCCCATGGCAGCGGTAGACAGCGTCGCGGACGTGGCGGGCGACGGGAAGCCGGACTGGGCCGCTTTGCGAACAAAGCTGGCGGGCAGGCTCGTACTGCCGGACTCCCCGGAATACGACGCGACACGTCAACCATTCAACCTTGTCTACGCCGATCGCCGTCCCGCCGCGATCGCGTTGTGTACCAGACCGGAGGACGTCCAGGCGTGTCTGGCAACGGCCCGTGAGAGCGGTGTTCCGTTCGCCGCACGAAGCGGCGGGCACAGTTACGCCGGATACTCCGCGCCCGAGCGCGGGCTGGTGGCGGATCTCGGCGGAATGGACGGTATTCAGGTGCGACCGGACGGGACCGCATCGATCGGGCCCGGAGCCCGGCTGGCGGACGTGTATACCGCGCTCGCTCGGGCGGGCCGCTGCCTTCCCGCGGGTTCGTGTCCGAGCGTGGGCATCGCCGGCCTCACCCTCGGCGGCGGAATCGGGGTTCTCGCCCGGAAGTTCGGGCTCACCTGCGATCATGTGCGGACCGCTACGGTGGCCACAGTAGACGGTGGACTCCGCGCGGCGTCCGAACACTCCGAGCCGGAACTGTTCTGGGCCCTGCGCGGGGGCGGTGGTGGGAATTTCGGGGTCGTGACGTCCTTCGAGTTCGCCACCGTTGCCGCACCACCGCGACTCACGGTCTTCTCCCTCGCTTTCCCCACCGGTTCGGCCGCCGCCGTGTTCGACGCCTGGCAGCACTGGTTGCCGGAAACGCCGGACGAGCTGTGGTCGAACTGCGCGATCTCCGGCGGTATGACCCCGTCGTGCCGGATCGGCGGCTGCTTCGTCGGTCCGGCCGACGCGCTGTCGCCCATGCTGGACGCGCTGGTCAAGCGGGCAGGCGTTCCGGCCACCTCCCGGAAGGCAGCTCCCAAGAGCTACTTGGACGCGATGCGCTACTTCGCCGGCAGCAGCGAGAAGGAGAGCTTCGCTGGGTCCTCACGGATCTTGAACCGTCCGGTACCCGATTCCGGGGACCTGGTCGGGGTCGTGACCGGGCTGCGGGGCACCGACCTGCTCTTTGACGGACTGGGCGGTGCCGTGTCCCGGGTCGCGCCCGACGCGACCGCGTTCCCGCACCGTCAAGCCCTGGGCCAGCGCGCAGGTGTATGTCTCCGCGCGATCCGGGAGACGCGCGGAGGCGGAGCAGACTCTGAGCCGAGTGCAGGAGGCGTTGGCCCGGCTGGTCGGCACTGGGGCCTACGTCAACTACCTTGATCCGGGCCAGCGGGACTGGGCAACCGCCTACTACGGCGACAACCTGCCCAGGCTGCGCCAGGTCGCCCGCCACTACGACCCGGAGAGGATTCTCACCTTCCCGCAGTCGGTGAACAGCGCATAATCCACCACGCGGCGGCGGGCGGTGGGGCATCCTGACCACATGACCGACGACCTGCGCATAACCGAGCGGTGGACACTGCCAGCGGCGGAGCTCACCGAGCGGTTCTCGCGGTCCTCCGGTCCCGGTGGTCAGGGCGTGAACACGACGGACTCGCGCGTCGAGCTGTCCCTTGATCTCGCCCGCTCCCCGTCGCTGCCTGAGCACCTGCGGCAACGGGCGCTGCAGCGGCTGCGCAACCGCACGGTCAACGGCGTGATCACAGTCTCGGCCTCGGAGTACCGCAGTCAGCTCGCGAACCGCCAGGCGGCGCGGGAGCGCCTGGCCGCCCTGTTGGCCAGCGCGATCGCGCCGCCGCCACCGAAGCGCCGAGCGACCAAGCCGACGAAGGGTTCGCAGGAGCGCCGGCTAGCGGGCAAGAAGCGCCGGTCGACGATCAAGCGACACCGGCGTCGTGACGATCGCCACGACGACTGAGGTGTCGCTACCGCGTGGCCCCGCCTTCTCATGCGGCCTTCTCATGCGGCCTTCTCATGAGATCCGAGTCTTCTCGCCAAATCGGGTGTTGACGTCGCCTGATGCCACAGCCACTATTGCGCCATAAGCAATTGGGTGCGTAATAAGCAACAGATGCCTGCTGGGCGCTGGCCAACCTCAAGGGAGTGGCTGATGAGGATCCTGGTCGCCGACACCTTTCCCCGCGCGTATCTGCTGGAGATGGCGGACAGTGGCCATGACTGCGTCTACGAGCCGGACACCACCGCCGACCAGTTGCCCAGCAGGATCGCCGGTTGCGACGTCCTCATCGTGCGCAGCACCCGGGTCTCGGCAGCCGCCCTGCACGCCGCCGACGCGCTGCGGCTGGTGATCCGGGCGGGCTCCGGCACCAACACCATCGAGTGCGACGAGGCTTCTCGCCTCGGGATCGCCGTCTGCAACGTCCCCGGACGCAACGCGGTCGCCGTCGCCGAACTCGCCTTCGCGTTGCTGCTCGCCCTCGACCGCAACATCCCTGACAACGTCACCGATCTCCGTGCCGGGCGGTGGGACAAGAAGCGCTACGCCCAGGCGCGGGGCATCCTCGGGCGCCGGGTCGGCGTCGTCGGGTTGGGACAGATCGGGCTGGCGTTCGCCCAGCGGGCCGCCGCCTTCGGAGCCCAGGTGTACGCGGTGAGCAAGCCGGGACGTGGCCAGGCGACGCTCGATCAGGCCGAGGCGATCGGCATGACCTTTGTCGACGACCTCGACACACTCGCGCGGACCTGCGACGTCCTCTCGTTGCACGTGCCCGCCACCGACGCCACCCGGCACCTGGTGGATCGCGAACTGCTCGCCCACGTGCAGCCGGGCACGATCGTCCTCAACACCTCGCGCGGCGACCTCATCGACGAAGACGCGCTCATCGAGGCGATGGAGTCCAAGGGCGTGCGCGCAGGCCTCGACGTGTTCGCCAACGAACCCGCCGCGAGTACCGGCAGCATCGACTCCCGGCTGGCCAGGCACCCGAACGTCTACGGAACGCATCACATCGGGGCCTCCACCGAGCAGGCGCAACAGGCGGTAGCCGCAGAGGTCACGCGGATGGTCGACGCGTTCGCGGGGGGCACGGTGCTGCACTGCGTGAACCACGACGCCGTGCTCGCCTCGCAGCCGGGTCAGGTCGCCGCGCCGCTGCGCTCGGGCGGTGTCGCATGAGTGCCTCCCACGCGCCGCAGGCGCTCACGGCGCTCACAACTCCTGACCGCGGTGCGGGCATCACCGTCCGGGCGCCCCGAGCAATGATCACCAGCCAGCGGTGGCCCGAGACCGAGCCGCAGCCCGATCCCGCTCACATCCTCCAGCACCTCGACCGGGAGGAGTACACGCACCTCCCCGAACCAGCGGTGGTGGTGTATCGGTTGGCCGCCGGCCAACACCAGCAGACCGGAGTGGTCGTCGAAACCTCGGTCGCGGACTACCGCAACGGCCGGATTCGCCGTCACGAGGCCACCCGGCCAGAACGGGTCCACCAGCTCGCGGAGTTCACCGAGGCCGCCGAGATCGAGCTGATGCCGGTCATGCTGACGCACCCCTCCCGCTCCCGGCTGCGGGCACTGCTCGCCGAGATCACCGCGGATGCGCCGGATGTGTGCCGGACCGTCAACGGGATCACCCACACCGTCTGGGTCCGGCACGACCCGGGTCGTATGCGGGACATCCGGGACGAGATCAACCACATCGACACGATGTACATCGCCGACGGCCACCACCGGATGGTTTCCGCGCAACTCTACGCCAGCCGGCGCAGCCACCTCGGCAGCGAGCACCCGAGCGCGTACACCCTGGCCGCCCTCTTCCCGAGCGATGAGATGCGCATCCTGGGCTACCACCGGTGTCTTCCTCTCCCCGAGGGAACGTCGCCGGCCGACGTGCTGAAGCTCCTCGCCGCGCAGCCCGTGGCAGCGCTGGTGGAGGAGTGCGACTCCCCGGAATGCGCGAATCCGGGACCGGGGATCATCACCGTGGGCCTCGCCAGCCGGTACTTCCGGGTGCACCTGCGCGCGCCTCGGGAACCGCGCCCGATCCGGACCTCACTGGACGCCGTAGCACTCGATGAAGGGCTCTTGCCTCCGTTGATCGACCTGTACGGCAGCGCGCCAGCAGCGTGCTGTTGCGCATCGGAGCGGGCGATCCGTTTCTTCCCCCATCCGCCCAGCATCGAGCAGATCATGGCGGTCGCGGACGCCGGCATGATCATGCCGGCCAAGTCGACCTGGTTCGATCCCAAACCTGGTGCCGGACTGTTCCTCCGCGAGCTGGGCTGACCTCCGACCGCCCGAGACCGGGCGCACGAGACCGGGCGCACGAGACCGAGGCGGACGAAAGTTGGTGCCCGCGATTCGTACGAAAGTAGGTTCCAGTCCTCTCGGTGGATCACCAGACTGACCCGGCCAGTTCACTCGTCCTCGGAGGACATCCATCATGGACGTTGAAGACACGCCGGACACCGTGGTCCCGCTGCGTCCTGGGTTCGACATCCAGCTGCGCGGGTTCAACCGCAACCAGGTCATTGAGCACATCGAATTGCTCGAGGCCCAGCTCAAGATGGTCACGATGGACCGCAACGAGGCGGTTGCGCTCAATGCGGACCTTCGCCGGTTGTACGAGGAGACCCGGCACGAGCTGGTGGCGTGTCAGGACAGGCTCAAACAGATCGAGTCCTCCAACACGGGTCTGCCGCACGCGGCGCAGTGGGTCCAGAACATGATGGCCATCGCGGAGGACGAGATCCAGTCACTGCGCGACCAGGCCAAGCGGCAGGCCGAGGTCACCCACGGGCATGCCGAGACCGCTGCCCGGGAGCTGATCGACGACGCGGAGAGCACAGCGCGGGCCCTGCGCGCTGAATGCGCCGAGCTGGCCGCCGACATGGAGACCCGGCGCGAGCAACTCCAGCGCGACCACTCCCAGCAGCTGCGGGAACTACGCGACCGGGAGCAGCGTCTGCGGCAGGTGATCCGCACCGAGTACAAGCGGACGGTGACCGTCGCACAGGAGGAAGCCGACGAGCTGCTGGCCCAGACGCAACGCCAGTGCGCCGAGCGCGACGCCGCATCCGAGCAGTTCCGACTCGACGTCCTGGAGGAAACCAACCGGCAACGCACGCAGCTGACCGAACTCCAGTCGCGGGCGCTGTCCATGTTGGACCAGGCCAGCGCCGTGATCCGGGAATCCGTGACGGTGATGCACAACGGCCCAGCCGCGCGAGAACCGGACGTCGCCGTGCCCGGCACAGTGCGGCGGAACTGATGGGAGACGGCTGTGCTGCTCGCACATTCACCGGTGTTCTCGGCTAGCCTGCCGTTTCTGACCTTCGGAGCGGGCTGCGCGGGTGCGACGGTGTTCTTCTGGCCGCTGATCACGCGTGCTCATCGTCGGCGAGGCAGCCGACCGGGGGAAGCGGACAACGCACCGCCCGCCGCCCCCGCCGAGACGGCCCTCGACCACATCGTGCCGGCACGACCGAACGGGGAGTTCGCCGCCGCGTCCCGGCAGGCCGAAGACAGCCGGCCCAGGGAAGCCGCTGACCAGCGCACCGCGGGGCAGGTCCCGAACGTCCGCTCGGAGCTGTTTCAGAACAACCACGCGGCCGGTTTCACCGAGGTCCAGACGCGAATCCAACGGGTACGCGCCGACCTCGACCGGCTGCGACCATCGTCTCCAACCCCCGCCCGCGCTGATCCAACGGTCACCAGAAGGTCCACATGAGACACGGTGTTCCTGCCGACGCTCACGGGCACGAAACGAGCCAGGCACCTCACTCGCATCATGCGTTACGAAACGCTTGACGTGTGCGCTGCCGATCCGCTGTAGTCTCCTGAATGTGAGCGTGCACCCGCCGGAGCGTGCGCTCGGAAACCTTCCGGCGACCGCCACCAATTTCGTTGGCCGTCGAAGCGAGTTGACACAGACTCGGCGGCTGATGGGCCATGCCCGACTGCTGACGTTGACCGGTGTCGGGGGCGTGGGCAAGAGCCGGTTGGCACTGCAGCTTGCCTGCGACGTTCGCAGGCACTACCGCGACGGGGTGTGGCTGGTCGAGCTGGCCGCTGTCGAGGACCCCCTGCGCGTACCGCAAGCGGTGGGCGCCGCGCTCGGGCTGCGCGAGCACTCCACTCGATCGCCGATGCATGTCCTGCGCGATTACCTGCTCGATAAGCGCCTGCTGCTGATACTGGACAACTGCGAGCATCTGCTTGATTCGTGTGCCGACCTCGCCGGCACGCTTCTGCGCCACGCGTCGGAGCTGCGCATCCTCACCACCAGCCGGCAACCGTTGGGCATCGCCGGCGAACAGCTGTTCGCCGTCGGGTCGTTGTCCATCCCGGAGGCGAACTCCGACCCGACGCCGGAGCATGTCGCGCAGTACGACGCGGTCCGCCTGTTCACCGATCGCGCCTGCGCGATGGTGCCCGGCTTCGCCCTCACCGGTGACAACTGCGCGCTGGTCACCCAGGTGTGCCAGCGCTTGGACGGTATTCCCCTGGCGATCGAGCTTGCCGCCGCACGGCTGCGCCTGCTGTCCGTTCCTGAACTGCTGGACCGGCTCGACAACTGCTTCCACCTCCTCACCACCGGCAACCGGATCGCCTTGCCGCGCCAGCAGACCTTGCGGGCCACCATCGACTGGAGCTACCAGCTGTGCTCGGCGAACGAGCGGCTCATGTGGGCCCGGTCGTCGGTGTTCACCGGTGGCTTCGACCTCGACGCCGCGGAAGCGGTCTGCTCCGGTGCCGACATCGGCGGGGAGCCCGTCGTCGACCTCGTCGTGGGCCTGGTCGAGAAGTCGATCCTGTTGCGGGACGACCAAGGTGATCGCACCCGCTACCGCGTGCTGGAGACCGTGCGTCAGTACGGCCGGGAACTGCGGATCGCCTCCGGTGAGGACGCGGCGCTGCGCCGCCGGCAGCGCGACTGGTACCTGTCGCAGGCGGAACAGGCGGAGGCGGCGTGGTCCGGCCCGGACCAGGTGAAGTGGCTGTGGCGTCTGCACCAGGACCAGGCCAACCTGCGCGCCGCGCTGGACTACTGCGTCACCGAACCGTGCCAGGCACGAGCGGGGTTACGGCTGGCCTCCGCGTTGTGGGGCTACTGGCTGTTCTCGGGAACGCTCGGGGAAGGTCGGCAGTGGCTCGACCGCGCCTTGCGCGCCGACGCTGAGCCGAGTCTGGAACGTGCCAAGGCGCTCTGGGCAGCTGCGCATCTCGCTGGGCTGCAGGGCGATTTGGAGATCGCACAGCAGCTGATCGACGAATGTCAGGCCCTGGCCGTGCGGTTGGACGACCCGCGCACCCTCGCCCACGCGGTGCAGTTCGCGGGTGCGACGGCCATGTTCCGGGGGGAGATGACCAAAGCTCTCAACCTCCTTGCCGACTCCCTGGACCGACATCGGGCGCATGACGACGTGAATGCCGTCTGGCTGGCCCTCTACCAGCTCACGCTGACCGCCACGGTGCTCGGAGACGCCAGAACCAAGGATCTCTGCGACGAATGCCTCGGCCTGGCCGAGGAGCAGGGGGCCGACTGGTCGAAGTCCTACGCGCTGTGGGTGGGCGCGCAGGAGCGCTGGCGGCACGGTGATCTGGCCAGCGCCACGTCCCGGCTTCGCGAGGGCATCGAGCTTCGGCAGCGCTTGAACGACCAGATGGGCATCGCGCAGTGCCTGGAAGTGCTGGCCTGGACCGCGACGGACGCCGGAGAGCACGTGCGCGGAGCGCGGTTGCTGGGGGCCGCCGAGATGGCCTGGCGGCTGGTCGGAGTCCAGTTGGCAGGGCTTCTCCACCTCGCCAGCGCCCATGACCGGTGCGAGAAGGACCTGCGCGCCTCCCTGGGAGAGCGGTCATTCACGGCGAACTTCGACCAAGGTGTTGATCTCAACCTCGGCGAGGCGGTCACGTACGCGCTGGGCCGCTGCCGGGAGGAAGCCACCGCCCGGTCCATGCCGGGCGCGCCGAGCACCGATGTACTCACCCATCGGGAGCGCGAGGTGGCCCGGCTGATCGCCCACGGTATGAGCAACAAGAAGATCGCGGACCGCCTGACGATCTCTCAGCGCACCGCCGAAGCCCACGTCGAGCACATCCTGGTGAAGCTCGGATTCACCTCAAGAGCGCAAGTCGCGGCCTGGGCCGTCGACACGTGACGGCACACCTCGCGCGTCGTCTTCACGGAACGTGCCGCTCGGCTATCCACGCGGCGATCCCGGCACGGGAGTGCACCCCCAGTTTGGACATGATGTGCTCGACATGGCCTTCGGCCGTGCGTCGCGCTATCACGAGACGCGCGGCGATCTCCTTGTTGGTCAACCCGGCGGCGACCAGTTCCGCGATCTGCTGCTCGCGCGGTGTCAGGGGCGTCCGCTCGTCGCGTCGCGAGCACTTCTCGGGCGCCTGCTCAGTGTCGAGAGCGAAGTCCAGCGCGTCGTCGGAGGACATCTGGCGACCGCGGGCGAAGGCGGCGTCGAACGCGCGATCACCGAGCGCGTGGCGGGCCTCGCTGAGGTAGTCGTAGTGCGGTTTCTTGAACGGGGCGAAGTTGTCGGGTGCCGCGCCGATCGCGTGCCAGACGGCGGCGGCAGCGCCGAACACGACGCTCGCTCGGGTGTGCTGGCCCGCACGTTCCTTGATCCAGGCGAGCGTGTCGAGCGTCAGCGCCATAGCGAGTTTGTTCTCCATGCCCCGTTGAATCCGCAGGGCTTCCTTGGCCGTCGTCGCGGACCGCTCCAACGATCCGTGCAACACCTCGACGTAAGCGACGGACCAGAGCGCGTAGGACCGCCAGAACACCTCACCGAGTTCGGTGGTCCGGTCGAGGAGGTCGTCCAGCATCGCGAGTCCCCGTTCCACCTCCCCTTTCACGCCCAGGGTCAGTCCGAGGATGTACCGCGTGAACAGCTCGCCGCGCACGACACCCTCCGCCCGGAAGCCGGCCAGCGCCTCGCTGAACAGCGTCACGGCCTGTTCCATGTCCCCGACGAACAGCGCGGCCATCGCGAACGCCTGGGTGACGTAGGCTCGCTCCACCTCGTACGGGAGGCGCTCGGTGAGTTCAGCCGCTTCGATCAGCAGGGTCTGACCGCGTTCGAGGTCGCCTTGCAGCAGGGCGAACCAGCCGTCCATCCGCAACGCCGACGCGCGCTCCGGGGTGCCTTCCGGCGTGGCGGACAGGGTGTGGTCGAGCCAGTGCCGGGCCTCGGTGTGGAAGCCCCGGATACCCCAGTAGTCATCGATCTGCGTGGCCATGCGCATCCCGATGTGCGCCTCGCCCGGCTCGCCGGCGCAGAAGTCCAGTGCGACCCGCAGGTTGGCGTGCTCGCGGCACAGCTTGCGGACCCACCAGAACTGGTCCGGTCCATGCCATTGGGCCGCGAACTGGCTGGTGATCTGGGCGTACCAGTCGCGGTGGCGGCGGCGCACCTGCGTGGTCTCGTCGGTCGCGGCGAGTTTCTCCGCGCCGTACTCGCGGACGGTCTCCAGCAACCGGTACCGCACGCTGCCGTCCTGCTCGTCGCGGAGCAGGATCGACTTGTCCACCAACGAATCCACGATGTTGAGCACGTCGTCGGCGACCACCTCGCCACCGCTGGTCACGTACTCGGCCGCGTCCAGATCGAAGTCGCCCGAGAACACCGACGCCCGCGCCCACACCAGCCGTTCCGGCTCCGAGCACAGGTTGTAGCTCCAGTCGATCAATGCCCGCAGCGTCCGCTGGCGTGCGGGGGCCGCGCGAGGGCCCTCTCCCAGCAACCGGTAGCGCTCGGCGAGCCGCTCGGCGATCTCGTTGATCGGCAGGCTCCGCAGGCGCACCGCGGTCAACTCGATCGCCAGCGGAATGCCGTCAAGGTCGTGGCACACCCGCGCGATGGCCTCGAAGTTGCCCTCGTCGACGCGGAACTCCTGCCGGACCGTGACCGCTCGCTCGACGAACAGCCGCACGCACGAATACCGCGTCACGGCTTCCGGCGAACGCGGGCGTTGCGGGTCCGGCACCCGCAGCGGGTAGACGGTGAAGACGCTCTCCGCCAGCAGGCCCAGCGACTGCCGGCTGGTGGCCAGCACACGCAGGTCGGGGCAGGACCGCAGCAGGGTGTCCAGGAATCCCGCGCAGGCATCGATCAGGTGCTCGCAGTTGTCCAGCACCAGCAACACCGGTCCACTCGGGAGTGACTCGATGATGGTCTCCACCACGGGCCGGCCGGCCTGCTCCGGTATCCCGAGCTTCTCGGCGACGGTGTTGGCCAGCAATGCCGGATCGCGCAGCTCCGCGAGTTCGGCCAGCCACACGCGATCGTGGAAGGCCCGGGTCAGGTTCACGGCGACGCGCAACGCCAACCGCGTCTTCCCCACCCCGCCCGGTCCGGTCAACGTGACCAACCGGGAGTCCGACAGCAGCCGCTTGACCTCGGCGATCTCGGTCCTGCGACCAACGAAGCTGGTCGCCTCGCTGGGGAGGCTTCCAACCCGTGTCCGCGGTGGACGCCCACCGCCTGCGACTGCCGCTGTCATAGCGCCACACTCCGCATCATCAGCACCACATCCCGCGCAACTAGGCCAGTGCCACCGCGATGATCTCGCCGATGGGCAGGTCACGCCCCCGGCGCCAGATCGATTCGAACGAGACTTCCCCCAGCTCCTGGCGGCATCGGCTCTCGGAGGCGTGCCGCTTGGCCGCCCGGACGTGGGACCCGAACAGCGGCGGGCCGAACAGCGACCAAATGCGGTCGGTGCCGCCGAGCAGCATCGCCGCCCGCTCGCACGCGCCATCGGCGGCGGCGACCCAGGCGAGCAGCTCCACGCTCAGAGCCGTTCCGAGCAGGTCGTAGAACGTGCGTTTGATCCGCAGCGCTTCCCGGGCATGCCCGGCGGCCTCGGCCGTGCGTCCTGACTCCCACTCGGCAAGCGCGAGCGTGGACAGGGCGTACGACCGGACCCACTGCTCCCCCGCCGCCGCACACGCATCGCGGGAATGCTTGGACAGCGCGATGGCTCGGTCCGCCTCCCCCCGGAACGCCAGCGCCGCCGCGAGCTGGACATCGGCCAGCGCTCGGGTACTTCGCACATCAGCATCGTGCGGATCGGTGGTGAGCTCCTCACCGAGCAGTTGCTTCGCATGCGACAGCAACGAGACCGCCCGGGTGAAGTCGTCTGAGACCAGCGCGGTGGCACCTCGGACATGGGTCGCGTGGGCCAACGTCCGGCTGTCCCGAAGCCGCTGGGCATCCGCCAGGCACTGCTCGGCCATAGCGGTCGCCGCCACGGTGTCGCCCTGGATGTGGGCGATCCAGGCGTTGACCCACAACGCCTTCGCTCGCGATCGACTGACGGTCTGGTCGACGCGCAGGGCACGGTTCAGCCAGTAACGGCCTTCCGGCAGGAGGCCACATCCGATCCAGCAGCACCACAAGCTCGCCGCCATCCACTGCCCGGTACGCGCCTCCTCCGCCGTGGCCAGCGAGTACTCCAGCGCGGATCGAATGTCCGGCTGCTCGCCGCGCATCCGCTGGCACCACGCCGCCTGGCGCGGCCCGAACCACTCGGCGGCGTGCTGCTCAGCGAGACGGAGATAGTGATCCCGGTGCCGGCGGAGCAGCACGGGCTGCTGTCCCGAGGCGCGGAGCTTGTCCCGCCCGTACTGGCGCACGGTTCCCAGCAGGCGGTACCGCACAGTTTCGAAGCGCGGCTCCCGGACGAGGATCGACTTGTCGACCAGGCCCATCATCGCGTCGAACACATCACCAGCCCGCACGCCGTCGCCGACACACACCTGTTCGACCGTGTCCAGGCCAAAGCTGCCCGCGAACACCGACACGCGCTGCCACAGGAGCTGCTCGACAGGCGAGCACAGGTTGTAGCTCCAGTCCAGGGCCGCCGGAAGGCTGCGGTGGCGGGCCGGGAGTGCGGGACTTTCGGTGCTCAGCAGCCGGTCGTGATCCCGCAGCCCGACCAGCAAGGCGTCCAGCGACATCGTGGACAGTCGTGCGGCTGCCAGCTCGATCGCCAGCGGAAGGCCATCCAGCTGCCGGCAGACGCTCGCGACGGCGTCCCAGTTCTCGACCGTGACCCGGAACCCCGGTCGCACCACCGAAGCGCGCTCGCCGAACAGGTTCACCGCGGGGTAGTCCGCACTCGCTGGAGGCGCGCACGCGTCCGGGGTGGCCAGCGGCGCGATCGGCCAGATCTGCTCCCCGGCGATACGCAGCGCCTGGCGGCCGGTGGCCAGCACACGCAGTCCGGGCGCGGCGGCCAGCAAGGTGCTGATGACCTCGGCACACGCCTCCACGACGTGCTCGCAGTTGTCGACCACCAGGAGCAGCGTCCTGTCCCGCAGGAACTCCGCCAGGTCGGCCAGCGGCCCGCAGGGTGAGCGTCTGGGCAGGTCCAGGGCCGTGGTCATCATGTGTGCCAGCAGCCGACCGTCCTGCACGGAGGCCGCCTCGACTACCCAGACGCCGTGCGGATACAGGTGGCGCGTCTGGGACGCGACCTGCCGCGCCAACCGCGTCTTGCCGACCCCGGCTACCCCGGTCAGTGTCACCAGCCGCACGGTGCGCAGCCTCTGCGTGATCTCCGCGAGTTCCGCCTGACGGCCCACGAAACAACCCAGAGGCGCGACGTCGTCCGACTCGTCGGTGAGTCCCTGCATCACGTCCTCCCCGGGGGTCGGGGTTCACGTCGGCGGTAGCGATCGGCTTGCCACAAGGCGCGCCCTCAGGCGCTACGACGCTCGCCCGTGTGGTGCGGTTACAGCACTGGGGCGAAGGTGAGAGCGGCCTGCACCGCGTCAAGCTGCGTTCGGAAGACCTCCCGCGCCTGGTCGGGACCCGGGTTGGCGCGGGTGCCCACGAGGTCGCAGATCCACGTGCGGGTGCAGGGGTTGCGGTACACGTGCGGTGTGTGAGACCGCTGGGCCGCTAGGTTCGGCTGAGGCTTGGTGGCTGCTGGCTGGTGATACATGGTCTTCGGGTCCTGGGCTTGGTGGTGCTCGGGTGAGGCACCTCGGTTGGCTTCCAGACTCACCCGCACCGGACACGACGACGACGGTCGGACTACTTAGGGAGTACGTATTTCTCGGGTTCGGGTCCTTCGGCACTGGTGGTGACCTGGTCCACCGGGGCTGCCCCTCGATCGGGAAAGGCGCGACCGTGCCGGACAGGTTCCCGTTCGAGGAGCGGCGACTAATGCACGTGGATCATGCTGACGAGCCCACCCATGTCGGCCACCTTGTCCTCCGACCCGTCGCTGCCGGGGTTGACGTTGTGGTCCAGCACATGGCAGTGGAACATCCAGTGTCCCGGATTGTCAGCGGTGAAGCCGATATCGGCGATCTCGCCGGGACCGAGCGTGATCGTGTTGAGCCGCTCGGGCACCGGCGTGGGATTGCCGTCGCGCGCCAGCACGGTGAACGTGTAGCCATGCAGGTGCATGGTGTGGAACTCCTCGGCACTGGAGTTGACCAACCGCAGGCGCACCCGTTGCCCGCGCTGCACATCCAGGTTCGGTGCTGAAGGGTAAGACTTACCATCCATGGTGAACAGGTTCTCCTTGTCGGAGTCCTTCCCGTTCCTGTCCGGCACCTTGAAGCTTCCGAGCTGATACAAAGCGTCCACATCGGACTCCTGCGGGGGACCGGAATCCGGGTCGACGATGATCGGGCCGTGCAGGCCGGCATCCAGCTGGAAGTCGTCGTTGACGTGGCTGTGGTAGAAGTGCGTGCCCACCATCTGTGGGGTGACCGTGAAGCGGTAGGTGAACGTCCCGCCCGGTGGGATGGCCGGTTGGGTGTCCGGCGTGCCGTCCATGGCGTTGGGCACGGCCATCCCGTGCCAGTGCACGGTGGTCGGTTGCGGCAGCTGGTTGTGCACGGTCAACGCGACCTGCTGCCCCACCCGCAGGCGTAGCAGCGGCCCGTCGACCTGGTGGTTGTAGCCCCAAGCGTGCACGACCTTGCCCGGGTAGGGCTGCCAGTCGAAGGCCGAGGCGGTCAGCGCGTAGTTCGCCACCCCGTCCGGGCCCACCACCGGCGCCAGCGGCTTCTCCTGAAGCAGGTCCGTGGAAGCGGCATCCTGGCGATGCTGCTCGTCGGCCGGCAACGCGGCCGGGGCTTGCGATTTGTCCGTGCCAGCCGGTGTGGACTGGTCCCCGTCAGGATCGCCGCTCGCCTGGCCGGCACCGGCCGCTGCCGGGTTGGTGGCGGCGTTCGCGGCCACCTCCGTGCCCCACCCCACGGCCAGCCCAGCCACGAGGAAGCTGGCCACCAGAGCCTGCCGGCTTTCCTTACGTGCGCCGGCCAACAGTTCGTTGAGCACGTACAGCAGCGCCCCAGCCGCCACCGCCAACACGAGCACCGACACGTACTGCGAGGTCCACACCGCGCCCAGCAGCACGCCAACGAACGTCGGGCCTCCCCCGATCAGCCCCAACAGGCCCAGCCGGGACCACGGCACTCGCTCGCCTTCGCGCACGGTCGGACCGAGAATCCCGAACCCTTCGGTGGCGTTGTGCGCGGCGAACCCGACGACCAGGCCCACGGCCAACCCGATTCGCCCAGACGCCGCCGACGCGCCGATGGCCAGACCTTCAGAGAGGTTGTGCAGGCCGATCCCGGTGGCGATCGCCAACGACATCTGCTGCGCACCGAGGTGCCGGGCACGGCCCACCATCCACTGGGTGAGCGCGATCAGCCCCACCAGTCCGAGGCCGAACCCGCCCAGGAGCAACACGGTCAACCACGCCGCCACCGGCGCCGAGCCAGTGTGCCAGGCCGAGGACGTCTGCCCCGCGGCTTCGCCGAAGATCTCCACCAGCAGGTACAGCAGGATACCCCCGGCGAACAGGGACAACCCGGTCCGCAGGACCGGGCGCCGTAAAGGGAACCGCCCGGCCAGCAGGCCCACGTAGATCGTTCCGCCGGCCAGCAGTCCCAACCACAGCTCGGTGGACCAGGACATCCGTCACCTCACAGAGCCACGTACTAGATAAGTCAGGGAAGGCTAACCTAGCCCGATCCTGATCGAGAAGCCCCGTGTGCCTTGACCCGATGCCGCGGCTATTCCTCCTCGTGGCGGTACTGCTGGAGCAGCTGGTCACGCGAGTCAGCCAGGTACTCGGCGAGCATCTCACTCGCCAGCGGCCCCTTGCCCTGCTGCAGCTGCTCCAGGATGGACCGGTTGCGCGCGAGATACGGCGCGTAGAAAGCCTCCGGGTCCCGCATCACGTGGAAAGCAAGCCGCAACTCGGCATGCAACCCGTGGATGACCTCCTCCACCCGCCTGCTGCCGGACAGGGCCGTCAGCGCCTGATGGAACCGCAGGTCGGCGGTGCCCACATCCTTCCACCGGCGCTGCCGGGCGGCTTCCTCGCCTTCCCGCAGCGCGGATTCCGCCGCGCCGACCCCCGGCGGCGGCTGCGTGATCTCCCGGAGCACGCCGCATTCCAGCAACGAGCGCATCCGGTAGATCTCCACGACGTCGTCGGCCGTGAGTACCCGCACGAAGACACCGCGATTGAGCTCGTGGACGAGCAGCCGTTCGTGACTGAGCAACCGGAACGCCTCGCGCAGCGTGTTGCGCGACACACCAAGCGCGGAACCGATGAGTTCCTCGGACAGCCGCTCCCCGGGCGGGAGCATCCCGGCCGTGATCTGGCCGCGCAGCAGTTGCGCGGTCCGCTGCGCGGTACTGACCCGATCCAACTCGGAGCGCTGTGCGCGCAGGTTGTTCAGGTACGCGGCCCCACCGTTCGCGACCACGGTCTCCGCTGCCCCGCTGGTCGCCGCACTCCCGTTCACGGGCCCATTGAAACACAGCGCTCGTGAGAAAGTTCTATTGACGGATTGCTCAACAATCCTTATGTTGCCTCGGACACTGCCGTCCGGCCCACAGGGAGACCCAGCCATGTCGCAACCGCAGGAAGCGGGCAGCACACCGCCGGGTTCCGGCACCACTCGGGGCATCGCGCCCACCTCCGGGCCGGGCGGCCGCAACGCCGGGCGCGTGCTGGCCATGGCGGGCGCGATCATGTTGATGGCGATGTCCGCGGCCGGGCCGGGCTTCATCACCCAGACCGCGACCTTCACCGGCAAGTACGGTGCCTCGTTCGCCGCGGCGATCGTGGCCAGCGTGCTCATCGACGTCCTCATCCAGCTCAACGTCTGGCGCGTGATCGGCCTCAGCGGGCTGCGGGCCCAGGACCTCGCGAACACCGTCCTGCCCTACTCCGGGCATGTCCTCGCCGCGCTCGTGACGATCGGCGGCCTGACCTTCTGCCTGGGCAACGTCGCCGGCGCGGGACAGGGGCTACACGACCTCGCCGGCGTCGACGTCCGGGTCGGTGCGGTGCTCAGTGCCGCCGTGGCCATCGGGATCTTCAGCTACAAGGCTATGGAGGGCACCTTCGACAAGGCCGTGGTCGCCCTCGGTGTGGTGAAGATCGGCCTGATCTTGTTCGTCGCCATCAAGACCGACCCGCCGGTGGGCGACGCCCTCGTGCACACGTTCCGCCCGCAGCACCTCGACTTCCTGCCCGTCCTCACGCTGATCGGCGGCACCGTGGGTGGGTACATCACGTATGCCGGCGCGCACCGGCTGGTCGAAGCGGGCACCACGGGATCGGCGAACATGAAGTCGATCAACCGTGGCTCGGTCAACGCGGTGCTGGTCACCGGTGTCCTGCGCATCCTGCTGTTCCTCGGGATTCTCGGGGTGGTCGCCACCGGCGTCGTGCTCAGCTCTGATGACCCCGCCGGCTCCGCGTTCTTCGCCGCCGCCGGCGGCGCGGGACGGCGGATCTTCGGTCTCGTGCTGTGGACAGCCGGGATGACCAGCATCATCGGCGCGTCGTTCACGTCGATGTCGTTCCTCAAGACGCTCATCCCGGCCGTGCGCAACCGGTTCAACCTCGGTGTCTCAGCCTTCGTCGCGGTGTGCACCATCGGTTTCCTGCTCATCGGCAAGGGACCGAAGGCGCTGCTCGTGTTCGCCGGGGCGTTCAACGGCCTGATCCTGCCGTTCGGACTCGCCGTCATCCTGTGGATCGCGTGGCGGCGTCGCGACCTGCTCGCCGGCCACACGTACCCGAAAGCCTTGCTGGTGCTGGGCATCCTGGCCTGGCTGTTCACTGTGTACGCGGGCTGGGACTCGTTGCGGGCGATCCCGAGCATCTTCAGCTGACGCAGCGGTAGCCGATCCGTCCATTTTGGATGATCAGCAGGACGTCAAACATTTTGGCGCGGAACCGCACAAGACCCAGCTTGCTGGAATAGCCCGACCACCAGTGACTGTTGTGCGAGTTATGAGCCTGGCATTCGCAGTTACCTGGGATTATCGCTGCCCCTTCGCCCGCAATGCGCACGAGCACGTGCTGACCGGTCTGGCCGCCGGCGCTGACTGGGACGTGCGCTTCGTCCCGTTCTCCCTCGGCCAGGCGCACGTGACCGAGGGGTCTCCCAGCGTGTGGGACAAACCCGACCAGGATTCGGGAATCCTGGCGCTGCAGGCCGGGGTTGTCGTCCGCGACCGTTACCCCGACCAGTTCGCCGCCGTGCACCGGGCGCTGTTCGCGGCCCGCCATGACGACGGCCAGCACCTGGAAGATCCAGACGTCATCCGACGGGTGCTGACCAGCCACCACGTTGACCCCGACGACGTCCTGGGTGCTGTCCACGACGGCTCCGCCCTCGAACAGGTTCGAAGCGAGCACGAGGGCTCTGTCAGCTCGCACAATGTCTGGGGTGTGCCCACGTTCGTCGTTGGCGATCAGGCCGTGTTCGTGCGGTTCATGCACCGCTCGCCCAGCGGGTCGGATTCCGCTGAGTCCGTCCGCTCCATCGAACGCGTGCTCGATCTCGTCGAGTGGACGAACCTCAACGAGTTCAAGCACACGTCCATCCCGCGCTAGCGAAGCGAGGACCCTGACTGACCCCAGCGGACCTGGCCGGCGCTGGGGTCATGGGTCAGTTTCGTGGCACGCTCAGTCGAGCGTTCGCACCAGGTCAATGGCCCTGGCGAGGGTGTCCAGCCGAGCGTTGACGGTTTCCCCAGCTGGATACATGCGCACGGTGTCCACTCCCGCCTCCCTCCACACGCGCAACCGCCGACGGACCATGTCCTCCGTGCCGATCAGTGTCGTGCCCAGCACCATCTCGTCCGTGACGAAGTCGGCGGCGCCGTCCCGGTCGCCGGCCTGCCACCGCTGCCGGACCTCGGCGGCCACCTCGGCCCACCCTTGACGGCTGTAGGCATCGTTGTAGAAGTTCGTGGTGCTCGAACCCATCCCGCCCAGGCTGAACGCCAGCTTCTTCCTGCGGTCGGCCAGCATGTCGCGCAACGCGTCCTCGTCGTCCGCGAAGGCCACCTCCGCGCCCTGGCAGACATCAAGGTCGGCACGAGTCCGCCCCGCCTCGGCAAGGCCGGCATCGAGATGCGCGAAATAGGCACCCGCGGCGCCTTCCGGCACGAAGCTCGTCCCCAGCCAGCCGTCGGCGATCATGCCGGTCAGCCGCAGCATCGCGGGTGACAGGGTGGCCAGGTAGATCGGAATGTCATGCTCGGCACGCAGCGACAGTCGCATCGGCCTCGCGTCCCCGCCGGGCAGCGGAATCTCGAACTCCCGTCCCGCATACGAGATCTTTTCGCCCGTCATCGCCTGCCGCACGATCTCCACCGTCTCGCGCAGGCGCGCCAGCGGTCGTGCGAAGGCAACGCCGTGCAGGCCCTCGATCACCTGCGGCCCGGACGGTCCCAATCCCAGCAGGAAACGCCCCTCCGACAGGTGCGACAGCGTGATCGCCGCCTGCGCGATCGCCACCGGCGTCCGGGTGCCCAACTGCATGATCCCCGAGCCCAGCAGCATCCGGTCCGTCCGTGCCGCCAGGTATCCCAGCGGCGACGGCCCATCGGAGCCCCACGCCTCGGCCACCCAGCAGATGTCCAGACCCAGTTTCTCGGCCTCGACCGCGAACTCCAGCATCTCCGCCCAGTCGTTCCCGCCGGAGACCTCGATCGTCGTGGCCGTCCGCATCAGGCATCCGCCCGTACCACGCGCTCGGCCAGTCTCTTGATCGTCCGCACGGTCTCGGTCATGTTGGCCTCGAACTCCCGCAGCCGCATGAAAACGATCTTCTGCTCCTTCTCCGGCATCTGGTCGATCACCAGCGACACCCCCGAGGGACCCGGCCCCATCCGCACCCACTGCCGCAGCAGCGTCCCGCCGTCACCTGGTTCGAGAGTGAAGCGCCAGGTCGCGGCGGGATTCTCCGGGTCGGCCACTGCCCATGCGAACACGCGGGGCGGGTCGTACTCGACGACGTACGACGTCGTTTCCCATTCGCCGCGTGCCTCGTGCTTGCTCCTGCCGAGGAACCGCGCTCCCAACGCCGGGCCGGTCGCGCCGTCCAGCCATCGCGCGGCCTGGAGTTCCGTGCTCATGCTCGGCATCACCTCGATGTCGGACACGAACTGCCATACCCGTTCCGGCGAGGCGTCGATCCACGTTCGCACCTCCACCGTCGGGTTGTCCGCATACCGCGCACCCGTCCAGTCCATCGACAGTCAGCCTCCCGCGGAACACATCACCAGATCAGCTACTGGCCAGTAGAGTTTCGTAAAGAAACTCACCTGTCAAGGCATCGGCGTGCGCCGACCGCTGACGGCTCAGCCCGCGAACCGTCGTCGCACGTCCGGCCGATCCGCGAGGTGCCGCGGATACCCCGGCCCCATCCTGTTGCTGACCTCCTCGGCCCTCAACGGTTGTTTGCACGCCCCGCAGACCACCTCTGGGTAGGTGTCGTGCGCACACCGGTCGTGGTGCAGGACGACCGGTACCCCCTGCTCGCCGGCAAGCCAGCGGTCGCCCCAGCGCGACATCGCCGCGAGCACCCCGAAGAAGTCGCACCCTTTCTCGGTGAGAACGTAGTCATACCGCACCGGCAGGGTCTGGTAGCACCGCTTCTCCAGCAGACCCTCGTCCACCAAGCGCCGCAACCGTTCGGTGAGGGTGTTGCGCGCGATCCCCAGCGACTCCTGGAACTCGTCGAACCGCCGTATCCCGTAGAACGCCTCGCGCAACACCAACGGGGTCCACCAGTCGCCCAGGAGATCCATCGTGCGCGCGATCGAGCACGGCCACTTGGCGAAAGACGTCCGTCTCATACCCGCGAGCATAGCGGGTCTCACTATAAGACCCGCAGGGTTCCACTGCGATGACCTTGGCGTGACGCCGCATCAGCGGGCGATGACCGCAGGAACCCCGCCGTTACTGACCGGGAGCCATGCGCGGCGAGCAGGCGACGTATTACTCTGACGACCGTGGTCATGGTCAACAATCCACCACACGCGGATACCAGGCATCACTGGGGCGCAAACAGCTCGAAAGGAACATGGTGAACACGCGGATCGAAACGCACGAGTTTCAGGCCGAGGCGCGGCAACTCCTGCAGTTGATGGTGCATTCGATCTACTCGAACAAGGATATCTTCCTGCGGGAATTGATCTCGAACGCCTCGGACGCGCTGGACAAACTGCGGCTTGAGGCATATCTCGACAAGGATCTGCGAGTCGACACCTCCGATCTGCACATCGAGATCGAGGCCGACAAGCAGCAGCGCACCCTCACCGTACGCGACAACGGTATTGGCATGACCCGCGACGAGGTGGTGTCCCTGATCGGCACTATCGCGAAATCGGGGACGGCGGAGCTGCTGTCGAAACTGAAGGAGTCGAAGAACTCCGACACCGCGCAGGACCTCATCGGGCAGTTCGGGGTCGGCTTCTATTCCAGCTTCATGGTCGCGGACAAGGTCACGCTGCTGACCAGGCGCGCGGGAGCCGCCCAGGGAACCCGTTGGGAATCCAGCGGCGAGGGAAGTTACACCATCGAGTCCGTCGACGACGCGCCCCAAGGAACCACGGTCACGCTGCATCTCAAACCGGAAGATGCCGAGGATCACCTTTTCGACTACACGACCGACTGGAAGATCAAGGAGATCGTCCAGCGTTATTCCGACTTCATCACCTGGCCGATCAGGATGGACGTCGAGCGTCCCGGCGAAAACGGTGAGACCAAACGGGAAACCGAGACGATCAACTCGATGAAGGCGCTGTGGGCGCGTTCCAAGGACGAGGCAACCGAGGCCGAATACCACGAGTTCTACAAGCACATCAGCCACGACTGGCACGATCCGCTGGAAACCATCCTGGTCCACGCGGAAGGGACGTTCGAATACCAGGCGCTGCTGTTCCTGCCCTCGCACGCACCGTCCGACCTGTTCATGCCGGAGCACAAGCGCGGTGTCCAGTTGTATGTCAAGCGCGTGTTCATCATGGACGACTGCGAAGCGCTCATGCCGAGTTACCTGCGCTTCGTCAAGGGCGTCGTGGACGCGCAGGACCTGTCGCTGAACGTGTCCCGGGAAATCCTGCAGCAGGACCGCCAGATCCAGCTGATGCGCCGCCGGCTGGTCAAGAAGGTGCTGTCGACGGTGAAGACCATGGCGACCGACCACACCGAGCGTTACCACACGTTCTGGAAGGAGTTCGGCGCGGTCGTCAAGGAGGGCTTGCTCAACGACTCGGACAACCGCGACACGATCCTCGACCTCGCTTCGTTCGCGTCGACCCACGATCCGCAGCAGCTGACCACGCTGCGGGAGTACGTGGAGCGGATGAAGGAGGGGCAGGAGCACATCTACTACCTGACTGGCGGTTCGCGGTCGATCATCGAAAGCTCCCCGCACATGGAAGCGTTCCGCGCCAAGGGGTACGAGGTGCTGATCCTGACCGACCCGGTGGACGAGATGTG
Organism: Pseudonocardiaceae bacterium; assembly: GCA_051984675.1. Taxonomy (GTDB): domain Bacteria; phylum Actinomycetota; class Actinomycetes; order Mycobacteriales; family Pseudonocardiaceae; genus JBPYFK01. The sequence continues at coordinate 17,012 of JBPYFK010000002.1, read as the reverse complement.
GGTCGACATGGTGCCCGAGTTCGACGGCAAGGCGTTCCAGTCGATCGCCAAGGGGCAGGTGGACCTCGACACCGAGGACGAGAAGAAGACGACCGAATCCGAACGCGACCAGCAGCAGAAGGACTTCGCCGCGCTGCTGTCCTGGATGAGCACGCTGTTGCAGGACAACGTGAAGGAGGTCCGCCTCTCCTCGCGCCTCACCACCTCCCCGGCATGCCTTGTGGGCGACGCGCATGACTTCACGCCGACCGTGGAGAAGATGTACCGGGCCATGGGGCACGATCTGCCGCAGATCAAGCGCATCCTCGAACTCAACCCGACGCACCCGCTGGTCAGTGAGCTACGGAAAGCCCACGACGAACGTGCGGACGCCCCGGAGCTGGCGGAAACGACCGAGTTGCTCTACGGCATGGCGCTGCTTGCCGAAGGTGGCGAGCTGAGCGACCCGGCGCGGTTCACCAGCCTGCTGGCCAACCGGCTCGCGAGCACGCTGTGAGCCGAGCCCGGTAGCCGGCGTGCCCATAGCCGGTGTGCGTGAGCGAGGCCGGCAGGTCGGTACCGTGACCTGCCGACCTCGTGTTACTCGGCTGCATCCTGTGCGATCGCGGTGATGATCAGTCCGTTATGGACGATCCAGCGCCCGTGGAACTCCCGTACCGCGTGACCGCGGTCATCCCGCTGGTTCACCAGAACGCGCGCGCAGAGAGTGGCCGCTTCCGGGTCGATGTCGATGGCCGCGTGCTCGAAGCCCAGCCACGTCCTGGTCCGCGGGAACCATGCCTTGTAAACGGATTCCTTGGCGCTGAACAGCAGCCGTCCCCAATGGACATCCGTGTGCACCACGTCAAGGCGCTGTACCCTCTCGCGTTCCTCCGGCAGCGCGATCGTGTCGAGCACGCCATCCGGCAGAGGCGCATTCGGTTCGGCGTCGATGCCGACGGAGGCGAAGTCGGCTCGATGCGCGACGGCGGCGGCCCGGTACCCCGCACAGTGAGTCATGCTTCCGGCGACGCCGTCCGGCCAGGTCGGCGCTCCGCGCTCCCCCGGTACCAGCGGGCGGGGCGGGTAGCCGAGTTCCGCGAGGGCCTGCCTCGCGCAGTGCCGGACGGTCGTGAACTCCCGCCGCCGCTTGGCGACCGCCTTGCTGATGACGGCTTCCTCCTCGGGAAACAGCGTCACACCGGCAACGTCGTCGTATGCTTCGGCGAAGCGGACCTTGGCCGGCAGGATGTCGCCGATCATGCCGGGGTCCTCGCGGGTATCACCTCGCGAAGCAAGCCAAGGCGGTGGCCGTGCTTGCGCCACTCCCTCGGATAGCCGAGGGAGACTTCGTGAAAGGGGACTCCGTCGTGGTGGGTCAGGCGCGGAACGTGCAGATGTCCGTACACCACGCATTCCGCCCGGAAACGCAAATGCCAGTCAGCTGTGCGTTGAGTGCCGCACCATTGCGCGAATTCCGGGTAGTACAGGATGTCGGTCGGCGTCCGCACCAACGGGTAGTGATTGACCAGGACCACGGGAAACCGCGGGTTCACCTCAGAAAGGCGTCGCTCGGTTTCCTCGACCCTCGCCGCACACCATGCTTCTCGACTCTCAAAGGGGTCGGGGTGAAGCAGGAACTCGTCATTGCAGACCACCCCTGTCGCGTAGGCCCGTTCCAGGCCCTCGTCCTTGTTCTTCGCGCCGGGCGGGAAGAATGAGTAGTCGTAGAGCAGGAACAGCGGGGCGATCGTGACCGGCCCACCCTCGCCTGTCCATAGTGGATACGGATCTTCGGGTGTGAGCACGCCCAACGTGCGACACAGCTCGACCAGGTGCCGGTAGCGGTGCTCTCCGCGCAGTTGCACGGAATCCTTGGGATGCGTCCACAGCTCATGATTGCCCGGAACCCAGATCACCTGGGCGAAGCGCTCGCACAGCAGTCCCAAGGCCCATTCGATGTCCGCGACGATCTCGCCCACATCACCGGCCACGATCAGCCAGTCCGCGTCCGACTCGGGGCGCAAGTCCTCCAGGATGGCTCGATTCTCGGGGTAGGAGACGTGCACATCGCTGACCGCGAGCAGCTTGCCGGAATCCGCTTGAGGTCCTCCCACGTCGGCATGCTACCAACCGCACGCGGCAAGTGACGCCCTCAACTCGCCCGTGCCTCGGACGACCGCGACCGGACAGGGCGCGCGATGCCGGACACGCAGGGCCGCCGACCCCATCCGTCCCCACCACGGGTTGAGACGGCACCGGACGGCATGCGATCCCGCAGGTGTTCGCATGCCGTCCGGGGGTCGGCCCGGTTACTGGTCCTGGACCACCGGATCAACCACCTCGAAGGTGAGATCCCCGTCCTGAGCACCGACCCGCAACAGTTGGCCAGCGGTCACACCACCGTCGAGCACCATGTCACCGATCCGGTTGTCCACCTCCCGCTCGATCGTGCGCCGCAGCGGGCGGGCACCGAACTCCGGCTCGTATCCGCGCTCGGCAAGCCAAGCCACCGCTTCGGGCCGGAACTCGATCTCGATGTTCAACGCCCGCAGCCGTTGCCGGGTGTCATCCAGCAACAGGCTCGTGATCGTGCCCAGTTGCTCAGCGCTGAGCTGCTGGAACACCACAATCTCGTCGATGCGGTTGAGGAACTCGGGCCGGAGTTCCTCGCGCAGCCGCGACATCAGCCGGTCACGCGAAGCTTGACTGCCGCTGCGCTGATCCCCGGACGAGAACCCGATCCCACCGGACCGGCTGGAGATGATCTCCGAGCCCAGGTTGCTGGTCATGATCACGACCGTGTTGGTGAAGTCGACCGTACGGCCCTGCCCGTCGGTCAACCTGCCGTCCTCGAGCACTTGCAGCAGCGTGTTGAACACGTCCGCGTGCGCCTTCTCGATCTCGTCCAGCAGCACGACCGAATACGGACGCCGCCGCACCGCCTCGGTCAGCTCCCCCGCCTCGCCGTAGCCGACATAGCCGGGCGGAGCACCCACCAGCCGGCTGGCGGTGTGCCGCTCCTGGAACTCGCTCATGTCCAGCCGCACCATCCGGTCCTGGTCGCCGAACAGCGTCTCCGCCAACGCCTTGGCCAACTCGGTCTTACCGACCCCGGTCGGTCCCAGGAACAGGAAGCTGCCGACCGGCCGGTTCGGGTTCCCCAAGCCACTGCGCGAGCGCCGCACGGCGCGGGCCAGTGCACGGACCGCGTCGTCCTGCCCGATCACGCGTTGGTGCAACTCCTCTTCGAGGCGTCGCAGGCGCACCCGCTCCTCCTCGGTGAGCTGGCTGATCGGCACCCCGGTAGCCCGCGCGATGATCTCCGCGACGTCGGTCGCCGTCACTTCCACAACGTCTCCCTCGGGTGAAGAGGCGTCGTCGCGCGAGCCGCCACCGCCGTTGGCGGCAAGTTCGGCCTGAGCCAGGCCGATCTGGTCCCGCAGCTCGGAGGCACGCTCGTACTCCTCCGCGTCCACCGCCTGGTCCTTCTCCCTGGTGAGACGCTCGATGCGCTGCTCAAGCTCGGCAACCAGGCCGGTCGTGGCCTGCCGCAACCGCTTGCGCGCCCCGGCCTGGTCGATCACGTCGATCGCCTTGTCCGGCAGGAACCGATCAGCGATGTACCGGTCGGACAGCCGCGCGGCCGCCGTGATCGCATCCTCGGTGTAGCGCACCTGGTGGTGCTCCTCGTACCGCTGCCGCAGCCGGGACAGCACGACGATGGTGTCGTCCACGCTCGGTTCGAGCACCTGAACCGGCTGGAAACGGCGTTCCAGAGCGGCGTCCTTCTCGATGTTCTTGCGGTACTCGTCCACTGTGGTCGCTCCCACGACGTGCAGTTCACCGCGCGCCAAGCGAGGCTTGAGCATGTTGCCCGCGTCGACCGACCCTTCCGCACCGCCGGCACCGACGACGGTGTGCAGCTCGTCGATGAACACGATGATCTCGTCACTGTGCTGCGAGATCTCCTCGATGACCTTGGTCATCCGCTCCTCGAAGTCGCCCCGGTACCGGGTGCCCGCCAGCATGCCGGACAGGTCCAGCTGCACGATGCGCTTGCCCGCCAGCACCTTCGGCACCTCACCATCGGCGATGCGCTGCGCGATGCCCTCGACGATCGCGGTCTTGCCCACACCGGCCTCCCCGATGAGGACGGGGTTGTTCTTGGTCCGGCGAGCCAGCACCTCGATCGTCTGCTCGATCTCGGTGTCCCGACCGACGACCGGGTCCAGCTCGCCCTCCCGGGCACGTGCGGTGAGATCCTGGCCGTACTGATCCAACGTCGGTGTGGCAGCACCCTCCTGAGTGCCGCGTCGCTGGCTGTCACCGGGCGTCTGGGCGGCGCTGGAAGCGCCGAGTTGGTCTGGCGTGGCCCCGGCCGCACCCAGCAGCCGACCAGCCTGCGAACCCTCGTTCGCCGCCATAGCCAGCACCAGATGTTCCGGGCTGATGTAGGTCGCACCCAGGGCCCGTGCCACCTGGTACGCATCCGTCAGCACACGCCTGCCTTCCGGCGTGAGCGCGACCGCACTTTCCTCACTCTCCCGAACACGGGCGGCCGGAAGATGGTTCTCGACCGAATTCGCGAATGCGTCCGGGTCCACCCCGGCGCTGGTCAGCAGCGTCCGGGTGGGCTCCTGCTTGGCGGCGACCCACAGCATGTGCAGAGCGTCCAGCTCTTCTTGACCACGCTCACGGGCGTACCGCGCGGCCTCGCCCAGCATGTTCTGGGTTGGCTGCGTGAGCAGATCCGTGATGTTCACCTGACGCCTGGAGCCAGCGCCGGCGCCGAACAAGCGGGCGAGGTACTCGTCGAAGGGGCTTCGCCCGAATCCGTCCGCTCCGAAGAACGTCGCCATGACCTAACCCTCCTCGCGCGGTCTTGCCAGGAACCACTGCCAAGCCTCGCTGCCAGATACTTGAGTCTTGTCGTATCAAGCAACGTGCCAGGGTCGGACTGTGATTCCCGAGATCGATAAAAGTGCTCTAGATCACACAACGCGCGATGACCGGCGAGAAGGCCCCGATCTACGCACAGGAGGACGCTCCCTGGTTCGCTGTCCGGGACCCGATCACGCGTACGGGTTCGCCATGTTCGAGATCGACCCCCGGCCACCCGGGCGGTCACACCTCAATGCATGTCACCTACTACGCGGTCAACGGAGCGCGTGGGGGCTTCACCGTGGTGGACCGGTGCACGCTCACGCGTCCGCGCGGCCCCGTCGACCAGATGTAGACGCCTGAACGGTCTTCACCGACCGTGCTCCTTGCGGGCGGTCTTGAGCTCCTCGGCCAGCGCCTCCATCGCGGGCAGCGCTTGAAGCAGCTCGGACGCGGTGTGCTCGGGTAGGCGTTCCAGGCACTCGGACACCGCCTGGGTGCGCAGCGCCCGCAGTCGTTCATGCACCAACGTGCCGGCCGGCGTGATCTCGACCATGACCGCGCGCAGGTCGGACGGGTCGGACAGCTTGCGGACCAGCCCGTCCTCGTCCAGCTTGCGCACGACCCGCGAGAGCATGGTCGGGTTCAGCCCTTCCAGTTCGGTGAGCTCCGCCAGACCGAGTGGCCCCCGGAACGCGATCAGCCCCAGCACGGACGCCTGGGTGGGTGTCAGCCCCTCCCCGGTCGCCGTCGCGTTGAGCTGCCGGGCGAGCCTGCCGATGACACCGCGCAGGCGCGCCACCAGTTCGACGTCCATCACACCTCCGTCGCATTGCTTGCCTGCCGGCAAGCAATTAGTATGCGTATACGTGGGTTTATCGACTAGGGGACGGCACCCGATCGCCAGGGAACGACCCGCCGTGCGCTCCGGCTGGCACGGTCGCTCGTGAGCACCGTCGATCGCAACCACTCGACCACCGACGCGACCACCAGCGCCGGGGACAACACGCACACCAGCGGTATCGGTGAACCACATCCTCGCCGGCGCCTGATGTTCGGCATCGTGTCGATGGCGCTGTTCATGGCCTCGGTGGACCAGACCATCGTGGCCACCGCGCTACCGGCGATCGAGCACGACCTGCACGCGCCGATCAACTGGAGCGGCTGGACGATCACCATCTACGCCCTCGGCCAGGTGCTCGCCATGCCGGTGGCGGGCAAGATCAGCGATCAGTTCGGCCGCAAAAAGGTCTTCCTGATCTGCGTGGCGACCTTCACCCTCGCCTCACTGCTGTGCGGTTTCTCGAACGACATCGGCCTCCTGGTGGTGCTGCGGGCGCTGCAGGCCCTGGGTGGCGGCGCGTTCATGCCGTCGGCGAGCGGGATCGTGGCCGATCACTTCGGCAGGGAACGCGACCGCGCGCTGGGAATGTTTACCAGCATCCTCCCCATCGGCGGGATCGCGGGGCCGATCATGGGCGGCGCGTTCGTGGCCGCCTGGTCCTGGCGGGGAATCTTCCTGGTCAACGTCCCGATCGGTCTCGTGCTGATCGCGCTGACCGCGAAGTTCATCCCGTCCGCGGCGAAGCGCACCACCGACCGGATCGACCTGCGCGGGGTGGGCCTGCTGGGTGTGGTGATCCTCTCCGCGATGTTCGCGATCAGCTACCTGGGCACCGGTAACACCTCCGTGTACAGCCCGATCTTCCTGCTCTCCGCGGCGATCTCGCTGGTCACCGGCTGGTTGTTCGTCCGGCATTCCCGGCACTACCCGGCCCCGTTCATCCCGTTCCGGCTGCTGCGCGGCCAGGGGTTCGCCGTGACGAATCTCATCAACCTCGTGTTCGGTGCCAGCGCACTGGGCTTCGGCGCGCTCGTGCCGCTGTACGCGCAAGACCGGTTCAGGATCGATCCGCTGTCCGCCGGAACGCTGCTCACGGCCCGCGCCGTCGGAACGATCTGCGTCGCGGCCCTGGCCGTGATGGCGCTGCGACGAACGGGAGTGCGACTGCCGATGATCGTGGGGTTCGGCATGCTCGCGGTCGGGCTCGTGGCGCTGTCCGCACCGCCGGCGGCCGCCTCGCCGTACCTCTGGTTGACCCTCGCCGCCGGGCTGACCGGGCTCGGGATGGGGATGGCGGTCCCGGCGACCAACAACGCCAGCCTGCAACTGGCGCCGGAGCATGTCGCCGCGATCGCCGGACTGCGCGGAATGTTCCGACAGTCCGGCGCCATCGTCGGCGTGTCCGTCACGACCGCCATCGTCGCCCGCAGCAACGATCCGGGACTCGCGCAGGGCCACGTGTTCCTGGCCTTCGCGGTTCTGGTCGTCCTCACCATCGGGTTGGTGTTCCTCGTCCCGGAACACCGTGGCAGCTGGTAGGTCAGCCTCCGACCAGGTGGTAGGCGTTATCGGGCACGAAAACCCCGGCGCTGGCCAGGCACCCGTCGGCCTGTCCGGGGTGCTTGATCCACAGGAACGCGTCCACTCCGCTGACCCGGGTGTCCGCCGTGGGGGCAGGACCGACCGCCCGCCCCGGCGGGTCGCAGGTCTGGTGCCCGGGAGCCGCGCCCCTGCCGTTACGACTGGTGTCGACCACCATCGTCAGCCCGGATCGGGTCAGCCGGCGCAGAATGCCCCGGCCGTAGCCGATCTCGTCGTTGGTGTTGTTGAAATTCGAGACGTTCAAGGCTATCCCGTCGCCGTTCTGGTTGATTCCGGCTTGCGCGAGCAGCGCGGCCATCGTGGGCGGGGATTGCCAGGCGGAGTTGCCGGCGTCGTAATACACCCGCACGTGCGGGTCATGCCGGTGCAAGCTCTGCGCCGCGTACGCGAGCGCGGCGAATCGATCTCGCTGCTCGTTCGGCGCGAGGCAGCCGATGTTCGCAAGCGCGTCCGGTTCCAGGATCACGATCGAGGTGATGTTTCCCAGCCCGGTGGCGAGAGTGTCGATCCATGCCCGATAGCTGGCGAGATCGCCCGTGCCGCCGCTGCTGGCTCCCCCGCAGTCCCGGTTCGGAATGGCGTAGGCGACCACAACGGGGACCGCCCGCTGCGCCGCGGCGCCCTCGACCACGCGGTCGACTTCGTGGCTCAGCGACGTCGGATCGGCGTTCGAGAACCACGTGGCTTGCGGCTGTCTGGCAAGGTGGCTTCCGATGACCGCGGCGCGCGTGTCGTCATGGTGCTCGCGAACCCATGCCGCCGCCGGACTCTCCGGATCGACATAAAGTTCGGTGTGCGGTGGGAAAAACGATCGAGGTGGCGGCTGGGCCGACCACGTGAGCGCCGGAACGGTAAGTCCAGCAACAAGGATCAACCCCGCTCCCACGGCGACGAACGCCGTGGTTACGGGACGAAGGCGGCGCTTGGCGCGCCGACGGAAATCCCCCATCACAGTGCCCCAGAAAACGTGCCCAATAAGACGTGCCCCAGAAAACGACTACGCAATGACCAACATCGTCGCTTGAATCCCCGAAGGCACGCACCCGGACGAAAGTCATGTGACATCCCCTACTTTCAGGGGGTCTCCGGCACGCCACCAATTGCGATCTCGGAAACGCGAGCGTACCCACGGTGGGACGGCGGTCGAACAAGTGGGACGGCTGTCAGAACAGGGGGTTTCCTTGATGACTCATTCGCTGCGATCCACTCTCGCGGCCACGCTCCGCCGGCTCCGTGGAGAGGATCCGCGCCGGGACCGAATCACACACGAAATCCAGATCATCGTGGCCACGTATGGGCGCGCCCGATCCGTGCAGCCGTGGCCGCCCCAACCAGCGTCGAGGGCCGCTGGGCGCGAAACCGTCTCAGTACCCGAACAGCCGGTCGGCAACGCGATCAGGGAACGGGTCCTCCCACATCAGCGGTAGGAACAGCGTATCCATAGTTCTATAGGGACACTTTGATGTCAGTGCGGCAACCCGTCGAGAACCTCCGCTAGTCGCCGTGGGACACCGGAACTCCAGCCACTGCCCATGATCTTGCGGGCCACCTGCTCGAAATGGCTGTCTGGATCGAAGCCCTCGTGGCTGAGGAACAGCCGGGTCCCATTGCCTTCGGCCTCCAAGCGCCAGGTGACGGTCCAGTGCGTGCCCCAGCGAATCTTGAGCAGCTGCTCGGGCTCCACTTCGAGCACCTCACACGGCACCGGTCCCCCTTCGAACCCCGCGGCGGGCTGTGGATCAGCGTGCAGGTGAAAGCGGTGTCCCACCACGGGTTTGATGTCATTGGGCATCAGCCAGCGCGCCAGCAACTCCGGTTCAGTCAGCGCCCGCCACACCGTGCGTGGTGCGTGCGCGAGGAACTGGTCCACGTGGACGGCGGTCTGGTCGTCGGTCATGTGTCTTCCTCCGCGTCGAGCACGTCACGCAGTTTGGCGAGCTTGTCCCGCCAGAACCGTTCGTACGGCGACAGCCAGTCCGATACCACGTGCAACGGTTCGGCCTCCAGCGCGTAGTAGCGGTGACGGCCGCTCTTGCGCTCGCTGACCAGACCCGCTTCGCGCAACACCCTGAGATGCTCGGACAGGCTCGGCCGGCGCATGTCGAAGTGCTCCGCCAGCTCCCCCACGGCCTTGGGGCCGTCAAGCAGCAGGCGCAACACGTCCCGCCGGACGGAACTGGCCAGCGCGGCGAACACGTCGTCCGCGGACTCCAGAACCTCGTCGGCCACGGGAACACTATACGTAGGAAAAGTCCTACATATCAAGTTCGGCGCCCGCGATCATGCGTTGCGCCATAAGGTGACCACTCGATCACTGGTTGTGACACCCGGAGTTGGCAGCTGCTATCACATGCGAGGTGTGCGATGGCTCAAAGTCCCGAGTGGGTCCCGACCAACGTTGACGCGGACGTGCCCTGTGCTGCACGGATCTACGATTACCTGCTCGGCGGGAGCCACAACTTCGCCGGGGACCGCGAGGTCGCCAAGACCGTGCTCCAGGCCCAACCGAACGGCCGGCGGATCGCCAGTCCGAGCCTACGGACCGCCTGTGGATCGGCGTGGATGTCCGCCTTGCACTCCCCCGTTTGGTGAGGTCAGCCCCCGAAACGATCGCGCAGTTCCTTCTTGAGGATCTTGCCCGCGGCGCTGCGGGGAATCTCGTCAACGAACACGACCGACTTCGGAACCTTGTACCGGGCGATCCGTTCCCGCAGGAACGCGAGAAGGTCCTGTTCGGCCGGGGCGGCACCCGGTTTCAGCGCCACCAGGGCACGCCCGACTTCGCCCCATCTGCCATCGGGCACACCGATCACGGCGCAGTCGGCGATATCGGGATGATCGTGGAGGGCCGCCTCCACCTCGGCGGGGTAGATGTTCTCGCCGCCGGAGATGATCACATCCTTGGTCCTATCCACAATGGATATGTATCCGTCATCGTCCACGGTGGCGACGTCACCGGAGCGGAACCATCCGTCGATCAGCGTTCGTGAGGTCTCTTCCGGCCTCCCCCAGTAGCCGCTCATGACATTCGGGCCGGCGATGACGACCTCACCCCGGTCGCCGGGTTCGACCTCCCGCCCATCCAGGTCCACGACACGAACATCGGTGAAGAAGTGCGGCACACCAGCGGTGCCCATCTTGGTTTCGCTGTCCTCACGCGCCAGGTACAGCGCCCCCGGTGCGGTTTCGGTCATGCCGTATCCCTCGCTGAAAGCCAGCCCTCGCCGCTGATACGCACGGATCGTCGCCAGCGGTACCGGCGCGCCTCCGCAGCACAGCTGCCGCAGGCTGGACAGGTCCACCACATCCCACTGCCGAGATTCAGCCATCCGTTGGTACATCGCCGGAACCCCGAACATGTAGGTCGCCCGGTGCCTCTCGATCAGGTCGAGCGCGCCCGCGGCGTCGAAGCTCGGCATCAGCACCACCGTTCCGCCCTTGAGCAGGGTCGGCAGGCACGTCATGTGCAGGCCGGCGGCGTGGAACAGCGGGGCCACCACCAGCGTTACCTCGTCCGACGCCAGATCGACGTCGACCAGCACGTTGAGGCTGTTCCAGGTGACGTTGCCGTGGGTGAGCACGGCGCCTTTCGGGCTCCCGGTGGTGCCGGAGGTGTACATGATCATGCACGGCTCGTCGAGCATCACCGTGTCGTCGATCGGCTCGCCGGAGGCGGCAGCGATCAGCCGCTCGTAGTCACTGTCGAGAGCAAGGAGGCGCACCTCGCCGGTGAACTCGCGTGCCGCGTCGGCGTGGTCCGGCGCGTGTACCAGTACAGCGGCGCCAGAGTCGACCAGGCAGTGCCGCAGCTCCGCGGCGGCCAGCCGCACGTTCAGCGGCACGAATACCGCACCAATCACGCCGGCGGCGAACATGGTTTCGCAGAACGCGGGATGATTCGGTCCGAGGTAGGCCACTCTGTCGCCCCGCCGCACCCCGAGTTCGCGCAGGCCGTGCGCGAGCCGCGTCACGCGCTGGTGCAGTTCCGCGTAGCTGGTCGTCTTGTCGGCGTGAATGATCGCGGTCTTGCGGGGAGTCTTGCGTGCTCGGCGTGCCGTCCACGAGCCAATGCCCTCATTGCGCATGATCCCTCGATTCGCGCCCAGCCTTCTCGGCTCAGCCTCGGCTGTCGACTCAGTCTGCCAGTCTCAGTCCTCCAGCAGCCCGAGCAGTTTGGCGGCATTGTCCTTGAGGATCAACGGTCGCACCTCGGGCTTGATGTCCAGCTTCTCGAACTCGGCCAGCCAGCGGTCGGGGGTGATCAACGGGTAGTCCGACCCGAACAGCACCTTGTGTTTGAGCAGCGAGTTCGCGTAGCGCACCAGCTGCGGCGGGAAGTACTTCGGCGCCCAGCCGGACAGGTCGATGTAGACGTATGGCTTGTGGGTGGCGACCGCCAGGGCCTCGTCCTGCCACGGAAACGACGGGTGTGCGAGAATGATCCGCAACCGCGGAAAGTCGACGGCCACGTCGTCGACCAGCATCGGGTTGGAATGCTTGAGGCGGATACCACCACCGCCGGGCGTTCCGGCCCCGATCCCAGTCTGTCCACTATGGAACAGGACTGGCACTCCCAGCTCCTCGATCACGTCGTAGAGCGGGTAGGCCATCGGGTCGTTCGGAGAGAAGTCCTGCAGGCTGGGGTGGAACTTGAACCCCCGGGCGCCGTACTGCTCGACCAGGCGGCGCGCCTCGCGCACCGCCGCCTTACCGCGCCACGGATCGACGCTTGCGAACGGGATCAACGTGTCCGCGTACCTGGCACACGACTCGATGACTTCCTCGTTGCGGATCGGCGGGTGCCCGGTGGCATGTTCAGCGTCCACTGTGAACACGACAGCGGCCATATCCCGTTGCCGGTAGTAGGCGGCCATGTCGTCGATCGTGGGCTGGCGGTGTTGCTGCGCGCCGAAGTGCGCGGCCGAGGCCGCCAGCAGCTCCGGTGACAGCGACGAGTGCCCCTCGGCGGACACCTCGGCGTGGGTGTGGACGTCGATCGCGGCCAGGCTGCGCACGTCCATGGCGGCGGCGCCGCTAATGGTCGCGCCCTTGCCTGACAAGTCCACCCCTCGTCCTCCCGTCCGTTGCGTGCGCGACGCTGGGCGTGACATTATGCTTCATTTCAATTGCGGTCAATATTGTGCCGAACTTTGCTGGACTGGACCGCCGCTCGGCCTCGATACGCTGGCCAGGTGACCAGCGCGAACCAACCCGCGGAGACACCAGGCAGCGGCACGCGGTCGCCAGCCGCCCGACCGCAGTTGTTGATGCTCAACTTCCTCGGCATCTACGTCCTCGATCACCCCATCGCGGTGTATTCGGGCAGCATCATCGACGTCTTCTCCCGCATCGGCGTTTCCGAGGAGGCCGTGCGCTCCACCCTCGCCCGCATGGCCAAACGCGACCTGCTCGCCCGCCACCGTCGCGGTCGCAAGATGTACTTCGGGCTCACCGACCGGTCGACCGCCGTGCTCACCGAAGGACACCACCGCATCTGGCACACCGCCGCGCTCAACCGGGACTGGGACGGCACCTGGACCCTCATCGGGTTCTCCCTGCCGGAAGCCTGGCGCAGCCAGCGCCACGACCTGCGCTCCCGGCTGATCTGGGGCGGCTTCGGCCCGTTGCAGAACGGCCTGTGGATCGCACCGGGCGAGGTCGAGGTGCCAGCCCTGCTGGCTGGGCTCGGTCTCGACCATCACCTCAACGTCTTCACCGCCCGACCCGGCGAGCCCACCGCGGACGCGCAACTGGTGCACACCGCGTTCGACATCGACGCCATCGCCGCGCGCTACCTCGAGTTCCTGGACCGTTGGGACCAGAAGCACCCGATGCCCCTGGCACCCGATGACCTCGCACGCCAACTCGTGCTGCACACCGACTGGCTCCAGCTCATCCGGTCCGACCCCCGACTGCCGGCGGCCCACCTGCCCGAGGACTGGCCCGCCATCCGCGCCGAGCGCGTGTATCAGACGCTCGCGGAGGCGTACCGGGAACCGGCCGCGCACATCGCCTCGACCGTCCTCGACACGATCGAAGTCCCGTGACCGCGACGGTGGGCTGCCATACCGACCAGCTGGTATGCTCGCCCGAAGTTGCCACAGCATGGAAAGAGCCGGCGAATGCCTGAGAACGCCACGGGAATGCTCGACCAGATTCCAGTAGGTTCACTGACCTTCCCCACCACCGTTTCCGGGCCAGCCGCCGGCCGCCCGGCACTGTTGCTGCACGGCTTCCCGGAGACCGCGCGCTCGTGGGACCTCGTCTCGGCGCAGCTCAACGAGGCGGGAGTGCGGACGATCGCGCCGAACCAGCGAGGTTACGCTCCCGGTGCTCGACCGGATGGGGTGGAGCAGTACGCGGTGTCCCACCTGGTCGCTGACGCGATCGGCATCCTCGACGCTCTCAAAATGTCCACAGTAGACCTGGTTGGACATGACTGGGGAGCGGTCGTGGCGTGGCACGTCGCCGCACAGCATCCCGAACGGATTCGTACGCTGACGGCGGTGTCGGTACCGCACCCGACTGCCTACGGGTGGGCGTTGCGCAACGACGCGGACCAGCAGCGCCGCTCGGAGTACATCAAGCTCTTCCGGCAGGAGGGCAAAGCCGAGCAGGTCCTCCTGGAGGACGGCGGGCATCGCCTTCGAGCCCTGTTCGGAAACGTGGTTCCGGCTGACCTCGTGGACGAGCACGTTCGTACCCTGCTGGAGCCGGGGGCTTTGACCGCCGCGCTGAACTGGTACCGCGCGATGACGCGGGAGATGAACGAGCTTCCGCCGGTCACGGTCCCCACGACGTACGTCTGGAGCACCGACGACATCGCGCTGGGACGGGCTGGCGCCGAGCGTTGCGGGGAGTTCGTGCAGGCCCCCTACCAATTCGTCACCCTGGACGGGGTGAGTCACTGGATTCCCGAGGAAGCACCCACCGCGCTCGCCACGGCAATCCTGGAAATGCTGGCACAACACCGGTAACGGCCGGGCGTCAGCCCGCCAGGTACTCCTCGATCGCGTCGACGGCGGCGCTGGCTCCTCCGGCGCTGTCGAAGGCGACGCGCATCTGCTTGAGGTTGGCGCGTATCCGTTCGTCGTGATGGACCTCGGTCACGGCGGTGCGCAGCAGGTCCGCCGAAAGCTCGGCAGGGTCCAGACACCGTCCGAGACCGAGTTCCTCCACCCGGCGCGCGTTGGCCTCCTGCTCCGGCATCTGCGGCACCGCCACCAACGGCACCTCCGCGTGCAGGGACTCCATTGTGGAGTTCATTCCGGTGTGCGAGAGAAACACGTCGGCATGCCGCAGCACGGTGGTCTGCGGGAGATACGGCCGGATGTCGATGTTCTCGGGGATCGTTCCGAGCTCGGCCACGTCGACGTGCTCGCCCACGGCGATCGCGACCTGCCACTCCCCGTCCCCGAACGCGTCCAAACACATGCGGAAGAAGTCGGGCCGGTAGTTGAACGCCGTTCCCAGCGAGATGAGCAGCAACGGCTGGGAGTCCGCGGGAGGCTGCCAGCCCACCTCAAGTGTCCGGGTGCCTTCCACCGACGGGCCGACGAACCGGAACCGCTCGTCGAAGGTCTCCCCCGCGATCTGGAACTCGCGCGGGATGAACACGATGTTGAACTCCGCGGGTGCCCCGCCCATCGGAAGACTGGGCGCGGACACGCCGTGTTCGGCGGCGAACTCCCGCATCTTCTGGAACGCCCGCTGCAGCTCGGGCATGTTCGGTTGGGCGATCTTCGACGCGACCTGGTCGCGCAGCGAGAAGTGATCGTTGCTGGCGAAGGTGGGGATCAGTGCGATTCCGGTCAGTTCCAGCTTCTCGGTGACCAGCTTCGGGGCCTGGCTCATGGCGTCGTAACAGACCGCGTCCGGCTGCTCGTGCTGGGCATAGTCGAGCAGCAGCGGAAAGTCGGCGCGAAGCATCTCCAGGAAGATGTCCATCCTCCTGGCGATCTCCGCTGGAGAGAAGTTCGTCGGCGGCTCGGACGGCATCTCTCCCGTGGTCGCGAGCAGTCTCGCTCCCGCCGATTCGACGGCCGCTCGGAACCTCTCGTGGACGGCGTAGGTGACTCGGTGACCACGGCGGACGAGTTCCTGAACGACCGGCAAGGTGGGATTGACGTGGCCGTGCCCGGGGACACTGGAGAACAGGAAGTGCTTCGGCATGACAGACCCCAGAAATGAATGGAATGGCGAACGAGAACGGAATCTAAAGTGGACGACGGAATCCCGCGATGGCGAGGCTGATCCCCACCGTGCACAGCAGGGCGCTGGCGCCGATCGCGGAGACCACCCCACTGCCCACCGGCAGCGCCAGCGAGAGGTTGCGAGAGGCATTGACCGCGTAGGTCAGCGGGTTGATCGTGGCCACCACTCGCAGCCAGGCGGGTAACGCGGCGAGCGGGACGAAGGCGCTGGAGGCGAACATCAGCGGGAACATGGCCAGAAATCCGAAGCTCTGCATCACCTCCTCCTTGCGAATCCACGTGGCGAGCGCGAGAAACACCCACGCCAACGACCAGCTCACCGCAAGCGCCAGCGCCAGGGCGCTGAGGACTCCGGTCAGGCCGCCGCTGGGCGCGAAACCGAACAGCACCGTCGCGGCACCCAGCAGGACCACGAGTTGGATCGCCGTGCGCGTGAGGTCCGCGAGGCTGCGGGCCACCAGCACCGAGCTGAGATGGATCGGCAGCGCGCGGAACCGAGCCAGCACGCCGTTTTTCATGTCGGAGATCAACCCGACGCCGGACTGCATCGCGGCGCCGATCCCGGTGGTGACCAGGATGGCGGGCATCAGGTAGTTGATGTAGCTGCCGCCCTGCGCCGCGACGCTGCCCATCATCGCCTTGCCGAAGACCTGGCTGAACAGGGTGAGCATGATCAGCGGCTGGAGCAGGCTGAAGATGATCAGTCGCGGGTCGGTGACCATCGCGCGTAAGGATCTGCCGGCCAGTACCTCGATCTGCACCGCCAGGCGCGCGCCGCGCCAGGCTCGCCGGGCGTCGCCGTCAGATCCGGCACGCTGCGCCGGCTCCGCCATTACTGTGCTGGTCATCTGGTTCCGATCGTCAGGCCGCCGGGGCGGGGCTGTGGTGGGCGAGGGTGAGGTAGACGTCGTCCAGCGTCGGCTCGCCGAGACCGAGTTCGCTGACCTCGATGCCGGCGTCGTCGAATGCCCGGACCACAACGGCCAGATCACGGGAAGCAGCGACCGGGGTCGTGATGGTGCCGCGCTCGGCGTGGTAGGTCGGGTCGAGGCCGGCGGCGTCCAGTGCCCGCTGGGCTTGCGGTGCCTGCGCGGGGTCCGCCAGGGTCGCGGTGACCGTGCGCTGTCCGACCTGCGCCTTCAGTTCGGTGGCGGTGCCCGAGGCCACGATCCTGCCCCCGGAAAGCACGGTGATCGAGTCGGCGAGCCGATCGGCCTCGTCCAGGTACTGGGTGGTGAGGAGCGCGCTCGTCCCTTCCGCGACCAGATCCTCGATCACTGCCCACAGCGACAGGCGGCTGCGCGGGTCGAGCCCGGTCGTGGGCTCGTCCAGGAACAGCACCGGCGGCTTGGCGACGAGCGCCGCGGCGAGATCGAGCCGCCGCCGCATGCCGCCCGAGTAGGTCTTCGTCGGTCGGTTGGCCGCGTCCACCAGGTCGAAGCGCTCCAGCAGCTCGCGGCTGCGCTCGCGCGCGGCACGGCGATTCTTCC
>JBPYFK010000001.1:0-4887 GCA_051984675.1 Pseudonocardiaceae bacterium | reverse complement strand
GGGTGGACAGGCCGATGCCGAGCTGCGCCAGCGCCGTGATCAGCAGCGCCATCCGCAGCGCCTGCCACAGCCGACGACGGCGGGGTAGCCGCGCCCGGGAGAGGACCTTCTCGGTGACATCAGGTCCCGTGGCAGCGGCGATTCGCAGACGCAGCTGGCGGTTGAGCCGGGCCGCGTCGGTGTACCAGCGGGCGCAGGCCGGGCACTCAGCGCGGTGGCGTTCGACGAGGCCCACCTCGATGGCCGGGTCTTCTCCGTCCAGCAGCGCCGAGAGCGCCTCACGCACGCGTGCGCAGTCCATACACTCGTCCTTCACACTCTTGAGGTCGTTCGCGCCGGCCGTGAAGTTCCACCCGAACATGCCGCAGGAACGCCGACAGCCGGAAGCTACCGCAGCTGCTGGTGAGACCCGGACGTGTACAGCGCAAGGGGGCAGCCGCAGACAACCTCGATACCGTGGGGAGGAACACACGTCGCTGACCTGGCGGGCGCGGCAACCCTGATCAGCGGCTAGCCTGCCAGCTCATGAGCCACTCGGAGGCCGACGACGCCTGGCTGACCAGACTGGCGCGGGCAGCCGGGGCAGGAGATCGCCAGGCACTGGAACAGTTCGTGGCCAGCACCCAGCGCGACGTATGGCGTTTCGTCGCCTACCTGGACACACCGCACGCCGCCGACGACCTCACCCAGGAAACCTACCTGCGGGTGCTGACCAGCCTCCGCCGCTTCCGTGGCCGCTCCTCGGTGCGCACCTGGCTGCTGTCCATCGCCCGCCGGGTCGTAGCCGACCACATCCGAAGCAAACGGCGACGCCCCCGCACCACCGTGAGGGTGGACGACATCGACCCTGCTGACGAGCACCGTTACGCCAAGGCAGCGGGGTTTGAAGACGTGGTCGAGGTGAACCTGATGCTGCAGGGCCTGGACGACAACCGCCGAGAAGCGCTGCTGCTCACGCAGGTGCTGGGCTTGTCCTACGAAGAAACCGCCCAGGTCTGTGGCTGTGCCCTCGGCACCGTGCGTTCCCGTGTGGCCCGCGCCCGTGAGCAACTACTCGACCAGGGCACCCAGCCGTCGGAAGAGACGGGATGATCTGCTCTGGGGGTGTTCGGCTTGTTCCTGCCCGTTGGCCCGTATTGAAGGCGGGGCCGGCCGAGCCTGCCGTGCCAGCGACACGGAATCAGCCGCCAGAAGCAGCTAGAAACCCGTGTGGCGAGAAGTGCTGTTGTCGCGCAACATGCGGTACTTAAGGTGTACTTGGCAGTTCCGCTGAGCCTTGAGTGCGGGCGTCAGTGCCTCGGGGCATCGCGTGGGGAGCGAGCCCGTCCATGTCGTTTCCGGGTTGGGTAGTAGAGCAGATCCGGGCCTTGGGAATGTCGCAAGTGGACAGTTGCTGGGTGACTAAGTGGGTGACAATCGGCTTGGACTTCCATGGACACCCGTGGACAATCACGCAACCCAGATTCGGCCACCTGACTGGGAAATTCCTGGCCGGAATGGTGACTAGCTGACCTTACAAGCAAGGGGTCGCTGGTTCGAACTCAGCTGCGCCCGTCGCAGGATTGCTGGCAGGAGATCATTCCGGCCGACGCTACCCCCGTCTAGTGGTTAGGTTTCTGGTGTGCGCACAGCCATGTGGGCCTGTGCCGAGGCCCTCAAAGAGTTGAGCTGACGTTGAGCTTCCTCTAGCGGGCGGCCTATGGATCACCGCCACAGAGGTCTCCGATGTTGGCTGCCGAGCCGCTGGTCGAGACGGGTTGGATGACGTAGCCGGAGGCAGGCTGCGGCGGGCCGAACATTGGCTGAGACGTGTCATAGTTCGTCGTGAACGCCGGTCCCAGGAAGTTGAGGCACTTTCCCTGGCGGGCGTAGACGTTCCAGTAGGCGATCGGTGGGCCGGCAGGCTTGGTCCAAGAGATCGTGGGCGCGCTGGACGAGACATGGATCGGCGACGGCGTCTTATCCTTCGACGCGTCGTAGAGGCGAAGCTGACCGAGCACGGTGTTCACCGGGCGATTGGTATTGGGGAAGCCCACTGAAATCTTCACGATGGTCTTGCCGGGGGCGTTGAGCTCGCCGCCGAACTCTTGCCACCCGGGCCCCGACCGGGTTGCTTGTACGGTCTGCGAGGTGCCGTCATCGAAGTCGACGCGTGCGTATGGGGCCGGCCCGTCTTTGGTCTTGGCAACGAACCTCAGCACCGGCTTGGCCCCGTTGGGGATCGCGATCTTGGCCGCGTAGAGGCCGAACTCGCCTCCGCCGTTACCTGTGAAGGACAGGGCAGAGCCGCCGTTGTAGGCATCGTTGTTGTCTGGACTGGCGTAGGTCGCAGCGGCGGTGAGGTTGCCGCTTGTGGCGCAATGCCAGGTCGGCAACACGTCCTGGCCGGAAAGGTTGTTCCACGGGTTCGCGTTCGCGAGCTTGCCGCCCACGGCGTAGAGGTCGCCCTCGCCTTCGTTGAAGTTGGTGACGAAAGGCAGCGATCCCACGACCGACCGAGGGCTGATATAGGAAGACACGGCATTGTTGGTGCCCGAACGTGTGCACTGCGGCCCTGAGTACCGGACGTCGTGGCCAACCCACATCGCGTCGTCAGCGGCGTGGACGAGGCTCCGACTGGCCGGCCCGACCGCGACTTGCCCCGGCTTGGGATCGGGGAGGTTGCCGAAATACGTCCACCCCGTAGCGAACAAAGCCGCCGAGGTGAAATAGCCACTGCCCCCGGAGGCTGGCGCTGGCTTGACGATCAGACGCTGGTTGTCGAACAGGTCCTGCGTGTTCAGACATGCGGGGGTGGTACCAGGATTCGAGTTGCCGTTCCAGATCTGTTGCGCCGTGGTCACCTCACCCGCACGGCACTTACCGTCGACCTTACCCTCTTTTGGGTCATACGTCCCGTAGGGGTCGTAGACGTAGCTTGCCCAATAAGCGTCGAAGAACCGGGCAGCGAGACCCGCTCCTCGCAGGGTTTGGTGGGTCTCCGCTGCCGGATTGTTTTCAGGCTGTGGGTCGTAGTCCGATTGCCATGCGGCCCCCGCTTGGATGTACGGAAGCAGCTCGCTATCTGGCTGCAAGGAAGGCACTTTCGCTTGATACACGGTTACACGCATGTTCTGGCCGTTCGGCAGCTTCTTGTTGAGCATCTCTTTGACGGCGGCCAGCACGGTAGGCGAGGGTTTGAATTCATCGCCAGTGGGGGCTTTCTCCATGTCGATCACCCATCCGTCAAAGCCGTAGGCCACGGCGTACTGATAGAGTTTCTCGACTGTCTCGTGGTAGTGGTCCGCATCGAAGAGCTTCGTGGCCTGGTCGCCGCAGCCTGGGCAATCGGCGGTGATCGTGGCGAGTACCGGGACGCCGTTTCGATGACCCGCGTTGGTCCACTGGGTAGGCGGTACGGACATCAGGGTGTGTGTGTAGTAATAGAGGTCGTCGACGTACCGCCAATGGTCAAAGTTGAACACGTTACCCGTGTTGACGTTGCTGACGGTGCCGCTGCGGCCCTGGGCATAGCCGTCGGAGGCCGCCCAATAGCCACGCGGTCCGTTGTCCAAACCCACGAGCATCCTGGGATCCCTGTGGCCGGGTCCGATTGCCCTGTTCGCGACGGGAATGGTGGCGACCTGACTGGGACCGGGACGGGGCGCCGAGGCGAGGACCTCGTCCGCCGTCGTGAAGCATGGATACTGGCCGCAACTGACCGACGGAGTTGCCCGCGGCGAGGACCGCGGGGGGTTGTTCTGCTGCGGGGTGTTCTCGGATGACGAGCTCGCCTTCCCACCACCGATGCCGGCCGCTGCCGCCATCACGCTGGCCAGCACGACGGCCACCACTGGGCTGGTCTGTCTAGCCATTTTCGCTCCGATCCCTAGTTCTTCGGCCCAGCCCTCTGAAAGGGACCGATACATCAGACTTATGGTTCACGCGGATACCCTCGTGATAGGTAGATGCGGAACGTGCACGCGTGTGCACTGGCGGCCACTGGAGTATGTGATCGTACTGTTCTCGCCACCACCTGAGCTCTGCCCCTGGAAACTGCTTTCACTCAAAGTTGTTTTGATCGATCGATCAGATTCACTGGTTCAGGGGATCGATCCGAGATTGTCGAGGTCGTCTCTCAAGCGGTCCCGCGGTCAGGGCCGCTTCAAAGTTGTGTTCAACACGTCGGGAGTAGCTCGATAGGTCGGTGGGAATCGCGCCCGGCATGGCGCCGGCGTATTCCGGTGTGGAGAACACCACGGCGTCCACGGCGTGGATGTGCGAACGCAAGTCGGCTACAGCCGGCGGCAGTGGTTCGGTGTCGTTGTCGGGGTTCAAGTGCGGTAGGTCGGCGAGCCGCTGGTACAGAACTGTCGTCGCCTCTGATCGAGCGATGGCCTGGGCGGTGCGCACCATAGCGCTGTTGGTTAACTTGCTCCGTAGGCTTCTAGCGATCAGTAGCGCCTGACGGCTACACCCGCAGCCATTTCTGGCCGATTCCTCTGCTGACCCGAGTGAGCAACCGTCACGATTTTTGTGCCTGGAGGTCCTGCCCGATCTTGATCACCTCGTCGGCAGCAAGAGCGATTGCGGTTTATGCGCGGTCCCGAACTGGTGGAGTCGGCTATCACCGCAGGTTGGGGGTGGTTGGGTGTATCCGCTCAAAATCCGCCCGCTGCCCTGGGCGTTCGTGCAGCTGAGAGCGTGACCCGGCCGTAGCTTGAGGCACCGGGGGCGTCGAAGCGACGGTATACACCCCGAGCGGTGCCTAAATCAGTGGCTAAGACGGGCCGGAATAGCGCACGACTACTGAGACACGCCGTAACTCTCGAAAAGCTCCTGTGCAGGTCAAGGCGGATGCAGTACGAGCCGATGCGACGCAGTAGACGGCCCCGGTTCCGTTCACAC